>NZ_CP081849.1:0-600000 GCF_018982885.2 Polymorphobacter megasporae | reverse complement strand
GGGTCATCGCAGCGTCGTCAACCTGCAGTAGGTCCAGAAGACCTTGGCTTCTGATCCGTCGGAAAGGGCAATGCAGAGCTATGCGTTATCGGACTGGCATCGACGTCAGCAGTTTGAACAATCAAAAATATAAGTGGGATTATAGCTGCAGCACGCATCCCTAACGACCTTGTGGCGATTGAGCGGGTGACGAAGCGTTCGACACTGGTGGCACCAGCCAGTCGTAAGCGTTCTTGATTTTAGTATCGTAATTCACCGTGCACAATATGCCGCTGGAAAGACAGGTCTTGCGTGCGATGTCGGTCATTGCTCGGTCCTACCTAACGACCGGTGGCGGCCCGATGTGCCGCCATGACCGATTTGAGCTTCCGAGCCGTCGCGGCGTTCTAGCCCTGTATAACGAAGGTCCGCTTACGGCGATTAGTCGCCCGAAAGCTGCCAGACGGCGATCGGCCCCAACGCCGTAATGCGCTCTGGGGCATGGTCCCGTGCGTCGGCGATAGCCGCTGCTTCCGCACGTCGAAGGGCTGCATGGAGATCCTGTGAGCCGAGGTTTTTTACTGCAACGTCGATCGCACCTGCTCGGGCGGCGATTTCTACGACCGTGCCGGCAGTATCCACAGCTACGACGCGCAGCATCACTGGTAATTCGGCGATAAAACCCATAACGGCGCCCCCGAATGACATCTGGGGGGTATCGTCGCTCTTGCAGGTGGCGTCCCGCACCTCGTGATGCGTCAGCTCGCCTGTCGCCGCATCGTCGGCAACGCCAAGCTGATTTGCCATCGCTAAATTAGTGGCGACCTGCTTCCGGACTAGATCTCGCGCTCCTGCGTCCGATGTTGGCCGTCCCCGCGGACGGTAAAGCTGAGGATGGCGACGTCTGGCGGCGTCTTATCAACAGCGTGCCCGATAATCGTGATTCGCGAAGGTGCGACAGCGCTTACCGACGCGATAGAATTACTCATCGCGATGGCAAACCACAGCATATCTGTCCCTAAATCCAGTTCGAACAGTTAGGCTGCGCTAGCTTCTCTATGACCTAATCGGGCAACGCAGCTTTTTGCGAAAAGCTACCCTCCAAATCCTGGTTTCCTATACGGAGCCAAAGAGCAAGTTGACCAAGCGACCGCTTTAGCAAGCGGCCGTCTGCCCGACACGGCTAGCTATGGGAGGGAGCTGTCGGCAGCCTTATCCGCCGGCGAATGGCAGCTTTGCTGTATTCGCCACCGTAAAGCGGCCAGGCTGCAGACGTCTCCACAAGCTTGTTGGTCTGGCGCCCACCAATTCATGGCGGGCACACGTCGTCCCACGCTGATAGGTGCCGGACATCCTCATATTCGGCACGTATTTAGGTCACAACGACCTTATTCCGGTAGCGCGCAGAAACACCGACAAGGCCAAAGCCGAGAACCATCAGCGCCCATGATGCCGGTTCAGGCACTCCTGGCGCCACGGTCGCGATGGTGAACGACGCACCGATTGTCACCGGTCCGGCGATCGTGGCACGTGGCGTCAGGCCCACATTGTTCTGGCCGCAAACTGCGACACCGGTGCAGCTGGTTGTGGTGAATTGAAAATCGAAGCCCGTGCCAGCTACGAAGTTACCACCGGCAACCAGCGGGATAGCGTATTTTTGGCCGGGCGTATCAAGGAAGAGCGTAATCGTCGTCGTGGGATCAAGAAAGGTATAATAAAACTGATTGGTGTTGGCCGGATTTGACTGTGCGCGCGGAGCGGCTGGGCCACCCTCGGTCGTGTCTGGTCCGGCATAGCTCGTGACGAAAGAATACGTACCGCTGTTAAAGCCGGGGTCGCCGCCACTGATTGCGCCCGAGAAGGTGAACGTTGACGTCGTTCCATCGTAGCTGCTTGATCCTTGCCCGACCTTGAAGCTTCCGATGCCGGGAGCGACCGGACCTTGTCCATAGAGAGTCAGGCTCTGGCTTCCGGCACCGAGGGCAACCGAGGTAGCATTTGCTTGAACGGCAACGGCTGCGATCGTGGCGGCGATCGCAATCTTCAGAACGTCGACCATCGTAGACCCCACTATTTGCTCGAGAGACGTTAACCAATATGCAATTTTTGTGCCAAAAACCCACGCGACCATCAATGCTCGACAAGTCCATGATTTCAACAGATTACAGCAATTCGGGTATCCCATGTCGACACTCATCGACTGGGATCAGCTCTAAAGGTGTCGGAATACTTTACAATCGAGTGGATCTAGATGTGTGGTATCTTCCCGGCACCGACGCAGCACCCGCACGATTTACTGTTCGCCGTTTGAAGATATCGTGGAGAACCGCCAACGACAGACGGTTTGAATTGAAGGTCTGCTTTCCGCAGCCGTTGGCGCTATAGCTGCCAGGCGGCAATCCGCCTCGTCCTGAACGACGTCCGGCAACGTTGCCGGTAACGCGCTTAGTATGCGCTAAAGCGCGCGCGCTGGAGCACAGGTGAGCCATCAGCCATGGTGCCGACAATCACATGCGTGGCGCCGGCAGGCAACTTGCCGTTATCCGGGGGAAGAACCGCACTGCCGTTTCGAACCTGCGCCAAGACGAAGGCTCGCTTTTCATCGTCGTCAGGGACGATGACATCGCCGGATCCCAAAGGGTGACCGGGAGGCAGACGACGCTGATCAGTGGTCACACAGTCCGCAATCGAAGAGGATACGTTCTAGGCGGTGGTTGCCACCCGAACTGACGACGCGGTGCGTCTTCAGTCGCTTCTGATGATCGAGCACAGTATGCACCGTTGGCCTGTACTCCACGCGACCACGCGTAAACAGGTCGTCGACGAAATGCTGCGCGGCGTCCGCGCCCGTCGGAGCCGCGATCGGTTGCGCGTTATTTGAAGCCGCTGCGGCGATGAAGGCCCTGTGCTGGCCGGGAGCATCGACAAACAAGAGGCCTTCCAGCCCATAATGCTCGGCTTTAAGTGCAATCTGCGGCAAGGTGCCCGGCACAGCGGCCATGCTTTCCGCCATCGCCGCTGGCGCGCTCGCGACGAGACTTAATGTGGTCGACGAATGGAGCGACAGGATTTGGCGCCGGACGAACACTGCCTTGAGAGCAGATGGGTAATTTTCGTCGGCGCTTTTTGAGGCCAGGACCATTTGCGCCGCCACCTGCGCGTACCAGTCCGATACCACGGAAGCGGCCTTTATTGCGATCGCGAGGATCGAGCCCATTTCGTTGGAGACGGCCAACAGCATCGCTTCCGTCGGCGGAGAAGCGCCAGCCTTGATTTGCAGCATGGCGCCCAGGATTTCAAAGAAGGCACCGGTAAATACGCGGGAGAACGAGTGTGGTTCGGAAGAGAGCTGCGAGGCAGGACCGGAACTCGGCAGGCTGGAGGGGACCCTGTAAGTAAAGGAGTTCGCCGCATTGCGCAGACAGTCGACTTCGACGGCATCGGGCATCTGTGCCCGGATCGCAGCACCTAGCCCGTCTTATTCACCGGACTGGGCGCTCCAGGTTGGCGAGCGTGGCTTAACCTGCTGATTTGGTGTAGAGAATGGTTGTCTAGACGACCCTCTGACCCCGGACAGAAAGTGCCACGCCCGCCATGGCTGAGGATAGCGTTGCCGGTTTCGGATTCCCAGCCATTTGCCGCAAGAAAGTGACGGCGGCGTTCGATGGCGGGCGGCTGACATCGAACGGCGGTGTGCCGCTGCTGGCGCAGGCGGAGCGCGCGATGGACATTGCCGGCCGCCTGGCCGGTTGCATCGCCGACCCCCGCGACCAAAGCCGTGTTGTCCATGGTCTGGCCGACATCCTGCGAGCGCGGATACTGGCGATCGCCTGCGGCTATGAGGATGCCGACGATCTCGATGATCTGCGCCACGATCCCGGCTTCAAGCTGGCGGCGGGCAAGTTGCCCGGCGGCGCTGTCGGCCTGGCCAGCCAGCCGACGATGAGCCGCTGGGAGAACGCCCCGACAACCCGCGAGCTGGTGCGGATGATGGACGTCATGGTCGATATCTACTGCGCCAGCTATCCCGCTCCGCCGGCGACGGTGACGCTCGACATCGACGAGACGGTCGATGTCGTCCACGGCGGCCAGCAGCTGTCGTTCTGGAACGGCCATTATGGCGAACGCTGCTTCCTGCCGCTCCATGTCTACGACACCGCCACCGGGCGGCCGGTGGCGATGCTGTTGCGCACCGGCAAGACCCCCTCAGGGGCCGAGATCGCCGGCCATGTCCGCCGACTGATCCGGCGTATCAAGGGCCACTGGCCCGACACACGGATCACGCTGCGCGGCGACGGTCATTATGGCCGGCCCGATGTCATGGCGTGGTGCGAGGCCAACGCGGTCGATTATGTCTTCGGGCTCCCCGGCAACCGGACGCTGCACGCCGATCCCGTCATTGCCGCCGCCGCCGATGCGGTCTGCGTCGACCGTGCCACCCGCGCGCTACCGGTGCTGCGCCGCTATGCCGAGACCAGCTATGCGGCCAGGAGCTGGGGCGA
The DNA here is from genome assembly GCF_018982885.2 of Polymorphobacter megasporae. Classification (NCBI taxonomy): domain Bacteria; kingdom Pseudomonadati; phylum Pseudomonadota; class Alphaproteobacteria; order Sphingomonadales; family Sphingosinicellaceae; genus Glacieibacterium; species Glacieibacterium megasporae. The sequence continues at coordinate 595,519 of NZ_CP081849.1, read as the reverse complement.
CACTGGCAGGCGGGTTGTCGCGCGCATCGAGGCCACCACGATGGGGCTCGACATCCGCTTCGTCGTCACCTCGCTCAAGGGTGGCAGCGCCCAGCATATCTACGACACGCTCTATTGCGCCCGCGGCCAGGCCGAGAACCTGATCAAGCTCCACAAGACCCAGTTGAAGAGCGATCGCACCTCGTGTCGCTCCGCCAATGCCAACCAGATGCGGCTGTTCCTGCACACCGCCGCCTACTGGTTGATGTGGCGCCTACGCCAGGCGCTGCCGAAAACCACTGCGCTCAGGGCCGCTGAGTTCGCGACCATCCGCCTGCGGCTGATCAAGGTCGCGGCCCGCGTCATCGAGACCGCCACCCGGATCCGCATCGCGCTCGCCAGCGCCTGTCCCGATGCGGCGCTGTTCCGCCATGTCGCCCTCAGCTTGCGCGCCGCAAGCCCATAGCCGATGCGGCCGTGCCGCCGATCAAACCCAGCCCCGCAAACCTGCCAGCATACCGAAATCGCGCTGTTCCCCGCGCCGCAGAAAACTGCGTCCCGCGTCCATCGCCAAGCCGCAAAACCGAGGCAGAAAAGCCGCAGCGGAAAGGCTCATGAATAAGACGGGCTAGCTGTTCAGCAAGCCGCGAAAGTCTGGATGCCTGCGCAAGCTTGCCGCCGGTGGTCGATAAAATGTCCGAGCGCAGAGACTGAAGCTGGAGGGCGGACAGTATCGCGCTCATGTCGCCGAAGGATTCGTGGAAGGCCGCGACCTCCTGGCTCGCGGCACCCCACAACTGCGGCTTGAACGAGTCGAGGATGGCGTGGCCCATCTCGTGACAGATCACGTCGGGACTTTCGCCGCTGTAGACGGTGCCGGACGGCGAAGGCCCATGAAAGAAGTTCAGAGCCTTGCGATCGTAATAGGCGTTCAGGTCTTGGCCCTCGTCGAGCAGAACTGGAAGTGTCTTGCCCAATTCCCACGCCGTCAGGGGAACGACTACCGCCCAGAAGTCCGCTCCTCGCCTGAGGGCTTCCGCCGCTGTCCAATAGCGAAACTCCTTGGTATTCTGCGCGTAGGTCGCTGCTGGGGGCGCGGGTTTTGGGAAGCGAAAGGCTAATGGCGTATGTGCGATGTCGGGCACGGGCCGTGGGCCGAGCACACCCGATCCTGGATCGTCTTCCCAAGCAACGACGGTCCCGCCCGAGGTCGGAGAAGATTTGGGAGGCTTCCTGGGACGGACGGCGGATCCAGGCGAATTTCCGGTCTTCGATCCAGCTTTCCGTGCCATCCGAGTCGCCCCCTGCTTCCCGCAACAACTATGACACTCGACCTTAGTCGAGGCAAGTCATTCGGTATCGTCGAGGCGTAAGCGAGCCAGCCGTTGTTGACTGGTTCCCAGATGCGGTCCATTTCTGGAACGAATTCACAGCGTTCAAAATCGACAAGTTGTCCAACGACGAATTGCGCACTACTCTCGCAGCGACCGCATGCTGCTATTGGGCAAATACGCTGCCGATCGCAAGCTTACAAATTGCCGCGAATGAAGATCCCATACGTCGTGGCCATTGGCCACGTCGCCGAACAACGTCCAACGCAACGGTCGCGGCCGCAAGGTTGACATGGAGATTGATGCGACGCTGCAGGCTCAAGGCGGGGTGGCAGATCGTCGATCTGAAGCGAGTATTCCTGTAAGCAGGCCCATGTCTGCGTTCGACGTTGTTGCTCCGGAAAGATGATGGGCGGCTCGCGGCGCCGAAGCTCGATGAGGATTCTGGCAAGAAGGACAAGCACGAGGACTCGTCTTACCCTTGACCGCCCGACAGATGCCCGATCAAAGCATCGATGAAAGCCCGGACCTTCGCGGAAAGGCTGCGATGGCTCGTGTAGAGTGCGTTCACCTCCAACGTGTCTCCGGTAGTCTCGGGGAACAGCCGCATCAGATCGCCCGTGGCGACCGCCCGCCGCGCGATGAAGTCCGGCAGCCGGCCGATACCGCCGCCGGCGATCAACATTGCTTCGAGGGCAATCGAGTCGGACACGGCATGCGCGGCGCTAAATTTGAAGTGTTCGACGTCGCCTGACGATCGGCGATACGACCAGGTTTCTTGGCGATCGGCGTAACCGATCATCGTGTGTCGACGAAGGTCGGCGACGCTCGCCGGTATCCCATATGCCGCAAGATAGCCGGGACTGGCGCAGGTCCACGCCTCGGTGGCCAGCAGATGCCGGGCGATGAGGTCGCTGTCGGGGAGGGTGCCGACGCGGATCACAAGATCTGCCGGTTCGACTGGCATGTCGATGATGCGATTCTCGACATCGAGGATGACCCGGATTTCGGGATAGCGCGCAAGAAAGTCCGGCAGCATCGGCGCGACGAGTGCGACCACGAAGGTGAACGGTGCGCTGATCCGTAGCGTTCCGCGGGGAATACCGGTGAAGTTGTCGAGCGCGGTTCCCGCCTCGTCGACGTCGGCGAGGATCCGCGTGGCGTAGGGATGAAAGAGCATTCCTGCATCGGTCAGTCGCAGATGCCGGGTCGAGCGATCAATTAGTAAGGCGCCGATGTCGGCCTCAAGCCGCGTCAGCGCTCGGCTGACGGTCGACTTCGGCAGACCAAGCGACCGTGCCGCACCGGAAACGCTGCCGATATCGGCGGTACGCGCAAACGCGCGGAGATCGTTCAGTTCCATCGCGTTCCCGTTTCGCAACACCCTATCGCAGTTTGACGGTCTAATCCGGAGCGCTGGAACGCGCTAGTGGATTGAACGAGACGGACGAGTCCTGTTGGGGATTCCCGGCGCCGGTCGGACGTGCGACGTTGTTGGATGCGCACTGGTATCAGGATCGAGGTCACGGCCTCAGACAGGGCTCGGCTTGAAGCGATTGTCTCGGCGCGGGGTTCGCCGCAGAAGCATGTCTGGCGTGCACGGATCATTCTGCTCACGGATCAAGGGCTGGGAACGCTCGCGATCATGGCGGCGGCCGGCAAGTCGAAGACCTGCGTGTGGCGCTGGCAGGAACGCTTCATGGCCCAAGGTGTCGATGGTTTGCTGCGCGACAAGACCCGCCCGCCGGGCATCGCTCCGCTCGAGGCGGGGCTCGTCGACAGGATCGTGGCCCTGACCCTTGAACGCCCCGACCATGAAGCGACGCACTGGACGGTCCGTGCGATGGCCAAGGCGGTCGGCATCGCTGCGTCCTCGGTTGTGAAGATCTGGCACGACCATGGCCTGGCACCGCACCGCTGGCGGAGCTTCAAGCTGTCCAACGACAAGGCGTTTGCCGAGAAGCTGCACGACGTGGTCGGCCTCTATGTCTCGCCGCCGGCACACGCGATCGTGCTGTCGGTGGACGAGAAGAGCCAGATCCAGGCGCTCGACCGTACCCAGCCGGGGCTGCCGCTCAAGCGCGGCCGCGGTGCGACCATGACCCACGACTACAAGCGCAACGGGACGACGACCTTGTTCGCGGCGCTGAACGTGCTCGACGGCTCGGTGATCGGGCGCAACATGCAGCGCCATCGGCACCAGGAGTTCATCCGCTTCCTGAACGCCGTCGAGGCCGAGTTGCCCGCCGACAAGGCCGTCCACGTCATCCTCGACAATTACGCCACACACAAACAGCCCAAGGTCCGCGCCTGGCTCGGCCGGCATCCGCGCTGGACGTTCCACTTCGTGCCGACGTCGTGTTCGTGGCTCAACGCCGTAGAGGGCTTCTTTGCCAAGCTGACCCGCCGGCGCCTGAAGAATGGCGTCTTCTGCTCCGTCGTCGACCTCCAGGCCGCCATCAACCGCTTCATCAAGGAGCACAATCAGGAACCGCGTCCCTTCGTCTGGCGCGCCGATCCAAACGAAATCATCGCCGCCGTCAGACGCGGGCACCAAACGTTAGAATCAGTCCACTAGATCGATGAAACGCAGCGCGATGAGATGCTGCTCAGCTTGGAGATAAGTTTATGTCCGTTGCCGTCGAACCGTTTCATTTGTCGGTACCCGAGGACCAACTCAGCGACCTGCGCCGGCGACTGGACGCCACGCGCTGGCCTGATCGCGAAACCGTCACCGACACGCGGCAGGGCCCGAACCTCGAGAAGCTCCGGGCGCTCATCGATTATTGGCGCAACGACTATGACTGGCGGCGCTGCGAACGAATGCTCAATGGCCTTGGCCAGCATCGCACTGTGATCGACGGGCTTGGCCTTCATTTCCTGCACATTCGTTCGCCCGAGCCCGGCGCATTACCGCTGATCATGACGCATGGATGGCCGGGGTCGGTGCTCGAGTTTCACAAGGTGATCGGACCGCTTACGGATCCGGCGGCTTACGACGGCGATCCCAAGGATGCGTTTCACCTTGTGATCCCGACGCTCCCCGGATTTGGCTTTTCGGATAAGCCAGCCGAGCCGGGCTGGGGCATTCCGCGGATCGCCGATGCCTGGGCGACTTTGATGGATCGGCTAGGCTATGATCGTTGGGTGGCGCAGGGTGGCGACTGGGGCGCGGCGGTGACGACCGCGATTGGCTACAAGGCACCGCAAGGCTGCGTTGGCATCCACCTCAACTTCGTAATGTACCAACCCACCCCGGACGAAACGGCCGGTGCCACACCGGCGGAGCAGGCCATGCTCGATAGCATGGCCTATTATCAGAACGTGCTGTCGGGCTATGCGCAGCTGCAGGGTACGCGGCCCCAGACGATCGGCTACGCGCTCGCGGATTCGCCCATCGGGCAGGCGGCGTGGATCTACGCCATGCTGCAGGACGTCTCGGACAGTGACGGGAATGCCGAAAAGGCGTTTACGTACGACGAGATTCTGGACGACATCATGCTGTATTGGCTGCCCGACGCGGGCGCGTCGTCCGCGCGCCTCTACTGGGAAGGTCAGTCGTCTATAGCCAATCCGCCTTCCGCGCCAATACGGACACGTGCGGCGATCAGCATGTTCCCCAAGGAACTCGTTCGGCTGTCGCGGCGCTGGGCAGAGACGCGGTTCGCCAATCTGGTGCACTTCAACGAACTCGATCGTGGCGGCCATTTCGCGGCGCTTGAACAACCGGCGCTGTTCGTCGACGAGATTAGGACTGGTTTTCGGGAGATGCGCGCATGAGCTCTATTGGACCGATCGTTCTTGCTGGCGCCACGGGCGACCTCGGTAAGCGCATCGCCGTCGCCATGGGCCGGCGACATATGGCCTTCCGTGTGCTGATCCGGTCCGAGACGCCGGCAAAAGCGCGGGCTGACTTGCAGGCGACGGGCGCGGACCTCGTAGTGGTCGATTATAACGATGCCGCAGCGTTGCGCCGCGCCTGCGAGGGCGCGTCTTGTATCGTCTCCGCGCTAAACGGGCTGGAGCCGGTGATGATCGAGACGCAAGGAAACCTGCTCGACGCGGCGGTAGCGACGGGCGTCCCGCGCTTCATTCCGTCCGATTATTCGCTCGACTTCACGAAGACCAAGCCGGGCGGCAATCGTAACCTCGATCTGCGCCGTCGGTTCATGGCGCAGATCGATACGCGGCCGATTAGCGCAACCTCGGTTCTCAACGGCGCGTTCGCCGACCTGCTGACCGGGCAAGCGCCGATCGTGCTCCACAAACAACGCAAGATTCTTTACTGGGGGACTGCAGACCAGAAGCTCGACTTCACCGCGAAGAACGATGTTGCGGATTATGTTGCCGCGGCGACACTGGACGAGACAACGCCGCGGATCCTGCGGATCGCTGGCACCACCGTGAGCCCGCGCGAACTTGCGGACATCATGACAAGTTTGACGGGGCATAAGTTTGGCTTGTGGCGTGCCGGCGGGATCGGTTTGCTGAGCATCGTGATCGGCGTCGCAAGGACATTAAGCCCGAGCAATAGGGCCATATTCCCGGTGTGGCAGGGGATGCAATATCTCCGCGATATGTCCAGTGGGCGCGGCCAGCTCGAGCCGCTCGATAATGACCGCTATGGTGTCAGAAGCTGGAAAACAGCCAGGGATGTTTTGGGAATGACGAACTAGGCATCAGCGCGCCCCGCATTCAAGCATGCTCAGCTTTCCTACGGCTCGCTCCGCCCGGCAGATCGGGTGTTTCCATGTGTTGGAACTTGGGGCGAATTTGCGACCTGAGCATATGACAGTTAGGCTGCGAAGCGCGCGGAACGCCGACAGGCTGTGAACGGCCCCATCGTTTCCCCTTTCCGCGTCGACCCAGACCAACGTTTTTGGCAAACACCCGCTCGCTGCTGCTGTCGGCGCGCTTACCGGCTGCCGCTCGTTCTAACGTCTATGGACATGTCGGAAGACGACCAAGCACCGGCCCGACCTTAGGACGGACTTTGCGCTCGATGGCTCTTCCCCGTCAAAAATGCGTCAGCAGCGCTCTGACGCCGTGTTTGACGCGCAACAAGCCAGTCACATCGTTAACTATATCGCCGTGGGCGGTTAGCCGCGCCAAGCAACTACAGGGGAATGCTATGCTCCGCGTCGCCATTATCACCTCGATCGCTGCAGCGCTGCTGGCTACTGCCTCCGCGCACGCCACGAACTTCACTGAGACGGCCGACTTCTCGGATGATCCGGATCGTCCGACGCTCCTCGGGGATCTGACACGCGGCACCAATCTGATTAGCGGCGTGATCGACACGTTCGGTTCTCGTGTTGGCCCGCATGGCGAACGCACGCACCAGGACATGGATTATGTGACGTTTATCGTTCCCACCGGCGAACGTCTGACAAAATTTGTGGTCGGTCCGGGGACATCGATTATAACGGACCCGCGGATCGATAGCATGTTCCTTGGATTGGCATCGGGCGCCGATGTTTCGGTCAATCCCTCGTTCACTTCGGCGGCAGGTCTGCTGGGTTGGACGCTCGTGACCCAGGCCCAGGTCGGGACCGACATATTGCCTGCCATCGGCAAAGCCACGGCACCCGGCTTTCCGGTCCCAGGTGCGACTACCTTCAATGGGCCGCTTGGCGCGGGTACCTACTCTCTTTGGCTCTACGACGGCGACGAAGGCGCGTCGTACAGCTTCAACGCCGTTACTGCAGCGGTCCCCGAGCCAGCTACATGGGCAATGATGATAATCGGGTTTGGCGTGGTCGGTCTCGGTATGCGCCACCGTTCCACACGATCGATAAATTTTACCTAATGCTCTTCGAAGCCGATCCGTGTCCGACAGTCCTAATGACAATGGTTTTATAGACAAAGCTCAAGGTGGCCGCTCCGCCGGAGACGTCTATATACCATATACCCGTTCATTAGTTAACTTCTGATGCTAGATTTATAACAGCGCTATGCAGTTTTCTCCGGTTTCTTAACCTGTCCAGCTGGGTATTCACCGTCCTAACATTCGCAGGAGCTTTTCATGGTAGGTAATTGTTTGGGAATCGCAGCGCTTCTTGCGACGCTTGTCGCGTCGCGGGCGCAGGCAAATTATGTGAACGTTACCTATAGCGGCATTGTGAGCGCGGTCGATGTATATGACGGCGACGACGGCACTACATTTTCGCTGGGCGACCGCGTTTCATATTCGGCGACGTTCGATCCGAAAAAGCTGATGGACTACACGAGCACAACCAACGCGACCGTCGCCAAATTCTATGGCTCGTCTGCGGTCCAGTTCACGAGCGTCAAGGCCACTAGCCTGTCCGACGATCCCTATGCGTCTCTCTCGATCACCGTCGGCAACACGGTGTTCTCGAAGTTCAATCAGATTAACTACGGAACGCCGACCAGTGACACTACTGTGGACTTGGGTTCAGGAAATTTTCCGATAATCGAGTATTTGCACGGATCATTCGCCGGGATTGGAGGCGTATTTCATATCAGACATGGCATTACCATTTACACTGATCCAATTGCTGCTGCAAACGGTGCCTTTCAAGACCGTTTGGGCCTCGATCACGATTTCGAACTCGATGATCGGACAAGCGATGGGCAGGGGAATCTTTTTGGCAAACCGATCTTTGCGAATGTCGCTTCGGTGGTCGAGCCCACGTCCTGGTCGATGATGGTTGGCGGTTTCGGCCTCGTCGGTGCCACAATTCGGCGTCGTAAAAGCGCGACAGATATGCGTTTGACAGCCCGATAGCGTGGATGGTGCGCCGCGGCCCCATTCATGGGCGGCGGATTCACTCGTCGATCTCTCGATGATTCCGCTGTAAATCGGTGTGTCGAGGGGGCGTGCCGCGAGATGTTCCAAAGTCCGCCGGGCAAAATTCTTACCGTCGAGACGGTCGGGGCTCTCAAGCTGATGACCGCCGACGGATGCGACGTCACCCCACGCGGGCGGAAGGCGCGGGCGCTGATCCTCTATCTGCTGCGCAAGCCCGGTCATATCGAGGCACGAAAAGTCTTGATCACCCTGTTGTGGGGGGACCGTGGCGACGAGCAGGCGCGACAGAGCCTTCGTCAGACTCTCTATGAACTTCGCCCCCTAATGGGAACTGCTCATCCGCTAGTTGCCGCGGATCGTGTCTCAGTCTGGCTGGATACAAGCTGTTTGGCGGTCGCATCGCAGAATTGCTCGGGCGCGACCGCTGCGTCCGTGACTTCAACTGATCTCGACGGAATTTCGCCGGGGTTTGATCGCTGGCTGGTTAGCGAGCGACAAAGCCAATCGCATGTGGAGGCCACCAAGGACGATCGCGCACGCATTGCGCCGATCACGGTTGCGTCATCCGCACTTAGCCCGCTCACCGCCGCTCGCCGGTGGCGGGTGGCCTTCCCACTGGCGGCATCGCTTGCCGCCCTCGTATCGATCGCGCTCGTCCACTCGCGCTCGGACGCACCGGAGGAGCATCGTCGTCTTATTGTTGTCCAGCCTCTCCGTGTCACACCGGGCGATTTGCCTGCACGTCGCCTGTCACAAGATCTAGCGAGCGATCTATCTCGCGCCGTGCTCGGTCATGACGGCGCACTGGAATTTGCCGACGACCGCATCGCTTCGCGAAGGGCGGCGTTCAGTGTAAGCGGTAATGTCGCGAGCGGCGGCGGTGATTTGCATGCGGTCGTTGTGGTCAGCGATAGCACCGATAACGCTATACTTTGGTCGCATGATTATACAGCGCCGCTTGCCGATATGGCGGGTTTCAGACAGCAAGTGAGCACCAATGTAGCGGCGGTTCTCGTTTGTGCGCTCGGTACTCGTGGTGTCCCCGAGGCGGTCGATGCGCGAGCGACCGCCCTCTATCTGGAAGCGTGCAATCTCCACAGCGGCGACCAAAGTCAGGTTGCATTTTTGCTCCGTCAGGTGACCGCGCGCGTGCCGCAGTTTGCGGGTGCGTGGGCAGACCTCGCAATCAGTCTGGCCTATGCGCGCGAAGATGCCGACCCCGCTAATGCCGAAGCGATGCGGCGCGAGGCCGAAGGCGCAGCGCGGCGCGCGCTTGCGATCGACCCGCACGAGGGGAATGCCTATTACGCGCAAGCGCTTCTATTGCCCGGCATCGAGCATTGGATACCACGGGAGAAACTTATTGAGGCTGGGCTCAAGGTCGAGCCGGATAATGCGCAGCTCTATAACCGCTATGCGATCGATCTGGGCGCAATTGGCCGCGTCCAAGATAGCATCGCCGCCAATCAACGCGCTGTTGCGCTCGATCCGCTTTTCCCGGGCAAAACCGCACGACTCGTACGCGCGCTTGCCAACGCAGGTGAACTCGATGCGGCCAACGAAGCGATAAATCATATGCGAGAAACGTGGCCGGACGACGCCAACACCTGGCATGCTCGGTTCGCCACCGCGGCACGCTTTGGTGATCCGCGCGAAGCTTTAGCAATGCTCAACGATCGAAACGAGACTGTCGGCAACAAGGATGACATGGCGTCGTGGCGGACTTTCCTCCGAGCGAGAGCGTCGCCGACGCAGGCCAACATCGATTATGCCGTCGCCGCTCTCGTGGAAGAAAGGCGTCGCGGATTTACAAGCGATGTTCAACTCGTCAGTGACTTCGCACTCCTAGGAAGGCCGGCGACAGCGCTCGATATTGCGCTGCAGATGCCGCCTCAGCAGGAAAGTGATTTCTGGTTCAGGAAGATACTGCAGTCTGTCCGTGCAGATCCTCGCTTCATGAGAGTTGTTCAGAGGCAGGGACTGCTTGCGATCTGGCGAACTACGAATTTATGGCCCGATTTCTGTCGCGATGGTTCAGTGCCCTATGATTGCCGTCAAACCGCTGAACGATTTTCCTGGGAACGATCTCACGCGGCAGCATGAATTTTCAGAGATTCCCTCCAGCGCGCTGCCTTGTTCCATGTCCACCCCGGCGTCTGGACAACCAAATGGAGATTCCGACCTTTTGGCGCATAGAGACTAACGAAGCGGCATAAAAGCACCGGACGCTCCGGAGCCGTTCATTCGCACGGCGCGAGCCGCGGGGATACGAGATATAAGAAGGTGGTAAGGTCAACGACGAGACGAGCCGACTTGTGGGGCTGCCGGGAGGGCAGTGTCGGCAGCTGAGCGCAAGCCGTCGAGTCTTTATAATAAAGACGTGTAAAAGTCCCCGATATCGGACAATCGCTGTGCTTGTGTTTGAATGCATTGTCGCTTGCACTGTCCGCTTTTGGCCGTGCTCGCTGTCATTTCACGAACTTTTCACGCGAAGCGGCCCGCGCATTAACGGCCGCCTCACGCTCTGGCCGGCATGACCACTTCACGGGCAGGCAGCGAAGCGTGGCCGGCAACATATAATTAAAAGGATCATTCAATGCGTAACTCGGCTCTCTTCTCGCTCGCATTTCTGGCTTCGGCTCCGTCGCTCGCCGCAGGACCGCTGACGGGATCCGTCCCGATCCAGCATGTCAGCTACGCCGACCTCAACCTCGCATCCAATGCCGGCCAAGCGACTCTGCAGCATCGTGTCGCCCGCGCGATCGACGTGGTGTGTGGAGAAACCTACGGCGCGCCCCTATCGGTCGAGGCGACGACCAAAACGTGCAAGCGGCAGGCCCTGGTCTCGACCGCTCGTCAGATGACGGTGGCAGTGGCGAATGCAACGACCCAGACAGGCCGCGAAACGCAGATTGCAATCCGCTGACGCTGCTGGATGATGGACGTCGCGACCAATATCGCGACGTCCATCATGTGCAATCGGCTTATCGTTTACAGTCGTTCATGATATCAGACATCTGGTTGCAGCTCGATCTGACCGGATCCAACTCAAGGATGACTGATGGCGGACACTCCAAAAACTGAGCAAGCAGGCGATAACGCCGCGAGATATTTCGTGGTCGAGCTCAAGTCGGGAAGCGAACCCTCGTACGCGGTCTGCGAACGGATCGCGACCTTCTCGCCCGGACGCGACGGCATTCCCCCCGGCCTCGTCGAGCAGAGCATCGCCGCGCGGACACTGCGCGCGACGACACTGTTGGCGGAAGGGGGCGGGGCTGAACTGGCCCGCATGCTTTTGCCTACCGTCGTCTACGCCGGTCAAACCGGCCGCTCCGGTTTCGCGCAAGGTGGGCCCGGTGGCCTGGGCGGCGACGTAAATTTCAACGTCAACTTCGAGAATAACCCACAAAAATGACGGCGCGGCGGCAATCTTCGCCGTGAACGCCTGGCTGGCGCCAAGCGGTCAGCGACGCGCGAGACCGCTGTCGGAGACACTCGGCGTGGCGCGGCAGGCGGCGGCAGTTGCCGGCGTGTCGCGCCTCGCCGACGTATCCGGGCTCGTGCCCTTGGGCATTCCAGTTTACCAGGCAGTGCGGCCGATGGCGCGATTGCTGTCGGTCTCGCAAGGCAAGGGCCTATCGCGCATGGCAGCGATGGTCTCGGCGCTGCTCGAAGCAGTCGAGATCGATACAGCGGAGCGACTGGGCGCGCCGCCAGCAACCGCGGCCCTCGACGCGCTCGACGATGCGACGATCGACCTATGGTCGTCGGCGCCGCGAAGGGCCTACGGCACCCGGCTGGATCCGAGCCTCCCGCGCGCCTGGCTCGAGGGTCGCGACCTTCTCAGTGACCGACGCGCCTTGCTGCCTTGGGACCTGCTGTCCCTGGACATTTGCCGTCCGATATTGCCGGATATTCGGCCCGCCTCGGTCGGATTGGCGACCGGCAATAATATCATCGAGGCAACGGTCGGCGCGGTCGGCGAATTGGTCGAACACGACCTTCATGCCGCCCTGCGCCATCTCGCGCCGCGAGAAATGCGCGCGTGCCAGCTCGATCTCGCGAGCGTCGACGACCCTATATGTGCGGCCTTGCTGCGGCGGATTGTATCGCGCCGTTTTTCACTCAGGATATGGAGTATGGGGCAGGACGCGAACATCGCCGCGTTTCGCTGTACGATCTCCGAAGCTTTACCAACTGGGGCATGCTTACCGCCGACCGCCGGCACCGGTTGCCACCCCGACCGCACTATTGCGCTGATCCGCGCCGTGCTTGAGGCCGTCCAGTCGCGGGTCACTATGGTTGCAGGCTCGCGCGAAGACCTCACGATTGCGCATTACCTCAACGGTCCGGAAAAATCACTCCAGCTTGTTTTCGGCACGTTGGCGTTCGGACCCGGGCCACTAGCATGGTCGGATATCCCGCATCGCGCAACGGGCGGGGCAGCTGAAGACCTTGACCATTTGCTGGCGGTCGCCGCTTCGCGTTCGACGCTTCCCCTTGTGCTCTACACGCATACGCCGCCGCATCCCGACCTTGTCATTGTTCACGCGCTCGCCCCGGGGCTCGAGGACCTCGAACGGCAGGCATCGGACGGAGTTTCCGAGACGTTGCAGCGCGGTCGGCGTCCGGCACGTGTTCGGATACGCTCGCATCGGCCCTTGTTGTTTATTGGACCGAGCCTGCCGCCCGAAGGGGTGCCCGACACGATTGAGGTCCGGCCGCCGCTGAGTTGCGGCGATATCGCAGCGCTTCTTGTCGATCCGCCGCCGGCGGTCGGCATCGTCGACGGCTGCTTCGAAACCGCGCCGACGGTATGGCACAAGGAAATTCTCGACCTGATCGCGCTCGGAGTGCCGGTTTTGGGCGGCGCCAGCCTTGGCGCGATCCGCGCGGCCGAGCTCGACCGGCATGGTATGATCGGGGTCGGCACGATCTACGCCGCGTATAGAGACAGGATGATCCAGCGTGACGATGCCGTCATGCTGAGCCACGGCCCCGCCGAAATCGGCTATCCGCATCTGACGATCGCGCTCGTCGACGCCGAGGCGGCCCTTCTTGAGCTCGACCTGCCAAGCAAGGAACGGCGGCAACTGCAACGTATTATCCGGACGATGTCGTTCGCCGAGCGAAGCTGGTCGCGTTGCTTCGACGTGTTTCATGCGCGTACCCGACAGCCAGTTTCAATCGATCGAGCGGTGCTGACGACGATACCGTCGTTGAAACAGGCCGATGCACGGCTGCTCATTGCCGAACTAGGCGATGCTCGTCGTCACGCGGCGCGTCCGCGCCCGCCGCTCACCGGGTTGTACGCAGATTTGCTGGCCACGTTGCGCTGAGCATCGCTTCCAGTCCGTTGCGAAGCCGTGCCGCGTGCTCCGCTAGCTTGAACGGTAGCGTATCCCTCGCCCAATCTAGCGCGCCGCTGAGCGTTAATTCACGCTCCGTCTGCCATGCGTCATGAAACAGCGTGGTGAATTCGACGAGCAAGACCTCGCGTTCAGCCTGGTCGAAGGCAGGCAGATATGCCGCATTGGCGAGCCGGGCGGCGAGATACATCAGGCCCCGCTCGCCGCAGACCTCAAAATGCTCCTCGGCGGCTTGCGCATCGCCCTTGAGCATCAACAATACGGCATGGTCGGCGTGGTAATGCGCCGGGGCAGCGGGATTGAGGGCAAAGGCACGCTGCATGTATCGCTCGGCATCTTCGAGCTCCCCTAAGATACAAAGACCGGCGGCGCATTCGTTCATGCTGTCAGCGTGGTTGAGCATCTGCGTGATGGCCTTGCGAAAGCCGCGATCTGCACGAAGCCAGTTCCGGGACCGCAGGTAGCACCATGAGAGGCGCAACAGCAACCGGCCGTCGCTCGGTTCATAGGCGGTGGCGCGGCGCGCCAGATCGAGCGCTCGGGCGCGGAACGCGGCGACATCATGGCCAGCAATCTTCTGCCAAAAATCGGTATTGTACATCCTTGCAAGCCAGATCGTCGCGTGAACGTGGCGCGGATTGCGCTCCACGATCTCTTCGAGCATCGCGGCCGCCGCCTGGATTTCCGGCAGGGTCCTATCGAAGCTCATCAACCGTCGAGCCTTGGCGAAAAGAATGATGTCGTCGGCACCAGCATATGCGGCGAGTTCGGGCATGGACGTGATATCGGACTCGATCGCCGGGAGAATCGAACCGACTGCTTTTGCGACGACGTCATCGATTGCCGTCGATAGATTAGTTTGCTCGACGCTGAGTTGGTCCGACCAGACGATGATGCCGGTTGCGATATTGCCAAGCTGCAGGTTGAGGCGGATCTGCGCGCCGATCAGCCTAATTTTTCCCGTAAGAACATAAGCAGCCAGCGCGTCTGCGACCGTATCTTTCACGCTTGCGACGTCAGCCGCCAAGGCGACGACGCGAATTTCACGATACGGCGCGAGCGCGGTACGGATATCGTCGGTGAGAACCTCGGCGATGTCGCGCGACACCCGGTCGTCGGTGATAGTCTCGATTGGGCTGACCAGAACCGTTGGCAACACAGCACTCGCGGAAGGTGCGGCGACCACGGGGCCGACCGGGGCAGGAGTTCCCATGGTCGACAGCCGCTCGAACATCGTCTGCGTCTCGGTCGACGGGTCGACCCCGAACTCCTTGGTCAATCCGTCACAGAGGCGACGATACCGCCGATGCAGCGACGCGATATCTCCCGCCGCATGATCGGCCGAGAAGCCAAGGCGGGCGATTGCTTCGTTCCAGGGGTCGAGCCGGTCGAGTGATCGGAGGATCTCCTGAATATGTATCGGGGCCGCGCGCCCGATCATGTCGGGCAGCCCTGCGCATACGGCGACGACGACGCGCTCGGGTTGCCGGACGCGTTCGACCGCGAGCCAGTCGTCAAAGGCCATCGATACTTCGGACAGATCGGCGAGAAACGTTTCGCCGACCCCAGCGATATGATGGGCAAGGGCAACCGCATCGCGCTTCTCGGTCGCGGCGAGTATGGCATCGACATCGCTGACGACGAGATTTGCGCCGAAGGCGATTGATTCGCGCGAAACGACGATCGCGTCCGCGATCCGGGGGCTCGCGCGCAACTCGGCAAGCATCTGCCGCAGGCTGCCCCGCGCCTGTTCGGTGCCGCGATCGCTCCACAGCAGATCGGCGGCACGGTCGCGCGATACCAGACGATTGGGAACCACGGCAAGATAGGCGAGGATCGCCTTTGCCTTGCGCCCCCGCAGTCGGACATGATCGGACCCAGCTTCGACCCGGAAATCTCCGAGGAGGCCCAAGTAAAGCATTGGGACAGGCGCATCGTTGGCAAGATGTGACATACTTGAAGCGCCCAGTGTGCCTCGGTCATGTCAAAGGCCCCGCTGAACACTGTGCGTTTCGGGTTTTTTAGGCAAGAGTATTGATCGCCTCTCCGGCGCGCGGTCACCAAGGCGGTCATCCCGAACAATTCACGCCGGCTATAAAGTAGATCCGAACCAAGTTCAGAGATGTCGATACGCTCCATCGGTCGGACGTTGTCGCCTCCTTAACGTCTTGAAATTTCTGTTGTTTTACTTGGTAGTCGTCAAACAAGCGTGAAACGAACGTGTAACAATCGGTTCAATGGAGTTCTGGGTTTCGGTGGGTTGCATTGACGCTCAGAAATCGGGTGCAAAACCATATTAACACGGTGGCGGGATACCGCTGTGGATGATGAGGGGTGAGGCGGCGGGGCGGGGCGTTTCGATTGTTCCCGTCTCCCCACTGGTTTACTTCGCCGGCGCTCGCATGGCGAGCTGGCTGAGGGTGTCCTGCTCGAGCGATGCATTGTTCTGTGCGGCGCTGGCAAGCGCGAGCGCCCGGTGCTGCTCGAACTTGTATGCGGCCGCCCCCGTCGCGCCAGAGGGCGAAATAATCAGGTTCATCGCAATTGTTGTCGATGCCGGGAAGCCCGAAGGCAGCGGCGGCAGCACGCCGGCCCCATGAAGCGTCTTTTCCGCCGCCTTCTGCAGGCCGCGGACGCCACGAACGAACTGGATATCGGTTGCCTTGCCGTCGCTGCCGCGGACAAAACGCATGACAATTGATCCGGCGTCCGGGCCATTAGCATCGGGCGCGACGGCGACCGCGTTCACGCGCGTGTTGACCGTCGCAACCCAATCCGACAATTCGCTCGCCTCGGCCGTTGCGGCGGCGCCGAAGAGAACGGCGGCAATGGTCGCGTTGATAAAGCAGGATTGCATGATAGGCTCCCTGTTCGGTTGGCCGGGAAATCCGGATCCGATACGACAGGGCTATCGTTTCGACGTGAAGCGATCGGGGAACGCAGCGTTAATCGAGCGTCAAATGTGCGCGATGCCATGATTAGCTGCTCGTGTTCGTAGACCCGGTCGGTTGGGCGGAATGATGAGCTTCTTCAGGTAAGCGCCGCTGGTCGGCTCGAACAAGTCGTCGCCGGGCCGCACGCTGCGATCAGGCGCGGCTAGATCGAGGCTGGCTCCCCACTTTCAGAAAGCAGCTCATTGTGATTTGCTGGCACGCGAGCGTGCTCCATAACTGTGTACTTCGCAAATGCCCGATCTTAATCGTTGTAATTATTGCCGCTCCGGATAGCCTCGGCCGCCGTGACCAACATTGCGTCCGTCTCTGGTCCGTTCGACTCGCCAATCAGCGACTCAACAATCCCCGCGCATCGCTCGCGTTCAGCCTTCATCCCTGCAATCGTTGCCGCGAGCTCGGCGGGCCAAGCTTGAGCGACCCTCTCGGAGATCGGCAGCGCACCGATCGCAACCGCTGACTTGCGCCGGGCAACAAGCGCTGCGGCTCTCAACGCCGTCTCATCGTGGTTAGACATGGCAGCTCCTATAGAAATTGCGCCGAAGCGTAGTCGCGCTCCGATGGAATGCATAACGCCGCCCGTCTTTCTCACCCCGTGTTACGACAATGGCCCGGCCCCTCGATGATCTCACCGAGCAATCCAACAAGGACGATCTGCGCATCCAACGTGTCGAGTGCCGTCACGATCTTGTTGTCGCGATTTTGCGCATCCTCACCCTCTTTCATCGGCGCGGCTGGCAGACTGACTGGCATGGGGCGCACCTTGAATTGCGATGGTTGAAGTGTGGATCGAAGCTGCTGACTTTGTCGCCGGTCTCTTATAAGCGCCTCGTTGGCCGGCAGCAGGGGAAGCGCCGCGGACATCTTGCCCTGTTCAAACGGCATGACGCGCGGGGCTGCGGCCACCGCCACCCGCGTGCCGGCCAATGAGTGTAACTGCGCGACCGATATATGTGCGGGAGCGCAAGCGGCTCGTCGATCAGTGAGAAGTTGACGGGTGACGCGGAGCGTTGATCAGCACGGAGCGACGAGCCGGTCTTTGGGGTTCTGATGTCGAGATCTGATTGCTCGATTGTCGTCGCCTTGCGTCGGCAGCCACGGTTAGCGTGATTTGCGCGACGCGTTTGGTCGTTGCGAGCGAACGTCGGCCACTGGCCGGACCATTGCGAGGATCGGTTCACCAACGCGATCGCGCGGGACCGCTCCACCGGTACTCACACCGTCTGACTTTAAGGCGTAGACCTTCGGTGCGCAGGCCGCGGCACCGACCAACGCCGCTAGGATCAAGATTCGGGACATGGCTCACCTTGCTCAGTGTAGCCGCACAACCCTTCCCCGACATCATCATCGAGCAGCGATCGAACCGGCGCAAGGAGTCTTCGACGAATTTCGTTACGGTTTTATGGAGATACGCGTTGCGGCGGACGCCGGGCGTTGGGGGCGTGGCGGAAGCATGCAATTCGACGCCGGATTGTCGAACGATTTCGTCGGTCCATCAAGCCGACGATGCCGTATGGTGAAGCGACGGCGTCGCAATGAACAACGACATCCCACCCTCCCTACACCGTTCGCAGACCCAAATTCTGCAATACGGGTTCATCTATGACTCTACGGAACGTGACGAGCGAACTTGACGCCGAGCGGTCTGAACGACGCGCCCTTCGTTCGCCTACAGTCTGTTACGTTTTCCGCCGATCCGCCTTCACGATCGGAAAGGTTCGCCACGGCGCCGCGTTTGGCCAATCACGCGGCCATATTCGCTCTCGGCATATCCATAGCATGAGCCAGCAAGCTGCTCGAGACCGGCACGATCAATTACAGTGATGCGGCCGCGAAGCCGCTCGATAAGCCCTGCGACCTCGATACCTTGCAACGCCCGCGTAACTCCGGCCCGACGCGTGCCGAGCATCGTCGATATCGAACCATGGGTCAGGCAAATATCATCGCCCGCAAGGCGGTCATGGCACATTAGCAGGTAGCGCGCGATACGCTGTTCGATCAGATGAACTCCAGCTGCCCGGGCTGTGCTGGCTCCCTGCACCATGAAGGTTTGTACATAGCTGAGGAGGAGTGCAGTCAGTGTCTCGCTTGCGCGCATTGCCGAACGAAGATTCGTTCTTGATATGCGAAGCCCGGAGAGGCCCGCGATATTCATGTAAACATGATGCGGCGAGATCTCGGTGCCAAGCACAACGGCGGTTCCCGACATACCTTCGCGACCGAACATGGCGACCTCGCACTTTCTGCCGTCGAGATCTGTTGCAACCACAGATACGATGCCGCCCTCCGGGAAGTAGACCCACGCAATAACACTCCCAGGGGTTTCGAGGTTGAACCGCAACTGCAACGCGATGCGGTGTAGATGCGGCGCGAGAAGAGCGGAGTCTGCGTTAGACATCGCGGCGAGCAATAGGTTGCCGGGAGGGGCTCGAGGAAAATCCATAATTCATGCTTTCTCGGAAATGACGACCGCGCCTGACCTCGAGCGCTACGTGGAGGAACGAAGCCGGACGTAACCCAATTCCGCCTGCTAAGGCTTCAAAACGCTAAATTTGCTTAACACCAGATGAATGTACGGAGTCGTTCATCTATTGAGGCAACGGATTTAATTATTCAGTCTACTAACGAGCCGTGATTCTTGGGGGCGGAAAATGTCAGACAATTATCGATTCATTGAACGTCGGCTATGCTGCGTTTCATCATATTAAGCTGACCGGCGGCTTCTCGCGCGGTTTCAGTCGACGGGTAGCTTGGACCAGCGACTGGGCTCGGGCATTGCTTGCGCGGCCTCGGGGAACCGCAGTAAATCTTTTTTTGCCTATTCCGCTCTACGATCTACTCTCTGCTAGTCGCTGGCGACAGCGCGGCTGGCGCTGGCTCAGTGGCGCACTAGATTCAAAAGCAACGCTGTGTTGAGGACGACGGTCAGACTGGTCGCTGCCCAGGCAGCACACGCCAGCCATCGCGGATTGGCGAAGCGATCCATCCCATCGCGTCGGCCGGTGAACGAGACGAGCGGCACCACCGCAAACGGCAGTTGCAAGCTGAGGATGCCCTGACTGAGGATGACGAGTTCGGCTGCGCCGCGATCACCCTTTGCCGCGACGAGGATCGCCGTTGGGAGAACGGCGAGCCGACGTGTCACCAGCGGCAGGTGAAACAGCAAATGCAGCTTGATGGCGGTGCCAAGCACCTCGGCGAGATCGCAGGCGACGATCGCGATCTCACACAAGACCATAAGCCGATCGAGACAGGTCGCGGGTAGAATGCGCAGCAGGCCTAAGCGAGATCGAGGCGAGCAGCGACGCCGAGGCGTCTTCCGATATCAGTCGCCCAGTTCCCCGGGTCCATAGACCCGACGGCGACGAGGTCACCGGGCCCAATGAAAGCGAAGAACCGCCACCGCCAAGGCGCGTTGCTGGGGACCGAAACGCTACCTTGTGTAAGCGCGGCGAACGCAGAATGTGGGGCTTGCACTGCGTCGGTCTACAAACGAGGCTGACAGCAGCAAGCGGTCGCCAGTGACGCGGCTGGCCAATAAGGGCTCCTGCGCCGGAGCTTCCTATTCATCATCAACGATTTGATCCGCGGTTAGCCTATCCCCCACGCTGTTACCAAGCGCACCGACTTGGGGGCGGGTGCTGCGCCAACCCCATACAATAAAGCGTATGCCGGACATTTCCCGCCCGAAGCCGTCGCTGAGCTAAATGCCAGACGCGCGGATTATACCGACGATCTCCCGCGCCCTGGAGCCGTCCGGCGGTTGGTAGGATCTGGGATCGTTGCGACGAGCGCTGCCAAATCGCGGGATCGTATGTACGTCGATACTGGCCGCGAGGGCGTTGTCCCCTTGTCAGAAGCCGACGTCGCCGAGCCGCGTCGGAACATGTTCGTACAGACAGGAGCGACAGAATAAGTCGTCATCGCGCATGGCTGACGCCCCTCGCATGCAAAACGACCCGACAACGCCTCTCGATGTCACCGTTGTTGACGGCGAGATTGTCATAACCGGTTTTGCCACGGTTGCACCGTCACTAAGTGCCGAGGCCGCACGCACCACGGCTCAGCGGCTGCTTAAAGCAGCGGATAGTCTAAGTGTTAATTAGACTTCTCGCAGCTTTTGCGCCACTCAATTGACATTCAAACTTGGAGATTCAATCCACTTGTCTAGGGAAAAGCAGCTCGCGCGTATCCAAGAGATTGTCCGTGAGCTGATCCCTGGCGCCAGGTGCAGGCTGGCAGAGGGAGAAACGCAGGTTATCTGTTACGGTGGGCCCGATCGCTCTGTTGAGGTGAGATTTGAATTAAATGGCCTCTCGATTGGACTAATACGGCGACAGGCGAAATTTCTGGCGAGCAAGATCGCTCTCGCAGACGCACGTACTCGGCGTCACTAAGCTCACTTGCGGCCGCGATTATCCCCCCGGGCCGCATAGCCATCCAGACTGCCATTATCAGCACTTGACGAATTCACACTTAGACTGTGCACGGCCGCGTCATGTTGCGTGAGGCCGACATATAAGCCTTTACAGGTGAACGATTTGTTGAATAACGGCTGGCGGATCGTGTAAAGTAATGGAGTTGCACGCGTAGCCGTCGCGGTTCAACTTATCGTCGCTCTGTCGAGCGTTATCCTGCACTTGGCGTCAACTTCCGGCGATGCTCGCATCGCAGAGACGGCGGTTGTTATGTTGGTGGGCGCGGCTCCCATGATCGCGGGGGCATTAGGTCACGAGGACCGGAAACCATTGCCGCCGCCACGGCGCTTGATGGCTTGATAGCCGACGATCCAGATTTCGGTCAGCTGAACGCATTCCGGCGGTGGTGCGCGGCGGAGTGGCAGCCGGCGGTAGCCAGCCAGACTGTGAGAACTAAAGCGGGACCTAAGGCAAGCCGTCAAGGGCGACCGCGCGGTGAGGGGTACTGATGGCCACCGCGCGGTCTGGGCCGTGATGCGGGGGGTGCCCACGACTTGCGAGGGTGATAGACGCTACAGACTGTCCTACCAAGGCGACGAGATGGCACGTCCAACCATTCGAGGATCGCCGATGCCAGCTTCTGCCTCTAGCGTTCCGGCCCCTGCGTAATATTCCGCCATCTCAAGATGAAATTTTCCAGAGTCTGGATGGGCTGCTGATTCGGGTCATTCGCGGTGCTGCCGCTCACGTTCGGCTTGAAGGTCACGCGTTATTTTATGCGTCATGTGGTTTAACCGAGCATGAGACGCGGGGAGCGCTACAGCATCTTTCAGGTGACGAATCGCAGGCGGGTGCCATCGGTACGAGATGAAACTTCGCTAATCCCCAACCAACAGCGCGGTGTCGGACGCAGATGCGACCTAAATTCGCCTAGTTTCTGCGACAAACGTGGGCGGCTTGGATGAATCTGCTGCCCTGCTATCGAACGAATCCGAAAGCCGATCGTCTCGCTCGCAGGTGTGGTGAGGAGGCTGACCGAACTAGCGTTGGGAGGCTCACCGCGCGCCATTTGCCAAAATAACACCACAGGTATTACGTTCAGATAATGACTGAAACTGAATTCAGAGCATGCCTTGAGCAAGATCGACGGGAGGGAGCCCAGCTATGCATATTAAGTTTGAAGGGCGTTCTCACCACGATTCGTCGGCTAGAGGGTTCTGAGGTAGTGTGCGACCACGGCGTGAGGATATCGCTTGCCCAGATAGTTCGCGTGGGATCTACCTTCGTTGAGCGCCCCCTTGTGCGAAGCGGTCGGTAGGTAAGCCGCTCAACCAAGCGCATTGTGAAGACGCTCGGTCTCAAGGTGAAGTAGCCCCCTAAATCGCCTGACAGTCCCTCACACTTATGGAAGTGTGATGATTATGCCTGATACTATGACCAGCACGTATGACGATGGCGGCCGGATTGGGCGGACCGACGTTCTCGGCGTCCAACGCCGTAGGCGATGGACGCCCGAGGAGAAGGTGCGGATCGTCGAGGAGACGTACCTCCCCGGGCACTCGGTCTCGCTCATTGCCCGTCGCCACGGCATCGCGGCCAACCAGCTGTTCGCTTGGCGCCGGTTGATGGCGCAGGGGGCGCTGACCGCGGCGGGTGCCGGCGAGGAGGTCGTGCCGGCGTCGCAGTACCGCGCGCTCGAGAGCCAGGTCCGCGAGCTTCAACGCATGCTCGGCAAGAAGACGATGGAGAATGAGGTCCTGCGCGAGGCCGTGACCCGGGCCACAGGCCCAAAAAAACTGCTGTTGCGCTCCAGCTCGTGGCCGGAGGTCGGACAGTGAGCGCCGCAGCTGCTGCCATGGGCATGTCGCGCCCGCACCTCTCCGCGACCCTCCACGCCGGCCCGCGCCGCCGACGTGGACGGCCGCCGCAACCCGACGGCGACCTGGTCGCGGCGATCGGAACGCTGATCGCCGATCTGCCAACCTACGGATATCGCCGCATACACGCCCTGCTGCGTCGACAGGCCGAGGCCTCCGGGCGCGCAGCGCCCAACCCCAAACGCGTCTACCGGGTGATGAAGCTGCACGGCCTGCTCCTCCAGCGCGCCGGGACTCGCAACGAACAACGCCGGCATGACGACCGCGTCGCGGTCGATATCCGCAACACCCGCTGGTGCTCCGACGGGCTCGAGATCGCGTGCGACAACGGCGAGAAGGTCCGCGTCGCCTTCGCCCTCGACTGCTGCGACCGGGAAGCCATGGGCTATGTCGCGACGACCGCCGGGATCAGCGCCGCGGACGTTCGCGACCTCATGACCCTCAGCGTCGAGCACCGGTTCGGCCAGGTCAACACACTGGCAGATCCCATCGAGTGGCTGACCGATAACGGCAGCTGCTACACCGCCCACGACACCCGTCGGTTCGCCCGCGACATCGGCCTCGTTCCCTGCACGACGCCGGTCGAAAGCCCGCAGTCGAACGGCATGGCTGAGGCGTTCGTACGGACCTTGAAACGCGACTACGCCCGCGTGAACCCAAAGCCCGACGCCCGCTCAGTCATCGACCAGCTGCTGGGCTGGTTCAAACACTACAATACGGTTCACCCGCACAGCGCCCTCGGCTATCGTTCCCCCCGCGAGTTCATCGCTCGCTCAACCCAAGAGGACCTGTCAGGCCTTTAGGGGGCAACAACAGGGATGCACCGTCACATTCTCCCAATCACATCGTGAAAACTATCTGAGCCGATTCATTCGGCTCGGATTACGTGTCATTACAGGTTTCGATCTAGTTCATGCGTGGCGGCAACGACACGCGATGCGACAGGCGGACATCATTTGGACGCACACCGAGTCGCAGTTTCTTGGCGTCGCCGCTGTAGTCGGCGATGGACCGCTCATCCTCGGGCAAGCGATTTGGTTGTTCGATCGCTGGGCCGGCTTGAGCTCAATCCGACGGGCATTATTTCGACGGCTCATTCAGCGGTTAACTGTGCTGACAGTTCATTCGGAAGATAATCTCGCAATTGCACGGGCTCTATTCCCCAAGAAACGGGTGGAGCGCATTCCGTTCGGTATTGCTTCGGAGGTCGCGCTCGCCACCAAGGTACGCTCGAACACTCCCATCCGCGTGCTCGCAATCGGCAATGATCGACATCGCGATTGGGCAACTTTGATCGCTGCGGCAAAGACTTGCACCGAAATCGAGATTGCCATTTTTTCGGGCTCGATCAATCGTCGCCTTGCGAACGCGATGCCAAACGTCAAAATCGCCGTTCTGCGAACCAATACGAGCCTACACCAGGAGATGGCGCGAGCTACGCTCGTGTGCGTCCCCTTGAAGGCGAACTACCATGCGAGCGGAATAACGGTCATCGAAGAAGCGGTATTGATGGGTGTGCCGGTCGTCGCGACCGACACTGGCGGTCTTCGCGACTATTTCGGCGACGCGGAAATTCGATACGTGCCAGTCGGCGATGCCGCTGCGCTTTGCTCCGCCGTACGGGCGGTGGCAAGCGACCCTGTCGCAGCAGCCGCGATGGCCGACCGCGCTCAAGCGCACCTCATTTCAAGCGGATTAAATGCGGATAGATACATCCGCCGCCACGTGGAATTGAGCCGCGAGCTTCTCGACGCAGATCAAACCCATAAGGCTTAGCGCGCCACTGCTCGCAATCGTGCAGGAGGCGATGTCGTAAAGTGGTGGCTGAGCCTCATGACGACAGCGGTCTGGGCGCCGCAGTCCTTCTGAGCGCAGTGTCAGTTTCCTTGCGGAAGCGTACGCTTACCAACAATTTGTGATATAAGCCTCGGGGTGGGGATGTGCCGGCTGCCGTAGCCGCCGAGTCGACGATCGAGCTTCCCGCTCCATGGGAACGAATTATGATCGCGCAGTCCTCTGTCGCCAATGATCTTCTCACGCGCCTCGACGTGGTGGCGTACCGCGAAATCATGGTCCGCGCCGTCGAACAACCGCTGGCGCTCGGCGTCAATCTCGCGACTGCGGGGGAGAAGATCGAGTTCTGCTGGTTTCCAACGAGCGGCCTTGTATCGATTATTGCGCTCGATGCCGAGGGCGGCGAAGCCGAGGTTGGGATGATCGGGCGCGAGGGAATCGTGAACCTGCCGGTCGTCCTTGGTGACGATTGCAGCGCGCTCCGCGTCATGGTGCAGGTTGTTGGATCAGCAATCCGCGTCGAGGCCAGCGCTGTTCGCGCGGTGATGGCGCACCACCCTGCAGCGAGGGCGCTGTTCCTCGCCTACGTCCAGGTCTTTACCATTCAGGTGGCGACGTCGGCGATCGCGTATGCGCGCTACTCGATCGACAAACGCCTTGCACGCTGGATCCTGATGTGTGGCGACCGTGTCGGCGACAGCAACATCGGTTTGACCCATGAGGCGCTGTCGATCATGCTCGGCGTCCGCCGCGCAAGCGTCACAGTCGCGGTTAGCAACCTCGCAAAGACCGGCGCGATTATTGCTCGGCGATCGCACATCGCGATCGCCAACCGCCCCCGCCTCCTCCGTCTGTGCGCGAGCGGCTACGGCCTGCCCGAACGTGAATACGTCCGGCTGATCGGCGTTCAAGCCGCCTGATAAGAGCGCGTTGCACCACCCATGCCCGCAGCAAGGCGCGCGCGATCGCCGGAGCGGCGGGGCGAGCCGCCAGCTTTATCTCGCCGGTCGCTCATCGTGGCATTCCGATTATGGGCATCCCGCTGATCGTTGATGGTCATGTCCGACGCCATCCCAAAGCCAACTTTTCACTACCCCGACCGCTTACAGAAAATGGGGCCAATCTTTGTTTGGCAGCTCTCAGACGTTCAGTGCGAAATAGCTGCCAGATGCCAGACTGCAAAGCTGTTCGAGGCAATCGTCAAAAAGCAGCAGGTTCGATCAATGCCACCGTGCGGCTATTTCACATGGTCGGAAATCAGCTTGCTTAGCTCGAACATGCCGACGCGCGCTTTGCCAAAGATTGGCTCGAGCTTGGCATCGGCGTTGATCTGGCGGCGATCAGCGGCATCCTGCAGCTTATGTTCCTTGATATAGACCCACATTAGGCTGACGATTTCGCTGCGCGTAAGCGGATTGTCGCCGACGATAGCAGCCAGCTGTGGCGACGGCATCACCGGCGTGCTCAGTCCCCCACCCTTCGGCAATGCCGCGCCCGTAGTCGCCGCCTTAACCTTCTTGACCCTATTCTTTGCAGTTCCGTCTGCCATACTGGTCTTTCCTCGCTGCTGGGCTTATACAATCTTCGGTCAACGGCGATACTGGTCAAGCTCCGCCCACCTGTCGGTAAGCATGATTCTAGCTTGGAGCCGTCGAGGCGAACGATAACCGTCAGGCAGCAGAGCTGACGGCTGTCTCGGCAGCTCATCACAGCACCGTTAGTCGCCTTCCGGCTCATCAAACATCGCATGATGAGAGCGGGCATCTATTCAATCAGCGATATAGCCGGGAAAGATTGGATCTCGGCCGTACGCACCAGGCTTCTGCATTTTGTTGGTACTCAGGTAGGCAAGCACCCCCTCCCCCTCTGCGGTCGGTTTTGCTCCGTTGAAGGAGCAATATCTCCGTTCTTGCGATGTTGGCTCAGTCCACTATTTCGCATTGGCGGCTTACCGCACCGCAATAACCGACGTCGAGATCGTGGAGCGGTCTGGCCAGCCGCCAGAACATATGCGTAGTACGCGGTGGGTTTTTGACGCGCTTCTCGACATCGAACTATCGCAGATTGCCGAACCAAGCACGCGGTTGAATCTCGTATGGCAGCGGGTCAAGCAGCTTTCACTGAAGAATCAGCTTGTCTCTCAGCAATCTTGAATGGGCGAGCACGAGGTGGAAGTGCCGATCGCGCGCTCGACGCTCAGCAGCTCTGTCGCCGCATTCGCATGCGGTAGCAGCGTCGTCGAACATCGAGATCGCTTCATTCGCGATCAGGTATGATGCCGCACCAACAGCCTCGTCCGCATCAAAGTCCAGGATATCCATGCCCCTCCCCACAACCCAGATCAAGGCTCTTCTCGGCGAGCAAAAGCAACAGTGTATGATCGATCTGCAGATCGCCTGACATGCCATCAAGTCGCGCTGGCGATCGAATCGATGATCTCCAAAACGATAGATGTACGAAGCCACGACGGATTTCTAACGCAGCAGTGCTAGCGCTATCGATCGATATTCAGCCGTGCGCTCGTCAGCGACCGCCGATCAACGCGGGTACATCAAGCAAGCAAACACGCCCGCCGGACAGTCCCATTAACCTCTAAATAACCTTGTCTGCGATTAGGTCATATCCTCAGCAGCCGTTAATATTGCGGGGGACAACATGATGCTTCAGAATCATTTCGACTATCATGTTCAGCACGCCTCGATGCATCTAGGACACATCGACACCACGATGACGTTGGAGGCGCGAAATACGCACCGGGCGCTTTCAAAGTGGCACATGACCACTGCGCTTACTGAAGGCGTCGGTTTCGTTTCAACTTGCGTGCTGAGCGACGGAAGCATTTTCATGCCACGGATCATGTCGGGCTGAATGAATCGGGCATCGTGGACGCCATATCTAACGCGCCAATATAATCTTTCGCAGCTGTCGGGACAGCGAACCGCCCGTGAAGTTCATGACTACACCGTCGTAGCCTTCTTTCCTCAGTTGTCGCTTGATCTCTTCTACGGTTACGCATTTAGAATTGGCCGCTAAGTCGAAAGCCCGTGGTAGCAAAGCCGGCTTGAGGTCAGCCAAGATTATTCTCGCTTGCCGACGCACGCTTCATGAGCCGTCTTACCGCCTCAGGCCGCGTCGGGGTATCCGGGTGTGAAGCGATCCACTTGTCGAGCGCTGCAAGTTGATCAGCGCCTATCCTGACCATCACGGGTGTCCCCTTCCCTGTCGGAACCGGGCCACGTGTCCATGAGACCAGACTTTCTTGCGACGCCATCAGAATTGTGATAGCACAATTGCGGATCGGAAGGAAGTTCGCACCTTTTCGCCAGCCCTGACCGCAACCATTCAAAAAAAACGATCATGGCTGACGTGACACTAAGCTGGCGCTTGCCGCTAACCAAGTGCGATGCCGAGACCTTGCAGCAATGGGCCGACCGGCTGCTGCAGCTCCGAGGTGCCAACCCTGCCGCTTTTTGACTGTCTCGATGGCACCGGCACTGCATTGGGCTACCTGCACGCGCTTTCCCATGCGACCATCGATACCGTCGAGAGCGTGCGCGAGTTCGTCAAAGACGGTGACGGGGGTGAAAAGAGCAACCTCGCGCTTTTTACGGCAGGCAATCAACTTGCTGTGCCTGCAGCTGTCGCAGTGCGGCCTCGCCACGGAAGGCGTTGCCGCTGCCCTTAGCGGGTGGCCTTTTCGAGCCCGTCATCATCTGCCGCGCGGTGCACGGCTACTCCGCGGCACGGCCCGCCCGCCATCACTGCGCTTCCGGCGTCGCCACGGGCATGCGGGACCGCGCGGCCTGGGATCGTGCCATGCTGCCGTTCGCGACTGCCGAGGCGCTGTCGACCGCATACGATCGAGTAAACCTAACCCCGCGTACGATGCGTATCAGGTTGGGGAGGCAAGCTACCCACCACTCACGCTGACGCTCGCTGACTATGAGATCGGTGGCTTATTGAATGCATCGGATATCAAACACTATGCGGCATCGCTGCCCAGCGGCGTGCTCGGCATTCCAGAAGGCTTCTTCCCGAGCTTCAGGCAATCCACGCGGTCAGTGGTGCGCTGAAAGCCCGGCTCACCTCCGATGGAACTTGTGACGAGAGCGAGAGGCATGGCGAAGTCGAGGGGCAGCGCGATACCAGCTGGCTCTGGTCTCTGTGCCGGACTGCGCGCGCCGGCGTGCAAGTTCCGGCTGCTGGGGCGGTTCGATCTGCTCGGCGGCGGTTTCGATAAGGCCGGGCCATAACCCCACTATCATCCGACTTTGCACGGTCCACTGGTCATTGAAACGAGGCCGCCGGTGGTCAGCTAGTCCGCTGGCTCTGATGGGTGTGGGATCAGGGCCAGCGGACGTCGCAGCGTCCACCACTCTCGAAGGCAGTGACGAAGCGCCTTAAGCAAGCTGTGCCATTGTTAACTTGTTGTCAACTTAGCACTACTTTGGCAGAAGCATAATTTTTGGGATTCCCTTGGGTAGTTTTGCGTGATTCATAGGGAGCCAGCTATGGAGGCTGGCGATGGGCGGAGATTGGCGAAGCGACCTTGAGGTTTGGCTGGCGCCGTTTTTGACGGCGCTGGGTCATAAGAAGCGGGCACGGATGTGCCCCGCTTATGTTGCCGGCCTGATCGGCCCTGGAGACCGCAAGAGCGTCCAGCCGATGGCGGCTCGCGCCGATGCCATTGGGTATGACCAGCTTCATCACTTCGTGGCGGCAGGGGTCTGGGACAGTGCTCCGCTCGACGCGGCGCTGCTGACCGAAGCCGACCGGTTGGTCGGCGGCGGCGATGCCTTCCTTGTGATCGACGACACCGCGATGCCGAAGAAGGGGCGCCACTCGGTCGGTGTCGCGCCCCAATATGCGTCCTCGCTCGGCAAGAACGCGAACTGCCAGACGCTCGTGTCGGTGACACTCGCATCGCGCGAGGTGCCAGTGATGGTGGGTCTGCGCCTGTTCCTGCCGGAGAGTTGGACCAGCGATCCCGAGCGCATGACGAAGGCGAAGGTGCCCGCCGACCGGCAGGTCGCCTTGACCAAGCCTGAGATCGCCATCGCCGAGATCGACCGGGTCACGGCCGCGGGCGTGCGCTTCGGCTGTGTGCTGGCGGATGCCGGATATGGCATGAGCGCGCCGTTCCGCCAGGCGCTGAGCGAGCGCGGCCTGTCCTGGGCGGTCGGCATACCCGGCCGGCAGAAGGTCTATCCGGCTGATGTCGCGATGATCTTCCCGATCGCGGGACATGGCCGACCTCGTCAACACCATATCCCAAATGCAAAATCTGTTGCATCCGAGACGTTGCTCGCCGGGCAGCCATGGAAACGGGTCAGTTGGCGACGGGGTACGAAAGGGCGACTGGCCGCGCGCTTCGCCGCACTGCGCGTGCGTGTCGCCGACGGCCCGACCCAGCGTATCCGCGACATGGGCGGCCAGCATCTGCCGGGTGAAGAAGTGTGGCTGGTTGGTGAGCATCGTTCGACCGGCGAGCGCAAATATTACCTCTCGAACCTGCCTGCCGACACCGCGATCAAAACGCTCGCCGGCGCAATCAAGGCGCGGTGGATCTGCGAGCAGGCGCACCAGCAGCTCAAGGAGGAACTCGGCCTCGACCACTTTGAAGGTCGATCGTGGACAGGCCTGCATCGACACGCCTTGATGACGATGATCGCCTACGCCTTCCTGCAGTCTCGCCGCCTCACCGCAGCGGGACGGAAAAAAAAGAGTCTCAGGACCACCCCCTCAACCAAGCATGCCCGCCGTCAGGCAGGCGATCGTCGATCTGTTCGCGAGGGCGCCACCGATGCGATGCCCGCACTGCAATGAACACCTCACCCCACCTGCAAAATCTAATCTGCCAAAGTAGTGTTAGGCTCAGGACTCATTGATCACAGCCAGAAGATGACGGTCGCGGCGAGCGCGATGGCCGAGAAGAAGGCGTGCGCGCAGCGGTCATAGCGGGTGTGGATGCGCCGCCAGTCCTTGAGCCTGCCGAACATGTTCTCGATGCGGTGACGTTGCCGGTAGAGGGTTCGGTCATGCGGGATCGGGGTTTTACGGTTGGCCTTCGATGGGATGCAGGGTGTGATGCCCTTGGCGATCAGGGCGGCGCGGAACCAGTCGGCGTCATAGCCGCGGTCACCGAGCATGGCCCTCGCTTTGGGCAGGGCGTCGAGCATCAGCGCTGCGCCCTTGTAGTCGCTGGTCTGCCCCTCGGTGAGGAGCATGACCAGCGGGCGGCCCTGGCCGTCGCAGACCGCGTGCAGCTTGGAGTTCAGGCCGCCTTTGGTGCGTCCGATACATCGGGGAAGAGCCCCTTTTTGAGGAGGCTCGCGGCGGTTCGGTGTGCCTTCAGGTGGGTCGCATCGATCATCAACTGGTCGGGCTTGCCGCCTTTTGCCGCCAGCGCTGCAAAGATACGGTTGAACACACCCAGCCGGCTCCAGCGGATGAAGCGGTTGTAGATCGTCTTGTGCGGACCGTAGTCCTTGGGCGCATCGCGCCAACGCAGCCCGTTCCTGATCACGAAGATGATCCCGCTGATCACTCGCCGGTCGTCAACGCGCGGCACCCCATGCGACAGGGGAAAGTGCGGCTCGATCCGACGCATCTGTGCCGCCGACAACCAGATCAAATCACTCATCACGACGCCTCCCTGGCGTCGCCATTGAATCAACCGATCACCGTCTCCGCAAGCACTTTAATAGGTCCTGAGCCTAGGTTACTGGCGTTCCTCTTGAGAAATACGCGTCGCCGATCGCGACTTCTCTGTCGGCAAGGCAGGGTAGGTGGTGATGCCACGGTGTTCGAGGCTACGGCGATCATCGAGTATTTCGAGAGTTTCATCTTGGACCGATGAAATTGATACCCACCGATCCCGCTGCGGCGGTCAAGACGCCAATGCTGGTCCGAGCGCCCGAAACATCATCAACGTGATTATGGTGAGTGATGGTGACTCGCTACACCCGGAGAAATACCGCGACGCCTACTGTGTCGAGCGTGCCCGCGCCGATCTCGACAGACTCTATGTCCGGCTCGACGGCGAGCTGGCTGGCAACGACTGGGCTGGCAGGTCCGACTTCAGACTTGCCAATTGCGCCGCCGCTCCTTCACTCGTCTCCGCCGATTGGGCGTATCCGATCGCCGACGAGCATGCCACGCTCAAAGTCTATCGCGCACGTCGATTTCCCGCTCGTCGCTTGCTCGCTGCATCGAAAAGACGACTGTATAGAGCGGATTTACCGCGCGGCCGGCCCGACCGGGATTAGTAACTAACGGTGCCGAAGCGCTGATACGGGGCCGAAAACTGCCTGTCGGCTGTTCGACATGGAACTCGGGATAGCTGCCGTTTCGCGATCGCTGAGTTGTCGAGGCGATCGAATAAACGTGGCAGCATGCCGATCCAACGTAAAGCTACGGCCCAAGACGACCGTTCAGGCTTTCCAACATGCCCAGAAGGCCGCCCCCCGTTGCTCAAGCGCCGCCCTTTCGCTCACTTGGCTTTCGATAAACGGCAGTATATGCGGCAGCACCTGGTTAACCAGAGACGGATCTACGTCGACTTTTTGGGCAACGGCCTCAACCATCGTCTCGATGTTCCCGCCCTGAGCAATATGCTCCAGCGCGCCGCGCGTGATGTTCTGCGTATCTGCCCGACTTGCATCAGCATTGCGTGCCGCAGTGCCGATGCCGCCTGATTGAGAAAATGCCGGAACGATGCTTCCAATATCCAGATCAATGAATCCAATTCACGATTCGGTTTTCTGCGATGCTTGGTTGATAGTCGTCTCAAGAGACCTTATCGCTGATCTCCGATTGCTCCGCTGCGCTTTGACGTTCGAGCTCAGCGTTCAGTTCCGCACCGAGTAGCAGGACGTAGGCGGACAGGTAGAGCCAGAGCAGAAGAATAACAACTGCGCTCAGCGAACCATAAGTCGCTCCGTAGTGACCGAAATTCTTCGCATAGAGACCGAAGCCGAAGGTAACGACGAGAAACCCGAACATAGCTAAAAGCGATCCCGGCGTGACCCACTGCCACCGCGGTTCCCGACGGGCCGGCGCAAACCGATATAACAAAGCGATTGCCGTCACGGCGATAGCGGCGGTAACGGCCCACGAGACGAGCTTGATGAGCATTACCGCCACAGGCGAAAGACCTGCTGCCGAATGACCAAGCGCGGCGAACACCGAACCCGACGCCAGGCCCACCACCGCGACCAGGATTGCTCCAACGGTTACGGCTACGTTGACGAGCGTCGTCCGCACGAAGCTGCGTTCTTCCGGCACTTCGTAGGCGACGTTCAAGGCGGTGACGACAGCGCCGGCACCCTTCATTGCGCCATAGATTGCGAGCAGCAGTGCGATCGCTAGTCCCAGCCCCTTCTTGCCAGTTGCGGTTGTGACGATACCGGTCAGTTGCGCGTCGATCAGCTTGGCGGCGTCCGCCGGCACGTGTTGTACGATCGCCCGCATTTGTGTGGCGACCTCGCCCGGATCGGTGATCAGGCCGTACGTCAGCACTAAGGCACCGAGCGCCGGGATCAGGGTCAGGAAGCCATAGTAGGCAACGCCGGCCGAGATCAGTCCGAGGTTGTCCTTCGCCGACCCCTTGTAGACTTGGATAAGGGTGCGGCCCCAGCCAGTGAGGCGAAGCGCGACTGTCTGATCGGCATTTACCGGCGTCGCAGCAGTGGGCTTGACCATGCTCAAACACCGCCGCTGAGCGATGGCACCGCAGTTGCGCGCGCGGCCGCAAAGCACGCCGTCACCGCAGCACCGAGCGTAGAGGTATAATCGTTAGCCCCTATACTGCGGCGCATTACCGTGTCCTTGAGTATGGTCTCCCCCTCCGGCCACATGCCAACGACGACTTGAAGGCCGGGCATCCGCTGGTGCAGTCGCTCGATGAGATAGCGCAGGTGGGACGGCTCGCCACTAAGCTCGAGATACGAGATGCAGATCATTCTCGCATCGCCGGCGGTGAAGCTGCGAATGGCTTCGCGGGCAACCGCCGCATACGGCACGACGCGGGCACCTATGCCATGCTTGTCGAGCAGCTGTTTCAACATCGCTGCGGCTGCTTCGTCGAGCGGCCCCCGCCCCGCGACGCACAACACTGCGCCTTCCTGGCGCCACGCCGACGGTAGCGTTTCCGCATGCAGGTCTTCGATCCGGAGTGTATCGGCCGCGACGCTGATTGAAGCTTCGGCGGGCGGCGACACGACGGATCGTTCGGGGACCGTGGCGGGGGGCTGACGGTCGGGAAAGCCTTCGAGATCGTCTACCACGGCAATGATCGTCGACTGGATATGAAAGAGCTGGTCGGGCCGAAGATTGCCGCGCTGCGCATCGATCGCCGCGAGCTGCAATCCCTTCAAGGCGACATCATCGTAATAGCTCGACAGCGAACGGTCCTTGAGGAGCCGTTCGGCCTGGTCGCGAACCTCGTCGGCGTCGCCGGCGAGTATCCTTTGGTAGAAGCTTTCAACCGGCGTCAGCGCAGGCTGATCGCCGAGAAGAACGTCAAGGAACTCGAGCCGCCGCACGTGGCGTCCCACGACGACGAGGCACAGCGTCAGCGGCGTCGACAGGATCAGGCCGATCGGCCCCCACAGCCACGACCAGAAGATAGCCGCGACGACAACGGAAAATGGCGACAGGCCGGTGCTCCGCCCATACACCATCGGCTCGATCGCCTGACCGGTCACGCCCTCGACGATAACGTAAAGCGCGAGTGTCCACAGGCTCATCGACCAGCCCGGTTCGACCGCCGCCGCCAACGTTACTGGCAGTACGGCCGCAATCAGCGATCCGACATACGGCACGAAGCGGAGCAGCGCCGAGAGGATGCCCCAGAGGACCGGGTTGGGGACACCGATCACGAGTAGGCCGATGCCGATCACCACACCGAACAGCGCATTGATCGACAACTGAGTCAGAAAATAACGGCGCAGGCGCTGGGCACCGTCGTCGATCGCGACGGTCGTCCCGTGAAGATCATTCGAGCCGGCGAGGCGGATCATTCGGTCGCGCAAATCCTCTCGCTGGAGCAACGCAAAAATTGCGACGATAAATACGACGCCGAACGTCGCCAACGGTGACAGAACCGGCGACAGGTACCGACGAACAAGATCGAGCGGCGTGAAGCCGGTCGTTTCCGTGGGCGCTGCTACGGGCGCCGTCGTGCTGGCTCCCGCCGATGTCGATGTGACTGTTGGCGCAGGTGCCTTGGTTTGCGATCCGATCTTGTCGGTGAGCTCGGACACTCGACCGAGCGTGTAGGCCTTGACGCGGTTGACCTTGGCTTCGACCGTCGCTGCATAGCTCGGCAGGTCGGTGGTCAACTGCGCAATCTGCGTTCCGATCACCGTCCCGATCGCGAGAACCAGGCCGAGCGCCAGCGTTGCCGCGAGCAGAGCAGCCGGAACGCGCCCAAGGTGCAGGCGACGGAGCAGGTTTACAAGCGGCGCGAGAACGAACGCGAGCAAGAGCGCCAGCGTCACCGGCACCAGCACCTCTTTCCCAAAGTAGAGGATCGTGACAGACAGGACGAAGGTGGTCAGCGCCTTTGCAACATCGGGGGACGCAGGCGGCTCAACCGGTGGCAGTGCCGGGACAGGCGATGCAGGTGTTGGCAAGCTCGCCTCTCCACTTCGGTTACTAGAGTAATGCTAACACTATTGTCCGGCTGGTTGCCGCCGGTCGTAAGATCGATGGCCCCATCCGACGCGTAAAATTGTGCTCGCGCACCCGCGACCGCTTGATTTGCGATAAAGATAACGATCGCGGCGATTACGGTGATGAAAAGCCAATAGAGGTCGAAGCCGCTGACCGGCGCGGCGCGCACCAGCAAAACAGGAAACCGTCAGGCCCGCGCCGACGATTTCGAAAACGATATCAAGTAGCAGCCCCTCCCCAGACCTGCTGACGATCTCGCTGTCGATCGAAGCCAAACACCACCCGAGCAGAAACCAGAATGAAATTGAAATGAGGCTGTCTGCCTGCGTCCTAAACGACACGAAAGGGGAGCACTTCATCGGTGAAGTGCTCCCCTTCGATGGTAAAAGCTAAATAGCGGTCTTGCCTTGCTGGACTTCGCCGCGTCGCTCGAGCTCGTCGTTGCCGGTCATCTTGCCGGCCCCCTCCTTGGCCAGGCCGGCGATCTTGTCGCCAAGGCCGACACCGGCCGTCGTTGACCCGGTCATCGCGCCACGCGTCGTGTCGGTGCCGGCGACGTTGTCGACCTCGACCTCGGTCCGACGCACGGTGTCGCTGATCGTCTCGGTCCGGTCTTCGGCCGTCTTGCGAACGACGACTTCCTCGACCACCCGCGCGTCCTTGGCAACGACCGCCTCCTCGTCGGTCTCGGTCATTTCGATGGTCCGCTCACGAAAGGCATCGGCCGGGACCGCGCCGCCGCTGACCGGACGACGCTCGACTGACACATGCTCGTCGCGGAGCGTGACCTGCTCGCTGACCGGCGTTTCGACGATGTACGAGCGGACTCGGACACCACCGCGCTCGACTTCCCGCTTGCCGACCCGCAGCGTTTCTTCGACGACCGGAATCATTTCTACGTTCGCGCCTGTGGTCCGATTGCCTGCAATCGGCGCGGCGGCCATGCCGGAAGCCGCAACCGGGGCGACCCAGCCCGACTGCTTCCAGTCATTGGCACGGCCGTCGATATCGACCGAGTTGGCGTTGTCGAGAATGTCGACGGCCTTGTCGGTGTCGTCGTCGTGGACGGTCGCGGTCAGCAACGCGCCACCG
Organism: Polymorphobacter megasporae; assembly: GCF_018982885.2. Classification (NCBI taxonomy): domain Bacteria; kingdom Pseudomonadati; phylum Pseudomonadota; class Alphaproteobacteria; order Sphingomonadales; family Sphingosinicellaceae; genus Glacieibacterium; species Glacieibacterium megasporae. The sequence goes on along the minus strand of NZ_CP081849.1, from coordinate 559,256 downwards.
CGGCGGACGCCTTCCTCATAGACATGGCGGTCCTCGCCTGGGCTGAACGCGCCCTTGAGCGATGCCCAGAACCCCTGCGATTCGGGCGACGTCGTGCCGGTGCCAAGGTTATCGGTGTAGCCAGTGCTCGTCTTGTCGGTAATATCGACATGGCTCACCTCGAGCGAGGCAGCTTCAAGCCGGTTCTTTGCGGCTTCGGCATCGGCACGGGTGTCAAACAGTGCGGTAATTGTACGTGACATGATATGTCCTTCTACTCGGCTGGGGTGGAACGAAGTTAGCGGTTGACGACGACGAGCTCGGTGCGGCGGTTCTCCGCCTGGCCGGACGACGTCGCATTGGTGTTCACCGGGTCGGCGGCTCCGCCGCTGCCGGTACCGATACGACCGGCGGCTATGCCCTTGCCGACCAAGGCAGCCTTGACCGCGTTCGCACGGTCGAGACCAAGCTTCTGGTTGGCATCAGCGGCGCCACGGGCATCTGCGTACCCGACGATCTTGATGTTCGTCTGTTGGTACTTGCCGAGCACGCCAGCGACATCATCGACCGTCGACCTGTCCGGTGCGGTCAGCTCGCTCGACGACGTCGCGAAGTGCATCGTATCGAAGGCGAAGGTGCGCGGTGCCGCTTCGTTACCGGCAAGATAGGCACCAAGGGTACTAACAGACGCGGTCGTAGTCGCCCCAACAGTTGAGCTAGGGGTCGGATCAACAGTTGAACCGACTGCCGCGACGGGCGATGTGGTGGTCGTCGAAACGGTCTCGGTCGAGATCGGGGTGTCCCGGTGGCGTGTCAGCGCCCACAACAGCGCCAGCAAGCCAAGGCCGAGCGCCATCCATGCCAGCCAGTTGACCGACTTGCCCTTTTCGATGTGGACGTGGCTCGGCGGGGCGCCGTCGGTATTGTTGCGGTCGTTGGCCATTAATTTATCTCCCGATCGATGTGTTCACGTTCAATCTCGGCACGCATGACGCGGCGCATTACGGTTTGCTCGAACGGCTCGGAGGTCTGCACATCGCGCATATGGACCTCCTCGATGAGAACAAGCTCGCGGACAACGCGAATGCGCTCTTCGACGACCGAGATGATCATGACGCCATCGACTTCACGCGGCGGCGGTGCAGCATCGACGACGCGGTTGACCGGGATGCGGTCGACGGTGACGTAATTGCCCGACAGGGTGGCGCGGACGACGACCGGCTCCTCGTCGACGACGGTGCGCACCCGAACCTTGCCGGTTTCGACCTTGCGCTTGTCGATGCGCACTGTCTCTTCGACAAGCTGGATAATTCCGTCCTGCGGCTGCGGCGTGCAATCGACACTTGTCGTAACCGCAAGACCATCACAGGCGGGATCGGCGCTCGGTAACTCGCCGCCATTCCCAAACTGGGTACGTGCCGATACGACCATTGCTGGCTCCAGAGTGATCTGAAAACGAGCGCCTCTCCTCGAGGCCAACGCCGAAAGCAGCGTCGCCAGAGCTCGTTATGTATCTGACAGTGCGCTTAACGATGCGATCGTGACGTGGTTCCCGCGGCAATTCGTATTTTCGCCACGATTTTCCCGGAAGTCGTATGGTCTCTCAGAGTCTGCGTCCGATACCGAACAGGGTTGGTTCTGCGGCGCGAGCGAAAGAGCTTTCTCATGGCCATGCAACTGCCAGCCCACGACGCCTGGCCCGACACCAACTACCTTCTGTCCCGCGTGCTTGCCGAGGATCAACCCAAATTAGCACAGTGGATGACCACTGTTCCTCTCGAGCTCGGGCAGGTGCTGTATGAGCCCGGCCAACGCCTCGAGCATGTCTATCTCCCGACCGCCGGCATCATCTCCCTGATTGTCGTCATGCCTGATGGACGCTGCGCTGAAACCGCCGCAATCGGCTGCGAGGGCGCTGCGGGCATGAGTGCCAGCGGGTTCGTCGATACCGCATTCACCCGTTTTCAGGTGCAACTGCCGGGTTCGGCGCAGAGGGTCACCGCGGCGGCGTTCGAGGACATGGTCGACGATAGCGTTCGGTTCTGCTCGGCAGTATCACGGTACCGAGACGTTCTCACCCGGACGACATTGCAGTCTGTCGCGTGCAACGCTCTTCACGATGTGCGGCGACGGTGTGCGCGCTGGATCCTCCTTACGCACGATCGCACCGACGGCGATCGCCTGCCGATGACACAGGAATTCCTGGCCGCCATGCTCGGGGTCAAGCGAAACGCGATTTCAAAAGTTGCGCGTGATCTTCAGGCTGAAGGCATTGTCGAACATCGTCGAGGCAAGATTACCGTCGTCGATCGCGATCGGCTGCTGAGCATCGCTTGCGACTGTTACGAGATCATCCATGCCGAGGTCGAAAAGCTGTTAAGCAATGTTTTGAGTTCAGAGTGCGACGATTAGCGGTGGCAAAGGTGCTAGAACAATACACAGCGGGTTGTGGTCGAACCGAACACCCACTCTGTAATAGGACCTGTAGACATTAACGCATATCGGTTACTCGCTTCGCGGAGCCGACATTGACCGGCAGGTGTCGGCAGCAGCATAACCTTTGCACTCGCGACCGTTTCCGAGCCAGCTTTGATGTTCCTGATGGTCGCGGGCTTCGGCCTGGTCGGTTATTGCGCGCGCCGCCGCTGAAGCGTGGTCGCCAGTTAAGCATCATCGCTGGGCAGACAACAGGGGCGCACCGCAGGGTGCTCCCCTGTTTTGGAAACGATCCGGGGTAATATGGATGCGTCAGGGGCCGTGGGATGCCCCAACTGCTTCCTCCGGTCAATTCGCGGCGGGGTTGAGTCAACGTCCCGTATCGCGCCGTTCTGACACGACTCTCAAGCTTTCGGCTCTGACCTCCAGATTGTAACCAGGATCCCACAATTTAATGAGGTCCTCAATAAACGCGCGTCCCTGCGGCGTTCGCTCAACAAATATGCTTCTAAGATCGGAGAGGTCTTTCTGCCGTCGTAAGAAGCCCAGTGCTCCAAGTTTATTGAGTACCCGGGTTACGACCGGCTTACAAACCCGCAACTGCGCCGCGAGACCGCGCACAGTGTGCGGTGCCGGGAGAAAATAAACTATCATCAGCACCGCCATCTGGCGATTGGTTAGATCGGGCTGACCTGAATGCACATAGTTGATCAGCGTTCCCATCCACGCCGACATCGTTTCGCCGACAGCAATTTCGGACGCGCAGGTAATGCGGGCTGGGTCAATCATAGCACACCTCTCTAGACCAAATAGGGCGGCGGCGTAACGATTTCTTTCGGTCTAGGGCACCCTTAACGTCTGGTTACGGCTCGAAGCCTCCGGGTCGTGGCGCCGCCTCGACGCGGCCAACAGAGGCCGCTGACGCCAAGCGCTTCTGCCACTTGCCGGTAACGCCGTTCGTGGACGTCATGCGTTCGGTCAGCGAGACGATGTGCACCGCCCAGCCATATTCCGTCATGCGAATAAAGATGTCTGCTGCAACTGATCGATCGAATTCGTTGACCCTTCGAACGACAAGACCAGTTCGAAGATTAAGTCGGGCTGGGTTTGTTTTCGATCGGTCGTTCCGCACTCGTCTCAAAGAACGTGAATAATTGCCGCCGACCACGAGGGGCAGCGGCAAAAGTACTCAAGCAACAGCGCGAGGCGATGCGCGCCTGGCGGCAAACCCGACAAGGCCGAAGCCGGCGATTAGCAGCGCCCATTCGGCGGGTTCGGGGATCGTCGCACCGATCCGCTCCATACTCGCCGTCGCGCCGATCGACGAAAAGTCGGCGAAGGTCGGCTTGTAGGTCGTGCCAGTCAGCCGGAAGTAAGCCGAAGCATAGTCAGTCGGCAGGACCGACGACGTGTTCAGCGAGCCAAAGGTATTGCCGGACACGACGTTGTTCGACCCGCCAATGACATTCAAATTGACGAAATGGGGGGCACCGGGCTGCGACGACAGGAAGTTGTTGGTGATGAAGCTATCGACGCAGCCATAGCAGGCGACGCCCTGCGACATCAGGCCGTTGATGATGTTTCCCGTCATCGTGATGCGCAGGCTACCCGTCGCGGATCCCAAGAATGAGGTGAATCCCTGGGTCATGCCGGTCGCGATATTATCGATGACCTTGATGTCCGACTGGACAGGCAGTCCGCCGGTGCTGGCAAGCTGGACGCAATCAGGGTGCGCGCCCGCCTGCGGCTTGCTGCCGCTGCAGCTATTGTTGGCGATGACCACATTATGGTCGTTGTAGGCGTCGTAGCCGTCCTTCGTCGCGCCGACGACCTTGTTACCGGTCAGCGTGATGTAGCTCGATCCGGTGACGCCGACACCGACGCCGACGTTGGTGAAGGTCGAGTTCGTCACACTTGCATTGGTGACGCCCTCCAGCCCGACTCCGGTTTCGCCGTCGGTGCCGCTTGCCACCACGGTGAGCTTGTCAAAGGAAAGGTTGCTGCTTTTGTAGACGACGATCCCTCGACCGTACGCCGTCGGACCGCCCGTCGAGTCGTACCGTCCACCGACGACCTTGATATTATTGACCGACTGAAACTTGAGCGTCCCGATGAAGGTCGCTTTCGTTGCATCGATCGTGATCGCCTTCGTGGCGGTCTTGTTCTGGAGCGACGTGGTGCCGGCAAACGTCCCCGACAGCCGGATGGTGTCGCCGCTCACCGCGGTCTTCCAGATGCTCATTATGGTCGAAGATGTCGCATAAAGGATTTTTGCGTCTGCCGACGTCGTGACAGCCAGCGCACATAATACCGCATGCTTAACAAGCTTAATCATAATACGCAACTCCACACTTACAAACTCAAGTAAGTCTTTAGGGACAACAGCTTAAATCTGTGTGAAGTGGCGCGGCATTGGGCTCGGTCCGATAATACCTCTGAGCGACGCGACAAGTTGTTGCGATATATGTGCTAATCCCGAATTAGCCCCTCTTAAAGTGCCTTACCGACCCTCAAACTAATGATAGTGTGATGATTATGCCTGATATTATGCCCTGCACCTATGACGATAGCGGCAGGTCGCTGACTGATTTTTGCCTCGGCAGCATTAAATCACCCGCCGATTTGCAGTCAAAAGCACTGTCGCTCACCAAACAGGTTCCCGTGCGCCAGAAATGAATTCCCCGAATTGAGCGTAACGCGCACGACCGTCCTCGCAAAATCGCCCTCCGCGTCGCGCAAGGCAGCGCGCGCCGACGGTGGTCGGGGAAACGCTGCGTGTTGTCCTGACGAGAAGACGCAGGCCAACGTGCTTTTTAGGCGCCCGCACTGTCTCACCGAGCGCCGACTTCGATACCCCAGCTTGGGGGCCGCGCGGGTGAAGCTGCCTTCGCGCGTTACGGTTAGCAGTACCTCGAGATCATCGATGCGTTCGCGAGCCATGAAGCACATCCAAGCGTTTTATTGCGGGGGGGGCTCGGCAAGCTGTCCGAGACGTCGGTTACACGGATGATCACTGACTTTTAGGTTAGCGACGCGGGAAACCAGCAGTAAGCGTCGAACGATCCCCACATTGTTGACACTGCTGCTATCGACGATTTTCGCCGGCCTGTGGAGGGCTTGCGCGGATGCACGACAACGACCGCACGTACGAGGCTCGTAAGAGTGCTCACGGCGATCAGCCGGCTGTGGTGATCCAGTCTGAGCGGCGCCGGCGCTGGTCCGACGAGGCCAAGCTTCGGATCGTCCAGGAGACGCTGGTACCCGACGCGATCACCTCGCTGGTGGCGCGGCGACACGAGATCGGAACGGGGCAGCTGTACACCTGGCGCAAGCAGATGCTGGCGGGCGCAATGAAGGGTTTCATGCCGGTCGAGCTATGCGCGCCAGCATTATCCGTACCCGAGGAGCGCCCGCCTGCGCCGCGGACTGGACTGGTCGAGATCGTCATGCCATCGGGCGCGCGGGTAACGATCGAGCCCGAGATCGAGCGCGCGGCCTTGAAGAAGGTGCTCGGCGTCATTTCCGAGCTCGGCCGGTGAGCCTAAGTTTCCCGCCGTCAACCAAGATCTATCTGTCGCTGACGCCGTGCGACATGCGCAAGGGTTTTGACGGCCTGGCGGCACAGGTCAGCCAGATCTTCCGGCTTGATCCGTTCTCAGGCACGGTTTTCCTGTTTCGCAGCAAGCGCGCCGATCGTTTGAAGGCACTGGTCTGGGACGGAAGCGGCTTATGCCTCTATGCCAAGCGCCTCGAGCATGGGCGTTTCGTGTGGCCCCGCGCCAGCGAAGGAGCGTTGCGGCTGTCGCCGGCGCAACTGGCGATGTTGATCGAGGGGCTCGACTGGAAGCGGGCGATTGTCCATTCCGAGCCGGTTGTCCCGACGCTCGTCTAAGCCGATAACACCATGCCATAAAACGGCGGTTTGGCGTTGTTTTTAATCGGCTTTTCAATGTTTTCGATGGCCGTACGTCGCTCGATCGGCTAGTGCTTGTACATGCGGTTTGACCTTGGTCACTTACCCCGTGACCCCATTCTTCTCCAGCGCATGGTTCGCGACGCGGTCGAGACGATCGACCGGACGACGGCGGATCTAACCAAGAGTGCTGCGCTGGCCAAGCTGCAGACATTGCGCATCGCCAAGCTCGAACATGAAGTTGCCCGGCTACGGCGCAGTCAGTTCGGTCGCAGCTCGGAGCAACACGCAGCAGACCAGCTGCGCCTGCTCTTCGATGAGGCCATGACGAGTGACACTGTGACGGGCGCGCCAGCCAATGACGACACGCCGGGCGAGGACGCGGTGCCCGCGATCCGCCGCGGCGGACGCGCGCCACTGCCGGCCCATCTGCCGCGCCGCGAGATCGAACATCTGCCCGCTGCCGGCGGCGACCGCTGCGACCGCCCGGGCTGCCACGGAGCCCAGGTCCGGATCGGCGAGGACATCACCGAAGTTCTCGATTATATCCCCGCACGGTTCGAGGTCATCCGCCACATCCGGCCCCGGCTTGCCTGCCGGGCCTGCGAGCGCATCATGCAAGCGCCGGTGCCGCCATTGCCGATCCCCAAGGCACGGGCGACCAGCGCTTTGCTCGCTCATCTGTTGGTCAGCCGCTTCGCCGATCACCTGCCTTGGTATCGCCAGTCGGCGATCCTGCGCCGCGCCGGCGTCGCGATCGACCGCGACCTGATGGGCAACTGGGCCGGCAAGATCGCCTGGCTGATGGTGCCACTCGTCGACCGGATGATGGCCCATGTGCTGGCGGCGGGTAAGATCCATGGTGACGATACACCTGTGACCTTACTGACCCCGGGCGCAGCCGGCGAAGCCGGCACCCGCACCGCCCACTTCTGGGTTTACCTGCGCGACGATCGCAGTTCGGGAGACGGTGCCCCACCGGCGGTGGTCTACAGGTTCAGCGCCGATCGCCGCGGCGCGCATCCCGCCGAGCATCTGCAGGATTATGCCGGATATTTTCAAGCCGATGCGTTCGCCGGCTACAACGCGCTCTACCGCGATCGGGCCACTGGCGCCGCGCGCGGCATCGTCGAGGTCGGCTGCTGGAGCCACGTTCGCCGCAAGTTCAACGACGTGCTGGTGACCAGCAAGGGGCGCTCGGCGATCGCGGCTGAAGCCATCACCCGCATCGGTGCGCTGTTCGCCATTGAACGCCGCATCAAAGGCTCGCCGCCCGATGTGCGACGAACCCTGCGCCAGACCGAGGCGATCCCCAGGCTTGCGGCGCTGCGCCTCTGGCTCGAGGTGCAGTCACGTGGACTTGCACCCAAGAGCGACCTCGCGCTCGCCTGCAACTATGCGCTATCCCGCTGGGCTGTGATGGTCCGCTACTGCGACGACGGTCGGCTCGAGATCAGCAACAACCTGGTCGAGAACGCCCTGCGCGGTGTTTCGCTAGGACGCAAGAACTGGCTCTTTGTCGGCTCCGCCAAGGGCGGCGAGGATGCCGCCATCTTCTATTCGCTGGTCGAGACCTGTCGCTTGAACGGCATCGATCCGCAGGCCTGGCTCACCGACATTATCGAGCGGATCGGCGAGCATCCGATTAATCGGATCGACGAGTTGCTGCCATGGGTGTGGGCGAAGACCCACGGCCACAAGATCGCTGCATGACCCGGCGACCATCCGCCAAGGGTGCGGCCATGACCCTCGACGAACTCGATTCCTGGCTGTCGAGCGACGAAGCGCCCGAAGACTCCATGATGCTCAGCGATCTCGACGGATTCCTGACCGCCCTCGTCGCCGGGCCGGCATTCGTCCATCCCGAGATTTGGCTGCCCAGCGTCTGGGGCAACAAGCACCTCGTCCAGCCCGCAGGCCGGAACGGCGAGCGCGCATTGCAGGCGATCGTGGCCCGCTACAACGCGATCTCCACCATGCTGGGGAACACACCAGACGACTGGGCGCCGATCTTCTGGCAGCACCCCGACGGCACCGCCATCCCCGGCGATTGGGCCGAGGGCTTCCTCGACGCCATCAAGCTCTCGATCGAGGCCTGGGCGCCGTTCCTCGCCCACCACGACACCGCCAGGCACTTTTCGATGATCCTGGTCTATTGCGGCGACGCCAACGGCGATGATCTGATCCCCATCGAGCCCGCGATCCGCGAGCAAATCCTCGGCACCGCCTGCGCGCTCATTCCAGAAAGCGTGATCGCGATCCGAACCGCCTGCATGCCGGCACGGGTCGCACAGGCAAAAGCTGAAGCAGCGCCACAACGCCAAAACCAACGCTAACCCGCAAACGTCAATGCTGCAGTCGGCGTGGGGTTCGATCGGCGCTTACAACCAGCAGAAGCTTGGCCCCACAGATAAGGCCGCCGAACCCCGATGCAGTCATTCAAGGCAGCTTAGTGACCCCCAAAACCGGCAGTTGGTAGCGGCGCTGCGTCGGGGCCGGTCGCCGCCTGGCGGCATACGGGCGTTCGACTTGGCAAAGCGGGCTATTGTTCCATGGACCTCGGTATGTCCGGAAGCCCCAATTCTGGACGCTCAGCCCGACCTACGCAAAGACCCAAAGCGGTCCTTCATTCAGCAAATTTGAGCGCGCAGCGAGAGCTCGCCTGGGCCGTGGATATATAATAGCTATATGTCCGCGTCTTCGCTGCGCAACGGCTCGAAGCTCTTGGCGTCCCGTGAGATGGCTTCAGATGCCCCGACCGAGGTGGTGACGATCGGTGCGGTCTCCAGCGCGTGACGAGGCTCGCGCCTGCCAAGCGTAAGGGCCGCCACGCCGATAATCGTTACGGTGATCCCGAACGGCACCCATGCTATGGCAGCACCGTGCGACAGGCTCAGCTGCACGATCACCGCAATTAGCGCCAACCACGGCAGCGCGATCGCCATGAGCGTCCATAGTCGCCGGGCGCCTGGTGCATCGATCGCGGGTCCGATGAACGCGCTCGACCAGTCGGGATCCTGGCGGGGTCGCGGTGGCAGCGCGCGGAAGCTCGCGGCGCGGTGGTAGATGACGTCGAACAGCGTCGCGATGACGTCGCGGTTGAAAAAGTATCCGGAATGCGAGGCGCCAGGGCTGGGAAATGGCCGGTTGGCGACATGGACATTGTCGACCCTCTGGACGAACCCCAGTTTGCCGGTCGGCGAATGCAGTGCGCCGCTGACCGGATCGCCGTCGTCCCAAAAGTTGATCCAGTGGAGGAACGGCTTGCGCATCCGGGTAAATGGCGCGGTGCTGATGTCGCCGCGCAATTCCTCGACGACCCGGCGATAGCGATGGAAGGGCGAACGGTAGCTCTCGAAGAAATACTCGATCTTGTCGATCGGGCTGCCGAGCGTGACGAGATGCTCGATCTTGGTTAGCGGCACCGGCCCCTTGATCGGGTCCTGGGGGTTGGAGACACGGTTGGTCCGAACGAGCGACAGCAGCGTGTCATGGGCGATCGTCGTGCCGAGGCTGTGGGCGACGACGACAACTCGGCGGCAATTTTCGTCGCCCAACACCTGGCCGAAGACCTTGGCGCCGAGCGCAATGACCTTCGCCCGCTTCTCGAACTTTTCGTCAGTTTCCTCATAGGTCGCCCAAGCCTCGATGTCGCCGACGTATCCGGTCAGGAAGCCGCCGATGCCGAACAGTCCCGCCAGCGTCAGCGCCAAGCTGGCTGCAGTCGTCAGCGTCGGTGGTGCGGCTGCAGCGAGCTGCGCCAGCGAGCTGCCCGCGGTCACCGCCGTGAAGCGCTGCAGGAGCACAAGGACAAGCGCGACCGCGCCGCCAGCGAGCAAAGCGAGAGCAAGAGCCAGCGACGCGAGCAGCGCTGCGTTGCGCGCCTCCGTTGCCAGATAGGCCCGGCGCCAAGCCCTTGCCAAAGCTAGATGACGGCCAATGGCCTCGATGTCGCCGGCGCATCGCTGTTCGAGATAGAAATTGAATTGCGCGAAGGTGCCCTCCGCGAAGGCGCGAAGTGCCTGAGGTGATTCGAAGTCGTCGTAGCGCTGCACCAAGGTCGTGAAATCCTGCTCAAGGATGCCTCGCGGCCAGTGCGCTTTGTCCTCGTAGAGTGCGGCCAACGCCGATCGGCGGAGGCGTTGCCGTTCGCGCCAAGGTGACCGCACCGTCCCGAGCGGACGCGTCAATTGGCGGCCGAGCCAGCGCACGACGCCCAGTGGCGAGCGCTCGCCCGCCATGATCGGGGCCCAATAGACCTCGTGGAAGCGGACGGAGGAAAGCTCGGTGCGGCCACTGCGGTCGGGCGAAAAGACGGTGACGATATGGGTGAAAACATCGCTCGGATCGGCGATTCCGGGTCGCAGCTGCGGCTTGATCCCCATCAACATACCGCGGGGCTGGCCGCGTGAGAAACAACCGGCGAGGTACCGGTCGAGGCTGTCGATCAGGCGGCTGGTTTCTTCAAAGCGTCGCTGCTGGCCGATGCCGTGGAAGTACACGACCGCGGTGTAACCACTGTCCGGTGCCGCGCTGCTCGCCGCCTCGCCCGCCATCGCCGTCCCTCCTCTGATTGCTATGGCATATGGAAAGGTGGGTGCCTTACAATCGTCGCGATGACGTTATCAAATTTGTAACTTGTCCGAAACGCCGTAGTCGGCAGAGGAGCAATCGGGCGGCGTTTATGCATGCCCCCCTCGTCGTGCAGGATTGCGACAACGCGCTGAGCATTGGGCTGCTCGATCGTGCCAATTGTAGAGCGCCCTTGGCTAGCTCGCGGACGATAGCCAAATTCGCGTATCACGATCCGGGGCGGGATCGATTTCGTCCGGTGGGACGTGTTCGAGTTCGAAGGAGGTTGCATGCCCCGCTTGCCAAAATGATGGTGATTGAAACAGGGCGTCGCGCGTCGGAGTGGTGGCCACAGGTGGGCGAGCGCGCGGCGCGCTGATTTGAAGACCCACAATTCGACATTCTAGGCTGCCAAGCGCCTCGCAAGACCGGACCTTCATTCAGGCGCTGCGGTTTGGCCAGAGCGCGAGGGATTTCTGCGTGTCCGCTCTTAGATGTTCAATGCAGGAAAGCGGCCGTTCGCCGCCGCTCCGCCAATCGAGGACGATTTGTCTCACGGGAACCCTACTTGATCGGATGCTGATAGCGTGGTCGCCACGGCCGCGGCGCGATGACCGAAGAGAGTGCGCGGCTCGCACGGCAGGCGCGCGCGATAAGGTCGCGATCGGTGGCCTCGGAGAGCGCGAGCGCATCCTCGAGGTCGACTCCAAGATAGCGAACGGTCGTCGCGATCTTGGTATGCCCGAGGAGCATCTGAACGGCGCGGAGATTGCCGGTACGCTTGTACACCAGCGCCGCCTTTGTCCGCCTGAGTGAGTGCATGCCGTAGTCCAGCCGGGGCAAGCCAACGGCCGCCACCCACTCGCTTGCCCTTTGCCGAGGCGTTCCGGCATATCCCGCAGTCCGGACATGCCTGGCGCGGCGTCGATGATCCAGCAGAAAAACTCAACTCAAAGACTCGCTGCCTTACCGCGTGACCCTCTAATTTTTATCGCAAACCGCTATCGGGAAGACTGTTAATCGTCCAATTACGGTCTCTCTGCACGGGCCGAAGAATGTTAAATCATAATCACTTACGGAGAAGTCTTGCGGGTTCCGGTCAAACTCGATCTTCATCAAGATTGTTGGACGTGTTGATGGTTCTTCTTCTCCTCGAAGCGAACAAAAGGCGGACATAAAGATAAGCCGCTATGGGCGATCTCGCGATGGGGAGGGACGGAACGCCATCGCTTAATCTTGGGCTTAGTGCGCGGAGTTCACACGGCTTGTCACGGAAATGGCATAACTGCTCCAATTACCACGGCGACCTGATGACACGATGCCGGTTCACGTCGAGGCTTTTATATGGTCGGTGTAGCGACCGAATGCCTCTCGGCAAGCGGCGACGCTGGCGCTAGCACGGGCGAATGGGTGCACTTGATATTTTGGTGAACGGACTGACGCAGCTTTCCGCAATGGGTCGACGTCGGTCTCTGACGCCCCGGTCCGGTTTAGACTTTTCATCGAACGATTATTTGGGACTGGCGGCATCTAGCCGTCTGCGAGACGCGGTCATTGCGGCCTTGGCGCGCGGAGTTCCCACCGGCTCGGGAGGATCGCGCCTGCTGCGCGGCAACTGCGAAGAGCATGAGATGCTTGAGGAAGAAGCCGCCCAATTCTTTGGATCCGAAGCCGCTCTTTTCGTGGGGTCCGGTTACGGTGCGAACGCCTTGCTCTTCTCGACGTTGCCGCAGCGCGGCGATCTCGTCGTCTATGACGAGCTAATCCACGCGAGCGCGCATGAAGGAATGCGACTTGGCCGAGCGGAGACAAGGGCCTTTGCACACAACGACGTGGACGCTGCTGCCGACGTGATTGCCGCGTGGCGCAATCGTGGTGGATCGGGAACGCCATGGCTCGCGATGGAGAGCCTGTACAGCATGGACGGCGACCGCGCGCCGCTAACCGACGCTGCCTTGCTCGCCGAACGGGAAGGCGCAATGCTTCTGATCGACGAAGCGCATGCCACCGGCGTGTTCGGCCCTGATGGTCGCGGCTTAGCCGCGGATCTCGACGGGGGAGCCAATGTCGTCGTGCTACGCACGTGCGGAAAGGCGTTGGGGTGCGAAGGGGCCCTAATCCTCGCGCCAGCCACGGTGCGCGACTTCCTGATCAATCGAGGTCGAGGCTTTATTTTCTCGACCGCGCCGTCGCCGCTAATCGCGGCCGTGGTCCGCGACGCGCTGCGCTGCCTGCGCGATGAGCCAGAGCGCCGAGACCGGCTTCACGCGCTTCTCCACTCAGCGGCGCGCGAGTTGTGCCGCATCGGGATGCCCGTGTCAGGATCGCCGATCCAACCAGTGGTCATCGGTGACGACCGCCGGACGATGGAGATTGCCGCCGCGTTGCAGGCGACAGGATTCGATGTGCGTGGCGTTCGTCCGCCCACCGTCCCGCCCGGTTCCGCGCGGCTGCGACTGTCGTTCACGCTCAACGTCGACAAGGCGTCGATTGCGGCGCTCGTGACCGCCCTGCAGGAGCATTTGTGACCACGATCGTCGTAACCGGCACCGACACCGACGTCGGCAAGACTGTCTTCGCCGCCGCTCTTACCACAGCGCTGAGTGCTGTGTACTGGAAGCCGATCCAGGCCGGGTTGGACGACGGCAGCGATGCCTCAACCGTTGCTTCACTCGGGGTGCCGCAACGACATATCTTGCCTGAGGCCTATCGCCTGACGACGCCTTGTTCGCCGCACCGCGCCGCCGAGCTCGACGGTATCGAGATTAATCCTGACCTTCTAACGCCTTCACTTACGCGCGAGACGCTGGTGGTCGAAGGGGCCGGTGGCGTGCTGGTGCCGGTCACGCGGCGGTTGCTCTATGCCGACCTGTTCGCCCATTGGGGCCATCCAGTCGTGATCGTTGCGCGTACTGGACTAGGCACAATCAACCATAGCATGTTGTCCATCGAAGCCCTGCGCGCCCGCGCCGTACCGATCCTCGGTATCGCATTCGTCGGCAATCCAAACGAAGACAGCGAAGCGATCGTCGTCGAACTTGGCAAAGTCAGGCGCCTGGGCCGGCTCCCGCGCCTTACCCCGCTGACGGCGACCAGCTTACGGGCAGCGTTCCATGCCAACTTCAGACTGGAGGATTTCCGTTGAGCGAATCCTCGATATGGCACCCCTTCACGCAGCACGGCCTCGCCGAGCCGATCCCGCTGGTCGAGCGCGCCCAAGGCGCCGCGCTTTTTACCGCCGATGGCCGGCGGATCGTTGATGCGATCTCATCCTGGTGGGTGACGACCCACGGCCATGCCCACCCACGCATCGCCGCCGCGATCGCCGAACAGGTCGGTAACCTCGATCAGATCATCTTCGCGGGGTGGACGCACAAACCAGCAGAGACGCTGGCAGCCGGACTACGCGCGATAATGCCGCCGGCTCTTACGCGTGTCTTCTTCTCCGACTCGGGTTCGACCAGCGTTGAAGTCGCGCTGAAGATGGCGCTGGGCTATTGGTTGAACCGCGGCGAACCTCGGCATCGCATCCTTGTGCTCGAGCACGGCTATCATGGCGACACGATCGGCGCGATGTCGGTCGGTGCGCGCGGCGTCTTTAACCGCGCCTACGCACCGCTCCTGTTCGACGTGGAGACTATCCCTTTTCCGACCGTGGGCGGCGAGCAAACGACGTTGGACGCGCTCGATCAGGCCTGTCGCGAGGGAGCGGCAGCGTTGATCATCGAGCCTCTGCTGCTCGGTGCCGGAGGCATGCTGGTCTATTCGGCGGCAACGCTTTCCGAGATGCGTCGCATCTGTGCGCAGCACGGCGTGTTGTTTATCGCCGACGAAGTGATGACGGCGTGGGGACGAACCGGCACGTTGCTGGCCTGCGAGCAAGCAAAGATCGTGCCCGATATCCTTTGCCTATCGAAGGGCTTGACAGGGGGCGCCGTCCCACTAGCGGTGACGATGGCGATCGAGCCTATCTTCGCCGCTCACTACGGCACCGACCGGTCGAGCATGTTCTTCCACTCGTCAAGCTATACTGCCAACCCGATCGCCTGCGCCGCCGCGAACGCCAACCTCGCGATTTGGCGGGAAGAGCCGGTGCTGGAACGCGTCGCCGATCTTGCGCGGCGCCAGTCTAAGGGGCTCATTATGCTTCAGTCGCAGCCCGGCGCGATTAATGGACGCCAGCTCGGCACCGTCACGGCGATCGAAATCGGGGATAGCAACGGATACCTGTCTACTCTTGCGCCGCGCCTGATGTCTTTCTTTCGGGAACGCGACGTGCTGCTGAGGCCACTTGGTAACACCGTCTACGTCATGCCGCCGTACTGCATCTCGGACGAAGATCTCGACCTCGTCTACGACAGCATCGCAGAAGCCATAGCCTCAACGTGAAGAACCATCCGTTTTTGGGCGCTCGCGCTGCCGATCGTGCCGTCAACCGAACAGTGCTAAAGATATCCACGTTTAGCTGAAGGGCCGCGAACGTTGGTAGTCCTTGAAGCGCCCGCCGATGCACCAGACGAACCTTCGGGAGTCGTAAGTGGAATGTTGGTCTCTAGACAGTCAGCTCGCCGTAGCCGGCCTATTAATCTACTGTCGAGTATGTAGAACATTGGTTATTAGCATCGCGCTGGCACCCAGCACCGGGTTCGACGGAGACACAATAACGGTTAGTGATCGGGCACTTACCCCGCCTCGGCGTATGATACGCGGCAAAGCTACCCGATCGGTGCTTTTAACTCGAAGCTCATAACGTCCTCTGCTCCGACGCCTGCGCAAGCTACCGAAACAAGACCCGCCACGATCGCACAGCAAGCCAGCGCCGGAACCTATAGCGTGCGATTTTTCTTAAATTCCGGCTGTGATGCTCTGTCAAATATGGCGGCCGGCGATACGATCTTGCCGTAGATGCCGATCGCGATCGTTGTATTCAGCCACGATATGAACCCGGAAGCGAGCGCTGTCCCAATTCCGGCAATAAACCATGGTGCGCCTATGCGCGCCGCGCCATCAACGATCCGCGAAGACGAAACTATTCCGGCCAACGCGCCCGAATTTATCAAGATTAAAGTAGCAAAAATCCATTTGGCCAAGTCAGCCTGATAGCCGATCAGAGCTCGCATTTGCTCAGCATAAACTTCAGTCACCTTAATCCGATAATCTTTGTAATCCTGATCATCTAAAACCCGCATGTAGCATAATTGCCCGAAGCGATCAGTCGATCAAGTCCCTAACCTGTGGTAAAGTGACAAAACGCTGGTCGAGAGCAATCGACCCCACGTCACAAGCGGCTTGCATTTTATGTGCTGAACGGCTCGTTGGGAACTCGCTCAAAGGACCTGTGAGCCGATGTAAGCTGTGTGCTGGCGATGCGGCTGACGTGCGTAATCATGGGGATGTCGATAAATCGTCGTGAGAGTGTTGTGGCTGTGATAGACGGAAGTTTGTCGCGACAGCAGGTGCCGGATCGAATTGACGGGACTGGCCGGGTGCTGCTTAGCAGCTTGAGGGCGACCGATCGTCAAAAAGCGGAGCTTTAGGTTAGGCCTCGACCCTCGTATCGTGGTCGCTGAGGAGCAGAGACTTCGGTCAGCGACACCGTCGTCGAGCCGGCCCGGATAAGCGCCGATCAGCTTAGCGCGAGCTTCTGCCGGCCGCGCTCGCGCATCAGTTGGACTTGCTCGACGATAACGCCGGGGTCGTAGGGACGAACCAGTCGCGGCCCGGCGTCATAACACTCGGCGGCCATTTCAGGCGCGACATCGAGTGTGCCGGCTGGCGCGATTGCTATCGTCGGATTGTTGTCACGAACCCAGTGGCATAGAGCAAAGCCGTTTTGCGAACCGACCGTCGGCAATGCACACAGCACGGTCGAGACGATATGATTCGTACACGCCCTCATCGCTACATTCTCTTCTACAGGCTGATTGCGGTCGGTCCGCTCTCTAGCAAGTTGTACCAAGAGCTGCTGATCGCTTGGCCACCCCTCAGTCGCCGCTGCCGCGGCTCCAATTCCTCTTGGACGCCCTAGGGGCCGAAAGGCGACAGTCCGGTTCCGGCGGTCGGACGCGAGAACGCTGCCGGACGCTCGACCACTGGCCCAGTCGACCGGGCGGCCCCCGACCAACCACCAGCGATATATCTCAACCTTGATCAAGTCGCGCCAGGCTCGCCTTGAACTGCGGCTCGTCACGTATTGGGTCGAGCAGCGGGTCCAGACGGACATCAAGTAATCCTGGACTCCGCGACCGAACCGCCCTGTCAAACCAGTGAAGCGCCTCGGCCTTCCTGCCCCATTGCGCATAAATCTCTGCGTAGTTGGAAGCGGCGTCGTTTCCCAACGCTGCGCGCACCTTCGCCAGGTCGGCCTCTGCCGCTGCCTGGTGCCCAAGCGCCTGATCGGCCAACGCGAGGAGCTGGTTTTCTTGCCAGTCACTGCCTGAAGCACACATCGTCCGTGCGGCCTGCGCTTGGCCTGACATCAAAAGGACCAGAGCCTGCAGGACGCGATGGCGCAGCGGCAAGGCACCAGCTACCGCACGTTCGCGGTCCAAGGCCTCCAACGCCTCGTGGTAGCGGTGACCCTCATAGAGAATCTGCCCCATCTGCCCCCAGAAATTGGGATCAAGCGGGTCGAGATCAGCCGCTCTGCGAGCCGCTGCCACAGCCTCGTCGACATGGCCGAGCGCTAAAGCCGCGGATGCATAGTTGCTTTCAATGCTGGCGTTACCAGGGGCTAGGGCTATGGCCTTCGCTTGCTCATCGAAGGCGCCCAGCTTGTCGAGCATGAGATGGCCCAGGACTGCTCCGCGCGCGGAATGCGCCGCCCCCGACATCGGCGCCAGCGCGACCGCACGGTCCGCCGCTGTCCGAGCGGTTTGAATCAAATGCTGCTCCGCCAGCGTGCTGTTCGCACCCAGCGCTTGTACCGCAACCAAAGTGATAGCTCTCTTAGCATAGGCTAGCGCAAAGCCTGGATCGATCGCTAGCGCACGATCGAATTCGGCCAGAGCCGCCTTATAGTCGCGCAAGATGTGCGCGTTGCGCCGATAATTCATGCCGCGCAAATATGCGTCGTAAGCCGCCGAGTTGCTCGTTCCGCCGAGAGCCAGCTTAATTTGATCGGCTTCAGACGTGGGAAGCTGCATCGACCGCACTACCGCTAATGCGATGTCGGACTGGACGGTCATGATCTCCTTCTGGTCGCGGTCATAAGTCCTGGACCAAATGTTGAACCCGGTCAGGGCGTTCGTCAGTTGCGCGGTGACCGCTACCCGGTTGCCGATGCGGTGCACGCTCCCGGCCAGGACGACACCGACGTTGAGGGCATGGGCGATCTGATCAATGGTGGCGTGGCCCCCACGGAATGAGAAGGCCGAGACGCGCGCTGCAACACGCAGCCGCTGGACTTGCGTCAGTGAGTCAATAAGCTGCTCGGAAAGGCCGTCCGAAAGATAGGATTGGGCCGGTTCACCGCTTAAGTTATCGAACCCGAGCACAGCCACAGAATATGCCGGGGGAGAAAAAACTCGATCGGCTAGTGGGCGACCGGTTGGTATCGGTGGGCGAGCTATCCAGATCGCGAGGCTAAGCCCAACCACTACCAGCGCCAGAAGCGCGGCGCCGAGCGATAGATAATCGCGCCGCCAGACACGTCGCGTCGATCTTTCTGGATCCACTAGCCCGCGTCCGGACCTCGGGCCGGCGGTCACCGCCTCGACGAACCGGAATCCTTTGCCGGGAATTGTAACGATGCTGCGATCGGAGCCGCCGCCGGCCCTTAGAGACCGTTTGAGAATGGCTTGAAGGGGTGGCGCGGTTGTGATTCAAGCTTGGGATGTGGACCCGAGCGAGCCGTGGCCGGATGGCTGGATTTGAGCAGCGAGCGAAGCGCTACCCGACCGATCTGACGGACGAGGAGTGGCGGTTTATCAAGCCGTTTCTGCCACCCGCGCCAAAACGAGGGCGTAAGCCGACGACGGATCTTCGCGCGGTGCTTGACGCCTTGCGTTATCTTGCTCGGACGGGTGGCGGCTGGCGGATGCTGCCGAACGACTTTCCGCCATGGCAGACGGTCTATTGGTGGTTTCGGCGGCTTGTGCGGCGGCTGTTGTTTCGCACGCTCCACGACGTCACGCTGATGCTGGACCGGGCACGCGAGGGTCGTGAGCAAAGCCCGAGTGCAGCAGTGATCGACAGTCAGTCGATCAAGGCTCCGGCAGCGCAAAGCCGTGGGTTCGACGCCGGCAAGAAGGTCCTCGGCCGCAAGCGTCACATTGCCGTGGACACCGACGGGCGGCTATTGATGATCAACCTGACGACGGCGGACATCTCCGACAGCGCCGGCGCGCAGGCGATCGTTGCCGCGATCCGCAAGCGGTGGCCCTGGCTCAAGCACCTGTTCGCCGATGGCGCCTATGACCGCACCAAGTTGATGGACGCGGCCATCTACCAGGACTTCGTCCTCGAGATCATCCGCCGCACCGACAAGGAGCCCGGCTTCAAAGTGCTGCCGCGGCGATGGGTGGTCGAGCGCACCTTTGGCTGGATGACACGATGGAAGCGCCTCGTCCGCGATTACGAACAGCGGATCGATGTCTCCGAAGCCATGATCCACGTCGCCCTCGGCAGCCTGATGCTAAGACGGATCGTCCACCCGTGAGCATTCTCAAACGGACTCTTAGAATTTTGCGCAATTCAAAAATGGCTTGGCTGACATTATTGTCATCAACGATCCGGCCGGCCCACACCGCCTCGAGCAAGTCGGTCCGGCCTACAACGCGCTCGCAGTTCGCGACAAGATAATGAAGGACATCAAAGAGCCGCTCACTGACTTTGACAGTCTCGCCGTCGCAACAAAGCGAACGGCGACCGGGGTCTAGCGTGAAGCGCCCCCACCGATAGAAGCTGTCGTCCATAATCGAAACATCCATGGAGGATCACTCCGGAAAGAACGGCACGTCTGAATAGCGGCAAATTTGGATGAGCAACACCATAAACGAGCACTGTTCGATCGCAAAGATCGTGCCCCTCCAGTGAAAAGCAAACGCGCCTGAATTCGCAGATTGAATGCGCTCTATACCGCAAGTAGTTGTATATGTGACAATTAATGACTTTTGAGAAGGATTGATTTGCCTACCTCGCCGACCCGCGGTCGATCCTCTGTGCCGACCAAGGGGTTCGCTATGACAGCTGAAGATTTAGGGTGCATCGGCATCCGCTCCGATCGCAACTGTGGCACCTCGCCGGAGTCAGGCGAGGCGGTATTAACGGGGGGCCTGATGGATGAACCTGTCGTTCCACGCCACCACGTCTGGTTGGCGATGCAGCTGGCATCGGCTGCGGCTATGCTACTGCTGATAATATTGCAGCTGAGTTTCGGCCCCGGCACCTCGCAGATCTGCGCAAGGCTGGAAAACGTCGCGTGCGGGCCATGACTTCAAGCAACGTCAGACGCCTATACCCAAGGTTCGGATTATAGCTTTATTACGATTTGCCGTTCAGACCATCACAGAGTTTTACAGGTTGATGATTATGCGAATTGATCAATTATTGTTTCTGTTCTTTATTTCAGGGGCAATTGGATCGCCCGGACAAGCGGCCCCGCCACCGGCGGTTGCTACCACGCTCCTAATTATTGATTCATCTGCGGAGCCTATTTATCTCAAAAGTAGTGCACTTAACACAACTTTATACTACAGTCTCAATGGCGCATCCGCGACAGCGGTAACAAGCACTTCTTCGGCGAGACTCGAAAGCAGCGCTTCTTCTGTAGCAAAGCTAGAGGATGGTATTAGTTCTGAAGCGGAAAATGGTTTAGCTTATTACTACGACGTTGTTGGCGCAACATCGACTGTACCAGTCGACATCTTGTACGCTATTGGTGCGTCACGTGTGCTTCCCGCTCCGGGGACAGGTGACTCTCCGGCTAGCACAGCTTTGATCAGCTTTTTTCAAAATACATTTTATGGAATGATAGATAACGGCGATTTTCGCGTAGGTGCTGGTGGCGGTACCCAAATCCCAGCAGCCAGTCGATCGATGGAATCTTTCATACCGCCTTCATAGCTGGTGAGTCGTCTGGCGAGATCATCTTGGCGACAACAGCCGCTTCTTTTGGGTATCCCCACTTCACGTCTTCGTCTATCGCATTTGCCGATCCCTATATCTATATCGACCCGGCCTATCAGGCATTACATCCAAATGTGAAGTTGGAGATCAGTGACGGTGTCGGTAACCGTGCTTCCGTCGGCGCAGTTCCGGAGCCTTCTATGTGGCTTCTTCTTCTCGCCGGTTTTGGCGGCGTTGGGCTAACGCTCCGGCGTAAGCGTGGTCGAGAGCTTTTTAATTGGCGGGCTAGCAAGCTCTAGAGATTACTCGGCTCGGATTTATTCGTCAGGAGCGCGGCATGACCGACGGAGTGTATTACCGTTATCAAACGGCAGTGAACAATGGCTGGGGGCCGAGCGAGGTGCTCGACGTCGGGGCTGACCTTAACATCGTCCAGCAGGTCGCTCTCGCGGCCAATGCCGACGGGCGGCTTGAACTGTTTGTAATTGCGGGCGATTTCCAAGTCTATCACTGGTCGCAGACATCGGCGTCAGCGACGTCGGGGTGGTCTGCTCGTAAGGCGCTCAATATCACCGCACGCCAACTTGCGGTCGCGCGCAATAGCGATGGCCGCCTCGAATTCTTCTACGTCGGTATGGACAATCGCATTTATCATAATTGGCCGGATAATGCTGGATCGGATAACTGGCCGGGCGCCTGGCTGACCGGAGCGTCGGCAAAGGAGGTTGCGCTCGCGGCCAATGCCGATGGCCGACTCGAGCTGTTCTATATCGGCCTTGACGTCAATATTTATCACAATTGGGAACGCGCCCCAAGCAACGGTCCGTGGGATGGGGCGGCGTTTCGCGGCAAAGCCCGGCGGCTGACCCTGCTGGCCAACGCCGACGGCCGGCTTGAACTGATTTACGTCGGGATGGACCGCGGTCTCTACCACAACTGGCAGACGTCGCCCAACGGAAGTGACTGGGGCGGTGGCGGGTCGGGCGCAACTGCGGCCGGGCTCGGCGGCTTCGGCAAGGACGTGACAGCGATACGAAATGCCGATGGCCGGCTCGAGATCTTCTATATCGGCACAAACGACGGAATCTATCACAATTGGCAGGTCAGCGCCGGCGGCGGCTGGAACGGCGAGTCGAACTTTGGCGGCCAAGCGCAGCAGCTTTCTCTATGCATGGACCAGGACGGACGGCTCGAACTCTTTTACATCGGCATGGACGGTAATGCCTATGGCAACTGGCAAACGGCAGTCAACGGGCCGTGGACCGGCGTCGCGGCAGGGTTCGTCGCGAGTGCGGTCGCCGCGACGCGGAGCACCGATGGTCGGCTGGTTGTCGCCTTCCAGGGCGGTCCCACGGCGGTGACAGGGATCGCGCCGACCACCGGCACCCTGGGCAGCTCGACGAACTACCTGCTCCACAACCACGGCCGGCCGATCCAGTCGCCACAGGTGACGTTATCAGTGTCTAGCGCGCTTGCGTACAGCGCCAACGGCTTGCCGCAGATCGGCGCATCGCAGGTGTTCGGCTATTCGCTCCAGTTCAACGCCTATGCCCTGAACGGACAGGCGGCAGTGTGGCAACAGTATATAATCGACTACGACGGCACCAACCTCAACTGCTGGATCAATAGCTGGAACATCGCCTCGCCGCCGACGACCGTAGGCGGCGGACTGAGCTTTTTCGTCAACAAGACGACGAAGTTGTGCGCCGTGCCGGGCGGGGTCGCAGCCGGCTGGAACCTTACAATCCAGCTCGCCACCGATACCGACGAGCGCGTCACCGGCGCGACCTTTATTGCCACCGACCCGACCGGCGCGCAGAAGGGCAAGGTAACATGGGATCTCGCCCGCGACCTCGGTGTCGCCGCCGGCAACATCTGCCCGATCGCGGCCTATGAGGTCGACCTAGTCGGACCCGGCAACAGCGAAAGCGTGACCCTGACCGGCGGCGCGGGAACGCTCCATTATTCAGCGCGAACGGCGACTATGGCGCAGTTCGCCAAGCCCCCCGGCCTCGCCTGGAACGGGGGTACAGCTGAGTCGAGCATCAATGGCACCTATGGCACGCTGCCCGCCGCGGCAGCGTTCGACCTGTTTCAATCAATCGCCACGAGCACGACAGCCAAAGTTACACCCCGTCTTCGACCAATGGTGGGCCATCGCGTCGATCGTTAGCTTAACGAACTGGGAGAGGCTGGAGCTATCGATAAGACTTGGCTTATGCTCTTGGCCCGAAAGGGGCCGATAGTCGCGAATCCGCTTTGGGCAGTCATAAGGGAGATAGCTGCCGTCGCAGACCGCGATGCCGTGCCGCATTCAATCTCCCGCAGTCGTTCCCCGGCACATGGAAGCTGAACGCTTCCGCGGGTCTTAATGTGGCGTCACACAGCTATGGCGCTACTTTAAGGTTTCAACCGTGGTGGTCTGATCCTGAACCGCAGCGTCGGAAGCGTGCTTCGTCAATCGAGCTGGCAGCGTTCCTTGTGCCTTCGCCCCGCTCCAAGGATCCATTCCAACGCAGTCGCCACTGTGGTCGCCGCACTGGCGCACCTCTCCGGTGTCGCTGTAGAGGACGACGATCACGTCTTCATCATTCTCGATCCTTGCATCAGCGGCGTCCGACTTGGCTCGAGCATGTTCATCTTCGCCCACAGCCATCGCGGAGCGAATACACCTATGCCCGTAAATCGACCCGAATTCCTCAAGGCACCGGACGAGGGCTCCTTCTTACCGTAGCCGGCCAGTAAGGCCGCAGTGACCGCGACAACCAGCATGCGCGTTGCGCTTTTCACCGTCGGACGTCCTCAACCGGATGCTTATTCAATTAGCTATGCCAAAAGCACGCTGGCGGCAAACCGCACCGGCGCGGCTCTCTTGTGCCTTAACCAGCAATAAGGGGGCCCGAAAGCCGCCTCACCTCTTCTCGGATTTCATCTGGGATAAGCTGACGTCGGACGCTCTGCCCAGATCCGGCGTCGCGACGCTTGGAAGCTTATCGCCCCGAGCCGACGTCGCAATGCAGGTAAATGCCGGTTCATGCCTGCTTATGCAGGAGGACGGACGCACGGAAATCATTCATTAATCATGACGATATCGCGCAACGTCGCGCTTGGTCGCTTTGAAGGATGGAGGGGTGTCAGCATGCTAAAGTCAATCTCGCTTGGATTATGTTGTTTAGCCGCGACGGTCGCCGCGCCGGCGCTGGCTGCTAACACATTCACTATCAACTACTATACGATTGCAGGAACCTATGGCGGCGGCAGCGGCGACCCCGATTTCAACACGATCGGCTGCTGCACGCCGACCTACTATGACGAAGTCAAGCCGACGTTGGGCGCACTCGGCCTGCCGGTCTATAACGCGGCCTCAGCGGCTCCGTTTATCCACGACACCACGCCAGACGGCCAGATCACGTGGTGGAGCCCGGGTCTGAATAGCCATGTTACCTATACCGGCACCGCGACCGTCACGAGCCCGTTCGCGAACTATAATTTCTATCCAAACAACGGAACCGGAACTGACGATTCCCATGGATTTCAGGGCGCAACGATTTCGGGTCAGTTTAACCTGACTGCGCCCGAATCGGTCACTTTCAGCTTCGGCGCTGACGACGACGCCTTCCTTGCGCTCGACCGCAATGTCATCGCTCAAGAGGGTGGGATCCACGGCGTTTCAGCGGCTCCTGTGACGACATCGGTCCTCGCTGCCGGCGTGCATAACTTCACACTGTTCTACGTCGATCGCAACGTTACCGGCGCGGGGCTCTATTTCAACGTCGACACAAGCAACATCGTCGTCACGCCGCCGGTCGGTGGCGTACCTGAGCCAGCCACATGGGCCATGATGGTCGCGGGCTTCGGTTTCGTGGGCCTAAGCGTACGCCGCCGTCGCCCGACTACCGTCGCGGCTTAAATGACCATCCTCAATCATGTTGTATGGGACGGCCTTACTTGGCCGTCCCGCCTCGCCTGGCACCAGGCTATGCCGATACAAGTAGACCGCGGGGCGCTCGGCCGTTTTGCAGAACGCGGCGATTGGTATTCTAGGCCATCGATCCAGTTGGCGTGACGCCGGCCTTCAGATGATCCGCGCGGGCGGCATACTGCTGGGCAGACTCTCTGTGCGTCTTTGCCACTTGCTTTTTTTACGCCTGAAGAGCGCGGCCACGGTGCTCGTCCGCCCGACGCCGAAGCAAGCGTTCATCGATCATGTACGCCTCCCGTTGATCCGCGCCGCACCGCGGCCGCATTGAAAAGCATCAATCGTTGCGGAGGCGATCTATGCGGCAGCGTAATGATTTGGCGCGGCGGTCGCCTTGCGCCCGCTTCCCGATCGTCCTTCAAATGTCGCAAACGCTTACTGCCGTATGGCGCTTATTGGAAAGCGAACGGGTGTGCAGTCCTTGCGACGGCACCGAACAAACCTGTCGGAACAGTCCATCCTAAAGCGATGCCGATGATCCTGCACTTGGCTGAATTGCAGCCGTAACGCAGCGCCGACTTTGCTACAATCTGCGCGATATCACGACTCTTCCTTTGTACGCTACTCGACTTTAGTTGCAGCCCGTCATCACCGCTCCCCCCCGGATGGCACAGGGCGCAGCCGCCGAGCACCGCTTCCGGAAGAGTACAGTCCAGCGCCCCGTCGTCCGCTTACCCCGCAAGCCCAGCACGCATGAGGTTCATTGCGGGCGTGTCGAACAAAACGGTCGCATCCTGACCCAAGCGGAGTTGCCGGACCGCAATCTACTCTTTCTCAATCCTGGAGGCAGCGACGACGCCAATGGGGCACCAGGGCCGAACGCGGTCCGACGGCTTTGCGCGAGCAGCTGCGAAAGCGGACTTTCATGAAGCTCACTCCGTAAGACTGCGAGACCCGAAAACGACATTTGGCGCTCCCACTCAACCGCCGTTCTCACGTTCATTTGCGTGATTTAAGTGTGATGCAGCCTGATGTCGGGAGTCGGCCTGAGGCGCCACAATGATTTGTTCATCCTCCGTGCGCGAAAGCCTTTTGCGCTGCCATCCTGCAATCATACGAAAGCGACCTGTCGCAGAAATCGGGCCAATGCCCGCTCTCGAGCCAAATCGCGACCAGCTTTACGCGCACGGCAAGGTCCATGAAGCGGGGATCTGCGCGGAACGCCGCCATCGTCGGGATAAAGAGCTGATCGGTGTCGACCTCCGTGTGGCTGTCTAGGCTCGTTCGCGCGATAAGCTCGTAGCCTGCGGCGACCTGTTGGAGAACGCCAAGCTTCACGACCGATCCAAGCCCGCCGTGCTGCGGGTCGGATGCGCTGGCAACGATTGACCGAACCGCATCGTCGAGCCGGGCGGGCGCCGGATCGATGCGGGCAGCGATAAACTGGTTCCAGTTCGCCGCGCTGTCCATCTCGAGGCCAAGTGAGAGTTCGTCGGCAAGCAGGGCGCGGGCGCGGCGGGGGTCGCCGACCAGAGCGGCGGCGATGAACTCACTGCGCAGGATGAAGCGGTTCAGCGGAAATCGCTGCCCGGCCTGTTGCGCGACCGCCGCCGATGCGTAAAGTTGCCCATCGTCGGCAAGTAGTTCAACCAGCCACGCGAGCTCACGCGGATTGAACGGATCGAACTGGACGGCCGAACGAGCATAGTCGACGGCCTCGTGCAGGCGACCAACGAGAGCGAGGTTCCCGGCAATCGTACTGTTCACGACCGAATTGGTCGGATCGACGGCATGGCCTGCCGCTAGAATTTGCATGCGACGGTGCCAGTTCACGAGCCCCGGCAGGATCTCGGCGCGGGCATAATACGCTTCGGGCTCGTTGCGGTTGAGCGCCAGCGCCCTTGTTGCGTAGAGGCCCGCCTGTTCCCGAAGCTTCGCTGCCATGGCGTCGTCGCTCTCGTCGGCGACCGACGCGGTTGCTGCGGCCAGCATCGCCCAGCCGTGCGCGAAATCAGGTTTTCGCGTGACCGCCTGCTTGAGCAACTTGACCGATACCTCCCAGTCTCCATGTTTTTGCTCGCAGGCACCAAGGAACAGACGCATCGTCTCAAGGTCGAGGGCACCGGGATCGTGGCGGCCCAAAGCACATAAGGTCACATCGGCGACTGCCGCGGCCATTTGTTCGCGGAGTGCGTCGACGTCGCCGATCGGCCGCGAAAAGCTGTTCGACCATAGGATCGCATCATGGTCGCCGACGAGCTTGATGTTGGCGTGGAGGACGCCATTGCTGCTCTGGGCGTTTCCAAAAACCGCGAAGCGGGTCCGTGTAGCGCTCTGCTGGTCACCGGCGTCGACCACGGTCAAAGTCGCGTCGTTCCCGACGATCATGCGGGCGAGGTCGGTCGACAGCCCCTCCTTCAATGTCTGTGCGGTGCCGTCGCCGGGCGCGACACGAAGCGGCTCAACGAGGAGCATGCGCTGCTCCGCTCCGCTCGACGGCCAGACCCAGAGGCCGACGGCAGCGGCGATCACGCCGGCGACGGTCACGGCCACCGTCGCCCGCCGCAGATACGGTCGCCGCGCCGCCGGCGCAGTGAATTTACGCGCCGCTTCGACGCCGGTGACGTCGTCGACGCTGTGGCGGGACGACGGGGCCGCCGGCTTGTCGGGAGGACGCGCCGGCGGTGCCGACATCAGATCCCGGTGCATCGCGACAGTTTCTTCCGACGGTGCCATGCCGATGTCGTCGCGCAGCGCCATTTCGAGCCGCGCGAAGGTCTGACGGGTCCCGTCACGGTCGCCGGAACGATGGTGCGCCGTCATTGCCAGTCGCGCTCCGGCCTCGTCGATCGGGTCGATCGCAAGAAGGCAGTTGCCCAGATGGAGCGCCACCGCCGCGTCGCTGCCGGCGAGTGCGCGCTCACCCATCGCCAGGAGGATCCGACGCCGTTCGTCACGCCGACGGACGCGCTCGACGACGAGCCAGTCGTCGAATGCCGCATCGACGCCGTCGAGATCGATCAAAAGGTCGCGCGGCTGATCGCCGACGATCGCCACCAGCGCAGATGCCTCCCCGGTTGTTCCGAGCAGCCGCATTCGGTCGAGATCGGTCATGACGCTGCCAGCGACGAGCCAGATCCGCGTCCGGTCGAACGCCGCCATCGGTGGACACTCGCCCGAAACAAATGCCCGCATCTCGTACAGGGTCTGTCGCAGGCTGGCGCGCGCCTGCTCGTCGCCCCGGTCACTCCACAAAAGGGCGGCGATCCACTCGCGCGGGACCGGCTCGCCCGTTAATATTAGATAGGCGAGCAACGCCCGCGCCTTGCGTGCGCCTGGCGTAACCGGTTCGCCGTTCGCAGCGACGATCGTGAAAGTCCCGAACAGCCGTATATCGTACGACGGCACCTCACAGACCGAGCCCGCGCCACTATCCTGGTCCACCATGCTCCTCTCGGCCGCGGCTAGTTGGATGGCTTATCACATCTAGATTGGTCCGACTGCGATCGTCGGCGCAAACGCCTTCGCGGGCATCTTTCCCGCGTAACTAAGCTGTGCCGCGGCCGCCATCTCATCTTTTTTAGCCGATTTGACGATTCTTTGACCGTGGAATGACGCTGTCCCCGCGCTTGTCCTGACGCCGCGCCACTATCCCGTTTTCGTCCTGTCCGTTCCGTTCAGTTCATGGGCCCGCGCGACGAAGCGTGGGCACCGCAAGGGAGATGGTCATGCGTTTTTCAAGACTGGGTCTAGCAGTATTGCCCATCGCCTTCGCCGCGTCGGCAGCGCAAGCGAACTACGTCAAAGTGGACTTTTCCGGACATATCCTTGCGATCAATCCGGGGACGGCGGCGGCGTTCGGCGTCAATACGCCGATCACCTTCGAGGCTCGTTACGACACGAGCAAGCTCGTCGACCACACTCAATCGGTCAACGACGGTACCGGCCTCGGCTTCTCAAGCGTCCTGACCGCGAGCCTGTCCGACGATCCCAAGGCCTCGCTCAGGATTAAGCTCGGATCGACCAGCTTCACCAAGTTCGATGCCCAAAGCTACGGCAATCCCGAAGGCGACTGCGGGCCCGGTTGCGACCTTGGCGGAGGAAACTATCCGATCGTCGAGATACTCAATGGCGCCTTCGCCGGCGTCGGCAACATTTTCATCAACGCCGCCGGCTACAGCCTTGACGCCGATCCGATCGCCGATGCCTTCGGCGGCTTCGATCTCGGCAGCGGCAATGGCGGCTATGATTTTTTCCTTGGAAAATCGATCGGCGGCGATCCATTCGGGAAGACCCTTGCGGTGGGTAACTTCGACGCTTCGTCGGCAACGACGGCTGCGGTGCCCGAACCGACGACGTGGGCGCTGATGATCGGCGGCTTCGGCCTCGCGGGCGGGGCGCTACGCCGAAGGACCTACGTCGCGCAATAGATAAGCACGTTCGGACAGATGATTACCACGCACACGCTGATTGCTTTGGCGCGCACGCCGGATGCTCTAGGCTGGATACTGATGCCGCACTCCAGTCTCTACCTTGGCTGAGCCTGCAACCGGCGCCTCGGCCGGTATCGAGCGGTTTGGTCTTGGTCGGGATCTGGCGGGCACGTTCTTTGTTCATCCCGACAGCAGGGTTTCATCAGTCAGTCTGCTGCCCAATGAAGTTGATCAGCTCGTCGATAAAAACACGGACCTTGGTCGATAGACTCCGGTGGTTCGGATATAACGCGTGCGCCGCGGTCGTTTCCGAACCGAACCCGGGCAATATGCGCAGTAGTTGCCCACTCTCGATCAAGCCGCGCGCTAGGAAGTCCGGCAGCCGCCCGATGCCCGCGCCTCCGACCAGCAGCGCCTGAAAGACGATCGGCTCGGGAACGACAGTCCCTGTCGGAACCTGAACAGTTTCGAGTTGCCCGTTGGGGCCGGTGAACGTCCATTCACTCGGCCCGTCGAACCAGCCGAACAATCGGTGACCGACGAGATCGGCGACCGAGGTCGGTTGACCGTTCTTGGCAAGGTAGGAAGGACTTGCGCAGGACCAGAGCTCGATCGGACCCAGGCTCCGTACCCGCAGATCGGAGTTTTCCAGCGGGCCGATCCTGATCGCGATATCGGCGTCTTCACGCGCGAGATCGATGATGCGGTTTTCGGTCTCGAGCACGA
Source organism: Polymorphobacter megasporae (assembly GCF_018982885.2). Taxonomy (NCBI): domain Bacteria; kingdom Pseudomonadati; phylum Pseudomonadota; class Alphaproteobacteria; order Sphingomonadales; family Sphingosinicellaceae; genus Glacieibacterium; species Glacieibacterium megasporae. The sequence goes on along the minus strand of NZ_CP081849.1, from coordinate 529,210 downwards.
CGCGCACGTCGGGGTAGCGTGCGAGGAAAGCGGGCAACATCGGCGCGATAAGACCGGCGGCAAATGTCACCGCGGCATTAATTCTCAGCGTTCCCCGCGGCGCGCCGACGAGCTCGTCTAGCGCTGCGTGCGCTCCATCAATTTCCGCGAGGATACGGTCGGCATGCACCGCAAAAAGGATGCCCGCATCGGTTGGCCGAAGACCCCGCACCGATCGCTCGACGAGGACAGTTCCGACCGCAGACTCAAGGCGCGCCACAGATCGACTGATCGACGACTTAGGCGCAGCGAGCGACCGCGCCGCAGCCGACAGGCTGCCGGTTTCCACGACGCGAAGGAACGCCTTCAGGTCAGCGGGATCGAGCAGCGCAGATGCTCCCGTGACGCCAATCGTTCGTCGTGAGCATCACTGATCAATCTTCCATCGCCAACTCACCCTCGTCCGATCCGTCCCAGTAGTGGATCCGTGTCGCGCTTACCTTGATCATGACGAGACCCGGCGTATTAATACCCTCGGGAAACCAGCGCTCAAGGTCCTTCGACCACCGCGACGCGAAGGCCTGCTTATCGCGGATCAGCGAGGCATCCCCTTCGATCGAGATGAAGATCGGCGGCTTTCCCAGCAGGCCCCCCGAGCCCTGGTAGGACAGGCCGACCTTGGGCTCGCGGCCGATATCCTGCGCCGTCCGCGTCGAGTCATACGCGAAAAAGTAGCTGTCGCCTTGATACTCGACTTTGCCGTTATTGCTCATTGGTCGGCCTGCGAGTTCACCGCCTTCCGACTTAGCACTACTTTGGCAGAAGCATAATTTTTGGGATTCCCTTGGGTAGTTTTGCGTGATTCATAGGGAGCCAGCTATGGAGGCTGGCGATGGGCGGAGAATGGCGAAGCGACCTTGAGGTTTGGCTGGCGCCGTTTTTGACGGCGCTGGGTCATAAGAAGCGGGCACGGATGTGTCCCGCTTATGTTGCCGGCCTGATCGGCCCTGGAGACCGCAAGAGCGTCCAGCCGATGGCGGCTCGCGACGATGCCATTGGGTATGACCAGCTTCATCACTTCGTGGCGGCAGGGGTCTGGGATAGTGCTCCGCTCGACGCGGCGCTGCTGACCGAAGCCGACCGGTTGGTCGGCGGCGGCGATGCCTTCCTTGTGATCGACGACACCGCGATGCCGAAGAAGGGGCGCCACTCGGTCGGTGTCGCGCCGCAATATGCGTCCTCGCTCGGCAAGAACGCGAACTGCCAGACGCTCGTGTCGGTGACACTCGCATCGCGCGAGGTGCCAGTGATGGTGGGTCTGCGCCTGTTCCTGCCGGAGAGTTGGACCAGCGATCCCGAGCGCATGACGAAGGCGAAGGTGCCCGCCGACCGGCAGGTCGCCTTGACCAAGCCTGAGATCGCCATCGCCGAGATCGACCGGGTCACGGCCGCGGGCGTGCGCTTCGGCTGTGTGCTGGCGGATGCCGGATATGGCATGAGCGCGCCGTTCCGCCAGGCGCTGAGCGAGCGCGGCCTGTCCTGGGCGGTCGGCATACCCGGCCGGCAGAAGGTCTATCCGGCTGATGTCGCGATGATCTTCCCGATCGCGGGACATGGCCGACCTCGTCAACACCATATCCCCGATGCAAAATCTGTTGCGTCCGAGACGTTGCTCGCCGGGCAGCCATGGAAACGGGTCAGTTGGCGACGGGGTACGAAAGGGCGACTGGCCGCGCGCTTCGCCGCACTGCGCGTGCGTGTCGCCGACGGCCCGACCCAGCGTATCCGCGACATGGGCGGCCAGCATCTGCCGGGTGAAGAAGTGTGGCTGGTTGGTGAGCATCGTTCGACCGGCGAGCGCAAATACTACCTCTCGAACCTGCCTGCCGACACCGCGATCAAAACGCTCGCCGGAGCAATCAAGGCGCGGTGGATCTGCGAGCAGGCGCACCAGCAGCTCAAGGAGGAACTCGGCCTCGACCACTTTGAAGGTCGATCGTGGACAGGCCTGCATCGACACGCCTTGATGACGATGATCGCCTACGCCTTCCTGCAGTCTCGCCGCCTCACCGCAGCGGGACGGAAAAAAAAGAGTCTCAGGACCACCCCCTCAACCAAGCATGCCCGCCGTCAGGCAGGCGATCGTCGATCTGTTCGCGAGGGCGCCACCGATGCGATGCCCGCACTGCAATGAACACCTCACCCCACCTGCAAAATCTAATCTGCCAAAGTAGTGCTAGGCTCAGGACTCATTGATCACAGCCAGAAGATGACGGTCGCGGCGAGCGCGATGGCCGAGAAGAAGGCGTGCGCGCAGCGGTCATAGCGGGTGTGGATACGCCGCCAGTCCTTGAGCCTGCCGAACATGTTCTCGATGCGGTGACGTTGCCGGTAGAGAGTTCGGTCATGCGGGATCGGGGTTTTGCGGTTGGCCTTCGATGGGATGCAGGGTGTGATGCCCTTGGCGATCAGGGCGGCGCGGAACCAGTCGGCGTCATAGCCGCGGTCACCGAGCATGGCCCTCGCTTTGGGCAGGGCGTCGAGCATCAGCGCTGCGCCCTTGTAGTCGCTGGTCTGCCCCTCGGTGAGGAGCATGACCAGCGGGCGGCCCTGGCCGTCGCAGACCGCGTGCAGCTTGGAGTTCAGGCCGCCCTTAGTCCGTCCGATACATCGGGGAAGAGCCCCTTTTTGAGGAGGCTGGCAGCGGTGCGGTGCGCCTTCAGGTGGGTCGCGTCGATCATCAACTGGTCAGGCTTGCCGCCTTTGGCCGCCAGCGCTGCAAAGATGCGGTTGAACACGCCGAGCCGGCTCCAGCGGATGAAGCGGTTGTAGATCGTCTTGGGCGGACCGTAGTCCGCAGGCGCATCCCGCCAGCGCAAGCCGTTCCTGATCACGAAGATGATCCCGCTGATGACCCGGCGGTCATCGACCCGCGGCACCCCGTGCGACAACGGAAAATGTGGCTCGATCCGACGCATCTGCGCCTCGGACAACCAAATCAGATCACTCATCACGACGCCTCCTCAGCGCCGCCATTGAATCAACCGATCACCGTCTCCGCAAGCACTTTAATAGGTCCTGAGCCTAGATCCCTTTGTCTCTGACTCAACGCGGGGGATCCCCAAGCAGGGCAAGATTTGATTCAACATCGCATGCAGTGGGAGGTTTGCGGTGGCATCGGCGGTTGGGCTTCGGGACGACTTTGACGGGGCTGGTCTTCGGCGGCAGGCGCGACTGAGCGGATACGCGAACGAGGTTCCGCGGTTGCTGGCGCTGGCGGTGATTTACGATGGCGGTGCGCGGCAAGAAGCGGCGCGAGTCGGTGGTGCTGGTCTGCAGTCGGTTCGGGATTGGGTTTGCGGTTCAATGCCCCAGTCCCTGATGGCTTGCTGGATGGCAAGGCGCGTGGTCCGCGCCCGGTACTTGCTCCCGAGCATAAGCAGGCGCTAAGTGCGATCATCGAGCAAGGCCCGATCCCGGCCTCGCATGGGGTCGTGCGCTGGCGGATCGTCGGCCTGATCCAGTGGCTGTTCGACGACTATGGCGTGTCGGTGAGCAAGCAGACCCTGAGCCGTGATCTGCGCGCCATGGGCTACCGCAAGCTGACGGCCCGGCTCCGGCATCATGCGCAAGGGGCCGATGCCATCGACGTTTTTAAAAAGACTTCCCCGCCCAGCTGGCAGCGATCGAAGCGACGCTCCCAGTCGGCACACTTATAGAACTATGGTGGCAAGACGAGGCCCGGGTCGGCCAGAAGAATGGCATCACGCGCCGGTGGGCCAAGCGCGGGACCCGGCCATCGGCGCCCAAGGACCAGCACACCACGTCGGCGTATATCTACGGCGCGATCTGCCCGGCCGAGGGCAAAGGCGCCGGTCTGGTCCTGCCACGCTGCATTATTGAGGGGATGACGCTGCATCTCGCGGAGATAGCGGCCGCCGTGTCATGCGGCGCCCATGCCGTGCTTCTCCTCGATCAGGCGGGCTGGCACGGCTCAAGGGCGCTGGTCATTCCGGCCAATATCACCCTCTTGCCGCTACCGCCCAAATGCCCCAAGCTCAACCCGGTCGAAAACGTTTGGCAGTTTATGCGCGACAACTGGCTGTCGAACTGCATCTTCAAATCCTACGATGACATCCTCGATCATTGTTGCTTCGCTTGGAACTGTCTCACCGATCAGCCATGGCGGATCATGTCGCTCGGACTGCGGACGTGGGCGCATGCGTTCTGATCGAAGAGTCTTGGTATTACTCGCCGCGGCCACGGTGCTGGGGCGGCATCGGAGCCGATTGCAACCTGTCAGCTTTCGGGCATCGAACGCGGCATAGCTGCCGTTCGACAAGTCGCGGATCCGAGGGTGGCTGCGGCCCCAGGGTCGGAAACACAGGTGAGCATTTCGCGCCACCGAAAGTAGCTGTTCGTTCAGCGCAATGCCCGTCGATGCGCCGGCCGCACCCAAGGAGCCGCGAGCGCGGCTCCTTGGGTGCGGTTGATCCGCGGGTCAGGCGACCACGGTGTGCAGCGCGCGGCGGCGCGCGGCGATTCCGACCATCCCGAAGCCCGCGATCATGAGGATCCACGTCGATGCGTCGGGCACTGCAGCGATCGTGATGTTGTCGAGATAGCCGCCGAGTGAGTCCGATGTACCGGTCGCTGCGAAGGTCAGCGCGCCGCCGGTCGTGGCGAACTTGACGCTGCGAAGCGTCCACATCGTGTCGCTGCCGCCGGTGCCAGTCACAGTGTCGAGGGCGGTCGAGCCGATCGACAGCGTGATCCCGTTCGAGGCAGCGCCAATGGCCGGGCGCGGCGAGTAGTAATAGCTGACGAGATAAGTCCCCTCACTGAGAGTATGGAACATCGAGCTGTTGGCGAAGGTATCGAGCTCGACGAGGTTCGGGCTTGAGAACGGCGCTCCGGCAGCATGGTTCTGGATTTCGATGCCGTTTGTCGTGCTTGTCCAACCCTCGATCGACGACACGGTCGTGTAGCTGCCGGTGCTAAGCGCGAGCGAGTCAAAGTTTGACGTGAGAATGACGGTGGCGTCAGCCACTGTGGCAGTGCCTAGAGCAAGCACGCCGGCAATCAGGGACTTTAGGCTCATCGTGTCTCTCCAGAACCATCATTGGCTCTCGGGGGGCAGAGCAAGCTCCGTGCCAATTGCGGCCGCGAGCCCTAAACATCATCGTAAAGAAAACAAGTTGAAGAATAACAGGCGGTTAATCCAGAGATATTAGTTGGGGAAGCGGCAATCGCATTGATTTGTCATCATACTGTCGGATTTCTTTACACCTTTACCGTACTAAGAGCCCGATTCAAAAGTACATCAATGAGTTGAGAGCCTTGCGATTCTGCGTGTGAGCATTCGGATGCTGGCGATGGTTGCCCATGCCGTGGCGCTTTCGATGGATCGCTCCCAGTCTTTGGCGAGACGTCGGCAGCGGCCCAGCCACGCGAAGGTCCGCTCGACAACCCAACGGCGGGGCAAAAGCACAAAGCCCTTGGCGGTATCGGAGCGCTTGATGATTTCGAGGGTCCAGCTGCCATGGCCTTCAAGCGCGGCCTTGAGTTTGTCACCGGCATAGCCACCATCGGCAAACACATGGCGCAGGAACGGGAAACGGAAACGGATGGCTTTGAGGACATCGACAGCGCCGTCGCGGTCCTGAATGTCGGCGGCATGGACCAGGATAAACACCAGAAAGCCGCAGGTATCGGTGATGATATGGCGTTTGCGGCCCTTCACCTTCTTGCCGGCGTCATAGCCGCAAATTCCGCCGCTTTCCGTTGTTTTGACCGATTGGCTGTCGATAACGCCAGCACTGGGTGAGGCCTCGCGGCCGGCCTGTTCGCGTGCTGCCATTACCAGCAAGTGGTTGATTGTCGTCAGCAGCCCACTATCCCGCCAGCTGTAGAAATAGCCGCGCACTGTCGACGTCGCCGGAAAGCATTTGGGCAGCATCCGCCAGGCGCAACCGCTCGACGCAATATACATGATCGCATCCATCACCGCCCGAAGGCAGGTCGTGCGACGACGCCCGCCGCTGCGGGCTGCCGGAAACAGCGGCTCGATCAACGCCCATTCCGCATCCCGTAAATCGCTTGGATAGCGCCCCCCCTTGCGCATATGCTGACGGCGAGCGGTATCAGTCCAAGGCAAGTTCTTCTCCTATCGTCTCGACAACGACGGTGAATCACAACCTACTGGTATCGCTCAACTACTTTTCGTTCAGGCTCTAATGAATCGCAAACGCAGGCTGCCGCGCTCTGGCGCCTGCGAGGCCCGGTGCTTCGGGCCATATTTCGCGTCGGCCTGGGGATCCCAGCGGGCCTGACGTCATTTATCCCGCGCAGTTAGCCAGTCTGGGCAGATGCCTCCAGTCCGCGCTCGAGATCGAATGGCATTGTTGGCACAGGGTGCCCTTCACACGATATTAGCTTCTGTGCGTGAGTATTGTCCGTCAACGCATTGGTATTCCTCGTGGCCACATTTAAATTCAGGCTGCCCGACGACACGTATATCGATCTCGTGCGCAGTCTGTTTCTGACGCTCGTGCCGACGACGATCATGGCGGTATCCTTTCTGACGATCGGCGCGCTGGTCGTGTTTCAGACCGGCAGCACGGTGCTGGCGTCGCTGGTGTCACTTGGCACCTTGGCGGCTCTGGCTCGGATCGCGGTGCTTTTGCGTTACCGCCGCCAATTGGCCGACGCGCGTCTGACGACCGACCGCGCCCGGGCACTCGAGCGGCGCTTCGGCGGCGCTTACCTCGCTTTTGCCGGGATATTCGGCGCATTCTGCGCCGCCGCACTGATGGCCGGTCCGGGATCATCGAATGCAGCGATCATCGGCCTCCTGTTCGGCTACGGGGCCGGAGTCGCCGCGGGCGTGTCACTGCGACCGTGGATCAGTGTTCCCAGCCTACTTGTCGCCACGGTCCCGACCATAATTGTCACGTGGTCGACGCCCGACGCCACGCACGTGGTGCTTGGATTGCTCACCGCGCTCTTCGTCGGCGGTGCAATCCAGTCAATGTCGGCGCGGTACCGGCGCGCGGCCGGAGACATCACCATGCGCCGCTCGTTCTCGCTGCTCGCGCGCCGCGATCACCTGACCGGTCTACCCAACCGGCTGTCGCTCCGCGAGCGCTACGACGAATTCGTGCACGCGGCCGGGGGTGCCGATATCATCGCCGTTCATTGTCTCGATCTCGACCGCTTCAAGCCGGTCAACGATTGCTTCGGCCATCCGGTTGGCGACGCCTTGCTAAAGGCCGTCGCCGATCGCCTGCTCGGCAGTATCGGCGAGTGTGATTTTGCCGCACGGATCGGCGGCGACGAATTCGTCATCGTGCAGACCGAGGCAAAGAACGCAGACGAGGTCAAGGCGCTGGCGACGCGCGTCGCTAAAGCAATCGCCGAACCGTTCTGCATCGCGGGCCATACCGTCCAGATCGCGACGAGCATCGGCTACGTGCTGTCATCGACGCACGGATCCGATCTCAGCCAACTTGTCGCCAGCGCCGATCAGGCGCTTTGCGCCGTCAAGGCGCGGGGCGGCGGAATCAAACAGTGTGACGCAATCGTGGATAGCACCGCGTATGATTCTGAGGTGCGGATAGCAGCTTGAGATAAAAAGCTTGTCGAGCACCGCTCCGGGGTTGATGATGCTGAAGCTGACTTTCGCCCTATTATTTAATCTTGCCACCAGTCGGCCTGTTCGTGCGCAGGCACAACGATAATTTCCGTGATGCTTCCAGATGTCTGGACGACACCCCCGGATTTAGAAATTCGGCAAATCCTTCTGGATCGCATCGACGTCCAGCATCATGGTCTGGGCATCGTGGTAGGCGAGGTTGACGAACACGGTCGCCGGATAATCACTTATGGTGCCTCGGCTCAAGATAAGCCTCAAACCCTCGACGGTGACACGGTGTTTGAGATCGGGTCGATGACCTAGGTCTTCACATCCCTCCTTCTGACCGAGATGATTCAAGATGGGGATATTGCTCTGACCAATCCGGCCTCGAGGTACCTGCCAACCGTCGTCAGATTGCCGAAACGGGGTAGCGTCCCGCAACGTACCACCCAGCGGCCAAATATGCAGTCGTGATAGCTAGCTCCCACCAAGGACCAATTTGGGCCGGCGCAAGACTGCTGCAAATTATTGCGTAAAGGACCAGGATGGCGTACACGATAAGATTGTACGATTTCATCTTTGCCGATCACCTCATATCGTTTCACGGCTATCCATCATCCGCCGAGCGGCAACGAAAAATGGCCAGATTTCTCAGCGTCCTATCGAAACGACAAGCCATCGTCGGTGCTGGTGTGTAGGGAATAACACCGTCATCACAGTGGTCCCATGTCCTTGCCATTACGCCGCACCCCTCGCTCGATGGCACAAGTCAAATTCTCAACGATAGCCCCGTGTTCGGCCGCTTGTCTTGCGCTGCTGATCGTCGCTGCAGCCCCTGCTCCGACTGATCTGCGGCCGGATCCCGATGCGTGCCAACTACTGAGCAACCTCGACCTCGAGCCGCTGCTGTTTGCCGGTACCGGCGGAGTGCTGGACAGCTGGAGCAACTACCCCGCGGCGGGCATGTCGACCTGCCGGTGGGAAGCGCGACCAAAGGGCCGGTCGGCTGACGCGCCGCCACGATTCGCGACGCTTTCGTTCTATCATCTTGCCGATCGACAGACTGCGCAGGGTCAGCTCGATCGACAGCCGCACAGCGGCGACACCGGCGCTTCGACCGCGATGACGAGCGGCGGCGACGATGCGTTGATCAGGTCGAGCGCTTTGGTGATCGTCGCCCGGCATGACGCAGACCTGGCGGTGATCGATGCCCGTGGGGCTGAACTCTCCAACCCAGGGCAACTCGAGGCACGCTACTTGCTCGATGCGCTCGCACTCAAGGCGGCAGGGGCGACGGTAAACTCGCCGCCTTGGGTAGCGCCCGGGACCACGGCAAAATGGGTGTCGCTCGACGAGCGGGCATCCGCTCTGAACCCGGACATCGGTTGGCAGCCACCAGCGAATCCGTCGGCAAGCGCATCGCCTCTGACCGACTTGCTGCTACACTTGACGCTACTGATTTTGCGCCACGGCTTCTTCATGCTCTTCGCCGGCATATTCGGTCCGATCGCAGTCGGAGTAATACTCACTCGCACTAACGGTAGCGTGCGTTCGCAACCAAACCGCATCGCACTGGGATTGCCGGTGGTCGCCGCGCTCGTCGCCAACCTGGTGTTCGGCACCGCATTGGCTAACCGCCTGCTGCATCGGTTCGGGACGGTAGCCGCGGCGACGGTCACCGGCAGCTATGCGACGAGCACCCAATATAATAGCCATGACGTGGTCGGCTATCACGTCATGCTTCGGGGCTCCGACGGGCGAACGGCCGCGACGAGCTTCGAAGACGACGACTTCAACGTTTACCCACCCCACAACGCCACGAGTTACCCAGGACCCGGCGACGTGTTCACCGTTCGCTACCTCCCGGGGTTCTCAAGCGACTTTACGATCCTCTCCGACGACAATAGCCCATGGGCGCAGGCGCGGCGTTGTCGCTCGCTGACCGACGCAGTCACGCAGGCTGCCCAGCGCTCCGTGTTTTCCCTGGCCGCCGAGGACCACGTCGCATGGCAAATGGCGAGCCGCTCGGCGGCCGCGGCAGGATGTGCGATCAGCGGTTGACGCAGATATTGCGCTACAACCGCATCTCGAGCTTGCGGTAGACATGCGGCCGTTAACGGACTGACCGCTTCCCGCAACGGACCTGGGAAGCTGACATTCGTTGACGGGAGTCTGTTGGCAGCTCCCGCCCCATCTCGAACGAACCGCACCTTGAAAACAGCAGCCCTTCGAATCGGCGTTAAAGTGGGACCCCCTCCAAATTTGAGGCAAGAGCTTGTAATCCTCAAATGATATGTCCGCAGAAAGGCGGCAGAGCGGCGCCTATCTAAACCCGCCAGTAAAAGGTTTTCGGCATAACTTCAGATGGTTACAAATCAAAATGGCAGTGGCGATGTCCACGGGCTTTTGACCCTAAGGACGCAGTAGCCATTCTCTGTGTCGTGGAAGGTAATGCGTTCGACCGCGCCTGCCAGCTGCTCAGGTGCACCACGCTGGCGATAAGCTGAAGCAGGGGGCGAAGCTGCATAAGTCTGATATGGCGCGAATCGTTACGATGCAGAGGCCGGAGCTCGATATGGTGCGATGGGACTGCGAGTAGCTCCTGCCGCCCGAGAGCGCGTCCCGGCCGGGACTGAGATCACCCGCGTCGAGCGGCTTTCGCCGTCACTCATCAGATATCACCTCAACAACGGTCAGACGCTTCATCACTTCCGGCGTAAGGCACCGCGCGCCAATCCGCACGATCACCCATGGGGCTTTGAGACCGAGATCCTGGCTGGCGGCTATGTTGAGGAGGTATTCCACGCCCTATCGAGTGGCGCCTGGAATAGCGAACTGGTGCATCGCGCGCCCGGGACTGTCCGCCAAATCGAAGTCCGACATATCCACCGCATCGTTGAGCTACCTGCCGGCGACTGTTGGACCCTTGTCTGGGCAGGACCGTCGGAACGTCGCGTTCGCTTCTGGAAATTCGGTATCACTATAAAATCGCGCGCCCATAATCGCCATCGATTTGTCAACGTTCGTAAATAAATGTTGAAGCCAAGGGCAGAGCGCCGATGCCAATCCGTTCCGCCTCTGTTCCGAAACCGGAGTATGCTAACTCTCGTCCCGCCGAAAGCAGGCAGGGGAGCGATTTAGGAGATCAGGCTGCGGAGCGGCGCCGGGGGCCGGGAGCGTCGGGCGGCTTCCGGTGATCAGCGATATCCAGCGCTGTATAGACGCCAATCACTCGCTCGAGTGCTATGTCTTGTGAATTAGTTTAGCAGGTCTTGTGCAACCGGTAGACAGTATTTCGTAGAACTTCGACCCGATCATTTATGACCAGCGGATGATTATAACAAATTATTTCGACGCGTTTGATGCCAATAGCGGGCTAGCCCGACGACATTCTAATACGTAATCGTTGCGACTATCGTATCTGCATACGAACCTGGCATAACGCGCTGGCCAGCCGGTACACGACCGTAGATAGTCAGCGTCTGAGAATTCCCACTACCGGTCCCGGCCACGGTGTCGCCACCGGCGGTATTTCCCCAGTTTGCCGTTCGGGCGGCGTCCGACGACAGCGTATAATTGAGCGTAGTAGCACCGGAACGGGTCATTTGCCGGGCGGACGTTGTTGCTCCTGTCGCGACACCTTGGTTGAGCGAGACCGTGTATGAGGTTGTATTGGAGCACGTGAGCGTGATGGTCGATGTCGAGTCCAGTACCGTTCCGGCATATATTCCGAAGCTCATCGCGCTCGTAGAAATGCTGCACGAAGGTAGGATCGTTGCACTGACAGTGAACGATTTCGATGCTGTGCTCACAGTATCGGTGTAGGTTCCCGGCGCGACAAGCTGACCTGCAGCAATCCTTGGGTATATCGGTACGGATACCGAAGCGGTGGCACCGTTGCCGGCATAGGTGTCGGTCCCCGCAACATTACCCCAGTTCTGCGTTCGCGCGGCGTCGCGAGACAGGCTGTAGTTGAGCACCACCGTGCCCGATTTCATCGTCCGTGCAGTAGTGACGCCGCTATTACCGCCGCTAAGGCCGACCGTATAGTTCGCCGAACCGGCGGTGCAATTGACCGTCAGATTGGTCGAGCCTGTATCAACCTGCATTCCGCTATACGGGCCGAGGGTCATATTCGGCGGCTGGTCGAGAACGCAGGCGGCGTCTACCTGCCACCCGAAAGCCAATGCAGGGACAAGCACAAGCACAAAAAGAACGCTGCGCTTTCGCGCCAAGGGCTGAAGGCCGCACACTTTGCCGTTAAAACTCGAGGCTGATCGCGGTGACCACCCCGTTCGCGGTGCGCGTGATAGCAGCGACCGGCAGTGCTTCGGCGTAAGCCACCGCCCGTCGCCCTTCGCACTGCGCATTGACCCGGCTGTCGACCTCCTTAATCGCGCGATACGCATTCGGTACCAAGCAAAGGTCGACGACGACTGCACCAACGTTAAATGTCGTCGAAAGGCCCAACTCTGTCGCCGCCGATGGCACAGCACAAACGGTAGCCAACCCATAAAGCAAGGCGTATCTGATCGCGGCGGCCGTCACGGCGTTTGGGCGATACAACGCAGCGGGCCGATAACGGGCACCTGTCCGACGACGGGCGCATATTCGAAATGAACAACGCAGCGCCCGCCGTCGGCGCGTTCAACCTGGACATCGTTTCGCGCCGACAGGCCCGGCAAAAAAGACTCGCCGTCATAGCCGACCGGAACAGCTTCACCGTTCGCGAGCCGTGCCGTGCTGCCGATTGGGATCGGATTCCCGTCGGCAGCGACCATGCGCAGCAGCGCCGCATTGCTCGGCTTCACCGGGAATCTGACGACGACACCCGAGCGGTCCTGCGGGCGGACCAAGCGGCCGGCGGTGTCGAGATCGCTATCGAGCGGAACGTCGTTCGGCTCGATCGACAGATGGTTGAGATCGAAGGAACGGAGTTCGGGAACGAGCAGGCGGCCGTGACGATCAGTCGTTCCGACATCGCGGTTCTCGTTGCGGACGTGGACCCCAGCGAGGCCGCTGGTGTCGACGACTGCGAAGCTGTCGTAAATTGTGTTCGACGCAAAGACGCTGCCATCGAGCATCGACACCGATCCCTGCGCTTCCAGGCGGAACGTCGTCTGTTTCGAGCTATAGTCGGCGCCGGCCGCCAGCGCGGCGAAGGGTGCCTTATATCGGATCTCACCGAAGGCACGCTGCGGGCTGGCCGGCGACGCGACGACCTGATATCCCCAATCCCCGATCGCGACAGCCGATTGCGTCGCCTGGCCTTGAAGCATCCGACTACCATTGCTGATGCTCGAATCGATGCTGACCGAGCTGCGCCGCCCGAGGGGCATGGCGATGCCGAGCAAAGCGCCGCTCCCGCCGATGCCGGCGAAGTCGCGGAAACCGGTTGCAAAGAGGGATATGCGCTTCACCTGCACCGAATAGCTGGCCGACGCGACATAGGCCTTCTGCGCAGGCTGGAGGAACATCAAGCTCTCCATGGAGACCGGCGCCTGCATGAAAGCGGTCTTGACCGGCCCGACGACGTCACGGGCGGACAGCGCATCACGCTTGATACCGACGAAGGCGACGCCGATTGCGCCGAAGCGTCCCAGCGTCCAACCGGCATTGGCGTTGATCTGCAGCCGCGGCGATGCATCGCCGTCATCGGCGGCGAGATCGCGGAAACGCGCGCTGGCGACCGTCGCCGACCCGCTCAGGTTGAGCTTGCGGCCCGCCCGCTGAATGCCAATCGTGACCTGCGAGCCGACCCCGGCTGGGCTGCCGCTAGCCGCCGCGGCGGCGTTCACGACGGCGAAGTTGTCGATGTTGAGCACCGCGCCGCCGCCGCCCATCGCGACTTTCGCCGTTCCCTCGCCACTCGCCTCGATCGTCAACCGGTCCGACAGGCCTCGGCGGTAGGTGAAGCTCGCGGCCATACGGCGGTAATCGTCGCTCCGCAGCCCGAAATTGCGCCGCAGCGCGCCTGCCTGGACCGACGCCGACTGCAGGCCCGGGGCGAGCAGCAGCGAGGTCGCGTAGAACGGCAGAGTGGTGCTGACCTGCCGTCCCAGCGCGTTGGTCAGCGTCGTCGAAATCGTGCCCGCCCCGGTCACCACGGGCAATTGTGGAACGGTAAACGGCCCGGCTTCAATTTCGCGCGAAAATAGCCGTGTGCCGTTCACCAGCACGTCTATCGTCGAGGGCACAGCCGCCGAACCGCTCACCGACGGCAGTGGGAAAGTGACGAGATCGGGCCGCAGCGCGTAGTCGATGCTGAATTGCACCCCCGCCATCCGCACCGGCCGCGTCCAGCTCAGCCCGCCCGAGATGAAATCGCCGACGCGGATGCGGTGGAGGGTGGTGGCATCGGAGAAGGTGTAGCTGGTGTCGAGCCGGATGACCGACGTCGCGGCGACGCCACCCGAACCGTTGCTGCCGCTGTTCGCGTAGATCAGGAACCCGCTGCTGCCGATGCCCCACGGCGAAAAGGCGCGGACATCGACCCGGCCTGCCGCGGATGCGCGTCCGCCCGCCATTGATCCCGTCAAGTCGTAGTCGAGGGCAAGCCCAGTGCCGCTTTGGACATCGCCGCTCCGTGACGCCTCGGCGCCGGCATGCAGGACAGACGGAGTCAGCAACGCGTCATCGACTGTCAGGTAGATCGCCTGCCTCGGCAGATCGAGGCGGAACGCAAGTCCGCGCAATCCCGACAACGCGACCAAGTCGTTCTGTCCAGGGGTCTGCGGGTCGGGGAAGGTCATGCCGAGTTCGCGGAGTTCGCTGCGTCGCGCGGACAGGCGTCCATCGCTCAGGATGAACTCACCGATCTGCGCTGAGGGACGGCCGTTCACATGAACCTCCAGCAGAAGCGGCTGCTCGGCTGCAGCATCCACCCCGGTGAGACCTGTCGATACGAGCATGAGCGCGGCGATCGGAAGCCATTGCACGGCTCAAGGTGTTGCCGTGACGGTTACCGATTGATCGGTGATCTGGTTGAGTTCGCCGCGTGCCGACAGCTGTACCGTCGGATCGTTCATCGATTTGCTGCCGACATGCCAGCGCCGCGTTGCTCCGGCGAGGATGTAAGGCGAAACGTTCTTCTCGACCGCCAGCACGGTGCCATCGCCGGTTTTTAGAGTGATGTCCCGCAGCTTCTCATGACGCACGCCGTGATTGACGGCGACGAGGAAGATCTGATCGTGAGATCGTTCAACGTGGAACTTCAGATCGGGGGTCGCGCGGGCGACGGGCGGTGCGAAGACAGGCAGCGACAGCCGCAGCGCGATCCGCACCGTGCCCGGCGCAGCAGGCGCCGGGATCTGGTCAAGCAGAAGCCGATAGGTGCCTTCCCTCCCCGGCGTCACCTGTCGCAGGACGATGCGCACGACCTGACTTGCGCCGTGCGCGATGGTGCCGAGCGGCGGGCTGACCGAGATCTCATCCGATGGTGCCAGAACGTCCGAACCGTCCTCGCCCTGTGTCCACCGGAAGCTACGCAATTGGAACGATGCCTCCGCATCACCCTCATTGATGATCGTCAACGCCGCCGCTCGCTGTCCCGCGGCAAGCTCGATCGTCACCGGCAGGACGTTCAGCACCTGTGCCGAAGCCGTGCCCCCGCTGAACACGGCGCAGGCACCGAGTAGACCCGCGACGCTTCTCATCGCCCGACCCATCATGGTTCGAATGTCTAGAAGGTGATCGTTGCGGTGATGGTGTCAGTATACGCACCGGGAGCGACGTATTGACTCCCGGCGACCCGTCCATAGACGGTCAACGTCTGCGCCGCACCGCTGCCGGTCCCGCCGACCGTATCGGTTCCGGCCGTAGCACCCCAATTGAGCGTCCGCGCGCTGTCGCGATACATCGCATAGCCCAACAACGCGGCCCCGGGGCCGGTCATCGACCGGGCGGTCGTGGTCGCACCGGTCGCCGCTCCGACGCTCAGGCCGACGGTATACGGCGTCGTGTTCGTGCACGTCGCTGACAGAGTCGATGTGCTGTCGGATTGAACCCCCGAATAAGTCCCGAATGCAAGGTTAGTAGCACTGATGACACATGTCGCAGCGACCGTCGCCGTGACCTGAAAACTGGCAGTCGATGTTGCGGCCAGCGCAGGCATTGCCGCACCCAAGGCCAGCACAGACAAAATTGCCTTGAACGCTGCGTCAAAATAGCACGGCCAAACCTTCAACATCATTTGATAGTCCCTAATCTAAGCAACTGAGCAATATCATTTATTCGGTAGGAGCAATCTTTTGCCATACCAACAGAATTGTATCTTAATTTATGATTAAATATTGGACCAGTGTATCGAAGGTTGAGTACATATTATAATTGCTTTAATATGCCTAGGGCTGAGCAGTGCACTTTTGCACATAAGGTAGACATACAGAATATTATTATTTTTGACTTCGCTTCCCGTAAAAACGCCCAGCCGTACCCTGCATGATACTCTCCTCGGCGACGACGCCCCGGGGTTAAGACGGGGTCGATAGCGGTCCGATCGCATCCAGACGTCGAATGCAGCAAAGCCGACCTTTTATCAGCTACCTTCTTACGCCTAGAAGACCCAAAGCGCGGTTGACCATCACGAGTAAGCCAAGCCGTTCACGCCTGCGACCTGGCAATCATCGCCCACGCCGGTTTTCATGCTGCGTAACCGATAATTTGCCCAGCAGTGCGGTAACGCTGCAACGCTGCAACAACGGCAGTAGCTGAGGGGACGTGGATGGCTCTCTAGTCCTAAATAGCAAGCTGTGCGATCATACCCCGCACACGCGCAATTCCATCGCCAGCTGAGTCCGGCTTTCGATGCCGAGCTTACCGTAGACGTTGTGGAGGTGCATCTTGACGGTGCCCTCGGTAATGCTGAGCCGCTCGGCTATCGTGCGATTACGCTGACCAGCGGCGACAAGATTGGCAACGTCGCGCTCGCGTCGTGTTAAAATTGGAGGGGCAGGACGCGCAACGCGGTCGATGATTAGCCGCGTTGCCTCGGAGTCGAGCCATTGCTTGCCCGAAGCAACTACTGTCAAGCAATCTGCAACCGCTGCTGCTGGGCTGGTCATCAACACCAGCCCCTCGGCGGCGAGCCCGACTATAGCGAGTAGCGTCTCGATAGTCGGATGGTCGACGATCACAACAGTCGGAATGCCGGCCGCGCGACGTGTGCGGAGGACTGCAATCCCGTCGAGCTGTACCGCGACAATCGCGAGGTCGGCCGTGACCAACGCGGTCCCCATCGCATCGCCACAGGCCTTGTCCAGAGCGTATCCAGCTTTCGTAGCGATCGTCGCTAACGCCTCCGCCACGAGCGGAATGGGATGAGCAATAACTATGCTACGCGACGTGCTGGGCGACCGGGCTGACATCATATCTCACTTTCGATTTCGCTAGTTACGGTCGAAAGTTGACCTAGGACGCGTTGCGATGCGTAACTTTTTGGATGATCCATTTCGGGCCGTTTTCCAACCGTCACGGAAAGTCTTGTACGCTCTCGACCTGATTGGTCGTAAGCGGTGTCTTGACCTCGTCTTGCGGATGGCAGCGTAACCCGCGAGTCCCGCTGGTTCCTTGAACTGGCGGTGCCAATGCTCTGATAATGTGATATGACAATGCTAGCATGACGTTCGAAACTTCAAAGAATTCGAACGTCATATCGCGAGAGTGGTCATCGTATCCATTAGGGCGTTGTCCCGCAGATATCGCGCCGCATCCAAAGTTCATGAGCGCGCGCCGCATTTTTGCATCGACTTTATGAGCGACGAGCGACGGCTGCTTGCGTTACGATCGAGCTGACCGCGGTATTAAATGTTGGAGCCCTAGAGTTATTTGTCCGCAAGCGTACGCATCTCCGAGGTGATGATGGATGGATATGTCCCGAGCAACGGTGCGCAACAGTCCGTTGTGGAGCATTTCCGCGGACGACTTCAAACTCCTCGCCCCTCACCTAATCCACGTCGCTTGACCGCATCACTTTCAGTTGCACGAAGAGGGAAACATGATCGAGCACGTCTACTTTCCTGAGGACGGCATCGTTTCGATCGTCGCCCGCGCGCAACTTCGAGGCGTGCGAGGTCGGTATTGTCGGCCGCGAAGGGATGTCGGAAACCGCGACGGTTCTTTGCTCGACCAGTCGCCGCACAATGCCTATGTCAAGATCACGGAAGCGCGGCTTTTAAACTCCCAGTCAGCGTGCTCACCGATCCGCTTCAAGCCACCACCGCGCTGCGCCGGCATCTGCTCTATTTTGTACAGGCGCTGGCGATCCAGTCAGCGAGTTCGATTGCAGCCGCAGGGCAGACGATCGAGCAGCGCATCGCCCCCTCGCTGCTAATGTGTCTGGACCGGCTCGACGGAAATAACATTCACCTCACCCACGATTCGCTTAGAATGACGCTTCGTGTCCGTCGTGCCGGGATCACCTCGGCGCTCATCGCGCTAGAAAAAAGAGTTTAATCGAGCGGGCGCGAAACTCGATCGTCGTTCGCCACCGCGGCCATCTCGAGCAATTGACCGAAGGTGGCTACGGTCTGGCCGAACCTAGATATCAGCGCCCTATGGGCATCTCGCTTCGACAACCGAGCCAAGACGGCCAACCTCGCGCAGAGTGACGCACGAGCAGGATACCATAGCCGGCGTGCGCGCGGCCTCGGCACTCAGCGACGGCGCTACCGTGATAAGACCAGGTACGACGATCTCGCCGTCATCAACGGTGACAACAGGGGCGTTTTCGGATCGCTTTGCTTGGGGGGGAGTCAGCCATGAACCTCGGCGCTGGCAGTTCATCGCTCCCATATCATGCTGATCAGAAACAGCTTCAGGCTCGACTATCTTAAGTCGGATTGACATAGCGAACGCTCACTGAGATCGTAATGGATCAGGCCGGAAATTATATTGATTAATTATTAAGGTGTTTTGATACCGGATGCCTAGCTTGCGACAAGTTAACCGTCTCGTTCTAGAGGAAGCCGTCCATGTAGGAAGTGAGTCCAATGATTACAATGTTACTTTTTGCCTTATCAGTAGCTAGTCAATCTCAGGCTATTTTAACACGCAATACCAATCCGACAACTTCTAGGCCAGAAGTGAGGCTAGATCAGGGCGCGTTTATAGGATCGGGGCAATATTCAAGAGTTTCTTTGAATGAATATGATCCTTCTGCCGGCCCGGATTCGAATAATGATCCTTTCACAGATATAAGCGATGTCTCGTCGACCAATAGGCCCGCGTACAGAGCGAGTTTTGATTGTAATCGTTCACATGGCGTAATTACTAATGCGATATGTTCAACACCTTTGCTGTCGCATTTGGATTATCAATTAGCGCTCGATTTTGCGAGACTCGATGGTAAACTTAACGATTATCAAAATCGTATAATACATCATGCAGAAACAAGGTTTTTAAATTTGCGTCAAGCATGCGGTGATACCGCATGCTTGAAAGACATTTACACACGGCGTCTAAAGGAGTTGGGCCGTATTCGTCTCAAGTAACAACTAGAAACTGGTCGATTTAGAAAAAAGTTTTACGTTTTATTTCAATTTGTGACAAGCGATAGCGCGTTTTGTATTGAGCATGCCGAGTGAGGATGGCTATCCGGGTCGTCCTTTAGGATAGGATGCGGACTTGAGCGAAACAACATTATGTGTTAATAGACTGTTAACCTAAATCGTATGGCAAGGGATAGCGATCGTGAAGCTCCTTCTGATTTTTGTTGGCGCGATTACATTGATGGCGGCGGGGTCCAGCAATGCGCGGAAGGCCCACAAACGGGTTCTGCCGCCCGTGCCGCAATCCGCTGAGATCGCCGCACTGAATCGAGCATCGCTCGCCAAGATCAAGCAGGTTCCAACGCCGGCTCGACCCTAACCACTGCAGGCAGTGAGTCCGATAACGCATGTGCGGCACCGTAGCTGAAATCAAGCGATGGGAATCCGTCCGAGCTTGAGGTGGATCTTCAATGTCCAACGATGACGACTGGCGCAGACAGCTGGCAGATGCACGCTACGGAGATACGTTGACGCCAGGCTTCGCGCGGAAAACTAATTTAGACCTGGTTGGACCGCGTCATGGTGCGACGCCCAAATTGGTTTTTTCGCCATCGGTGGGAGCCGATGATCATACAGCCAACCCAATGCGCTCGATGCCTCTACCGTTATCCGCTGTTCCCGAATCGGGATCTGCTCAATTGAAGCGACCCGGCGCGAAATGGGTCTGGTGGTTCGGGACCGGGTTGCTTGTGATCGCTGCGGCGGCCACGTTTGGCTGGGAAACGAAGCCGCCTCAACACCAGCCCAAGGCGCAGATAGTGGCATCGATCAATCGGCAACCTCCAGCAATGGTGGCGCAGTCGACATTTCGAATCTTTCCCAGAGCGTCGGGAAATTCGTCACCGGCGATCGTAGCGCATATTGAGCCGGTCACGAACGAACCCGGATCGGATCATCTCAGAGCTATGAAGAACGCCCCGAGGACTATCGCGAGCGTCGGGCAGATCGAGCCATCAAGCGACCCTCTTTCGTCAACGGTCTCGTTACCGCCGCCGCGGTCGGATCGATCGAAACCCTCGCAAGCGCCGAGCGCCTTTATGGAAGCCCAGAAAAGTCCAAGTTTTCAGTGCCATGCTGGCCAGGGTGAGATAACTAGATCGATTTGTACTGACCCGACCCTGGCTGCGCTCGATCGGACGCTCGCTGCGCGCTTCGCAGCACTGGACGATAGTGTCGACCCTGCGACGGTCGAAGCGCTGCATCATGGCGAAACGACTTTCCTAAATGCGCGGCAACTGTGTCTTGATAAAGCGTGTCTTGCCGACGTCTATCGCGAAAGACTACGCGATCTAGACGCAATCAAACCGTGACTGTACACGAGTTCAAGCTCGTCAGTTTCAAGTCATGAGGACGTAATACGCCTGGAGAGCAGCTCCTGTCAGAACAATTTATTCGCCGTCGACAATAGCCAAAGCGATGTTGCCGCTCACCTCGCGAAGCGTAAGCGCTGTGCTGACCCCGCCTTGCTGATGTTGGCGTAACCCGCGAGTCCTGCTTGTCCCAGGGGCTGGCGGTGTTGATGCTATGATGATGTCATGTGACGATGCTGGCTCGATGGGCGGTCGTGCGGCGCGGATCGAGGTTTTCACCGGCACGAGGCGGCGTCGGCCATGGTCCGATGATGAGAAGGCGCAGATCGTTGCCGAGAGCTATGCCGGCAACGGCATCACCGTCTGTGACGTGGCGCGTCGGAACGACATCTGCCCCAGCCAGCTGTTCACGTGGCGGCGGCAGCTGCGCCGCCCGGTGGAGCCCGCCGAAGCGCCATTGTTCGTGCCGGCGATCGTCGAGCCTGAAGAGGTTCCATCGCCGCTACCCGCAACATCGGCGGCCAGATCTCCGCGACGACGTCGGTCTGCGCGTCGCGGCAGTATCCCAGCCCCGATCGAGGTGAGCATGGACGGCATTTCGGTGCGGATCGGCCGCGGTGCCGATGCGACCCTGATCGCGGCGGTACTGGATGCGCTGAAGGGCAGCCGTTGACGGCGCCGGGGCCAAGCGGTGCCACCCGCGTGCTGGTCGCCACGCGGCCGGTAGATTTCCGCAAGGGGATGGACGGCCTGGCAGCGCTGGTGACGGCCCAGCTCGGCGGCGATCCCTTCTCCGGCGTCGTCTATGTGTTCCGGGCCAAGAAGGCCGACCGGGTCAAGCTGGTTTGGTGGGACGGCACCGGCCTGTGCCTGATGGCCAAGAAGCTGGAAGCCGGCGCCTTTAGCTGGCCGTCTGTTCATGACGGCGTGATGCGGTTGTCCGCCGCCCAGACTCGCCGCACTCGTGGAAGGTCTGGACTGGCGCCGGGTGCATCAGGCCAGACGCACGAGAGTGCCGCAGATCGCCGGCTAAGCCACTGTGCCTGCGGTAGATTGACTCATATCGGCGGTAGCCCTCGACGCGCGTGCGCGCGCGTGATTCACTACCGCTATCATGCTCGCCGTAGCTGATCTTCCCGACGATCCCAAGGTGCTCCGCGCCATGATCGTCGCCGCCCACGCCGAGACGGCGCGGCTCATGGCGAAGGTGGAGCACGCGACGGCGGAGGTCGCGCGCATTAGCGCCGAAGCTGAGCAGAACGCCGTCGTCCAGGCTGAAGCCGATGCCGAGATCGCTCGGCTGAACAGCATCATTGCCGCCTTCATGCGTCACCGGTTCGGTCCCCGCTCGGAGAAGCTTGACGACGACCAGCTCGAGCCTGGTGCTCGAGGATCTCGGCATCGCCCTCGCCAAGGTGGAAGCGAAGCTGGATACGATCAGTTCACCCAACGCGCGCGCCGAGAAGCAGCGCTGTACCAACCGCGGCCAGCTGCCGGCGCATCTTGAACGCGTCGAGCAACTGATCGACGTCGACAGCAAGCAGTGTGCCTGCTGCGGCGGTGATCTCCATGCCATCGGCGAGGATGTGGCCGAACGCCTCGACGTGGTGCCGGCAGCTTTCCGGGTGCTGGTGACCCGCCGTCCGCGTTATGCGTGCCGTGCCTGCGACGGCCAGGTCGTGCAGGCGCCGGCACCGCCGCGGATCGTCGAAGGCGGGCTGCCGACCGACGCGCTGGTCGCGCAGGTGCTGGTCTCCAAGTACGCCGATCATCTGCCGCTCTACCGCCAGGCCCAGATCTACGCCCGTCAGGGCGTCAACCTTGACCGTTCGACATTGGCAGACTGGACCGGCCGCGCCGCCTGGTGGCTGACGCCGCTGCGGGATCACCTGCTTGCTGTCCTGAAGCGGGGACCAAGGCTGTTCGCCGACGAGACGACGGCACCGGTGCTCGATCCAGGACGACGACGCACCAAGACCGGGCAGATCTGGGCCTATGCCCGCGATGATCGACCATGGGGCGGCACCGATCCGCCGGCGGTGGCCTTCATCTACGCGCCCGACCGCAAGTCCGAGCGGCCACTGGCACATCTCGCCGGGTTCAGCGGCATCCTGCAGGTCGATGGCTATGCCGGTTACAACAAGCTCGGCCGCCGCAATGACGTGGCGCTCGCGTTCTGCTGGGCCCATGCGCGCCGCAAGTTCTTCGAGCTCGCCAGGGCCGACGCCTCACCAACGGCCACCGAGGCACTACAGCTGATCAAGGCGCTCTACGCCATCGAGGACGAGATCCGCGGGAAGGACGCCGAAGCCCGTCGCGCTTTGCGGCAAGAGAAGAGCAAGCCGATCGTCGACGCGCTGTTCCGACTGCTCACCGCCCGGCTCCCCCTGGTCAGCGCCAAGAGCAAGCTGGCCGAAGCGATCCGCTACGCTACCTCGCGACGGACCGGCCTGACGCTGTTCGTCGAAGACGGCCGCGTTGAGATGGACAGCAACACCGTCGAGCGGACCATCAGGCCCATTGCCCTTAACCGCAAGAACGCCCTGTTCGCCGGCTCCGACGACGGCGGCGACAACTGGGCCGTCATCGCCAGCCTCATCGAGACCGCCAAGCTCAACGCCGTCGATCCCCTCGCCTGGCTCACCGACACCCTCGAGCGCCTTGCCCGCGGACACTCCAGCCAGAACCTCGATCAGCTCATGCCGTGGAACTTCCAAGCCTGAAGGGCCTCGGCACATCGCTTACGACTGAAGGGCTTTGCACGGTTCTTAAAATCGGATGACGAGGTGAGCCAGGGGCAAATCACCAATATCGGCAGCGTTCCCGAGCCGGCTTCGTGGGCGATGATGCTCACCGGATTGGCATCGTCGGCGTCTTCGGCCGTCGGCGCCAAGGGCTGCCCGTCGTCGCTGCCTAGCGCCGACTGTATTCGCCAACTGCAGTAGCGCGAGGGCCAAGCCGCTTATCTGCTCTGCTCCGAAAGCGCCACGAAGCATCTGGCCCGATAGCCTGTTCGCGGGTATCGGGCAGAAGATAGTTCCGGGCGGCTATGCCAATGCTACAACAGCGACATTCGTTCGACGGCGCATCGTGCCTCCGACGAGCGCAAAACCAGTGATTATCATCGCCAAGCTCGACGGCTCGGGAACGCCGCCAGCTGCCATTGCCGGAAGCTGACCGCGAATCTCACCGGCGGGAAACGCCATTGAATGTACGTTGAGATACGCCATCCGCTAGTCAGGCCGTTTAGGAAGTAGGTTCGAGCGGCTGTTGCGGTACCGTCGGCCAGAGTCAGAACGTCAAAGGTATAGGTCGATGCCAGTGTCAGATTGTATGTCCCCGTGATCACACCCGTCGAGGGATTGCCGGCCGGGAGCGAGAAGGCGACGGCGATCGGCGTGCTGCCGCTAGCGGACTCACAACAGTGGACATGTGCGCCCTCGATTGACGACGACAGGCTGGTGTAATCGATCACCACGCTGAAGCTGTTTCATCCCAAGCAAGTATTAGCTCGCCCATCCCAGAGGCGTTGCTTTCCTGCGGTGGCACCTGATCGAGCGAACTCAAAACTGATTATAGACAGTAACTGCGCCCGCCGGAGCAGTGCCCATTGCAAACAGCGCAAGACTGGAAATGATAGCGAAACGAGTTGTTCGTTGAACAAAAGTCATCATGCGATCGGCTCCACTCAAGGTTACCCCCAAACGTTATCCTGACGGTATGGTTCATACCTGCGATGCGGCAAACGACCGCTATGAGCACAAATACGTGATTTTGAGCTCACTCAGTGATGACAAAGTTTTTTGCTGCTCTCCTCGGCATAGCCGTAAGCGGTCAGGCGGCTTGCGGCACGCGGCCCCGGAAAAGCAGCCGTTAAATTCAACAGCCCAATGAGCGGAACGGTCAAGAGTCCGCGCCTTACGGAAACCGTACCGGCTAATGCCCGACTTCGGTGCGGCACTCATACGCACCGAGATTGTAGCGAGATCTATATACTCGGCCGACTAATAAAAGGCTTTCGGTCTAACCCGTCGGGTACTGCCATCCAACATCAAGAAGGTGATCGGGGCGGTGCCCGAATTATCGCGGAACACTGCAACTCGATCGTCCGTCCAGAGCGCCGCTGCTTCGCCGTTCAATGCCGCGATTTGATCGCCAGCCTTGAACCCTGCCGCCTGCGCCGGACTACCGGGCGAGACGAACTGCACCATGAGCACGCCGTTCTCTCCCGACATGCTCAAGCCAAGGCGGTCCTTGTGGAAGGCTGACGAACCGGCATCAGCCAGCGGCACCGCGTAAAGCCGGTCCTGTGGATAATCGATCAGCAACCGGAACCTTGCCAGGACCGGAAGGCCAAGGTTGCCCACGACGCGATTTGAGTTCGATGCTGAAACGACGTCACGGGTAAAACTCGCCGGGACATCATTTAAGGTGACGCCCGCAAACTCGATGCGGCGGAGGGTGGCTATAATTTCCGGGTGGAAGCCACCGACCGCCCCACCAAGCACTTCCGAGCTCTTCCGGCCCGCGAGCAGCTGGCGTGGTTGATAATAAGCCGGATAGATTTCCATCGGAGAGCCGTTGCCAAGGTCGAACTCAAACTCGACGGGCGGCGCGCCTTCGACGCTGACCGGAACCGATCGGTTCCCGATTAGCCGCCTTAGCGGGACCGTGGCGGCACCTGATGGCGGCGCAATGCCTGTGGGGTCGCGAAACGCAATCAGACGGTGCGGGAAATCGATATCGACAACCAGCTCGTTGAACAGTTCATCGCCGAGAACGAAAGGCATTGGGTGGCCGATTCGCCGGGCGATTGGCTTCAGGTCGAGCGAGGCGACGGTCAATCCGGCGATCTTGAGGTTGCCGACTTCGACATCGACGTCACCTGCGAACCCCGCAGTATCAAGCCCGCCTGTACCCCCGGCGGTAACTCGCCCTGCGGCACTGATCCCGATTTGCTTCGCATAGTCGTTGTCGATCGTAGACACTGTCGCACCACTATCGAGAAGCGCTAGCGTGTCGTGACCGTTGATTCTCGCCGGGATGAACATGCGGTTGCCGTCGTAAAATTCGAAGTGCAGCCATCCAGTCGATGACGCGCAGCCGGTGAACGCCGTCTTCCTGATAAAGGATGGTCTGGTGAAGCTGCCCGGACCCGCAGGCTCGTTGATGTTCATGGTAATAACGCGATGCGTTTCGTTGTCGCTCGGCACAGCCCCCTCGATTGTTTTCAGAAATGGCATCCGAACCCCGTCGACGGGCCGCCAGTCGCTGAACCGCTCAATCTGCAGCTGCCGCTCTGCCGTCACTCGAATGCCGCCAAGTTCGCCGGATACCGGATCGACCAGAACATCGTAGATATCATCGTCGCCGAACGTAACCCGCACGGTGGCCCAGGTGCGGCCGCTGTCGGTAGTGGGTGCAGCAAGTTCGACTTTAGCCCCACCTCGACCACGCAACGCATCGGCAAATTGGAGGGCTGCACTGCGCCGCAACGACAGCGTGTCAATCAGGGCCATCGACTGCACTTGCGCGGCCGGGGTGACCTCCCACGCGCCATCGGGTGTCACCGCCTGGATCTGCTTCAACGGCCCCAAATCCAGGTCGACGCGACTACGCCCGTCGCGAGCAGTGAGGATCTTTTCGGTTCCATGAAGCCCACCGCTGTCGAGGGTATTCGACTCGCGGATGGACGACAGATGTTCGAAGGCAATCCCACCGCGCCACACGGTGTAACGATCAATGATTGTCTTAAGATCGGCCGACGCATCGACGTTTACAGGAGAAAGGAGCAAGGAGCAAGGCGACAAATGCTATTAACATGGGACAACCTCTAACTTCTTATTCGCTGACGACGCAATGTATTAGGATAGCAATACAAGGTAATTGCCGCTTGTTGATGACTGCCGAAGAATTGTTACGACTTTTGTCGAAGCGGCAATTTAATCGGTCGGTTTATCGAGCTGCGAAGACATAACGTGGGTCGAGCGAGGCCTCGATCAACTGGCTTGCAGCGCTTGCACTTAGGGCCGGCATCGCCAGAACGACCGACGTGTCGATTTGCCGATCAGGAACGTTCCAATAGGCTCGCAGGAGGGGGCCGATCGCTTCGTGTGGTACGAGGTTGAAACCATGTCGTTCATAGAAATGGACCGCCCAGGTCGCCGCTGCCCATGTTCCGATCAGACAGGGGCGATCGCCTGCGCTTTGAAGATCAGCGATCAGCTTTGAGCCAATTCCGCGCCCCTGCACGTCTGGTCGAACATAGGCGTGACGAATCAGGGATACGTTGCGTACGCGCTGGATGCCCATGACACCCACTAGTGTTCCGTCTTGAACATACCCTGCGAAGACAACGCCGCCTGCCATCTCGATCCGAAGTTCCTCGACCGGCATGTACGGCTCGCGCCACCGGTCGGCTGGGATAACGCCGCGATACGCATCGGCGGCGGCATTGATCACCGCCAGAATGACAGACACGTCATTTTCGTCGCATCGTCGAATAAACGGAGGGATCACAGTCCCAGAAGCGTCATCATCGTGAGGTCGCATCGATCGTCTCCTATGGCGGACGATTGATGCCGGGGCACAAAGCGGCGGTCTTGAACGAAATTGCAGCCGCTTAACGCATTGCCGCCGCGAAATTGCCGGGCGTAAGGCCGTATCGCCGCGTAAATGCCCGGTGAAAGTGGCTCTGGTCTGCGAACCCGGCGCCGATTGCCGCGTCAGCCAGTCCTACACCTTGCCGGAGCATTAATCTTGCGAGGTCGAGTCGGCGCTGTACGACATAGGCGTGCGGCGTTAGTCCCGTGAGGCGAGCGAAACCACGCAACATCTGAAAGCGGCCGGTTCCGACTTCTTGGGCCAGAGCGTCCAATGGATGATCTCCGGCCGGATCGTCATCGATCCTCGCCTTGGCACGCGCAGTTGATGAACACGCGACCGATATCGGGCGCGGCGAATAGTCGATCATTCCCGCGATAAGCAACGTCAGGCGCTCATCAGCGGCATCGATCTCCTCCCTGTCGGTTATCGAAGCGTACGCCGCAGCAAAGCGCCCCGCGGCGCGACTATCACGCACCACCGGATTGGAAAATACGACGTCTCCGCGATCGCCGTTGTAAATATCCAAAGCAATGGTCTTCATCAGACCGGGTGCCACGTAGAGCATCGCCCAACGACGGCTTTCCCCGATCGGCGAGCCGTCGTGGACCTCGCCTGGATTGACAGTGATAACATCGCCGGCGATGGCTTCGACGGTTCCACGTCCGCTCCACGACCGCTGCGCCCCCGCGAGCATGACGCCAATCCCGTACTCATCATGCGAGTGGCGGTCGAAGCTCTGTCCAGAATGCGCCTCGACCGCCGTGGGACCGCCGCTGCCGCGCTGGATCGCGAATGATCCTCTTTTCATTTGGAGGATGATGCGCAGCTTGCAGGAAGACGCAAGTACGCAAATTTGATAGTCTGCTAACGCGGCGAGCGTCGGCCCGCCGCGAACGCTTGCGACGGCAATGATAATTGCGATGTGAACACTTTCGGCACTTCGGGGCCGGTAGCCGCCTGATGGCTTCCAGGTGATCAGATAGCGAAAGCGGACCTCTGTTAAGCCGGAGCTGCCGTCGAGAACCCCCACATTCGGTCATTTGCATTTGCTGATTGACCACCCGGAAGCCGATTTCCGTTCACGTAAGTGAAGCAACGCGAATAGGACCGATTGATGAGATGTCGTATATCCATCGTCGAACATTCGTCTACGGACGGCGTCGAGCTTCCGGCGGGCACATGCCCGATCGACCGAACACATGTCGATGCACTTCTCGAGAAGTTTCGGCAGCCAACTTTTTCCCTTTGCGCGGAGAATACGGCGGATCATTTAGCGTCGCTACAGCTACCCGTGACTTATCGCGCCTTCGAAGCCTGGGTGTAGCGGTGATTAAATTGGGCCCTTGAAACACCGAGCAGACGCGCGGCGGCGGACCTGTTGCCGCTGCATCGGCGGAAGGCCTCGTCCAGCAGATCACGCTCGACGTCGTCCATCGTCAGTCCCGCATCCATAAGCGCGGCGATTGCGACCGGTGACCGATTGCCATGATGTCCACTAGATCGGACGCGTCCGTCCGCGCCGAGCCGATAGCGCTGGTCGCCGAGCCGCTCTCCACTCGTAAATAGGTGGTGGACGCGCAGTGGCTCGCCCCTGCGGCCGAGAATGACGCCCCTCGCTACCATGTTTTCGAGTTCGCGGACGTTTCCCGGCCAATCGTAGCTGAGCATCGCCGACACGGCCTGTTCGTCGAAGCCTGATACCTTCTTGTCGTAGCGGGTACGAAAGACCGAAAGAAAATGATCCATCAGCAGCGGTATGTCCGCCCGACGGTCGCGCAGCGGCGGTATGCGCAGCGGGAAGACGTTGATCCGGTAAAACAGGTCGGCGCGGAACGCCCCCTTCGCGACCGCTTCGCGCAGATCGACGTTGGTCGCGGCGACCAGCCGGATGTCGACCGACCGCACCCGCGTATCGCCGACGCGTTCGATCTCGCCCTCCTGGAGTGCCCGCAGCAGCTTCGCCTGCGCGATCAGCGACAGCGTCGCGATCTCGTCGAGGAAAAGCGTGCCGCCCTCGGCCCGCTCGAACCGGCCGGGACGGCTCACCGTGGCACCGGTGAAGGCCCCCCGTTCCACGCCGAACAGTTCAGATTCGATCAACGTCTCCGAGATTGCGGCGCAATTGACCGCGACGAATGGTTTTTCGGCGCGCTTGCCCATCGCGTGGAGGTTGCGTGCGAACATCTCCTTGCCGACGCCGCTCTCACCCTGGAAGAGTACCGGCGCATCGGTGTCGGCCACGTCACGCAGCATATCGAAGGCGGTGTTGAACCCCGACGACGCGCCGACGACCCGCCATCGATTGTCGGCGGCCTTCGCGTCCCCCTCACGAACTGTGCGGATCGCGTCTGTTGCAGTGTGAAGCTGTTCGCTCCTCATGTAGCGGAGATCGGGCTCAGCATCGTCCCAGGCCTCCGCCGGTTTGCCGACAATGCGGCATTCGTCATGGCCCATGGCGATGCACTCGACCTCGCGGTAGACGATCGGCCGGCCGAAATAGACGCTGGCGTAGCCGCTGGCATAGCCGATCTGTCCCCATCCGGCGGGAGCCTGCCCGATGCCGAACGCCGTGACGTGCTCGGCGCATTCCGACGAGTGACGCCACCTGTACTCGGCATAGAAACGCCCGTTTGCGACATCGACGTCGACCGTGATCGGCTCGACGAGGACCGCGCCTTCCAGCGCGTGAAGCTGAGGCCCGACCGAGAACGCGTCGTAGACGCTGTCGTTGGAGCGGACCTTGGCGGCAACGTCGGCGTCCATCGCCCCGGCCTCGTATCCCTGCCGAGTGAAGACCGCACGGGCGCGGTCGTAGCCGACGGCGTTGATTACCTCGCGTCGGACGATGCCCATGGTCCGCGCGTGGACAAGAACCATCCGCCTCCCGGCGAGCCAGATGTGACCCTGCTCGGGAGCGAAATGGAGCGTCGCCGCCAAGTCGGAGATACGTGGCAGATCAGGCGGCACGACAAGCGAAGCAGCGCCTGATCCAACCTTCATACTTTCTCTCCCCCGTCGAATTGTCGACAGT
This sequence comes from Polymorphobacter megasporae, assembly GCF_018982885.2. Classification (NCBI taxonomy): domain Bacteria; kingdom Pseudomonadati; phylum Pseudomonadota; class Alphaproteobacteria; order Sphingomonadales; family Sphingosinicellaceae; genus Glacieibacterium; species Glacieibacterium megasporae. Next base: position 499,102 of record NZ_CP081849.1, on the reverse strand, counting down.
TCGACCCAAAACCCGGCCTGCGACCGTCTGTAGACTGACGCCTTAAAACCCAAAATGTCCAGCTCCGCGGTGTCCGTCGTAGGAGCGACCCGAGTTGGCACGATCGGTGCAAGGCAGTGCTCAAGCTCGTCAAGAAGCCCAGCCATCAGGGGGATCGTCCAATGTCCATCGTTTCGAACCGCGTCATCATCGCCGCGCGCATCGGCGCGTCGCTTCTTGTCACCGCCGCATGGCCGGTCGGAGCACAGGTGGCGACGCAAGCCGCGAACCCGCCGGAGGCGACGGCCGTCGGCAGTACGCCCGGCCCGGGCTCGGGCGGGCAGATTGAGGAGATCACCGTAACCGCGCAGAAGCGGTCGGAAAACCTTCAGCGCGTGCCGATAGCGATCACCGCGTTCACGCCCGAGGCGCTGGCGCAGAAGGGGATCACCGACGTCGCCGGGCTCGGCAAGTTTGCACCGTCGGTCGAGATCGTCGGGACCTCGCCCTTCTCCGGTTCGAGCCAGGTTCTTTCGGCATTCATCCGCGGCATCGGGCAGAACGACTTCGCCTTCAACCTCGATCCTGGCGTCGGCGTCTATGTCGACGGCGTCTATTACGCCCGCACCGTCGGCGCGGTTGTCGACCTGCTCGATCTCGACCATGTCGAAATCCTCAAGGGCCCGCAGGGGACGTTGTTCGGCCGCAACACGATCGGCGGTGCGATCAGCGTGGTCACCCGCGACCCCGGCAACACCTTCAGCGGGGCGGGCGACGTCACCTACGGCTCGTATAATCGTGTCGATGTCCGCGGCTCGGTCGACATTCCGATCATCGACGACAAACTGCTGGCGCAGGTGTCGTTCTCGGCGAAGCACGCCGACGGCTATTTCCACTTCCTGAAGTTTCCCGGCAACTACGTCGACGATTCCGGGGCCTTCGTCCGGCCAGACTCGACGACCTATCAAGCGGCCGGCGGCTACAATGATCAGAATTTGCGCGTGAAGTTGAAGTGGAAGATCGCGCCCGACGTGACCTTCCGCCTGACCGGCGACTATACCAACGACGACGACCAGTCGACCGGCAGCCAGCTACTCGCCCTCAAGCCGGGTCTGAAGGATGTCTATAATACCTGCATTTCGACACCCGCCGCCGTCCTGGCGACAACGCCGCTAAACGCCATCTGCAACACGCCGCGCGGTTTGCCGGCGGCGACGGTGCCGGGGTTCACCAACGTCGTGCTACCCCCGCTCGGCGGGGTCAACGTCGACGCCGACCCGAACAACAACCATCTGGTTTTCGACAGCCGGTTTTTCTCGCCGCGGATCGACACCTCGTATGCCACCGGCGCGGGCTATTCAAAGATCAAGACGTTCGGCTTCTCCGGCACGCTTGACGCGCAACTGACCGACACCCTCGCGGTCAAGTCGATCAGCGCGTATCGCAACCTCGACAGCCGCTTCGCGCTCGACGTCGACGGCTCGCCGATCCCGATGGGCGACCATGCCTTCACCATGCGCCAGCAGCAGGAGAGCGAGGAGGTCCAGCTGCTTGGTGACTTCCTCGACAGCCGTTTGAAGACGGTCACCGGTCTCTATTACTTTCACGAGCAGGGCGACCTGACCGATTACGTTCATTTTGCGGGCGGCCTGCTCCAGATCGATGGACCAAACACATTCCACACAACAAGTTACGCCACATTCACTCAGGCCGACTACAAGATTACCGACAAGCTGGGTTTGACCGGCGGCGTCCGCTACACGCGCGATGAGAAGGAATTCCAGGGCGGTCAGCGCGACCTGAACAGCCTCGCCTACAAGCTCGGCTATCCACTATCGCTTCATCCCGATCCAACTGACCCGACACTGTATTTTCCGACGACGGACAATCACCTCAGTTTCAGCAACGTCTCATTTAAGGCCGGCGTCAATTACCAGGCGACCGACCAGATCCTGACCTACGCGACGTTCAGCCAAGGCTACAAGGCGGGCGGCTGGACGACGCGGGCGACAACCCCGATCCTCGCCGCGCCGACGTTCAATCCGGAAAAAGCCGATACCTACGAGGTTGGGGTCAAAGGGCAGTTCTTCGACCGACTGCTGCAAGCCAACCTCGCCGGCTACTACACCAAATACAAGGACCTGCAAGTTACCGTGTATTCGGGCGTTTCGCCGATCACGATCAACGCCGCACAGTCCGAGATCAAAGGTATCGAGGCCGAACTGGTTCTGGTTCCGACCTCCGCGCTGACGCTGGCGGCGACCTTCAGTTATATAGACGCGCGTTACACGCAGAAGGATGCCGGCACAAACCTCGGCGACAAGTTCGTCAACACCCCCGACTACGCGGCCTCGGCCAACGTGGATTATGTCATTCCGCTGCCCTCGGGCGCATCGGTCGATGCGCACGTCGACTATGCGTTCAAGTCGAGCATAGCCCGCGACGCCGAGAACACCCCCGAGCTAATCTCGCCGGCGACCAACGTCGTCGGAGCGCTGATCTCATACCGCTCGGCGGCGAAGAACTACCATGTCGACGCCGGCGTGACGAACCTGACCGACGAGCGCTTCATAATTTCGGGGCAGGACCAGGCCGGCATCGGCTACGTCGGCGGCACCTATAACCGACCGCGCGAATTCTACGTCCGCGCCGGCTTCAAGTTCTGATCGCGCGGAAAGGGGATTAGGGGATGTTCGAGGGAAAGGTCTTCGCCGTGACGGGTGTATCGTCCGGCATCGGGGCGGCGACGGCGAAACTGCTGCAGGCGCGGGGAGCGCGGGTCGTCGGGTTCGACCGCAACGCGCCCGGCTTCGCGGTCGACGGCTTCTTCCCGATCGACATGGGCGACCAGAGCGCGATCGAGAAGACGCTCAGATCGGTGGACATACTGTTCGACGGTCTGGTCAACTCGGCCGGTCTTCCGCCGACCGCCGACAAGCACGCGGTGCTCAAGGTCAACTTCTTCGGCCTGCGTCACTTCACGGAAGCCGTGACGATCCGGCTGGCCGACGGTGCCGCGATCATCAATCTGGCCTCGCTTGCCGGCTTCCAGTGGCGCGCGAACATTGCGGTGGTGCGGGCGGGATTGACGACTTCGTTCGCCGATGCCGACGCGTGGATCGCCGCACAGGACGTGGAGGGCGCCCCTTCGTATCACCTGTCGAAGGAACTCGTCATTGCCTGGACTTTATGGGAATGCCAGCGCTGGAAGGATCGCGGCATCCGCATAAACAGCGTATCGCCCGGACCGGTGTCGTCGCCGATCCTCGCCGACTTCATCAAGACGCTCGGCCAGCGCGCCGAAGACGATCTCAAGCTCAACCGCGCCGGCACTCCCGAGGAGATCGCGCCGGTCGTCGCTTTCATGCTCTCGGACGATGCGCGGTGGATGAACGGGACCGACGTGTCCGTCGATGCCGGAGCGGGGGCCGGCGCCTGGCATCAGATCCTCGCGTGACGACCTTCGATCGGTTGAACCCCGCGACGGAGGTGCTCGCCTCGCGATCACCGGCAATGACCGTCAGAGAGGCGGCCGCGGTCGCCGCCGCCGCTGCCTCCGCCTTGCCGGCGTGGAGCGCGCTCGGCCCCAATGCGCGCCGCGCGCAACTCAATGCTGCCGCGATGGCGCTCGAGGCGAAGGGCGACGCCATAGTCGCGGCCATGATCGCCGAATGCGCGGCGCACGAGGGATGGGCGCGGTTCAACCTGCGCCTCGGCGCGGACATGCTGCGCGAGGCGGCGGCGCTCACGACCCAGATCGGCGGCGAGGTAATCCCGTCGGACAAGCCGGGGTGCCTCGCGATGGCGCTGCGCGAACCCGCAGGTGTGTGTCTCGGCATCGCGCCGTGGAATGCACCGGTCATCCTCGTCGTGCGCGCGCTCGCGGTGCCGCTGGCTTGCGGAAACACCGTGATCCTCAAGGCGTCCGAAATCTGCCCCATGACGCATGGGCTAATCGTCGAGGCCTTCGCCGACGCAGGCTTCGCGCCGGGCGTGGTCGGACTGGTGACCAACGCCCCTGCAAATGCTGGCGAGGTCGTGGGCGCGCTGATCGACCATCCCGCAGTCCGCCGGATCAATTTCACCGGCTCGACCGCGGTCGGGCGCATCATCGCCATCCGCGCCGCGCAGAACCTCAAACCCGTGCTGCTCGAACTGGGAGGCAAGGCACCGCTGATCGTGCTGGCTGACGCCGATCTCGACGAAGCAGTAAAAGCCGCGGCATTCGGTTCATTCATGAACGCCGGACAGATCTGCATGTCGACCGAGCGGATCATCGTCGTCGACGCGGTCGCCGAGGCGTTCGTCGCGGCCTTCACCGCCAAGGTCTCGACGATGCACGCTGCATCGGTCGTCGACACGAGGGCGGTGGACCACGTCGCCGCGCTCGTCGACGCCGCGGTCGCCGCGGGGGCACGTCTGGGGACCGGCGGCCCGGCGGACGGCGTCATCATGCCGCCGCACGTCGTCGATCATGTGACCCCTGCGATGGCGCTCTTCCGCGAAGAGAGCTTCGGTCCCGTCGTCGCCGTCACCCGGGCGCGGGACGAGGCGCATGCCGTCGAACTGGCCAACGATACCGACTACGGCCTTTCGGCAAGCGTGTTCACCCGCGACGTCGCCCGGGGATTGACGATCGCACGGGCAATGAAGTCCGGGATCTGCCACATCAACGGCCCGACCGTTCATGACGAGGCGCAGATGCCGTTCGGCGGCACCAAGGCGAGCGGCTACGGCCGCTTCGGCGGCAAGGCCGGCATCGACGCTTTCACCGAACTCCGCTGGATCACCATAGAGACCCAACCTGGACACTTCCCGATTTGAGGACGCGCCGATGACCGCCGCCATAGCCGCGAACACGACCCCGGCTGCACTCCGCGGCGGCGGCTCTTGGGATGCGCGATACGAATGGCGCGTGGTCCTGCTGCTGTCGCTGTCCTTCGGTCTCGTCGGTCTCGACCGCTGGATCCTCGGGCCGCTGTTCCCAGCCATCATGGCCGACCTCCACCTCGACTACGGCCAGCTCGGCACGCTGGTCGGCGGCCTCGGCATTGCGTGGGGAGTGTTCGCGATCCTGATCGGCAACCTGTCCGACCGGATCGGGCGCCGCGCCGTTCTGCTCCCCGCACTGGTCGTGTTCTCGGCGTTGTCCGGTGCGGCCGGACTGGCGACGGGTTTCGTGATGCTCCTGCTCGCGCGGACGACGATGGGCGCAGCCGAGGGGGCATTCCTCCCGGCCAGCGTCGCCGCGACCGCGGAGGCATCGCTACCCATGCGGCGCGGTCTGAATCAGGGTCTTCAGCTCAGTGCCTTCGCGTTGTTCGGCTTCGGCATCGCCCCCATCGTCGCGACGCAGCTGCTCCAGGTCCTGCCGTCGTGGCGCGAGGTGTTCATGATCGTCGCGATCCCCGGCTTCATCCTCGCCTTCCTGCTCAACCGCGTCCTCCGCGACGCCCCACGCTTGGCGGTAACCGCCCCGCGCGCACCGTGGACTGACGTCATAAAGTCCCGCAACGTCATCCTGGGTGCGCTGTGCCTGCTCGCCGCCATGAGCTGCATCTTCGTCCTCGGCGCCATGGTTCCGAACTACCTCGTCGATTTCCTGCACCTCACGCCGGTGACGATGGGGCTGGTGATGTCGGGGATGGGCTGGGGCGGCTTCCTCGGCGAATTCATGGTTGCGGGGATCTCGGACCGCATCGGCCGACGTCCCGCCACCGCGCTCGCCTTCCTCGGCGCCGCCGTCGGCACGTGGTTCTTCGCCCACGCCCCCGCAGACCCATGGCTCCTGTTCGGCTGGCTGTCGGTCACCGCCTTCTTCGCCCTCGGTCTGACGTCGATCCTTGCGGGCCCTGTCGCCTCGGAAGCAGTGTCGCCGGCATTGATGTCCTCCTCCGTCGGGGTCGTAGCGGGCGCCGGCGAGATCTTCGGCGGAGGGATCGCCCCGGTCATCGCCGGCTTCGTCGCCCAGCACTACGGCATCGCGCAGATCTTCGTCATTCCGCTCGCCGGTCTCGCGATCGGGCTTGCCCTGTCGCTTTTCCTCCGGGAAACGGCGCCGCGCCGCGAGCGCCTGCCGGGCCACGTCGACTAGAGCGGCAGGCCGACGTAGTTCTCGGCGATGGTCGCCTGCGCGGCACAGGACGTCGCTAAGTAATTGAATCCGGCCCGCTTTGACCACAATCACGGCAAACCGGTCGCGGACGAAGGCGTGCAGTCTGTCACCACGTAGTGGGGCCGTAAGGCGTCTGGCTGCTTGGAGCGCCAGTAGCGGGATAACCGCCGTCTGCCACCACTGACTTGCCGGCGGCCAAAACCCGTGTTGACGGTCGCGATCGGCGAAGGGGAAGGGACACGCATGCGAAGCGGCTCCGTTTGTCGACCGACTGTTAAAGCAGTGCTGCAGTTGTCGCGCCGATTAGAAGCAGCTTAACCAGCCAACCTAAAGCGTGGGCGAGCGTCACTTTCTGATCAAGTTTGATGAAAACGTGATTGCCAAGCAGCAAAGGTAGAGGCGCAATAATCCAGATTAAGACCGCAAGGCTCAGCGCACCACCAAGTGAAACAAGAGTCAACCGAATTGCTAAGCATATGAACCCGACGGCTGTCATCGCGGAATATGCCTGAGCAATCAGGATTTGACGCCGCTTATCCTTCGCGTCACGCCAAACTTCGGGAAATGTCGAATAACTATTGTGGAACAGCACGCCTATGAAAAGCCAATCGGCAAGCGAAGCGACAACCAGACTGACACCCATGACCCAGAGGATATGCATGATCCCTCCTTCCCAAACGCTCTTTCGTCGTCGACCGATCCTAATTCCTAAACGGGGCCGAAAGCGGCCTGTCGGCTTTTTGGCGTGAAACCGGGCATAGCTGCCGTTCAACCAGTCCCGGCTCCGACCGTGGCTTCCGACCCCGTTCCTGTCATTCGCAGTATCAGCTAGTCTCTCTTCGCTCCATCGCATCGTGCGGCCATCCCGAGGCTTGAATGTCAGACGACGTTGAAACCCAAATCGAAGCATTTTTCAGCCTGATGCATGATCGAAGGAGTGCCGAAGCGGTCGACGAAATATTCGGCTGTTCCCCGTTGTGGGCAACAAAGATTGGAATGCGCTAGCAGTTGGTCGGGCAGATCGACAGTTCCATACGCATAAATGGACCGATGACCGGCTATGAGCGGATTTGTTGTGAAACGTTGGGCAGGATGGCGGTTCGCCAAATCTACCTCGCTCAACATCGCGACAATGTGTTGAAATGGAACTTCGTTTTCGTGCGGTCGGGCATGGGTTGGCAAGCCATCCATTTTGGTTTCAATGGCGAAGCACAGTCCTGGTTTTGAGTTCACGGCCGCTTCGGTCCCGTCGACTCAATACGCTGCGCTGAGTGTCCGCTTTCCACCCCTCAGTCGCCGCTGCCGCGGAGCCTGTCCCGGGGCGGCCTCGGGGCCGTTTCCGGACTGGCAGCTTCCGGGCATCTGACGCTTCAAAGCGGACTTTCGTTCAGCCACCGCCGTACACCAGCAAGACCCAGTTCCGGACGCTAGGTGGACATGAGCGGCTCCCAGAAGCGGCCATCCTTTTACCTCGGTCGCACAACCGGCTTTGGGCACCTCGAAGCAGAAGATTTAGATCCTGCGTTAGCCCCTATCTTTATGCTGCCCTGTGGACGAGTTCTTGAGCTTGAGAGAGGGATCGCACCAGTCGTCATCACCAAAATTAGTACGCCCCTGGGCTGTCTCAAAAACTTCACTTGGATGGATAATAATTTGTAAGAGCCTGAACGAAAAGTAGTTGAGCGATACCAGTAGGTTGTGATTCACCGTCGTTGTCGAGACGATAGGAGAAGAACTTGCCTTGGACTGATACCGCTCGCCGTCAGCATATGCGCAAGGGGGGGCGCTATCCAAGCGATTTACGGGATGCGGAATGGGCGTTGATCGAGCCGCTGTTTCCGGCAGCCCGCAGCGGCGGGCGTCGTCGCACGACCTGCCTTCGGGCGGTGATGGATGCGATCATGTATATTGCGTCGAGCGGTTGCGCCTGGCGGATGCTGCCCAAATGCTTTCCGGCGACGTCGACAGTGCGCGGCTATTTCTACAGCTGGCGGGATAGTGGGCTGCTGACGACAATCAACCACTTGCTGGTAATGGCAGCACGCGAACAGGCCGGCCGCGAGGCCTCACCCAGTGCTGGCGTTATCGACAGCCAATCGGTCAAAACAACGGAAAGCGGCGGAATTTGCGGCTATGACGCCGGCAAGAAGGTGAAGGGCCGCAAACGCCATATCATCACCGATACCTGCGGCTTTCTGGTGTTTATCCTGGTCCATGCCGCCGACATTCAGGACCGCGACGGCGCTGTCGATGTCCTCAAAGCCATCCGTTTCCGTTTCCCGTTCCTGCGCCATGTGTTTGCCGATGGTGGCTATGCCGGTGACAAACTCAAGGCCGCGCTTGAAGGCCATGGCAGCTGGACCCTCGAAATCATCAAGCGCTCCGATACCGCCAAGGGCTTTGTGCTTTTGCCCCGCCGTTGGGTTGTCGAGCGGACCTTCGCGTGGCTGGGCCGCTGCCGACGTCTCGCCAAAGACTGGGAGCGATCCATCGAAAGCGCCACGGCATGGGCAACCATCGCCAGCATCCGAATGCTCACACGCAGAATCGCAAGGCTCTCAACTCATTGATGTACTTTTGAATCGGGCTCTAAATATCGGATTTCTGAGATCGCGATGCAGGGAGCAAATTATGCGCTTTATCACGAGCCAGAAAATAGCTCTGTTTCACGTAATGGCGGTAGCTGCTTCACTCGTTGCAACCACCCCGGCCTTGGTGACCGTAAAATACACCTTCGATCTGGGGCAAGGATCGGGCTTTACCGTTGTCGCTCCGGAATTTCTCTCTCAGGAAGCTGCGAATACATTTGGCGAATATAACTTCGATCTGAATGTGATCGAGCCGTACGGAAAAATGGCCAGCTGCATTGGATATGCCGGAGCACCTTGCGACACTCAGTCGATCTTGCCTACTGGGCTGAACTTCTCCCCTCGCCCAACCGACGTGGTCATCGAATATCGTGCCGCGAGCGTTGGAACGATTATCCGATATTTCGCCGGCACGGCGCTCGCAGCGACCGGCGTCTATCAAGACGCTGTCCTAGGTGGCGCTGGCGATACGCTAACCGTCACGAGCAGCGTCCCGGAGCCTTCAACCTGGATAAGCTTGCTTTTGGGCTTCGTGACTTTGGGCAGCTTCCTTCGCAGTCGCCGCGCAGAAGCCGGTGCCGTCACTGCATGATCGGCGTCGTCCGGGCCGAACGTCACACTGTCGTCATTAAGAACGGTTAATGATTCGTGCTGCTTGGCAGCAATGACGACGTTCCAGCGGTCCGGCTCTGATCAATATCTTGGAAGGCTACATCATGCGATCGCATTTTCTGGTCGGCGCAGCGCTGAGCTCGCTGATCCTTGCGGCTTCGCCCGCCGCGGCGACATTGATCACCGTGACGCTCACCGGCAACGCGGAGAACATCTCTGATAACGCCGACGTCTTCGGTTACGGGACGGATCAGCGCCTCACCGACAAGAGCTTCGTCGAGACGTTCATCGTGAACACGTCGGCGGTGAACGCTTTCGGGCCGCAGACGAGCACCGGGGTGTCCTCCAACAGCATTTTCGGTGGCAGCCCGCCGTATGCCGTCGGCGGAACCCTGACAATCAACGGCCGGAGCTTCTCCACGGCCGGCAGCAATTACAGTTCGCTGTACACTATGGGAGACTACCAGATTTTGTCGAACGACATGGTCCGCGGATCGGGCGACAACAACTTCTACGTTGATCTCACTGGAGCTGGATTTCCCGCCACGGTCGACCAGCCGATCAGCTTGGCACTGGCGGCGGGTCAGGCCGCCAACGTGTCGTTTATCGACAATAACTCGGGCGGCGAAATCTCGGCCGCCATCGGCAACCTTTACCCGACGCAATTGACGGTGAGCGTTGCTGCGGCTGTCCCCGAGCCGTCGATCTGGGGCGCGATGATCCTTGGCTTTGGAATGGTGGGAGCCTCGATCCGTCGGCGCAACGCGAGCATCGGCCTGATCTGAAACGAGCATGATATGGCCTCGGCGATCAACGCCGAGGCCATTCTTGAAGCTAGTCGGGGCCATATCCAACTAGTGTAGCCTAAACGCTGTAGTAAGCGTGATCGGTCGAGCAAGCGGAAGCCTTTCCGTCGAAGCCCGAAGCCATTTTCGCTATATCTCTATCAGCGAGTGGCGGCATCGACGGCATGACACTTGCCAAGTATTGCGCGAGAAGCCTCTTTCAGAGGCGACCTAGGCTCAGGACCTATTAAAGTGGTTGCGGAGACGGTGATCGGTTGATTCAATGGTGACGCCAGGGAGGCGTCGTGATGAGTGATTTGATCTGGTTGTCGGCGGCACAGATGCGTCGGATCGAGCCGCACTTTCCCCTGTCGCATGGGGTGCCGCGCGTTGACGACCGGCGAGTGATCAGCGGGATCATCTTCGTGATCAGGAACGGGCTGCGTTGGCGCGATGCGCCCAAGGACTACGGTCCGCACAAGACGATCTACAACCGCTTCATCCGCTGGAGCCGGCTGGGTGTGTTCAACCGTATCTTTGCAGCGCTGGCGGCAAAAGGCGGCAAGCCCGACCAGTTGATGATCGATGCGACCCACCTGAAGGCACACCGAACCGCCGCGAGCCTCCTCAAAAAGGGGCTCTTCCCCGATGTATCGGACGCACCAAAGGCGGCCTGAACTCCAAGCTGCACGCGGTCTGCGACGGCCAGGGCCGACCGCTCGTCATGCTCCTCACCGAGGGGCAGACCAGCGACTACAAGGGCGCAGCGCTGATGCTCGACGCCCTGCCCAAAGCGAGGGCCATGCTCGGTGACCGCGGCTATGACGCCGACTGGTTCCGCGCCGCCCTGATCGCCAAGGGCATCACCCCTTGCATCCCATCGAAGGCCAACCGCAAAACCCCGATCCCGCATGACCGAACCCTCTACCGGCAACGTCACCGCATCGAGAACATGTTCGGCAGGCTCAAGGACTGGCGCCGCATCCACACCCGCTACGACCGATGCGCGCACGCCTTCTTCTCGGCCATCGCGCTAGCCGCAACCGTCATCTTCTGGCTGTGATCAATGAGTCCTGAGCCTAGCACTACTTTGGCAGAAGCATAATTTTTGGGATTCCCTTGGGTAGTTTTGCGTGATTCATAGGGAGCCAGCTATGGAGGCTGGCGATGGGCGGAGATTGGCGAAGCGACCTTGAGGTTTGGCTGGCGCCGTTTTTGACGGCGCTGGGTCATAAGAAGCGGGCACGGATGTGCCCCGCTTATGTTGCCGGCCTGATCGGCCCTGGAGACCGCAAGAGCGTCCAGCCGATGGCGGCTCGCGCCGATGCCATTGGGTATGACCAGCTTCATCACTTCGTGGCGGCAGGGGTCTGGGACAGTGCTCCGCTCGACGCGGCGCTGCTGACCGAAGCCGACCGGTTGGTCGGCGGCGGCGATGCCTTCCTTGTGATCGACGACACCGCGATGCCGAAGAAGGGGCGCCACTCGGTCGGTGTCGCGCCGCAATATGCGTCCTCGCTCGGCAAGAACGCGAACTGCCAGACGCTCGTGTCGGTGACGCTCGCATCGCGCGAGGTGCCAGTGATGGTGGGTCTGCGCCTGTTCCTGCCGGAGAGTTGGACCAGCGATCCCGAGCGCATGACGAAGGCGAAGGTGCCCGCCGACCGGCAGGTCGCCCTGACCAAGCCTGAGATCGCCATCGCCGAGATCGACCGGGTCACGGCCGCGGGCGTGCGCTTCGGCTGTGTGCTGGCGGATGCCGGATATGGCATGAGCGCGCCGTTCCGCCAGGCGCTGAGCGAGCGCGGCCTCTCCTGGGCGGTCGGCATACCCGGCCGGCAGAAGGTCTATCCGGCCGATGTCGCGATGATCTTCCCGATCGCGGGACATGGCCGACCTCGTCAACACCATATCCCAAATGCAAAATCTGTTGCATCCGAGACGTTGCTCGCCGGGCAGCCATGGAAACGGGTCAGTTGGCGACGGGGTACGAAAGGGCGACTGGCCGCGCGCTTCGCCGCACTGCGCGTGCGTGTCGCCGACGGCCCGACCCAGCGTATCCGCGACATGGGCGGCCAGCATCTGCCGGGTGAAGAAGTGTGGCTGGTTGGTGAGCATCGTTCGACCGGCGAGCGCAAATACTACCTCTCGAACCTGCCTGCCGACACCGCGATCAAAACGCTCGCCGGAGCAATCAAGGCGCGGTGGATCTGCGAGCAGGCGCACCAGCAGCTCAAGGAGGAACTCGGCCTCGACCACTTTGAAGGTCGATCGTGGACAGGCCTGCATCGACACGCCTTGATGACGATGATCGCCTGCGCCTTCCTTCAGTCCCGCCGCCTCACAGCAGCGGGACGGAAAAAAAAGAGTCTCGGGACCACCACCGCAACCAAGCATGCCAGCCGTCAGGCAGGCAATCGTCGACCTGTTCGCGAGAGCGCCACCGATGCGATGCCCGCACTGCAATGAGCACCTCACCCCGCCCGCAAAATCTAATCTGCCAAAGTAGTGCTAGCTTCAACAGCCCATCTATCACCCATGCTGCCTGCACCCTGTAGCTTCGCGTCCGCCAGAACAACGCTGCATTGACGACGCACGCTACCCCGAGCCCTCCGACTCGGGGCCCCAGTGCGGGTAACATAATCAGAAAATGCATTCCGACGATTGCGAGTGTCAGCGCCACAACCGCGGGGGCCGTTTCCGGCCTGGCGGCTTTCGGGCGACCGATCGTGGAAAGCGGACCTTTAGGTTAGTCCGCGACCCTCGAGACGTCGCTGAGGAGCAGAGACTTCGGTCGGCGACACACCTATGCTGAGCCGCCGCGGGAATGCGTCAATCAGCCCAGCGCGAGCTTCTGCCTGCGGCGCTCGCGCATCAGTTGGACCCGTTCGACAATAGCGCCGGGGTCGTAGGGACGAACCAGTCGCGGCCCGGCGTCGCAAAACTCAGCAGCCGCTTCAGCCGCAGCATCGAGGGTGCCGGCCAGCGCGATTTCTATCGTCGGATGATTGTCACGAACCCAGCGGCAGAAAGCAAAGCCATTTTGCGAACCAATCGCCGGCAATGCGCACAGCATAGCCGAGATGACATAATCCGGGGCGTTCAGGACGGTCATCGCTTCCTCGGTCGAGGCCGCCGCAATCACGGCATAGCCGCAGTGTTGCAGATATTCGGCCAAGGCGTGGCGGGCGATCACCTCACCATCGACCAGAAGCAGCGCTTCTTCGACCCGCGGCTTTGGCCGCTCAGTCACCGGATCGGCCGAGCACACGGTCGATTGTGCCGATGAGCGTAGATTCGGAATAGGGCTTGGGCACGATCGCCACGGCTCCGGCATTGACGAGTTCGTGCAACGCTACACCACCCGACGTGAGGACCACCGGGATGACCGGGTAATGCTCTTTCACATGAGCCACCAGTCCGACCCCATCGATCGAGCCCGGCATATTCACGTCAGAAAAAATCAGACTGCAGGGCATTCCCGTCGCCAGCAATATCATTGCCTCGTCCGCATCGCCGGCCTCGACAACTGCAAAGCCGGCGTCCCGCAGAATGTCCGCCGCAACAAATCGGATCAGAACCTCGTCGTCGACGACCATGAGAAGCAGGGGGATCGCTTCAGGCACATCTAGGGTTTCGCGCATATCAATCTTCACAATGGCCCCCATAACCAACGCTTAACCGACCGTGTCATTCGCTGTTCCGTGCCGTGACAATAAGGCTTTGAAATCGCAGGCGCTGAAGGCCTTCTGCTAGACTGCCTAGACTTCGGGATCGCGGGCGGCCCCTCCGACGAGCCTCAACGTGGTCCGATTGACGGTTACGATTGTGCCTGGCTCGGCGGCGACGACGTGAACAGTGGCATAAAGTTGCTTGGCATGCGCGGTTACGATCGTCGTTCCCAGTCCAGCCTTGGCAGCGCTCACATCGCCAGGCATTCCGACCCCGTCATCGGTGACTGTCAGCTGCCAGCCCTTGGCGGTTTCGCTGTACTCGACATTGATTTGGCGTGCGTAAGTGGCGAGCCTGCGGAGGTCACGATCTAAGAAAGCTGGCGAGATGCCGGATCAGGCCCGGATGGCAACGCCCGGCTAAGTGCGATGAGGGACCAGAGGCACCATCCCGCCAGCTTTCGTCCTCGCAATCCTGCCTTTTTTCACCGGGATCTTCGTGATGACGGGCGGTTGGGGGTAAGTACGGGCCTAGAAATGCCAACTATGTGGGAGTACGCCGGTGCGACGGCCTTGCAATCGCTTGTGCATTTATTCGGACGCGGTGCCGCCGCCCTTGGTCGCCGAATGGCCCAGTGCGGCGCATCTGCCGCGTGTGGCATCCCCACGCATGACATTTCGCCCATAGACGGGGTTTCGTGTCGGCGCGATATGGCTTCGTCAACAGCGGAGACCGACATGACCCAATTAACAGTGGGGCAGTACACGCTTGTGTACAACGCCTTTTCATTCACATTAGCTACGATGGCGGCCGCATCGATCTTCTTATGGATGGGGCGAAGCCAGGTTTCGACCTCTTACAAGACAGCGTTGACTATTTCCGGACTAGTCACAGCGATCGCTGCTTATCACTATTTTCGCATCTTCAACAGCTGGGAGAGCGCCTACACACTACGTAATGATGCGCTGACGGCAACCGGCTTCGCCTTTAACGATGCCTATCGTTACGTCGATTGGCTGCTGACCGTGCCGTTATTGCTCATTGAGCTAATTCTCGTAATGAAACTGCCGCAGAGCGAGACGGTTTCGCGGTCGTTCCGCCTCGGCTTTGCGGCCGTGCTGATGATCGGCCTTGGCTACCCCGGTGAGATTGCAGGCGACAACGCCACCCGCGCATTGTGGGGCACGCTGTCGACCATCCCGTTCATCTATATCGTATGGGCGCTGTTCAAGGGCTTGGGCGAATCGATCAACCGGCAGCCCGAGAATGTCCGCGGCCTGATCAAGAGCGCGCGATTGCTGACGTTTGCGTCATGGGGCTTTTACCCGCTCGTTTACATGTTGCCGTATACCGGCCTAAGCGGCGGTGCAGTGACGACGGGTGTGCAGATTGGATATACATTTGCCGACATCATCTCGAAGGTCGGTCTCGGCATTCTTGTGTACAATATCGCTGTGCGGAAATCGGCAGCCGAGCGTGATGAGCCCTTCGCCGGAAACCGGCCGATTGCAGCGTAGGATGGTCCACGCGGTTTCGCACGGACCGCGTGGCATTCGTACCACGACGATGGAAAAATCGACCTTCCCCGGTGCCACGGTTGCGCTTAGCGCAACCGTGGCTTTGCTCGTCGCAGCAGTCACCGGCGTGCCGCTGTCCGGTTCGACCGCTCTCGTCGCGGCGTGTGCGGCGATCCTCGTCTTTGGCTTACCGCATGGCGCACTCGACATCGAGCTGATCCACCGCCGCGGCAGGACCAGTCACGGCCTGGCCTCGATCCTCTCGGTCTATCTTGGCATCGCAGCGATAACGACCGCTGCTTGGCTGGTCGAACCAGTGGCGGCGCTCGCGGGATTTATCGTCATCGCCGTTATCCATTTTGCCGAGGATTGGGAGGCAACCGACTCGCGCTTCCTTGCCACGGGTCTCGCAGTCGCCCTCATCGCCGCGCCCGCGATGCTGCACCACGCTCAGGTCGCCGATATCTTTGTCGCACTGACAAAAGCGCCGGCCGCCGCGCGGCTTGCCGACGGGCTCCTACTCGTCGGGCCGGTCGCGCTGGCGATCGCTGCGGCCGGAATCCTGGCCATGATCGCCGCGCGCCGCTTTACTTCCGCAGCGGCAGCGATCGCGAGCCTGATCGCACTCACCGCGTTGCCTCCTGTAATCGGGTTTGCAGCGTTCTTTTGCCTGTTCCATTCCCCGCGGCATTTCGTTGGTGCTCTCCGGGCTGCGCGGCGCGGGCGCGTCGCACAGTGGCTCCCGGTTGTCGTTCCCGTGACCGGTGCAGCGCTGGCGATCGTCACCTGCATTTATCTAATTCGTGGCGGGCTTGCGGTGCCGGAACGACTGACGGCGGCGACTTTCATGGCGCTGTCGATCCTGACGGTACCGCATATGCTCGCCCCGATCCTGTTTAAGCGCCGTGACACCGACCCATTTGGCCGCCGACGAATACCGCGGCCAGCGCCGCGTCCAGTATCAAGCGATTACAATATCGCTCCGATATAATATTCTAATGTGTCATTAATCTGACGCAAAGACAGAACGTCACATGTTAGATCTTTTTGCTGATCTTAATCCGCAGCTAGTCTAGGGTTATTGTGTCGACCCAGGATATTCGGGGCGATCTTTAAAGGATATATCATGCACGATATCGTCGATACTGCCGTCGCCGCGGGTTCGTTCAAGACGCTCGTCGCCGCCGTCACCGCGGCCGACCTAGGCGCGACCTTAAAGGGTGCCGGCCCGTTTACCGTCTTCGCCCCGTCGGACGACGCGTTCGCCAAGCTCCCCGATGGGACCGTTGAGGAACTGGTGAAGCCCGAGAACAAGGCCAAGCTGACCGCGATCCTTACGCTTCATGTCGTTCCGGGGAAGGTCATGGCAGCCGACATCACTGGGCCGATGTCGCCCGCTTCGGTTGGTGGTGAGCACCTCAACATCACCACGGATCATGGTGTGAGCGTCAACGGCGCGCACGTCACAACCGCTGACATTGAGTGCACCAACGGTGTCATCCACGTGATCGATACCGTTCTGATGCCGACGGCCTGAGGATGATCCGGGGGCGGCGACACCGCCGCCCCCAACGCCTCAAGAGCCAAAATTAAATGTCAGCACGCGGCCGAGCTTGGGATGGCCTGAACCAATATCGCGGCAAAGCGGGCAATCGCTGTCGAACCGAGCCATGAACTCAAGCATGCGGATAGATAAGGAACTTGCCGCCCAGTCGAACATGAGGCGGGTGCAACCGATTATGCTGATCGCGATCATTGGTGCCGGTTTGTCCGGTCTGTCCTGCGCCGACGCTCTCGTCCGGCAGGGCCACGAGGTGGCTTTATTCGACAAAGGGCGAGGACCAGGCGGCCGCATGTCGACGCGGCGGGTCGAGGCGCTCGGACTTACGCTGCACTTCGACCATGGCGCCCAATATTTTACTGTGCGCGATCCCGCCTTCGCGTTGCAGGTCGCCGACTGGGAGCGCGACGGTGTGGCGGCACGCTGGCCCGAAGCAGGCGCGGACGCGTGGGTCGGCACGCCCAGCATGAGCGCACCCGTGAGGGCGATGGCGGCGGGTCACGCGGTAACATGGAACGCGCGAGTTGAGACGCTCGACTGTGACGGCGGAACATGGCGTATCGTCGGTCGGCCCGAGGCCGGGGGCTTTGACACGATGATCATTGCCGTCCCTGCCGAACAGGCCGCGTCGCTGCTGAAGCCGTTTCATGCCGACTTCGCCGCGTCCGCGGCTCGCCGCCGCTCGGCGCCGTGCTGGACGGCAATGATCGCTTTTGCGGAGGCGATCGTGACGGAGACCACAATCATACGCGACATTGGTGCTGTCGCATGGGCAACTCGCGATGGCGCGAAACCCGGCCGTAATCATGCGGAAACCTGGATCGTCCAAGCCTCGCCGCAATGGTCAGTCGCCCATCTGGAAGCGTCACCAGAGGAAATAGCGCCCAAACTCTTGCGTCGTCTCGAAGCCGCGCTCGGCATGCCGCTACCGGCGCCAGTATACCTGTCAGCGCACCGGTGGCGTTACGCCCGCAGCGACACCACTAGCGGGCCCGGTGCGCTGCGGGATAACGCTCTCAGGATCGGAGTGTGCGGCGACTGGCTGCTGGCGCCGCGCATCGAGGCAGCGTGGTTGTCGGGCCGGCTCCTAGCAGGCCTGATCGGCTGAGGCGGGGTTCGCAGACACGGAGCTGTCGACTTGTCGTAAGGCATGCCCGCCCAATTACAGTCGGCCGACCACCCGCCCCAGGAGAGTTAGCAATCTTCTGCCGACCTCTAAACACCCTCTCGTGGCAAATCCACGTAATGGTGTTCTGTGCTAGCTGGGACGGGGCCGATAGTCGCCAGTCCGCTTTCGGCAGTCAGGAGGGAGAAAGCTGTCATCGTAGACCGCGATGTCGCCGCCGCATTCGACCTCTCGCAGTCGTTCCTCGGAAAATAAAATTGAACGCTTCTGCCGGTCTTAATGTGGCGTCATAGCTACGGCGCTACTTTGAGGTTTCAACCGTGGTGGTCTGGTCCTCGACCGCAAAGTCGGAAGCGTGCTTCGTCAATTTAGCCGGCAGCATTCCTTGCCCCTTCGTCCCGCTCCAGGGATTCATTTCTACACAGTAGCCGCTGTGGTCGCCGCATTGGCGCACCTCACCGGTATGGCTGTCGAGGACGACGATCACGTGTTCATCATCCTCGATCCCTGCATCAGCCGCGTCGGGCTTGGCTCGAGCAATGTTCATCTTCGCCCATAGCCGTCCCGCATCGAATACACCTATGCCCGTAAATCGACCTGAGTTCCTCGGGGGACCTGACGAGGGCTCCTGCTTACCGCAGCCAGCCAGAAAGGTCGCCGCAGTGACCGCGACAACCAGCATGCGCATTGCACCTTTCACCGTCGGACGTCCTCAACAGGATGTTTATCACCTTTAGCTATGCCGAAAGCCCGCTGGCGGCAAATCGCGCCGGCGCCACTTCTTGTGCTTGAACCCCAGCGACAAGGGGGGGGCCGGTAACTGTCTGGCAGCTTTCCGGCATGAGTGCAGCATAGCTGCCGTTCGACGTATCACGGATCCGATGGCAGCTCCCGCCCCCAATAGCAGTCGTGCCCGGAGACGATGGCGATGTCCGAAACTTGCCGATCGCGTGGACACTACCTTTTCCGATTAGAGCGGGACGCCGACTTCATTCCGCCGCTGCAGCCTTGCCCGCTCACTTATGTATAAGCAGTTTGTCTTTTTTTGCTCACTTGTATATGACTATTTATCATCGTTCTGCTCATATAAAGATGTTATTGTACTCAAGGATGGACACATATATATGAGCATGAAACAGGCCCAACTCGCCAGAAAAAACCTCGACAAGAAGCTCGCCCCCCTACGGACAGAGCCGATTGTGACGCCTTCGCGCGGTTGGACGAAAGCCATTCGCGAGTCCCTTGGCATGACCACGCGCCAGCTCGCCGAGCGCATGGGCGTAGCACCCTCGCGCGTCACCACGATCGAGAAAGCGGAGACGGCAGGCGCAGTTACCCTCAAAACTCTGCGCCAAACGGCCGGAGCTTTGGGCTGTCAGTTTGTCTATGCATTCGTGCCGACAAAGCCACTCGACGAGATGCTCTACGATCAGGCCGCGCGTAAGGTGCGTAACGAACTTGCACACCTCAATCACACGATGCGCCTCGAAAATCAGGCGCTCACGCCTGCCGATCTAAAAGACGAGGAGCGACGGCTCATTGGTGAATGGCTTACCCACCTGAACCGCCGCTTGTGGGAAAAGGAATGAGCGATCCGCTCCTTAAGGGTGACGACGATGCCAACACGCCTCTCGAAGCCGAAGAGCGCGAGCAGCTCATTCCATCTTACATCACGCTGCGCGCCGAACTGAACGAAGCCGAACTGACCAACATCGCAGACGCGAGGAATTGGCTGTCGTCGCGAAAGCGAGAAGTACTCAATCCCCGTTTTCTAAATGAGCTGCATAAACGCATGTATGGTGATGTCTGGAGGTGGGCGGGCACCTACCGCACCACCGCACGCAATATCGGCATCGACGCCCACCGCATCCCGGTCGAGCTCTACCAAGCAATCGATAACGCCATATACTGGGCCGCAAACAAGACCTTTCCGGCCGACGAGATTGCCATTCGCTTCAGCCACCGCGTTGTCGCGATCCACCCCTATCCAAACGGCAACGGTCGCTTTTCCCGTATGGTCGGCGACCTTCTCGCGATCGAACTTGCCCAACCGCGTTTCACTTGGGGGCAGGTCAATCTCGTCGATCCGACCGAGACCCGCAAGGCCTACATTGCCGCGCTCAAAGCAGCCGATGCCGAAGACTTTGAGCCGTTGATCGCGTTCGCGCGGTCGTGAAGTCGCGCCGACCATCCGCCTTCAACGGGCTCGCGACACATCCGAGGCTGAGCGTGCAAGCGGCCTGCACAATGCCATAAACCACCGCTTCCAGGCTCGAATCGCCCATCGCAATTGTCTTAAATCGGAAGCGAAGCTGTCGGCCGGCGACGCATGAACGAAAGGCCGTTTGCGTCACCTCAGCGCTCGAAAGCGGCCGGCCTTAATCTACCAATTAAGTCAGCTGAGCCACCTGAACGGACGGCGGCTTTCGGGCTCAGGAAAGTTGTACGGCGAGAAATGGGCGCACAGCGGACGAGACGTCTTTCGACCGAATGACCGTTTACGTTATTTTGTCCCTTCAGTCCGTCTGAGACGGTTCAAATAGTTTTCATCTTTTAGGACTAAATAATCGAAAGCGCCCAGCGCCGATGAGCCACTAAAAGTGCGATTGGAACGTCGCTACTCAGCACGAGTTATACAGACGACGTAAAAATTCAACCGGCCTAAACTAAGGAATTTTGTGTGAACGTGCTTGCTGCTCAAAGTGAAACGCTTTCCTTAACCGCCAATATCGTCAGTGCGCACGTCTCCAATAACTCTGTCGCGCTTTCCGACCTTTCAGGAATGATTGCGAACGTCTATGCGGCCCTCGCTCGCCTCGGCGCCCAGGTCGAACCGCAAGCCGGCCAGCAGACACCGGCGGTCTCGATTCGCGCGTCGATCAAGCCCGATTATCTTGTCTGTCTTGAGGACGGCAGACATTTTAAAATGCTCAAACGACATCTGATGAATGGCTACGGTTTGACGCCAGACGCGTACCGCGCAAAATGGCGCTTACCTGCAGATTACCCGATGGTCGCCCCCGCTTATGCGGAAAAGCGTCGCAACTTGGCGTTAAAAATCGGGCTCGGGCGGATGAACTCCACCGCGCAGCGCGCATCTACCGCACGGGCCGGCGACTCAAAGAAAACCCGCTCCCCCCGCACCTAGCAACGTCATCTAACAAGAGGATCGCGTCGTTGGAGCCGGACATCGCCTGATGGGCGGGGTCGGGTGCTCGATTAGGCCGCGAGAAAATCTGTTCGACATGTCTAAAATTGAATATCGCGGACATGTCGCCCCCCGCTCAAAAACGACATTTGGGGCGAGATACCAGAACCAACATTCGTTCTTCATCCGCGCCCCCGATTTGCTGGCGCTAAGTTGCCTTTAGAAGACAGATTTCAATCAACCCTGAGCCTAGGGTCAGCCTTTGTCCACGAGGCCTTGCATCACTACAATAGTAGCCCGATGAACTTTCCCAGAAGCGATCGCGAGCCTCCGATCAGCCCTTCTCCCCAATAATCCGGCGTTTGGACAAAACTGCCTCGACATTGATTTGCAATTAAGATCGAAGATCTTGATTAGGCATCTGGTAATGTGACAACTGGCAGACTAAGTGCGGATTACCGGTCAGCTGAAATATGCAAACGGCC
Organism: Polymorphobacter megasporae; assembly: GCF_018982885.2. NCBI lineage: Bacteria > Pseudomonadati > Pseudomonadota > Alphaproteobacteria > Sphingomonadales > Sphingosinicellaceae > Glacieibacterium > Glacieibacterium megasporae. Next base: position 477,514 of record NZ_CP081849.1, on the reverse strand, counting down.
TCAGACAAGGAACTTTCTGTGAACGATCTTGCGTCTAATAATGAACTTCTGACCCTGACGGCCGATATCGTCAGCTCGCACGTCGCCAATAACTCGGTTGCGCTTTCTGACGTCCCGGGAATGATCGCAAGCGTCCATGCAGCGCTTGCTCGCCTTGGAACACAGGTCGAGCCGGAGAAGGTCCAGCAGGATCCGGCGGTTTCGATCCGGGCTTCGGTCAAGCCGGACTACCTTGTCTGCCTCGAGGACGGCAAAAAGCTGAAGATGCTCAAGCGGCACCTGATGACCAGCTATGGCATGACGCCGGACGGGTACCGCGCCAAGTGGAAACTGCCCGCTGATTATCCGATGGTCGCGCCTGCCTATGCCGAGCAGCGTCGCAGCCTGGCGATAAAGATCGGACTCGGACGCAAGGCCCCGCCCGCACCCGCGGTTGAGGCCGTTTCGGCAAAAAAGCCACGTTCCCTACGCGCCAAGCTCGCGCCGGCGTTCGACGCACAGGCGGCTTAAGAGGTCCAAATATCGCCTGACGCGCAGGGCGTTGGACACGCGGGCAAACGATTTGGGCTCACGCGCTTGATATGTCCGGAACCCAAGAGTTTCGGACATATCGGCGACGGCACCTCCCACTGCGAGGCTTCAGTCTCGCACCCGGTCCGACTAGTAGCTACTCAGCGGCAAACCGCTTCGTCAGCCGCGCGCTCGCACCGCTCTTGGCGGCGAGCTTCGCGCCGTAGCGCATCACCGTCTTTGCGTCGCGCCGGCGGTACGCCTGCATGATTGCCGGCAGCCCCTCCCCTGCCGCAAAATTGTCCTGCGCGACCCCGACCCGGATCGAATGGCTCGACACCGCCGTGACCCAGCGCTCGAGCTCGGCCTCGCTCATGGCCCCGAGCAGCCTCTTGTCGAACGCGGCACGGATCAGCCACTCCTAGATGATCGCGATCGTGCCGGGATGGAGCGCCCCCTCCCCCACCGTGCTGACGCCGCCGTCGAAGTAGGTCTCGACCCGACGAAACAGCGCCCCGCGATCGATATGCCCCCTCTCCCGCCAGCGTTTTATCGCCTTCATCGCTGCCGGCGACAGATAGGCGAGCGCCCCCTCCCCCTCCCGATCTGTCTTGCTCCGCGGGATCAACAGCGTCCCCGCCCCCTCGCCATCGGGCCCGTCGATATGGTCGACCTCGATCCCCACCAGTTCCGAGCGCCGACAGGCGGTGTCCTAGATGTGTGATCCCATGCTTTGATGGTGTATTATTCAGTGCCAGCTGCAAGGAAGCGCTATGGGCAGGTCCTCCACGGGAACGCCACGACGACTGAGGCAGTCCGTCGAGCGATACAGCATAGTCAAGCTAGCTTGAGGGCGCTGGCCAAGCGCCACGGCATCAACCGGAAGACCGTCGCGAAGTGGAAGAAGCGGACCTCGACAGCCGATCTTCCGACCGGCCCCAAGGTCGCCAGATCGACGGTGCTGTCGATCGAACATGAAGCCGTGATCGTCGCCTTCCGCCGACATACGCTGCTGCCTCTGGACGACTGCCTGTACGCGCTGCAGGCCAGCATCCCGCACCTGACGCGCTCGTCGCTACACCGTTGTTTGCAGCGCCACGGCATCTCGCAGCTGCCCACGATCGAGGGCGACGCGCCCGTCCGCGCCAAGTTCAAGAGCTATCCGATCGGCTACTTCCACATCGATATCGCCGAGGTACGCACCGAGCAGGGGGAGCTCTATCTGCTCGTTGCGATCGACCGCACTTCCAAGTTCGCCTTCGTCGAGCTTCATGAGAAGGCGATCACCAGGGTCGCTGCCGACTTCCTTCGGCATCTCATCGCCGCGGTGCCGTACACGGTGCGCACCGTGCTCACCGACAACGGCATCCACTTCACCGATCCCAAGTATCCGGGCTCGGCTGTCGAAGAGGTCAAGCGCGCCATCGCGAATGGCGAACTTTTCCGCTGCCTCTCCTTCGCGCTCGCCTGCGCCCAGAACGACATCGACCACCGGCTCACCAAGCCTCGCCATCCCTGGACCAACGGGCAGGTCGAACGGATGAACCGCACCATCAAAGAAGCGACCGTCAAACGGTATCACTACGACACGCACGATCAGCTCAGGCAGCATCTTGGCGACTTCGTTGCCGCCTACAACTTCGGTCGCAGGCTCAAGACCCTCAAAGGCCTCACACCCTATGAAGCTATCTGCAAAGCGTGGCTTGCCGAGCCTCATAGATTTACGTCAGATCCGACCCATCAGATCCCGGGACCAAACATCTAGGTGACGAGATATGGGCGCACCGCTGCCATATTCAGTAGGCGCCCGCAGGTCGTTCAGCTCGACGCGATTTGCTGTTCGAGCAGGGTCAACGCCGCGGCGGCGAACGCGATCATGTTCTTCAGCCGGTCGCTGCGTCGGATCTCGAGGGTCTGTGCGACGGTGGTGGTGCTGGCAACGGCGAAGCAACAATGACCGGCGACATCAGCATGGGGGTTGCCGGTCCGACACGCAGCATCGGTCTCGGAAATGCCCCAAGTGGCGCTGCACCGCCGACGGACGGTCTAGGCGAGCAGGACTGCATACGGCTCACTTGCCGATTTCAGGCCACGAACATCTTCGCGCGTGAGGTCGAGCAGGCGATGGCGGGCGCGAGGCGTATAGATCACGCCGCCGCCGAGATAATAGGCCGAGGCTCCCGGCACCGCGAGCAGCGCTGCCGAGATCAAGCCCCCGGTCGACGATTCGGCGACGGCGATCGTTTGCTTCTTCGCGATTAACGCGGCGGCGACCGCCCGCGCTTGATCGAACAGCTTATCAATGGTCATGACAGACATGCTTTTTGGCGACTGCGGCCGTGATCCGTCATCGCGCCAGCACAAGCTTGAGGTCTGGGATTTGGATCCGCGCCCACGCCTGATCAGCGGTAAGGACCGGCAGTCCTTCAGCAATTGCCAGCGCCATACACGTCCGATCCCCAAGGCCGCTGCCAAATTCCTTGGTGGCGGAATAGAGCTTGGCCGCCGCGATAGCGTCCTCGCGCGCGTGCGGACGCACCTCTAGATGCAGGGCGTCGAGCATCGCTAACGCAGCCTCGATGGGAACTTCGCGGCGCAACAGGCCCTTGATCACTTCCTGAAAATTTACCGCCGAAATGACCCCGTCGCCAATATACGGCGCGACGACATGGGCCCCGGGCTCGTCGCGCAGCAGCGCCAATATCGCCGAGGCGTCAAAAACGATCGATGCCATGCTTTCTTGCTGGCTTAGTCGAAGTCTTCGCGGACGGCTTCGGCGCGTCGCTCGGCGATGAAATCATCGACCGAGAGATCATGGGTCGCGTGCTTACGGTACAGGTCCTGAGCGCGCTTGATGCTCTGACGCATCGAAGTCAGCTTCACGTTGTCCCCGTCGATCGACAGGACTACGATACCAGCTCCCGTTACACCAAGCGCTTGTCGCGCTGCTCGTGGCAGCACCATGCGCCCGTTCTCAGCAATCCGGATGTCGACCATCTCGTTCATGCGTGACACTGTACATCAAATGACACGACCACCACAAGTGCCACATTGTAAATCTTGCCTGCCGTCCTCAAATTGCGGTAGTTGCTCTTTGTAAATGTTAGCGTCTGTCTCTTGCCGGCTTTAGCCTTCTCTCGATTGCTTAGCGGGTAGCAGCGGCCCTGATTCGCGCAGCTTGGCGACTTCGGGCGAGATCGATGGCGGTGCGCGCTTGCGAGCCTGCACCTTGGCGTCGCCGTGGCCCTAGTCGGGGAGTTCCTTGTCGAACTCGCCGGCTTCGACCGCGGCTCGCAGACTGGCGAGGAACTCCTCGAACCGCTCGGCCGGCAGATGGTTGGTTGCTTCGCCATTGATGTCGAGGGAGTTGCCGACAACCTTGACCGTTAATCCGCGGCAAATCGCTTCGCCAACCGCGCGCTCGCCCCGCTTTTCGCTGCCAATTTGGCCCCGTAGCGCATCACCGTCTTGGCGTCGCGCCAGCGGTACGCCTGCATGATCGCCGGCAACCCCTCCCCTGCAGCAAAATTGTCCTGCGCGACCCCGACCCGGATCGAATGGCTCGACACCGATTTAACCCAGCGCTCGACTCGGCCTCGCTCATGGTTCCGAGCAGCTTCTTGTCAAACGCGGCGCGGATCACCGCGTGTAGATGATCCCGATCGTGCCGGGGTGGAGCGCCCCCTCCCCGACCGTGCGGACGCCGCCGTCGAAGTAGGTCTCGACCCGACGAAACAGCGCCCCGCGATCGATGTGCCCCATCTCGCGCCAGCGTTTGATCGCCTTCATCGCCGCCGGCGACAGATAAGCGAGCGCCCCCTCCCCCTCCCGATCTGTCTTGCTCCGCGGGATCAACAGCGTTCCCGCCCCCTCGCCGTCGGGACCATCGATATGGTCGACCTCGATCGCCACCAGTTCCGAGCGCCGGCAGCCGGTGTCGTAGGCGAGCAGCAGCAGCGCCTGGTCGCGCGCGCCGAGCATGTCCTTGCGGCACGCCTTGAGCAGCGTCGCGAGGCACACCCCCGCCGGCGGCCCGTCGAGGTCGGTGACGTCGCCCTTGAACCGGATCGCGCGCGCCTGGCGCTGCCGCACACCGAGGAGCTTGCGCGCCGCCTTATGCTCGAACCGCACCAGTGGCGCTGCGGTCGGATCGTCACGCCCCGCCATGCGGTAAGCCCAGCCGATATGGACGAGGTACCGCCCGATCGTGGCCGCGGCACGCTCTCCGGTGGCGCGCGCAGCGTCACTCCCGAGGTCCTGCCCCGACAGCGCACGGACATAGGCCGCAACGGTAAGGTCAGCAGAGAGGTATGGCGCAACGGTCAGAAGACAGGGTCGGCAAAACCAGTGCACTGTCCAAGCGCTTCGAGCGCGCCAAAGCGGTCTGGACCCGATCCGCGATCTTCATACAGGCCAGCAGCCGTGATATGGCTGCATCAACAGGCCGGACACACGGAAGCACCTAGTCCCGCGCACCCATGCCCTCAAAAACCCCTTGCATCCATCGGGGCGGCCACACACGGCCGGGCGGCTTTCAAACGAAATGAGCTACAGAGAGCCCGTCGCGTCAGCTGACTTCACATTGAGATGATCAACGGTTAGCGTTCCGATGGAGAGCTTGTCGATACGAGCTTCCAAAATCCGTAAGCGCCGGACAGTCATGATACCTACGGCAAAGGCTCCTACCGCGGCGGCCCCGAAGGCGACCGCCCCGATAGCCAGTGCGCCCAAGGCCATTCCGCCGTTCCTTTTCTCGATGATTGCGCTCCCTGCGATTGTCATCTTTCCTCCGCTGCGTTTGCTTCCCTGCCGGCTCGCCCTTGGCGCATTTACCGACCCGCGATCCCAAACTGCCGGTTCATACCGGCTTTGAAGAGGAAGCCAGGCAAATAGTGATAGACGATGTTGAGTAACCGGGCGTCATTGCCCACCAGCTGCCGGAACTTTGGGTGAGCGGCAACGAGCGCCCTTTGGACCACTTCAGCAACACGAGCCGGATCGGTCCCACGACTGACACTCTCGTCGAACCCAGCCCCCGCGCGGCCGCGAATTTCGCTATATGCGTCGATGCTGTCGGCCACCGTCCTTTTCTTGGCTCGGAGACCTGTCCGAATGAATCCCGGCTCGATCAGGATGGTACGAATGCCGAAAGGTCTGATCTCGTAGTCGAGCGCCTCGCAGTAGCCGTTCAACGCGTGTTTGGATGCGCAATAGAACGCGTTGAACGGGGTCGGTACAAACCCGGCGATCGATCCGATCGTAACGATGCGGCCGGAAAGCTGGGCACGCATAATTGGTAGCACTGCCCGGGTGAGCCGATGCACGCCAAAGAAGTTTGTCTCGAAAAGCTTGAGCGCTTCCTCGGTTGTGGTTTCCTCGACAGCGCCGAGCATATCGACACCCGCGTTATTGACGATTGCGTCGACGCGCCCGGTGCGGCCCACGACCTCAGCGACGGCGGCATTTACGCTATCATCCCTGGTGACATCCAGCGCCAGAGCATCCGGCCCGTGCTGCGCTAGAACCGGTCGGCGCATGGTTGCAAATACGCGCCATCCCGACATCGTAAGATTCGACGCGATTGCTGCGCCGATGCCACCCGCCGCTCCAGTAACGATGACCGTTCGTTGCGCTGGCGTCGTCATAAGAAGCTGCTCCACGGCAGATAATGTGGCAGCAGAACGAGCGGCGTCGGATAATGGTCTCTCCAGGCGGTTCGGCCCACGTCAGCGGGCCATCCAATGCAGCTAAGGGGCCTTTTCCTGACTGTCTTCTGTGGATGGCACCCGCGTTGCAAGTGCTCAATTGATATTCTGGCTTGGTCGGGTGCAGTCCGGCAGAAGCGCAGGCCGGGAAGTGTCGCCTTATCAAGTGATTGCCGCATATCGTTTTTGTGATTTACGTTTTCCGATCTCAGCCTCTCTCGCGGGGCGTCTGAAGCCCAAAGCTCATTTGACTTCCAATTCGCAAGCTAGGCATCAGTCTCGAGCGAGGTCGATAACAGCCATAGCCACCATTCTGGATGGCGGAATCTTCCTCGCGTAAACCGACAGCCGCTTTAATTACGATAGTGCAGGCTCCAATGTGTCGTTGTTGGTGAAAACTGCCGTTCGCTCATCCGTGCCCGCACGGCGGCCTGTGCGCCTCACGCATTCAGCGATGGCTTGGCAACTGCGGCGTGACAGGCGGCCCGAAGCTACTCGGATGGAGTGTCTCACGGTACGCAGCGGAGCACTGCATCGAAGTCCGCTGCCAGCAGGCTCGCGCCGCCGATCAGCACACCACCTACGTCAGGCATTCTGAGTATCTCGCTCGCGTTGTCGGCGGTCACCGACCCCCCGTAGAGGATGCGAATGTCCGCCCCTGCAGAACCCGCTAGCAGGATCAGGCTGGAGCGAAGATGCCGGTGCATCTCGCTGATCTGGCTAAGGGTCGGGACGTCCCCGCTCCCGATAGCCCACAGCGGTTCGTAGGCGACCGCAACCCGTCCGGAGCGGGCGACATCACGGGGCAGGCTACCCGTGACCTGATCTGAACAGGCAGCGAACGCATCGCCGTCGGTTCGCTCCTTTGAGGACTCGCCAACGCAGACGATGGCGGCCAATCCCGCACGCCAAGCCGCCGCCGTCTTCGCGGCTACGATCATATCCGTCTCGTGATAGTGTCGGCGCCGCTCCGAGTGGCCGACGATCACCGACGCAGCCCCTGCATCCCGGAGCATTTGAGCGCTGATATCACCCGTGAACGGCCCTGATATTTCGGTGTGGCAGTCCTCGCCGCCGAGCGCGATCCGACCCGCAGCGACCTGCACGGCCTGCGCGAGCAAGGTCGACGGCACGCAGATTAGCACGTCGGCGGCAGGCGGATTGGCGATCACGGACTCGGAAATCGTGCCAATCTCGCTCAGTTGCGCAGCCAGCCCATGCATCTTCCAGTTACCGGCGATCAGGGGCCTCACGCGGTCGGACCTGGTACCCTACTGACGAAAAAGGGGCGGTCTACCCGCCGACGGATGCTGAGGGTTGGGCGACAGTCGCAGTGTCCGGCGGTCGCGGGACTGGCCATCTTCCCTGGTGGCGACGGGCGGATCGCTCGCGGTTACCTTGGCTTCCGAGTTTGCATCCTCAGTCATGGTCTCGTCCTTCGATTGGCATGGCGACGGCCGTGCTAGGCTCAGGACCTATTAAAGTGCTTGCGGAGACGGTGATCGGTTGATTCAATGGCGACGCCAGGGAGGCGTCGTGATGAGTGATTTGATCTGGTTGTCGGCGGCACAGATGCGTCGGATCGAGCCGCACTTTCCCCTGTCGCATGGGGTGCCGCGCGTTGACGACCGGCGAGTGATCAGCGGGATCATCTTCGTGATCAGGAACGGGCTGCGTTGGCGCGATGCGCCCAAGGACTACGGTCCGCACAAGACGATCTACAACCGCTTCATCCGCTGGAGCCGGCTGGGTGTGTTCAACCGTATCTTTGCAGCGCTGGCGGCAAAAGGCGGCAAGCCCGACCAGTTGATGATCGATGCGACCCACCTGAAGGCACACCGAACCGCCGCGAGCCTCCTCAAAAAGGGGCTCTTCCCCGATGTATCGGACGCACCAAAGGCGGCCTGAACTCCAAGCTGCACGCGGTCTGCGACGGCCAGGGCCGACCGCTGGTCATGCTCCTCACCGAGGGGCAGACCAGCGACTACAAGGGCGCAGCGCTGATGCTCGACGCCCTGCCCAAAGCGAGGGCCATGCTCGGTGACCGCGGCTATGACGCCGACTGGTTCCGCGCCGCCCTGATCGCCAAGGGCATCACACCCTGCATCCCATCGAAGGCCAACCGTAAAACCCCGATCCCGCATGACCGAACCCTCTACCGGCAACGTCACCGCATCGAGAACATGTTCGGCAGGCTCAAGGACTGGCGGCGCATCCACACCCGCTATGACCGCTGCGCGCACGCCTTCTTCTCGGCCATCGCGCTCGCCGCGACCGTCATCTTCTGGCTGTGATCAATGAGTCCTGAGCCTAGCACTACTTTGGCAGAAGCATAATTTTTGGGATTCCCTTGGGTAGTTTTGCGTGATTCATAGGGAGCCAGCTATGGAGGCTGGCGATGGGCGGAGAATGGCGAAGCGACCTTGAGGTTTGGCTGGCGCCGTTTTTGACGGCGCTGGGTCATAAGAAGCGGGCACGGATGTGTCCCGCTTATGTTGCCGGCCTGATCGGCCCTGGAGACCGCAAGAGCGTCCAGCCGATGGCGGCTCGCGACGATGCCATTGGGTATGACCAGCTTCATCACTTCGTGGCGGCAGGGGTCTGGGATAGTGCTCCGCTCGACGCGGCGCTGCTGACCGAAGCCGACCGGTTGGTCGGCGGCGGCGATGCCTTCCTTGTGATCGACGACACCGCGATGCCGAAGAAGGGGCGCCACTCGGTCGGTGTCGCGCCGCAATATGCGTCCTCGCTCGGCAAGAACGCGAACTGCCAGACGCTCGTGTCGGTGACACTCGCATCGCGCGAGGTGCCAGTGATGGTGGGTCTGCGCCTGTTCCTGCCGGAGAGTTGGACCAGCGATCCCGAGCGCATGACGAAGGCGAAGGTGCCCGCCGACCGGCAGGTCGCCTTGACCAAGCCTGAGATCGCCATCGCCGAGATCGACCGGGTCACGGCCGCGGGCGTGCGCTTCGGCTGTGTGCTGGCGGATGCCGGATATGGCATGAGCGCGCCGTTCCGCCAGGCGCTGAGCGAGCGCGGCCTGTCCTGGGCGGTCGGCATACCCGGCCGGCAGAAGGTCTATCCGGCTGATGTCGCGATGATCTTCCCGATCGCGGGACATGGCCGACCTCGTCAACACCATATCCCCGATGCAAAATCTGTTGCGTCCGAGACGTTGCTCGCCGGGCAGCCATGGAAACGGGTCAGTTGGCGACGGGGTACGAAAGGGCGACTGGCCGCGCGCTTCGCCGCACTGCGCGTGCGTGTCGCCGACGGCCCGACCCAGCGTATCCGCGACATGGGCGGCCAGCATCTGCCGGGTGAAGAAGTGTGGCTGGTTGGTGAGCATCGTTCGACCGGCGAGCGCAAATACTACCTCTCGAACCTGCCTGCCGACACCGCGATCAAAACGCTCGCCGGCGCAATCAAGGCGCGATGGATCTGCGAGCAGGCGCACCAGCAGCTCAAGGAAGAACTCGGCCTCGACCACTTTGAAGGTCGATCGTGGACAGGCCTGCATCGACACGCCTTGATGACGATGATCGCCTACGCCTTCCTCCAGTCCCGCCGCCTCGCCGCAGCGGGACGGAAAAAAAAGAGTCTCAGGACCACCCCCTCAACCAAGCATGCCCGCCGTCAGGCAGGCGATCGTCGATCTGTTCGCGAGGGCGCCACCGATGCGATGCCCGCACTGCAATGAACACCTCACCCCGCCTGCAAAATCTAATCTGCCAAAGTAGTGCTAGGTCATCTCTACGCCGCTGCTCGGGACTCAACAGCTTCGGGATCTACTCATGGCGGGCAAGTCCGCTGCAGGGCGGCCAACTCCTTGCCTCCGGCGGCCGCAAGCCAGGCCAGGGCCCTTAAGCCTGCCCGAACAGGTGGTCGATCAGCGCGTGGGCCTCACCCTCGATCTGCCCGAGATGCGCGGCGTCGCGGAAACTCTCGGCGTAGATCTTGTAGATATTTTCGGTCCCCGACGGGCGGGCGGCGAACCAGCCATCATGCGCCACAATCTTGATCCCGCCGATCGGCTCGTCGTTGCCGGGTGCGCGGTCCAGCGCCGCTAGGACGGGCTCGTCGCCCAGCGAGGTCGCTGTTACTGCTTCGGGCGAGAGCTTTGCGAGCTTAGCGCGCTGCTCCTGCGACGCCGGAGCGTCGGTACGAGCATAATGCGACTTCCCAAGTCCGGCGGTTGCCTGCGCATGATAGCGGCCCGGATCCATGCCGGTGCGGGCAGTTATCTCGGCTGCCAGCAGGCCCATGATCAACCCGTCCTTGTCGGTGGTCCAAACGGTGCCGTCGCGGCGGAGGAACGAGGCGCCAGCACTTTCCTCGCCGCCGAATACGAGCGATCCGTCCATCAGCCCGGTACTGAACCACTTAAAACCGACCGGCACCTCGAACAGCTTGCGTCCGAGCCTCGCCGTCACCCTGTCGATCATCGCGCTGGAAACCGCGGTCTTCCCGATCGCCCCGGCGCCGGTCCAATCAGGCCGGTTTCGGCACAGATAGTCGATCGCAGCGACGAGGAATTCGTTCGGCTGCATCAGTCCGGCAGACGGGCAGACGATGCCGTGACGGTCGGCGTCGGTGTCGTTGGCGAACGCGACGTCGTAACTGTCGCGTAACGCCACCAGCTTGGTCATCGCCCAAGGCGACGAGCAATCCATCCGGATCTTGCCGTCGTGATCGACGGTCATGAAGGCGAATGTCGGATCGATCACGTCGTTCACCACCTTCGCCGCCAGCTTGTAGCGATCGACGATTGGCTGCCAATAATGGACGGCGGCACCGCCCAGCGGGTCGATGCCGACGCGCACGCCAGCCGCGCTGATCACCGCCATGTCGACGACGTCGCCGAGGCTGACGACGTAGGGTGTGACATAGTCGTGCTCGTGGATGCATGCGGCCTTGCGCGCTCTCGCGTATGGGATGCGGCGCACATCCCTCAGCCCATCAGCGAGCAAGCCGTTCGCCGCCGCCTCGATCGCGCCGGTGATGTCGGTATCGGCGGGACCGCCGTTGGCGGGGTTGTACTTGAAGCCACCTTCGTCGGGCGGGTTGTGCGAGGGACTAATGACGATGCCGTCGGCGAGGCCGGCCCTCCGCCCCTTGTTGTAGCCGAGGATGGCGTGAGAGATGACCGGCGTCGGAGTATAGCCGCCAGCGTCGTCGATCATCGTCTCGACGCCGTTGGCGGCAAGCACTTCGACGGCGCTGGCGAAGGCAGCTTCGGATAGCGCATGGGTGTCCATGCCGAGAAACAACGGGCCGTCGACGCCGGCCTGCCGGCGCCACGTGCAAATCGCCTGGGTGATCGCAAGGACATGGGCCTCGTTGAAGGCGCTCGCAAACGCAGACCCGCGATGCCCCGAGGTGCCGAACGACACCCGCTGCGCTGCGATGGCCGTATCGGGCACCAGCGTGAAATACGCGGTCAACAGCTTCGGCACGTTGACGAGCAGCGACCGCGGCGCCGGCTTGCCGGCAAGGGGGCTTATGGTTTCGGGCATGGCGACCTCTAGGATGTGGAGCCGAGGGTGATGTGCAGGCGGTGGGTTGCGCCGTCGTCGACCAGCACTACGGGTGCCGAAGGGGGGAGCGCCGCGGCGTCGAGCTGGACGGCGACGACGCCGCGACACACGCTGTCGGGATTGTCGACGACGATGTCGTAGGTGGTCAAGCCGTGGCGATAGACGATGCCGAAGCTCGGCCAGTCGCGGGGAATACACGGGTCGATCCGCAACGTCGCGCCGCTCAGCCGGAAGCCGAGGAGCCCCTCCAGCGACACGCGATACATCCACGCGGCCGACCCGGTGTACCAAGTCCAGCCGCCGCGCCCGACATGCGGCGCTTGCGAATAGACATCGGCGCAGATCGCATAGGGCTCGACCTTGTAGCGGTTGATTGCCACCGCCGTGTCGCTGTGGCGGATCGGATTGAGCATCGATATGATTTCGCCGGCTCGATCCCCGTCGCCCTGCAGCGCAAATGCCAGTGCCGCCCAGGTCGCGGCATGGGTGTACTGGCCGCCATTCTCGCGAATGCCGGGAGGATAGCCCTTGATATAGCCGGGATCGCGATCCGGCTTGTCGAAGGGCGGCTCGAACAGCAGCACTAGGCCGTCATCGCGCCGTACCAGGTACCGGTTGAGAGCGGCCATCGCGCGGGTCGCGCGGGCCGGATCGCCCGCGCCCGAGATCACGGCCCACGACTGGGCGATTGAATCGATCCGACATTCCCGGTCGCCGACCGAACCCAGTACGGTTCCGTCGTCGAAGAAGGCGCGTCGATACCAGTCTCCGTCCCAGCCAACGTCATCGAGCGCCGACCTCAGCAAGTTACCATGGCGGCGCCAGGCATCGGCCTTGTCTGGCAGCCCGCGATGATCGGCCAGTAACGCGCAGTCGGATAGTGCGCCGTAGAGAAACCACCCAAGCCAGACGCTCTCGCCGTGGCCGCCAGCGCCGACCGCATCCAGGCCGTCGTTCCAGTCGCCGGTTCCGATCAACGGCAGGCCGTGCGCACCGGTCGCGAGGCTGGCGTCGAGCGCCAGCGCCATATGGTCGAACAGGCTGGGTCGCTCCGCACTCGTGGTCGGTTGGAAGAAGGCGTCGCGTTCGCCGTCGGCCAGTACTGGACCGGCAATAAACGGTACCGGTTCATCGAGAATGGCAGCGTCGCCGGTTACCATCACATAGTGCGCAATCGCATAGGCCAACCACGCGCGGTCGTCCGAGACCCGGGTGCGGACACCACGCCCGGACTCGGGCAGCCACCAATGCTGGACGTCGCCCTCTGCGAACTGGCGGGCGGCGGCACGCAGGAGATGGGCGCGGGCAATCTCCGGTCGCGCCACGCACAGCGCCAGCACGTCCTGCAACTGGTCGCGGAACCCATATGCCCCGCTCGCCTGATAAAAGGCAGTGCGCGCCCACACCCGGCAGGCGAGCGTCTGATATGGCATCCAGCGATTGAACATGACGTCGAGCGCGCGATCGGGGGTGCTGATCTGGAGGACGCCAAGCGTTGCATCCCATTGAGTGGTCACGGCAGCCAACACGGCGTCGAGGTCGGCGGCGCGATACTTCGCCAGCAGCGCCTGCGCCGCTGCGGTGCAGTCCGCCTGCCCGAGAAAGCAGACGATTTCGGCGGTTGCACCGGGCGGCAGCTGCAGCCTCGTTTGCAGCGCGGCGCACGGGTCGAGACCCGCACCGACGCTGCCCGACAGTGGCCGCCCCGACGCCAGCGCCTGCGGCCGCTCCATGGCGCCGTTGCGGCCGAGAAATTCGGTGCGATCCGCGGTCAGCGAAGTCTGTGCGCCGTTCAGGTCGGCAAAGGCGACATCGTCGCCGAAGGCCGCGTTCCACCGGTTACGCGCGAAGATGGCACCCGTCCCGGGATCGACCTCGGTTATGACGAACGGGGCGCTTGCCGACCGGCTTTGGCCAAGCACCCACTCGACATAGGCTGTGACCGACAACTAGCGAGGGCGGCCGGACTCGTTGTGAATACGGAGTACCGAGATCTTAATCGGATCGTCGACCGGGACAAACTGAGTCAGCGACAGGGCAGTGCCGTGAGCGGACGTTTCAAAACAGCTGAACCCCTGGCTGTGGCGGACAGTGTAGCGGGCGGCGGGATCGCGGATCGGCAGCCCGGTCGGCGTCCAGACGGCACCGGTGTCCTCGTCGCGGATGTAGATCGCCTCGCCGGGCGGATCGCAGACCGGATCGTTCGACCAGGGCGTCAGCTGATTCTGCTGGCTATTGCGCGCCCAGGTAAATCCACTGCCGTCAGCGCTCGCCTGAAAGCCGAAGCCGGGGTTGGCGATGACGTTGAGCCACGGTGCCGGCGTCGTCCGGCCGTCATCCAGGATAGTCACATAGTCGCGCCCGTCGCTATCGAACCCGCCGCTGCCGTTAAAGTACTCGAGCGTGGGGAGGGGCGGCGCCGCCGGTCGCGTCACAACACTTGGCGGCGTGCGCAACGAGTCGCCGGCATTCCGGTCATCCGCGTCGCCTGCGCGTCGCAGCTGGTCGGCGAGCGTACCCCTGTCGCCGTACAGCACGGCGCGGGCACAGCCGGCGATCAGGCCGCCCAGTTCGGGCGCGATAAGGTCGGCGCGCAGCATGAACACCGCACCCGCGGACCTGTCCGCTTCTCCGGAGAGTGACTGGAATATCCTGACCAACGCATCGAGCGCAGCCTGCAAGCCCTCGGCATACGACACGCCGCGCTCGTTGATGATGACGACGTCCACCGCGAGCCGCTTCAGCCGCCAATATTCGTGCGCGCGAAGCACATCTCGAACCAGGTCGAGATGCGCATCGTCACTGATCCGCACCATGACGATCGGCAAATCCCCGGAGATGCCCGCCGCCCAGAGCGTGGACGGCGGCCCGGCCCAGCGCTGGATATCGATCGACGAGGGCCTGAGCGCGGGATCGGAAAATAGCACGTGGCTGGCGAGGCGCTGGAAGAGCTGCGCCTCGCCGCTATTGATGCCGAGGTGACGCAACTGCATCTGTGCCTGGGTCCAGGCCAGGGTGCCGGTGCGTTCGAAGGCGACCGTATCATGGTGACGGTCCGCGAGCGCAATCACGGCCTCGCGCGACGCCGCGACCAAGGTCCAGAAACTGATGCGGACGCTCGAACCTACCGGTACACGAACCTGCCGACGCAGGCTGAAGACCGGGTCGAGCAGGGCTCCGACCGAGTTCGACAAGGGCCAGCCGTTGGTGATGGCGGCGGGCGCTTCGACCGTGCGGCCGCGGCCTATGAACCGCGCCCGGTCGGTCTCGTACTGGACCTCGGCGGTCGCCTCGCCATCGACCACGCTGAGGTGCGCGGCCCAGACCTCAGGATCGCTCGCATTGCGGCGTCGGCGGGTCGCCAGCAGCGCACCCAAATCGGGAATGAACTCGGTTTCGACAAACAACGCCCCGAATGCGGGGTGTGCCAGATCGTCGGACTGTCGCGCCAAGACCAGCTCCGCATAGGAGGTGACGTCGATGAACCGGTCACGGGTGCCGTGGTTTACGATTGAGAGCTGTCGCACCTCGGCGTCGTCGTCCGGCGACACCATGACTTCCAAGGCGGTCTCGAGATCGTCGTCGATGCGGGTGATCCGGGCGGCGCTTTCGGAATAGGCGACGTCGTACTGCGCGGGCTCGACATTGGTCGGTCGGAAGCCTGCCGACCATGCCGCGCCGTTGTCGCAGTCACGAAGGAAGATGTGGGCGCCGCGCTCGTCGCAGGTCACGTCTTCGCGCCAGCGCGTGATCGCGATGTCGTTCCAGCGGCAATAGCCCGATCCCGTTGCCGTCAGCATCGTCGAAAGTCGGCCGTTCGAGAGCAGATGCGTGCGTGGCATGCGCGAATGCGGCGACGAATAGTGTCGGTCGTTGTCGGGCGTCGCGGTTGCAGCGGCTTGGTCGGCGGGGCCGGTCAGCTCGGAGGGCGAACGCGCAACGGCAAAATCGCGCGGCATGCGTTCCTGAAGCAGAAGTTCGGAGGCGCGGATGATCGGCTCCGCATGAAAGCGCGCGCGCATCCGGCCGTCGTGCAGCGCGTTGCCGATGCCGACCAGCACCATCCCCTGATGGTGCGCCATGTACGCGCGCACGATCGCCATCTTGGTCCCGTCAGGCAGCCGGGAACGGGTGTAATCAAGCGCTTCGTACCAGCCGTAGACTCCGCGCGCACCCAGTTTGGCCATCCTGTCGAAATTGGCTGCCGCCGCAGCTGGATCGATCATCGCGGCCAAGCCGCTCGCATAGGGCGCAATCACCAGATTGTCGGCTAGGCCGCGCTTGTAACCGAGGTCCGGGATGCCGAAGCTGGAGTACTGGTAGGTCTGCTCGAGGTCGCGGGCGTTGTATTCCGACTCCGATATCCCCCAAGGCATCCCCCGTTTCTCGGCATAATCACGCTGACGCCAGACGACCAGCTCATTGGTCTGGGCGAGAAGGCTCGCGGCGGGAGCGCGCATCACCAGCGACGGCATCAGATACTCGAACATCGATCCGGACCACGAGATCAGCCCCGAGCTGCCGTCGATCGGGGTGAGCGTGCGACCCAGCCGAAACCAGTGCTTGGCCGGCAGATCGCCCTTGGCGATGGCGATGAAGCTCGCCAGCCGGGCTTCGGAGGCCAGCAGATCGTAGAAATTGGCGTCGAGATTCGAATCGTCGACACGGTAGCCGATCGACAGCAGTTCACGATCGGGATCGAACAGGAAGCCGAACGCCATTCCGTCGAACATCGCCTTTGCGCGATCGGCGAGGCTGGCGAGCCGCTGCCGGCGAGCGCCGACAGCTTGGCTCGCAGCATCGACCTCCAACTTCCAGCCACGGACGCTTGCAACGAGCGCCCGGGTCCAAGCGAGTGTTTCGCTGACGTCGTTGGAGCCTACGGCTGGCCGCGCAGCCGCCGCCAGCGCGTCGGCGTGGTCGCCGAGATCGCGCAGCTGCGACGACAGTTCGCCATGGGCCGAAGCCTTGGCGGACAATCGAGCGTTGAACAGCTCGAGGCGGGCCAGCATCGACGCCGCCGCGGGCTCGGGCAGGCTGCCGGCCGCCCGGTCCGTCTCGATGGCTTCAGCGAGCAATGCGGCACCGTCCTCGATCCCCGCCGTCCAGCCCCGTCCGACAACCGGTCCGGCGGCGATTTCCTGAAGCGCATTGCGCAACGCCAGCAGGTGACCTGCAAGGTTGCCGCTGTCCACCGACGAGACGTAGCGCGGCTCCAGCGAACGCAGGTCGGTGGTATCGTACCAATTGAAGAAATGGCCGCGAAAGCGTTCGAGGCGGTCCATGGCCGCGAAGGTCGCCTCGCAGCGATCAATTACTTCCTCGGTCCCGATCCACCCGAAATCGCGCGCCGAGATGATCGACAATAGGTAGAGGCTTATATTGGTCGGCGAGGTGCGATGGGCGACGACCGGCCTCGGGGTCTCCTGGAAATTGTCGGGCGGCAGCATGTTGTCGTCGGCGGTGATGAACCCTTCGAAGAACCGCCAGGTACGCCGCGCTACCAGCCGCAAGGCGATCGCATCGCCGTCGGTGATCGTGAGGTTGGCCGCTGCGGCGGGCGGCAGGCTGGCTCGCCAGGCGATCAGCGGCGACACCAGCCACAGTGTCAGCAACGGCACCGCGACGATCCACGTGCGGTCGCCCGACGCTGCGATCAGCAGCGCAAACCCGCCGCAGCAGGCGGCGCTGGCGACGACTTGCAGCGTCAGTGCGCGGGTATCGAAGCGATGGGCGTCGCGGCTCTGCGCCGCAGTGACCCACTGGAGCAGATGCTGACGCCGGATGAAGACCCGCAGCATCGTCCGCGCGATGGCATCGATCATCAGCCAGCTCTGATGGGCTAGGAAGACAAGCAGGAAGCCGCTCTGCATCAGCCCCAAAGCGAAGTCGCCGCGCAGTGTGCGGAAATGGTTGCGGAGCGAGATGCCGGCGCGTGTCGGCATGATGCTGGCAATCGCCGGCAGCAACGGCGGCAGGCAGATCGTCAGCAGGATGCAGCCGGTCCAGACTTCGGCGATGGCGGGCGGCTGGAGCCAGCCGATCAACAGCGCCAGAAGTGCCGTCGGAGCTGACAGCGACCGGCGCAAATTGTCGATTAGTTTCCACCGGCCCATGAGCGGGATTGAGGTGGAGTGCGGGCCGGCCTTCGTGAAAGAGGCAAGACCGAGAATCCACGGGAGCAGCTGCCAGTCCCCGCGTACCCAGCGATGCTGGCGCGCCGCCGCAACGGCATAACGAGAGGGAAACTCCTCGACGACTTCGATGTCGGCGGCCAGCGCCGCCCTAGCGAAGATGCCTTCCAGCAGGTCGTGGCTGAGCACGGTGCTTTCAGGAAACTGATCGTTCAGCGCGGCTTCGAAACTGTCGACTTCGTAGATGCCCTTGCCGGTAAATGAGCCTTCCTCGAACAGGTCCTGATAGACGTCAGAAACCGCGAATGCATACGGATCGAGACCGTTCGGCCCAGAAAACGCCCGCTGAAATAGGGAACCTTTGCTGCTGAGCGGCAGGGATGGGGTAACGCGCGGCTGCAGCATGCCATGGCCGCGCGTTACGATGCCCGCCTGCACATCGAACTCGGCGCGATTGAGCGGATGCGCCATCTTACCGACCAGCCTGCGCGCCGTCCCCAGCGGTAGCCGGGTATCGACATCGAGCGTAATGACATAGCGAATGGCGGTCGGTAACGCGGCCACCGCGTCGCCGATCGCCATGAAGCTGGTATCGGTCGCACCTCGCAGCAGGCGGTTGAGCTCGCGAAGCTTGCCGCGCTTCCGTTCCCAACCGATCCATTTGCCTTCGCCGGCATTCCACATTCGATGGCGGTGCAGCAGAAAAAAGCGGGGCCCGTCCGGACCAGGCCCGTACAGGTGGTTGAGATGCGCGATCCCGGCAGCGGCCTGATCGACGAGCGCCTGATCGCCGGCAAGATGTTCGGTCGGCGCATCGAGCCAGTCCGAGATCAACGCAAAGCTGAAATATTCATCCGGGTTGCCGAGGTGGTGATCCTCGAGCCGGTCGAGCTGCTCGACGACACCCGCGGCATCGACGAGCAGGGTCGGGATGACGATCATCGTGCGCAATTCGGCGGTGATACCCTGACGCAAGGCCATCGCAGGCAGCGGGCTGCCGCTGACCGATCGGGTAATCCAGCGATTGACCAGCGCCACTGCAATGTCGGATGCCGGCACCACGCCCAGCATCGCAAACATGCCCAGCTTCATGCTGTCGGCCCCGGCCGCGACAACCGCCCACAGGGCAAGGCCCAGTATCGCCAAGGTCAGCAACGCGATCATTGCGACGTAGCTCAGAATGCCGACATTCGTGTAAAGCCGGAACAGCGCTGTCTGCGGCGGCACTCGGCAGCCGATCGCCGCCTCAAAGCCGGGGCGACCATTGTTGATGAGATAGTAACCGGGATCGGCTTCGCGCGGCGGCGTTGCGCCCGGCGGCGCCGGCTTGACCGCCGCCGCGGTGGTGATGGCGCGTTGCGCGACCTCGACTTCAGCCAAGCCCGACTGCCGGGCCAGGAGCTCGATAATCCGGCGATAGTGATCGCGCGTCGGGAAATCCATCGCACCGAAGTTGCTGGCGCCACGCAGGACCGCATCGACCGGGCTCAAGGTCTCAAAGACTTCCGCCCAGTTCATCATCGAGACGAGGCGCATGCTCGTGATGACGTTGCGCACAGTCACGTCGGTGGCGCTCTGGCGCTGCAGTTCGTCATGGACGATGCGGCTTGTATCGGAGCCGTCGGCGACCAGCCGTTCGTTCAGCCAGCGCAGCGCCGGTACGGTGCCGGGGTCCTGGTGGCGCAAGCGTTCAGTCAGCTCGACCGCGAAGGCGTTGGACCACGGCGCGGCAGCGAGGCAGGCGACGATCTCATCGTCGGTCTGCGGCCGCCCTGCAACCGTGCCGAAGATCCGACTGGCCAGCTTGTCCGCTGCGTCTCCCGCCGCCTGCTGCATCAGGATGGCTTCCGCCAGCCGGCGCAGGTTCTCGACGAGGACCAGCCGCAGGGTGATAGCGAGCGCCCAGAGCTCGCCGATGTCGAGCGGTTGTACGGTCTCGTAAGCCTCGACGAACCCAATGATCCGCGCCGCATCGAGGGCGCTGTCTGTGTGGGCGACCAAGGTCCAGGAAATGCCGAAGACGCGTGGGTAGCCGCGCAGCGAACCCTCCGCCAGTTTGGGTAGCCGGCGGTAGAAACCCCGAGGCAGATCGTTGCTGATCTGCCTCAGCTGTTCCTCGACAATGTGAAAATTGTCGAGCAGCCAGCTCGCGCCCGGGCTGATCGGGCGTCGCGCGGCCAGATCGGCAGCGACGGCACGATAGGCTGAGGTCAGGACGTTGCTGTTATCCTTGAGCCGTGCCGTAATCGAGCGTCCGTGGCGCGGATTGGCGGCGATCGGCTGGCTGCCGGCAAGCTCGCGGGCGCATATTTCAAGTCGCTCAATGCTGAACAATTCGGCGCAAATCGGCGGCTCTGGCACCGCCGGCTTCGGGGTGAGCCACGACCGAAGATACTTGAGCAACAAAACGCACTCCTGAAACCGGTTGCGACCGCGCCCGGGCGACAGGGAGCCCCAGCGACGGATTGGCATGGCGGTTGGACGGCTGCGCGCGTCGCCGCCGGTTTGAGGTCGAAGATTAATGCTCAGTGCGCTAAGAGGGCAGGTTCGGAAACTACTTACGGATGCGTAGACGACACCTCCACGCGGCTCGCGGCGAACCGATCGGGCACAAAATTCCAGAGTTCGATGACGCGAGTTCCGCAGTGACGCGCATCGTGGCCGAGCACGCTCAGCGATGCCGTGTCGAGCGCCAGCCTTTGACCCTCGGCGACGGCTAGATCGATCCAGCGCATCGCGAGGCTGCAACCGAACTGCTTGTGGCTGAACACCGCAATATTGCCCGACAGAGGGGCGAGCCTGGCGATAAGCCGGTCGGCACGAACCGCCACCTGGTCGGGCGTTTCGCCGCTTGGGCAACCGTCGTCGAACAGCGACCAGGCAGGGCGCTTCTCGCGAATTTCGGCCGAGCGCAGCCCTTCATACTTTCCGTAGTCCCATTCGATCAGGTCGGGTTCGGTTACCGCCGCAGCCGCTAGCCCGGTCAGTGCGCAGGTTTGCTGGGCACGCTGCAGCGGACTTGTAAGTACATGCGCAAAAACGATGCCGTGCAGCGCCGGCGCCAGCGCGCGGGCCTGAGCCTCACCGTGCGTGGTCAGCGCCAGATCGGTCCTGCCGGTGTGCTGCCCAGTCAGCGACCACGCGGTTTCGCCGTGACGCACGAAGTAAATCGTCGGAGGTCCCGCGTCGCCGCTCACGACGCCGCCTCTTCCATCGCTGCATCGTAGCGACCATGAATGGCGGCATGGCAGCAGCGCGCGCGGTGGCCGACCGCCGCCTGTGCCAAAGCGACATTGGCCTCGTCACCCTGCCAGATTTGCAGCCCCGGGTGCTGGATCGCGCGGGCGAAGGAAAACACCAGCGGCCACGGCGCGCGCGAACTGTCGAGCGAGCGGCAACGATTGATCGCATCGAGGCGTGCGGCCGCGAGCGGGCCGGACTGGCCGCCGGACAGGAAGGCGACGCCAGCGACCGCCGCCGGCACTGTGCGCAGAAGGCAGGACAGCGTCTCGACCGCCACGATTTCGGCCGTAGTCTCTCCTCGCCAGTCGCTCCCGGCAAGCACCATATTGGGTTTCAGGATCATCGCTTCGAGCTTTACCCCCTGTTCGACCAGGGCGGCGAAGACCGCGCGCAGCACCGCCGCGGTCGCCTCCCCGCTGCGTTCCGACGAATGGGTGCCGGTCATTAGGACTTCCGGCTCGACGATGGGAACGATGCCGGCAGCCTGGCAGAGCGCGGCATAGCGGGCGAGGGCCTGGGCATTGGCTGCGATCGCGGCCGCACTCGGCAGGTCGTCGCCTATGGCGAGGACGGCGCGCCACTTGGCGAAACGCGCGCCGAGCGCCGCATAATCGCTGAGCCGGTCGCCCAATCCGTCGAGGCCTTCGGTAACCGTCTCGCCGGGGTGGAGCGCCAGCCGGTGGGTACCGCGATCGACCTTGATGCCCGGCACGATACCGCGATTGGCAAGAAGGGCGACAAGCGGCCGGCCGTCGGGCGCCTGTTGCCGGATCGTTTCGTCGGACAGGATAGCACCGCTGATCGACTCCTTCAGTTCCGGCGTCGTGATCAGGAGCGTGCGGTAGCGGCGGCGAGCATCTTCGGTCTGCGAGATCCCGACCTCGGCAAAGCGCCGGTTGCAGGTGTCATTGCTCTCGTCCATCGCGAGCAGGCCCTTGCCGCACGCCACGAGCAGCCGGGCGGTTTCGATGAGTTCGGCGGTCACGGCGCGTACACTTCCGGCGGCGTGCCCCATCTCCATTCGCAGATCTCGGGCAAATCCTCGCCGCACGTGTCGACGTGATGTTTGTGGACGATCAGCTTGTCGCGCATCGCCTGGCGCAGATAGTCTCCGCGCGCGCCGAGGCCCGGCACCCGGTCGATGACGTCCTCAACCAGATGGAAGCGGTCGAGATCGTTCTGGACGCGCATGTCGAAGGGGGTCGTGATTGTGCCCTCCTCTTTGTAACCGCGAACGTGGAGGTTGCGGTTGGCCCGGGCATAGGTCAGCCGGTGCACCAGCCACGGATAGCCGTGGAAGGCGAAGACGATCGGCACGTCGCGGGTGAAGAGTGCGTCGTACTCCGCCTCGCTCAGCCCATGCGGGTGCTCCGACGCGGGCTGCAGCCGCATCAGGTCAACGACGTTGATCACCCTGATCTTGAGCTCAGGGAGGTGCTGGCGCAGGATCGAGACTGCAGCGAGGACCTCCAGCGTCGGCGTCTCGCCGCAACAGGCCATGACGATATCAGGTCGCGCGCCCGCATCGTTGCTCGCCCAGGCCCAGATGCCGATGCCTTTGGTGCAATGGACGATCGCATCATCCATCGACAGCCACTGCGGCCGGGAATGCTTACTAGCGACGACGACGTTCACGTAGTCGCGACTTCGCAGGCAGTGATCCATGACCGACAACAGGCAATTGCCGTCGGGCGGCAAGTATACCCGAACAATGTCGGCTTTCTTGTTGATGACGTGATCGAGAAAGCCGGGATCCTGATGGGTAAAGCCATTGTGATCCTGCTGCCAGACATGCGATGCGAGGACGTAGTTCAGCGAGGAAATGCTGCGCCGCCACGGCAGTTCAGCACAAACCTTTAGCCACTTCGCATGCTGGCTGAACATCGAATCGACGATCCGAATAAAGGCCTCGTAGCTGTTGAACAGACCGTGACGGCCAGTCAGCAGATACCCCTCGAGCCACCCCTGGCACTGGTGCTCGCTCAGCATCGAGTCGTGGATCCTGCCAACGGGCGCGAGGAATTCGTCGCCTGGAACGCTGGTGGCATCCCATTGCCGATCCGTCGCCTCGAACACCGCGCCGAGCAGATTGGATAGCGTCTCGTCAGGGCCGAAAACGCGAAAATTGCGATGTGGCGAATTATACAACGCGACATCCCGCAGGAAACGGCCGAGCACGATCATATCCTGCCCATCGCAACCCCCAGGCGTCGGCACGGCGACGGCCTGATCGCGGAAATCGGGCATCACAAGGTCGCACCGAAGCAGGCCGCCATTAGCATGGGGATTTGAACCCATACGGCGCGCACCCGACGGGGCGAGGGCTGCAAGCTCCGGGATCAGGCAGCCTTGGGCGTCGAACAGCTCCTCAGCGCGGTAGCTTTTCATCCAGCTTTCGAGGAGCGGGAGATGTGCCGGGTGGGCTTGATCGACAAGGAGCGGCACCTGGTGGGCGCGGAATGTCCCTTCGATCTTCATGCCATCGACAACCTTCGGTCCGGTCCAGCCTTTTGGTGACCTGAGCACGATCATTGGCCATGCTGGGCGGAGTGGCGCACCGCCATGTCGGGCATTGTGCTGGATCGAACGAATGGCAGCGACCACCGTCTCGAGCACATCGGCCATGCGTGCGTGCATAGTCGTGGGATCGTCGCCCTCGACGAAGTGTGGATCCCAGCCGCATCCGCGGAGGTACGCATCGAGCTCGTCGTGTGGAATTCGTGCTAGCAGGGTCGGATTGCTGATTTTGAAGCCATTAAGGTGCAATATTGGTAGGACGGCACCATCTGTCCTTGCGCTAAGCAACTTGTTTGATTGCCATGAAGTCGCGAGCGGACCAGTCTCAGCCTCGCCGTCGCCAACAACGCACGCGACGATCAGGTCCGGATTGTCGAACACCGCGCCAAAAGCGTGGCTCAGAGAATAGCCCAGCTCACCCCCCTCGTGGATCGATCCGGGTGTCGTCGGTGCGACATGGCTCGAAATGCCGCCAGGGAAGGAGAATTGCTTAAATAGCGCTTTCATCCCCGCCTCGTCGCGGCCGACGTTGGGATAGACCTCGCTCCAGCTGCCCTCCAGCCAGACGTTGCCAACAATCGCCGGCCCGCCATGGCCAGGGCCGGCAACATAGATCATGTCGAGATCGAATTTGCGGATGACGCGGTTGAGATGGACGTAGATGAAATTCTGTCCCGGGGTCGTTCCCCAGTGCCCCACGACCATCGGCTTCACGTCGGCCAGCGTTAGCGGCCGGCGCAGCAGCGGATTGTCGTAAAGATAGATTTGGCCGACCGAGATATAGTTGGCGGCGCGCCAGTAGGCATCAATCAAGGCAAGCTCTTCGGTGCCGTTGGCTAAAGCCTCGGGCTCGTCGGTCGCGCAGGTGCGGGGTTCGTCGAGAGTCATTTGGATCATCCTGACATGGCGAGCGCATGGCCGGTGCGCCGTTGACATAGGTCAGGCTAACGGTTGTCACCGCTGCCGTGCAGGATCGGAAACTACCCAGTGCGGCTCCGGCGGCGGTGTTCGACGCCCGCGGGGCCGGCGACGAAAACGTCGTCTGCGATCTCAACGAAAAGGCCGTGGCCAGCGATCCCGGCCCGCGTTTCGAGCGTCGCCGCGAGGCCGGCCGGATCGGTGATGGTGCCGAAACCGCAATCCAGAATCATGTTCCCGCCATCGGTGAGGTAGCGGCGACCATCTGCCTCGCGCGCTGTCACAGTCGCACCGAGACCAGTAAGATACCGCAGTTGCGCCTCCCAGCCCCAAGCTAGTACCTCGATGGGTAGCAAAGCCTTGCTGCCGAGCGCGTCCGAAACCTTGCTCGCGTCGACGACGATCACGACACGGTCGCTCGCCTGCGCGACGATCTTCTCGCGGACCAGCGCGCCGCCGGCACCCTTGATAAGATCGAGCGCCGGATCGACTTCATCGGCGCCGTCGATGACCAGGTCGATCGCGCGAGGCATGTCGTCGCCGAGCAGCGGGATGCCGAGCGCCTGCGCCGCGACCGCGGTCTTGGTGGAGGTCGCAACCGCGACCAGACCGGGCAGTTCGCCACCGCGCCACCGCGCCGCGATCCGCCGGATGGCGAAGATTGCCGTGGTCCCCGTGCCGAGGCCCACCACCATGCCGGGCTCGACGAGCGCCGCCGCCGCTTCGCCGGCCTGCTGCTTGAAGGTGGCGGCGTCATTCACCCGCGCCGACCCAGGTAGCGTGCTATAAGGGAATTGGTCGAGGCATCGTGCGCCAGCGTCGGCGCCGTGCTCCGGTCGAGCTCGGGGATGATGGCCCCGGCGAGGTCCTTGCCCAGCTCGACGCCCCACTGATCGAAACTGTCGATCCCCCAGATCGCACCCTGGGTGAAAACGCTGTGCTCGTAGAGGGCGACCAGCGCCCCGAGCGTTGCCGGGTCGAGCCGATCGGCGAGGATGACGTTGGTCGGTCGGTTGCCCTCTGTAACGCGGAACGGCGTCTGGGCGGCGGGCGAACCCGCAGCCGACAGGGTCGCGGCCGTCCGGCCGAACGCGAGTGCCTCAGCTTGGGCGAACAGACTGGCCATCAGCAGGTCGTGCTGACCTGCGAGCGGGCTGGTTGGATGGCAGAAGCCGATCAGGTCGCACGGCACCAGGCGCGTCCCCTGGTGGAGCAGCTGGAAAAAGCTGTGCTGGCCGTCGGTGCCCGGCTCGCCCCAGATAATCGGCGCAGTGTCACAACCGACCGGGTGTCCGGAGAGGTCGACATGCTTGCCGTTGCTCTCCATCTGGAGCTGCTGGAGATAGGCGGGAAACCGCGCCAGATCAGCGGCATAGGGGATCACGGCGAGCGTCTGGGCACCGAAGAAATCGTCGTACCAGATTGAGATTAGCCCCAGCAGCATCGGCAAATTGGCGGCGGGTGGTGCGTTGCGGAAATGCTCGTCCATGGCATGAAAGCCGCCGAGCATCGCTTGGAAACTTTGGGCACCGATGGCGATCATCGTCGACAGCCCGACGGCGCTGTCGATCGAATAGCGGCCGCCAACCCAGTCCCAGAAGCCGAATATGCGTGCTCGGTCGATGCCGAACGCGACGGCGCCTTCAATATTGGTCGAAACCGCAGCGAAGTGGCTGGCTACGGCAGCCTCGCTGCCCAGCCGCTCGACCAGCCACGCGCGGGCCGCGCCGGCGTTGGCCATGGTCTCGAGTGTCGTGAAGGTCTTGGAGGCGACGATGAACAGGGTCGTGGCGGCGTCGAGGTCTGCAGTAGCGGCCGTAAATGCCGCCCCGTCGACATTGGCGACAAAGCGGAAGTCGAGGCCGGGATGGCGGAATTCGCGCAAGGCGAGACAGGCCATCTCGGGACCCAGATAAGAGCCGCCGATACCGATGTTGACGACCGTCCTGAAGCGCTGGCCGCGGTGGCCTGTCAGCGCGCCGCTGCGCACGCCTTCGGCAAATCCCGCCATTGCCGCCAGGACGCGGTGGACCTCGGGCACCACATCGACACCGCCGGTCGTAATTCGCTCGCCGGGCCGCGCCCGCAATGCGACGTGAAGAACCGCGCGATTCTCGCTGGTGTTAATGTGTTCGCCGGCGAACATCGCATCGCGGCGGCCGGTGACGTCGCGCTCGGCGGCGAGCGCAAGCAGCAGCACCAGCGTTTCATCGGTGATGCGGTTTTTCGAATAGTCGAGAAACAAGCCGGCGCCCTTCGCCGAGAAGCTAGCCGCCCGCCCCTCGTCTTCCGCGAACAGGTCCCGCAGGTGCACATCCGCGACGCGGACATGATGCGCGGTAAGCGCTGCCCAGGCGGGGCTCGGAGTCATGCCGCTGCCCGCTTGGCGGCGATCGCCGCGAGCAGGCTCGCCCACGACGCGACAAACGAACCCGCGCCTTCGTCCTGTAGCTGCGTGCCGAGCGCGTCGATATCGATCCCGGCGGCGGCATGTCGCGCGACAATGGCATCGGCAGCGCCCGCTTCATGGACCATCGCAAGCGGCTGCCGACCTTCCTTGCCGTAAGCGCGCAACGTCTTCTCGGGCATGGTGTTGATCGTGTTGGGCGCCGCTAGCGCGTCGACATAGAGAGTGTCCGATGCTTTGGGGTCCTTGGTGCCGGTGCTGGCGAACAACAACCGCTGCGGCCGCGCGCCAAGATTCTGCAGCCGCTGGAAACGGTCGGACGCCATCATTTCGCGATAGGCGCGATAGACTTGTCCGGCGACCGCGATCCCCAGCGTATTACGCAGCGACGGGGGGACCCGGTCGGCGACAGCCACGTCCCAGCGGCTGACGAACAGCGACGCGACCGAGGCGATATCCGGCGCCAGCCCCGCGTCGACGCGTCGTTCGAGCCCGGTCAGCCAAGCGTCGGCCGCCGCCTGGTACTGCTCGACCGAGAACAGCAGCGTGACGTTGACCGGCACGCCGGCGAACAGGCATTCAGAAATGGCAGGTGCGCCTTCCGCGGTGCCGGGAACTTTCATGAACAGGTTGGCACGCGCCCCGCGGGCGTGAAGCGCCTTGGCCTGCGCGATGGTGGCGTCGGTGTCGTGCGCGAGCCGGGGCGACACTTCGAGCGAAACAAAGCCGTCGACGCCGCAACGGGCGGTGTGGACGGGCGCGAACAGGTCGGCGGCGCGTTGCAGGTCGGCAATCGCGAGATGGAAGAACAGGTCCTCGTCGCTTTCGCCCGTCGCATGGCGCTGCCGGATTTCCGCGTCATAAGCAGTGCTGCCGGCGATCGCCTTGTCGAAAATCGTAGGGTTCGAGGTCAGTCCGGTGACGGACAGCGTGTCGATATACGTCTGCAGCATGCCGCGATCGAGCAGGTCGCGGGTGATGTTGTCGAGCCATACGCTCTGGCCGAGCGAACTGAGGGCGGCGGTGGCGAGCATGGCCTGGGCCTTCAATGCTGGGCCGGCGCGGCCGCCGGCTTTTCAAGATGGCCGCCGAAGCCGAAGCGGAGCGCCGAGAGCACGCGATCGGCATAGTCGGATTCACCGCGCGATTCGAACCGGCCGAACAGAGCCGTGGCAAGCACCGGCGCGGGAACGCCCTCATCGATCGCCGCCTGCAACGTCCAGCGTCCCTCACCGGAGTCGGATACCCTTCCTGCAAAACCATCGAGCCCGGGGCTCTTCAGGAGTGCCGCCGCTGCAAGGTCGAGCAGCCACGACGATACGACGCTGCCACGCCGCCACATCTCGGCGATGGCGGCGATGTCGAAGTCGTAGCGATAGAGCTCAGGGTGGCGCAGCGGCGCAGTTTCGGCATCGGCTGCGTGATTCGCCGCGCCGGCATTGGCATGGCGCAGGACATTCAGCCCTTCCGCAAGCGCCGCCATCATGCCGTATTCGATTCCATTGTGGACCATCTTCACGAAATGGCCGGCGCCAGTCGGGCCGCAGTGGAGGTAGCCAAGCTCGGCATTGCCGGGCTCGCCGACCGCGCCCGGCGTCCGCGCCGCCGCAGCGACGCCCGGTGCTAGCGAGCGGAAGATCGGATCCAGATGGCGGACGATCGCGTCCTCGCCCCCGATCATGTGGCAGAAGCCGCGCGCCCGGCCCCAAACGCCGCCACTGACGCCGACATCGACGTAATGGAGGCCTAAGGTCTCCACGGCGTGCGCCCGTCGCAGGTCGTCGTGGTAGTTGCTGTTGCCGCCGTCGACGACGATGTCGCCCGCCGCCAGCAGCGGCACCAGCCCGTCGATTGCACCGTCCACAGCGGCAGCAGGCACCATCAGCCAAACGATCCGCGGGGACTCCAGCTTCGTAACCATCGCGGCGGGGTCCGCCGCACCCTTGGCGCCGCCGGCAACGGCAGCCGCAACCGCTGCGGGATCATGGTCGAAAACGACGCACTCGTGGCCGGCGGCAGACAGCCGGATTGCGATGTTGAGCCCCATTCGACCGAGGCCGACGATTCCGATCTGCACCGCGTTTCTCCAGCGACGCCAGCCCCGCATTCGGGGCCGAGCGTAAGTCGCGGCGTTAGCTAGCCTGGGTCGCTCCTCGGCGGGGAGCATCGGAAACTACTCACGCCGCATCAGCGGGTATGCCCGGCAACAGCCAGATCACGGGTCGAACCTGCGATCATGACCTCCTCGTCGGTCGGCATGACGCGGATCATGACTTGGCCGGCGTCGGGCGAGGCGATGGCGGCGCCTGCATCGTTGCGGTCGGGATCGACGACAACGCCAAGAAAGCCCAGCCCGTTGCATATCCTAGCGCGGATGACCGGTGCGTTCGCCCCGACTCCGCCGGTGAATACCAGCATATCGATACCGCCAAGGCTTGCGGCGAAGGCGCCAATGCGCTGCTTGACCGCATAGCAGAACAGGGCGACGGCATCGGCGGCGCGCGGATCGCTCGCTTCGCAGGCGAGCAGGTCGCGCATGTCGGCGCTGGTCTCCGACAGGCCGAGCAGGCCGGACTCGAAATTGGCCATCTGGTCGAATGTGGCGATGTCCATCGCCTCGGTGCGCGCCAGATAGGGCGCGAGGCCCGGATCGATATCGCCGCAGCGCGTACCCATCGGCACGCCCGATGCCGGGGTGAAGCCCATGCTAGTGTCGATCGGCCAACCACCATGCACGGCTGCCAGGCTGGCACCACTGCCGAGATGCGCAATGACGATCCGTCCGTGCGCTGCGGCCACGCCGCAGAGGCGTTCGATTTCGCCCATCACATAGGCGTAGGACTGGCCGTGGAATCCGTAGCGGATAACGCCCTTGGCTGCGTAGCGAAGCGGCATCGGCAGCAGCTTTGCGACGCGCGGCATGGCGTGGTGAAAGGCGGTATCGAAGCAGGCGACCTGGATAGCGGATGGAAAGCAGCGCATCGCTGCCATGACCAAAGCGAGCTCGATTGGCAGATGCTCGGGGTCGAGCGGGACGAGGCGACGCAAGGCATCAATCTCGGTCGTGCCGACCCTCTGCGGGCGGACGAAGTCGGGACCGCCGTGGACGATGCGGTGTCCGACGGCGAGCACTCGCTGGCCAGCGACCTCCCGTTCAGCCGTAGCGAGCACCAAGTCACCTGCCGCCCGGTGGTCTGCCGCCGCCGCCTTCATCGCGGTCGCGGCGCTGCCGGTCGTCTTCATATGCAGGAGCGGATTTGCCGAGCCGATCCCGTCGACGGCACCCGAAAGGAAACGAACCAGCGAACCTTGCGCTGGGAACAGCGCGAACTTTATGCTCGACGATCCGCCGTTCAGCGTCAGGATGATGTCGTCCGTGCTCACGACGTGAGCGGCATTGCCTGCAGCAGGCCACGCGCGGGGCCGGGCGTTGCCGAGCGTGGCGATCGCCGCAGGTCGGCAATCGCTGCGGCATAGTTGGGCGATTGGAAGATGGCGCTGCCCGCGGCGATGGCATTGGCGCCGGCGGTGACGGCAAGGCCGGTTGTATCGCCGTCGAGGCCGCCATCGACCTCGATGACCGGGGAGAACCCATGGGCGTCGCACAGCGCGCGCAGGTGACGGATCTTGGGCAGCATGTCGGGCAGGAAGGACTGGCCACTGGCCCCGGGGTTGACCGTCATCACCATCACGATGTCACAGAGCCGAAGGACATATTCGATCATCGCGACCGGGGTGCCGGGATCGAGCACGACGCCGGCCTTGCAACCGAGCGCCCGGATTTCGCCGAGAACGCGGTGGAGATGAACCGTCGCGGTCGCTTCGGCATGGACGAGGATGTGGTCGGCGCCCGCTGCTGCAAAGGCGGCGATCTGCCGGTCGGGCTCGACAATCATCAGATGGACGTTGAGCGGCTTTGCCGTGCACGCGCGGACGGCGGCGACGACCTGCGGCCCAATCGTGATCGAGGGCACGAAGCGGCCGTCCATCACGTCGACATGAATCCAGTCGGCGCCGGCAGCATCGACCGCGCGCACTTCATCGGCAAGGTGTCCGAAATCGGCCGCGAGGATCGAGGCGGCGACGATTAGCGGCGGTGAGAGGCCGACGACGTCGGAAGACGGTGTGCGCCTCATTTCGAAGTGCCGATCGCGCGCCATTCGCGTCCGTCGCGCGCCAGCAAAGCGTCGGCTGCCGCCGGCCCGTCGCTGCCCGATTCGTACCGCGCCGGGCCGCCGGGATCGGCAGCCCAGGCATCGAGCACCGGCTCGACGATGCGCCAGCCCTGCTCGACCATGTCGGCGCGCATGAACAGCGTTTGATCGCCAATCATCACGTCGCGGATCAGCGTTTCGTAGCCGACGTTCGGCTCCTTCGGGAACCAGTCGGCATAATGGAAGTCCATCCGCACCGCCGCGAGGTCGACGACCGGACCGGGGCGCTTGACCTCGAACTGCAGCGAAATGCCCTCGTCAGGAGCGATGCTCAGCACCAGCCAGTTCGGCCGCAGGCTACCGACTGGCGTATCGCGGAACGCGGCGAATGGCGCCTGCTTGAAGCGGATGGCGATTTCCGTGCTGCGCGCCGCCAGATGCTTGCCGGTGCGGAAGTAGAATGGCACCCCGGCCCAGCGCCAGTTGTCGATCGCCAGCTCCATCGCGAGATAGGTTTCGACAGTCGAGCCGGCGGCGACGTCGGCGTCCTGGCGATAGGCGGCGACAGGACGCCCGCGCACTGTGCCGGCGGCGTATTGACCCCGTACCGACTGATCCGGCCGGGCCGTCGCCATCGCCGCGAAGACATCGGCCTTGCGCGAACGGATCGAAGCCGCGTCAAACCCGGTTGGGGGCTCCATCGTGACCATCGCCAGCAGCGTGAAGACGTGGTTCGGCACCATGTCCCGCAGCGCGCCAGTGGCCTCGTAGAACCTGCCGCGAGTCTCGACGCCCA
Source organism: Polymorphobacter megasporae (assembly GCF_018982885.2). Taxonomy (NCBI): domain Bacteria; kingdom Pseudomonadati; phylum Pseudomonadota; class Alphaproteobacteria; order Sphingomonadales; family Sphingosinicellaceae; genus Glacieibacterium; species Glacieibacterium megasporae. The sequence goes on along the minus strand of NZ_CP081849.1, from coordinate 445,593 downwards.
CCGTCTCGGCGACGGTAATCTGGACATGGTCGATGCGGTCGCGGTTCCAGATCGGCTCGAACAGCCCGTTGGCGAAGCGCAGCGCCATGATGCTCTGCACCGTGTCCTTGCCGAGGAAATGGTCGATACGGAAAATCTGGTCCTCGCGCAGGCTGCAGAGAATGTCGCGGTTGAGCGCCTGCGCAGACGCCAGGCTGTGGCCGAACGGCTTCTCGACGACAACGCGCCGCCAATGGCCGGTGCCGGCATCCGCGGTCAGATTGGCGGCCGCGAGCTGCGCAACGACGGTGGCGAAGTAGCTGCCGGCGACTGCGAGGTAAAAGATCGCGTTGTCCTGGGTCGAGAACTGCTCCCCGAGGGTGTCGAGCGCCTTGGCGATGTCGGCGTAGAGTTCGGGTTTGGTGATATCGCCCTGGAGGTACGTCATTCTTTCGGCAAGGCGCTGCCATACCGCCTCGTCGATCTCGTCGATCCGGAACTCGGCGTGCTCGTCGCCAACGAAGGTGGACAGCATGGCGTGCAAGCTGCCTTTCCAGCCGCTCGCCGTGTTCGGCGCGAGGTCGACGCCGATGATGGCGAAATCCTCTGGCAACACCCCTGTCCGCGCAAGATTGTAGAGCGCCGGAATCATGAGGCGCTTGGTCATGTCGCCGCCGGCCCCGAAGATGACGATTGTACAGGGGTCGCCGACGACGGCGCGCGGTGCGGGATTCGACCGATCTGTCGGTGTCATCCGGTGGCCAGCTGTGCGCGGGCCGCCGACAGCACATCCGCCGCCGTAAACCCGAACTTCTCCATCAGGTCGCCGATTGGGGCCGATGCGCCGAAACTGCGCATGGCGATGACCGTGCCGGCCGGACCGGCGTAGCGGTCCCAGCCCAGAGGCGAAGCTGCCTCGACCGCGACTCGCGCGGTGACACCCGGTGGTAGGACGGCGTCCCTATAGTATCGGTCCTGCGCCTCGAACAGCGCCCAGCACGGCATGCTGACGACCCGCACCGCAATGCCTTCGGCGCTCAGCGTTTCGAACGCCGCGATGCACAGCGCAACCTCGCTGCCGGTCGAGATCAGGATCAGCGCCGGGGTGGCGTCAGCGTCGCCGGCCAGCACGTAAGCCCCGCGCGCGACACCCGCCGCCGCAGAGTAGCGACTGCGATCAAGCGTCGGCACCGCCTGGCGGGTGAGCACCAGGCAGGCAGGCTGACGCAGTTGGACGATGACCTGCCAGCACGCGACGACCTCGTTGGCGTCGGCGGGGCGGAAGGTCAGCAGGCCGGGCATGCTGCGCAGCGCCGCGAGCTGTTCGACCGGCTGGTGCGTCGGGCCGTCCTGCCCGACGCCGATCGAATCGTGCGTCAGGACGTGGATGACCGGTAGCGCCATCAGCGCAGCGAGTCGGATGGCCGGCTTCATATAGTCTGAAAAGACCAGATAGGTCGCGCCGTAGGAGCGCAAACCCGAGAGGGCGAGGCCATTGACGATGGCACCCATCGCATGCTCGCGGATGCCGAAATGAAGGTTGCGCCCACCCGGGTTCGGCGCTTCCAGATCGCCGGCCCCGACAAAGTTCAGCCGGGTCTTGGTCGACGGCGCGAGGTCGGCGGCACCGCCAAGCAGCGCTGGATAGCGCTGCGCTACCGCGTCGAGGATAGTTGCAGACGCTTCCCGCGTGGCGAGCCCCTTTCCATCCGCCGGGAAGACCGGGAGGTTGTCGGTCACGCGAGCGGGAGGACGACCTGCAAGGATTTGGTCGAGCACTGCCGCGTCTTTCGGATGAGCGACCCCATAGGCTTCACGCAAATCGCGCCACGCTGCGTGGAGGGTGCCGCCCCGCGCGCCGATGCCCGCGCTGTAGTGCGCCTCGACTCCCCCCGGCACGCGGAAGGCGACTTCTTCCGGCCAACCATAACGCCGCTTGGCGAGCCGGATCTCCTCGGGCCCGAGCGGGTCGCCGTGCGCAGCGCTCGTATCCTGCTTGTGCGGCGCACCGTAGCCGATGTGGCTGTCGACGATGATCAACGTCGGCACGTCGGAGCGGGCGCGGAAGCCGGCGAAGGCAGCGGCCAGGCGCGCGGTATCATTGGCGTCGCCGACCTGCTCGACGTTCCAGCCATAGGCGAGGAACCGCGCCGAGACGTCCTCGGTGAAGGCAAGGTCGGTATGGCCTTCGATCGTGACGCGGTTGCGGTCGTAGATCCAGCAGAGGTTGCCGAGCATCAGGTGGCCGGCAAGCGCAGCAGCCTCGCTGCTCACCCCCTCCATCAGGTCGCCGTCGCCGCAAAATGCGAAGACGTCGTGATCGAACATCACGAAGCCGGGGCGATTGAAGCGTGCGCCGAGCCAACGTCCGGCGATCGCCATACCGACGCTGTTGCCGCAGCCTTGACCGAGCGGCCCGGTGGTGGTTTCCACACCCGGCGTCAGTCCGTGCTCGGGATGGCCGGGGCACCGGCTGCCAAGGCTGCGGAACGCCATGATGTCGTCGAGAGTCAGCGCATCCTGCTGCGGACTGTGGACGCCACAGAGAAACAGGATCGAGTATAGCATGATCGAGGCGTGGCCGTTTGACAGAACGAAACGGTCACGGTTCGGCCAGTGGCTGTCGGCCGGATCATAGCGCAGGACGTCCTGCCATAGCGTATGGATGACCGGTGCCAGCGCCATCGGGGTACCAGGATGACCCGAATCAGCCTTTTGAACGGCGTCCATCGACAGTGTCCTGATCGTGTCGATGCAGAGCGCGTCGATGTCGTCGCGGGGTTCGGGTCCCGCCGCAGGGGGATGCGGCTCGAGCGCGGTTGCCAGCATGGTGTCAGGCCGGTTCGACGACGCGCTTGCCGTCATAATAGCCGTGGAAGGCATATTCATAAGCGCGATCCACAGCCTGCGAGCCATCGTAGGCCGGGCTACCCTTCAGCGTCTCGCGGCTGATATCGACGTGGACCAGCCGCGGCGACCAGTCGATCGATGTGATCGACCGTGGCGAAACCAGAACATGCTTGCCGGGCCACCAGTTGCGTGTGTCGGCGACGAGATAGTGGATGCTCCAGTCGGCGTCCTCCACCAGAAAATCGGCGACATGGCCAATCTCGCCGTTGGTGGCCTCCAGCAGGTAACCGGTGACTTCACGAACGCTACGCAGATGTGCGTCGCCCGTGGCCGCGTGATCCGTCTTGGCCTGCGCCTCTGCGAAACCGGGCCCTGGCGGCTCCATCATGCCGCCGGTATAGCCGTAGCCGCCCATGTAGAAGCCGGTCGACCAATAAGGCGCCCAACCGAGATAATCATAGAGTCCGGTCTCCATCTGTCTGGATACCGGCTCGTCGGTATTGACCGACGGGCTGTCCTTGATCTGCTGCTTTGTCAGCAGCACCGAATATTGGTGGCCAATATGGTTGACATGACCCAGCGCCGACGGCGGAAGCAATATCTTGCGATCGCCCAGCCAGCCGCCGGTATCGATCACCAGCCAACGAATCCGCCACGTTACGTCGTCGAACAGCAAATCGACGACGGAGCCGATGGGGCCATCGCTCGCTTCCAGTGCGAAGCCTTCGATCTTCGAGGCATGGAGGATCATCGGTTCGTCCCTGCAGCACCAATACAAGTCGCTGTATTAGCCGCCGCGACCGCCGGCTCTGAGGGCCGGAAACTACCTACGGGGCAGTCGTCGCATCGCGCCGCGTCGGGGCGGACAACGCCCCGACGCCGGCCATCGACCCCGATCCATGCGTAGTTTCCGAGGCTGCTCGTTCATCGACGGGCGCAATACATCGTCCTGATGCCGTTCGCCTCTCAGCCCTACACGAGACCGACGCGCGATGCGCTTTCGCGATGACAGCGGCGGTCGCCCCCCCGGCTCAGCAACCGTCACCGTCGCGCGGCGAGGGCATCGTCACGGCGATTCGCGGCAGCGTCGTCGACGTCCGCTTTCCGGGCCGCCTGCCGCCGATCTATTCGCTGCTGCGCGCTGGCGCCGATCTGGACATAGCGCTCGAAGTGCTGTCGCACCCGGACGAACACCATGTCCGCGGCATCGCCCTGGCACCCACGCAGGGCCTTGCCCGCGGCATGCCGGTCACCGACACCGGCGGCCCGCTCAAGGCGCCCGTCGGCATGGCGGTGCTGTCGCGAATGTTCGACGTGTTCGGCAACGCCATCGACCGCAAGCCCGCGCTGGCGGGCGTCGACTGGCGATCGATACATCGCGCCCCGCCGCCCCTCGTCCAACGGTCGACGAAGTCGGAAATCTTCGAAACCGGCATCAAGGCGATCGACGTGCTGGCGCCTCTCGAACGCGGTGGCAAGGCGGGGCTGTTCGGCGGTGCGGGTGTCGGCAAGACGGTGCTGCTGACCGAGATCATCCACAACATGATCGGCCACGACAACGGCGTCAGCATCTTCTGCGGGATCGGGGAGCGCTGCCGCGAGGGCGAGGAACTCTACCATGCGATGGACAAGGCGGGCGTGCTGCCCGGCATGGTCATGCTGTTCGGCCAGATGAACGAGCCGCCCGGCGCGCGCTTCCGCATCGGATATGCGGCACTGACGATGGCCGAGTATTTTCGCGACGACCAGCACCGCGACGTGCTGCTGCTGATCGACAATATTTTCCGCTTTATCCAGGCGGGCGCGGAAGTTTCGGGCCTGATGGGGCGGATGCCGTCGCGGCTCGGCTATCAGCCGACCATGGGTACCGAGCTTTCCGAGGTCGAGGAGCGTATCTCCAGCACCGACCGGGGCGCGATTACCTCGATCCAGGCGGTCTATGTGCCAGCCGACGACTTTACCGATCCGGCTGCGGTCCACACCTTCTCGCATCTGTCGGCCTCGCTCGTCCTTTCGCGCAAGCGCGCCGCCGAGGGCCTGTATCCGGCGATTGATCCGTTGCAGTCCAATTCCAAGATGGCGACGCCGGCGGTAGTTGGCGAGCGCCACTACCGGCTGGCGCAGGAAATCCGGAAGACCCTCGCGCAATATGCCGGCTTGCAGGACATCATCGCCATGCTTGGCCTCGAGCAATTGTCGCCGGATGACCGCAAGACCGTCGGCCGGGCGCGCCGGCTGGAGCGCTTCCTGACCCAGCCGTTCTACACCACCGAGCAATTCACCGGCAAGGCGGGAAAGCAGGTATCGCGCGCCGATGCTCTCGATGGCTGCGAACGCATCCTTGCCGACGAGTTCGAGGACGTGCCCGAAGCCGCGCTCTACATGATCGGCGCGGTCGACGAGGCCAAGGCAAAGGCCGACACCGACGCGCCGCAATCCGAGGCCCAGCCCCTTGCAGCTTAAGATCCTTCTCCCGGACCGGGTCTTTGCCGACGAAGCGAGGATCGCAAGGATCGTCTTCATGACGCCGGGCGGCAGTTTCGGGCTGTTGTCGCGCCGCGCGGACTGCGTCGCGGCGATCGTACCGGGGTTGTTCGTCTACCAAGCCGAGGGTGTCGACGAGGTGACGTTGGCGCTCGACGAGGGCGTGCTGGTGAAGGCCGGCGACGACGTCCTCGTTTCGGTGCGCCGCGCCATCGCCGGGAGCGACATTGAACAGCTGCAGCACAACATCGCCGCCGAGTTCCTGACGCTGAGTGATCTCCAGCAGGCCCAGCGCCGCGTCTCGGCACAGCTCGAGAGCGGCTTCATCAAGCGTTTCGCGGCGCTCGAAAATGCCTGAGCCGAAAAGATCACGCGGGGCCCCGGGGTTTGCCGCTTCGGTCGGCGCGCAGGCGGTTCGCCGTGCGCGGGCGCGGCGCAATGCCGGGCACGGCGTGTGGTTCGGCCTCGGCATGATGGGCCTCGTCGGCTGGTCGGTGGCAATTCCGACCCTGCTCGGGGCAGCGCTCGGCAGCTGGCTCGATCATCACCATCCGTGTGGCCGCTCGTGGACGCTGGCGTTGCTTGTCGCAGGCCTGGCGATCGGCGCGTGGAATGCCTGGCACTGGGTCGCGGCCCAACAGGCCAAGCTGGAGGCTGACGATGACGACTCCGTCTGACGTCATCGCGCTCGCCCCGGCGCTGGCCGCCGGCGTCGCGCTCGGAGCGCTGTTCTTCGGTGGCCTGTGGTGGACGGTCCGCCATGTGCTGGCGGCGCGCCTTCCTGCAGCGTGGCTGATCGCCAGCTTCATTGTCCGGATCGCCCTCGTGCTCGCGGGCTTCCTCGTCGCCGCCGGTGACCAATGGCAGCGCTGGCTCGTCGTCTTGGCGGGGTTCGTCGCGGCGCGCCTTGTTATCGCGCGGTTGCTGCCGGTGCCGGTCGCGGGAACGTTGGCACCCGGAATGGGCCACCATGCGCCTTAGCCCCGATCAACTGGTCTTCTGGCACCGCGGTGTCGTCAGCCTGAATGCGACGATCGTGTTCACCTGGGTGCTGATGGTCGTGCTGGTGGCGGGCTCGGCGCTTGCCACGCGGCGGCTGGCGACCGGCAGCCGCCGCTCGCGCTGGCAGAACCTGCTCGAGATCGTCGTGACCGCGATCGAAGGCCAGATCGGCGAGATCGGCCTCGACAACCCGCGCCGCTATGTTCCCTTCGTCGGCACGCTGTTCCTGTTCATCGGCGCCTCCAGCCTGTCGAGCATCATCCCGGGGTTCGAACCACCGACCGGATCACTGTCGACCACGGTCGCGCTGGCGCTTTGCGTGTTCGTCGCGGTGCCGGTGTTCGGCATCGCAGCGCGCGGCGTCGGCGGCTACCTCGCCTCCTATGTCCAGCCGACGGTGATCATGCTGCCGTTCAACATCATCAGCGAGGCGTCGCGGACACTGGCGCTCGCGGTGCGCCTGTTCGGCAACATGATGAGCGGCGCGATGATCGTTGGCATCCTGGTTAGCATCACGCCATTGCTCTTTCCGGTCGTGATGACCGCGCTCGGCCTGCTGATCGGCATGGTCCAAGCCTACATCTTCGCCATTCTGGCCACCGTCTACATCGCCGCCGCCGCGCGCCAGCCGCGCCCCGCACCCCGCACCCCGCCAGTGCCCGCCTGATCTCCCGATACAAGGAACACCCATGGACGCCAGCGTCATCATCGCCGTGGTCTCGATCGTCATGGCCGGTCTCACCACCGGCTTCGGCACGATGGGACCCGCCTTTGCCGAGGGCCGGGCGGTCGCCGCCGCGATGACTTCGCTGGCGCAGCAGCCCGATGCGTCGGCCACCATCACCCGAACTCTGTTCGTCGGCTTGGCGATGATCGAGTCGACGGCGATCTATTGCTTCGTCGTCTCGATGATCCTGATCTTCGCCAACCCGTTCTGGAACGCGGCCGTCACGGCGGTCGCCGCGCACGCCGGCAAATAGATGCTGATCGACTGGTTCACGGTTGGCGCGCAGGCGCTCAATTTCCTCATCCTGATGGGATTGCTGAAGCAGTTCCTCTACCGCCCCGTTCTCGATGCCATCGACGCCCGCGAGAAGCGCATCGACGGGCAGCTTGCCGATGCCAAGCGGCAGAAGGCCGAAGCGCATACGGAAAAGCTCGCGTTCGGGAAGAAGAACGCCGACTTCGACGCCGATCGCGCCGACCTGCTCACGAAGGCGCAGGCGGCGGCGGATGCCGAGGGCAAGAAGCTCGTCGAAGCGGCGCGCGCGGCCGCGGACGCTGCGGCCGCGCGACGCCGCGATGCACTGAAAGCGGAGGATGTCGAACTCGTCGCGTCGATCCGCCGCCGCACCAGCGACGGTGTCTTCGCGATCACCCGGAAGATGCTGGCCGATCTTGCCGATGCGAGCCTCGAGGCCAGCATCGGCAAGCTGTTCCTCCGCCGGCTGGAGTCGATGGAGGCCACCGCCGTGACGCAGATGAAGGTGGCGCTGGCCTCGTCGCATGCCGCTAAGGCCATGGTGCGTACCGCCTTTGATCTCCCCGCGGACCAGCGTACCGCCATCGGCACGGCGGTCGGGCACCTGCTCGGCAGCGACGTCGCCATCGATTTCGAGACTTCACCGGCGTTGCTGGGCGGTTTCGAACTCGTCGTTTCGGGGCAGAAGCTGAGCTGGAGTATCGCCGACTATCTGCAGGCGATGCAGGCCGGCATCGATACCCAGCTCGAAGCGACGCCCGCGACGAAGCCAGCGAAGTCGGCGAAGTGAAGCGCGCCGAGCCGCTGCATCGCGCGTTCGACGACGCTTTCGCGGCGATCGAGGCGGGGCAGGCCGCGTTCGCCGTCGCGCTGGTGCCGCAGGAGATCGGCGCGATCACCGATGTCTCGGTCGGCATCGCCAAGGTATCGGGCCTGCCGGGCACCGGGTCGGAGGAGCTGCTGCGCTTCCCCGGCGGCATCTTCGGCATCGCCTTCAATATCGACGCCGACGAGATCGGCGTCGTGCTGCTCGGCAATCACGACCATTTGCGGGCTGGGGACGAGGTGCTGCGCACCGGGCGGGTCATGGATGTCATCGTCGGCGATGCGCTTCTCGGTCGGGTGCTCGATCCGCTTGGCCGGCCGCTCGACGGCAACGGCGCGATCGCGGCGCACGACCGCTTGCCGATCGAGCGGCCGGCCACCGCGATCATGGACCGCGCGGCGGTCACGGTGCCGCTGCAGACCGGGCTCAAGGTGATCGACGCGATGGTGCCGATCGGCCGCGGCCAGCGCGAACTCATCCTCGGCGATCGGCGGACGGGCAAGACCGCGATCGCGCTCGACACGATCCTAAACCAGCGCGGCAAGGATGTCGTCTGCATCTATTGCGCCATCGGCCAGCGGGCGTCAGCGGTCGCGCAGGTCATCGCCTCGCTGCGGGAACACGATGCGATGGCCTACACCGTCGTCGTCGTCGCCGAGGGCAACCAGCCGCCGGGCCTGCTCTATATCGCGCCCTATGCCGCGACCAGCATCGCCGAAGCGTTCATGGCGAAGGGCCGCGACGTGCTGATCGTCTATGACGACCTGACCCAGCACGCCCGCGCCTACCGCGAAATTTCGCTGCTGCTGCGCCGCCCGCCAGGCCGCGAGGCATTCCCGGGCGATATCTTCTACATCCATTCGCGGATGCTCGAGCGGTCGACGCATCTGAACAAGGCGCTCGGCGCCGGCTCGCTGACCGCTTTGCCGATCATCGAGACCGAAGCTGAGGATATTGCCGCCTATATCCCGACCAACCTGATCTCGATTACCGATGGCCAGATCTATCTATCGCCGTCGCTGTTCGAGCTTGGCGTGCTGCCGGCGGTCGATGTTGGCAAGTCCGTTTCACGCGTCGGCGGCAATGCGCAGCACGCCATCCTGCGCGGCGTCGCCAGCGACATCAAGCTCGCCTACGCCCAGTTCGAGGAACTGGAGACATTCGCGCGATTCGGTGCGCGCCTAGACGCCGCAACGGCGAAGACGCTGGCCCACGGCCGCCGTATCCGCGCGGCCCTGAAGCAAAACGAGATGGCACCGCTCGCCGTCCAGCAGCAGATCGCTATCCTTCTGGCGCTTGGGGCCAGACTGTTCGATCCGGTGCCACTGCCTCGCATGGACGAGGCGCAGGCGGCAATCGGCGCGGCGGTTGACGCCTTGCCAACCGGGCTGCTCGACCGGCTTTCCGGAACCGGCAAACTCGCCGATGCGGACCGGGCCGCGGTCATGGCAATGCTGCAGACCGCGCTCGCTGAGTTCGTGCCGCCAGCGGGCGCGGCAAAGCCGGCAGGCGAGGCAGACCCGGCCGCAAACCCGGCGCCTGCACAATGAGCGCGACGATCGCCGGTTTGCGGCGCAAGATCGCCAGCGCGGGCGACCTGCAATCGGTGGTGCGCGCCATGAAGGCGCAGGCGGCCGCGAGCATCGAACAGTTCGAACGTTCGGTCACGGCGCTGGCCGAATATCAGCGAACGGTATCGCTGGGTCTCGGCGTCTGCATTCGCGCGCGGAGCGTCGTAGCGCCCACCCCGGACCAACGGCAGCGTGCGGTCAGGATCGTCGTCTTCGGTTCCGACTAGGGGCTGGTCGGCCGTTTCAACGATATCGTCACCGATCGCGCCACGGCCTTGGCCGCCGGCCAGTCCGGCGCCGTCGCGATCTGGACCGTCGGCCAGCGCGTGCACGAATTGATGAGCGATACCGGCCGGGTGATCGAGCATTCGTTCGACGTTCCGGCGTCGGTAGATGCGATCACGACCTTTGTCGGCCAATTACTCATCGCCGACCAAGCGCTTCTGGACGCGGACCGGCTCATCGAGCTCCACCTCGTCTATAACCAGATCGCGCCGTCGGCGACCTTTCGCCCGGTCAGCATCCAGCTTCTGCCTCTAGACAACGCATGGCGCTCGCGCACGGCCGCAGTGGCATGGCCAACCTCGGGGCTACCTGAGGTGCTGGCCACCAACGCTGGGACCCTCGCCGCCTTCATCCGGGAATATCTATTCGTCTCGCTGTTCCGTGCCTGCGCTGAATCGCTGGCAAGTGAGAACACTAGTCGCCTGGCCGCGATGCAGCGCGCCGAAAAGAACATCGACGACTTGCGCGACACGCTCGGCGGCGAATATCACCGCCTGCGCCAGGCTGGCATCGACGAGGAATTGTTCGACGTTGTTGCCGGCTACGAGGCCCTTCGAGCCGATGCGGCTCGAACCCCCTGAGCCGGTACCTGTCCGCTACGTGATCCCGGCCGCTGGGCCTATGCCGCAATATCGGCCTTTAGCTGACCGAATTGTTCGCGCGTTAGTTCGCCCCGCGCATAGCGTTCGTCGAGAATTTCGCGAGCGGTACGCGGCGTCCAGCGATCGTATTTTCGATGGGCGCGATAGGTGTAGCCCCAGTTGCCGGCGCCAGAGAACAGCAGGAAGATGAACGCGAGCCACAGGACCCAGCCCCAGCCGAAGACCCAATTGTTTGCATCGTGCATGGCGATCATTTCCTTATCTCGAGCGGGGTGATTTTCGGACACTTGGCCGTGCCGGCAAAGCATCGGAAACTACCCACGCCGCATCCCGCGTCAGCGGGCATCGTCAGCCGTGGATGTCGTGCAGCGCGCGGAACGCCTTGTAGAGCACGCGCGGGTCGAACGCTCCTTTGTAGACTGCGGGCGGTTCACGCTTGATGCCGAGCAGCGCGTAGGCCGCGACCTGGGCCGAGCGGATCGAATACTCGACCGTGAAAACGACATCGTCGGGCAGTTCGCAAAACTGACCCACGAAAGCGAGATTCTTCGTGTTGGCGGGGATTACCTGCGGCCGGTCGCCGTGCTCGCGAGTAAGGAACTGGCTGGTGATGAACGGCATCATGCACGGTATGCAGATTGCATGGTCGATGATCGCCTCGGCGTCGTCGGCGAAGCGGAGGTGCCCAAGGATCTCGGTCATGATCTCGCGGCCGGTGCACGCGGACATCGGCTTCGCAACGAAGTTGCCCGGCTTGTCGACCGATAGTCCATAGCCCCAGAACACCGCCACATCGGCGGGCTGGCCGATAAAATGCGGCTGATACGGCACGACGATCGACGCCAGCCAGTTCGAGTCGGGAAAGGTGATCAGCCCGCCCTCGCCCGGGACGTTGCCGGTCAGATCGCCGAGCAGTCGCAGGAAGGTCGGGTCGGACAGGGTCGTCGTGAACGACAGCCACTTCGACTCGCCGATGTGGTCGGCAAATGCCGCGGGACGGCCGAACTCGGGGCGTCCGAGCGCGAGCTTTTCCCACAGCGCCCACGCACCGCCGTCATCCTTGCCGAGCAGCAGCGGCGCGGCGTCCATGCTGCCGAGGCTCGACGCCTCGGTCATCGAGCCGAGCGTGACGATGACGAAGTCGTCGGGTTCAATAGCGATGGTCTGGTCGCGCCCATCATGCCGACACGAGATGCCAGTGACGGACTTGATGCCGTTCGGCTCGACCAAATTGATATCCGTGACCGTCGTCTCGAACTGGAACGTCACGCCGCGGTCGAGCAGCCATTTGCGCAGCGGTCGAACGAATGAGTCGTATTGGTTATAAACCGTCCGCATGATCCCGAGCAGGCGGTCGAAGCCGCCGACCATGTGAGCGAAGCGGACGAGGTAGCGCTTGAACTCGACTGCGCTGTGCCACGGCTGGAACGCGAACGTCGTGCACCACATGAACCAGAAGTCGGTCTCGAAGAACGTCGGATCGAATTGATCGGCAATGCTGGTGTGGCCGATAATCGTTTCGGGTTCGAGCGCAAGCCGCTCGATCGTCAGGATGTGGCGTTCGCTGAGCCCGAATGCCGGCGCGGTCTGGCGCTGGCCGTCGCGAACGAGGCGCGATTTCGACGACGTCTTCAGCGTCTCGTTCCAAGCGAACGTCTCCTGCGTCACGGTCTGGCTGCTGTCGAGCGTCGGGATCGACGCGAACAACTCCCAGGTGCACAGATATTTGCTCTCGAGCATCCGCCCGCCGCGCAGCGAATAGCCCGTGTCGGGCGAGCCTGCGCCGTCAAGCGCGCCGCCGATCCGGTCAGACTCCTCGAAGATAGTAATCGCATGCCCGGGCATGTCGCCGTCGCGTATAAGAAATGCCGCCGCCGCCATCGATGCGATCCCGCCGCCTACCAGATACGCCTTGGAGTGGCTTGCAGGGGGTACGATTCCGGTGACGTGACTGACCATATTGCGCGTTCCTCTTGCCGGAAGAGGGTTAGACCTACCCGGTCACCGCCGCGCGATTCGGAATCTACTCAGCCGGCACCGCCGGCACCTTCATGGAACTCGCGATGAGTACGCCGCCAGAACCGACCGACGCCGCGGAGAGCGCCAGCCGGGCGAGTTCGGGCACCGACTTCGACCCCGTCTTCTTCATGATCGCGGCACGATGGTTTTCCACCGTGCGCTGGCTGATCTCGAGGTCGGCAGCGATGTTCTTGCTGGGATGACCCGCCAGCACCAGATCCATGATCTGATGCTGGCGGGAGGTCAGCAAGCCGACGTGATCGGCCGCCGACCTCCGCCATGCAAACAATTTGCCGGCATCGCGTGACTGTTCCAGCGCGCGCGCGACTCCAACAAGCAGTTCGGCCGTGCCGACCGGTTTCTCGATGAAGTCGAGTGCACCGGCTTTCATCGCCTGCACCGCCATCGTCACATCTCCGCTTCCGGTGATCATGATCGACGGGATGCGATGCCCGGCATTTCCCAATGTTCGCAACAGGTCGAGCCCGTTCATCCCGGGCAGATAGGCATCGACCAGCAGGCAGTCCTCGCGACCTGGGCGGTAGGCAGCGATGAAATCCTCGGCGCTGGCAAAGTCCTCGACCGCCAGACCCTCGTCTTCGAGCATGACGCGCAGGAGGGTGCGGATCTGATCGTCGTCGTCGACGACGAAAATGACCGGGGCGTTGGTCAGGTCGAACGCCGGCCGTGCAATGGCCGCCGCCGCGGGCGTCAAGGCGCTGGCGATGGCGGCGAGCAGCTCCTTCAGCTTGACCGGCTTGCTCAGGTGGACGCAGTCCTGCTCGGCAATTGCACGCAATGACGCCGTCGAGATATCGCCGGTCAAGACGATCGTCGGGATCGATCGAGCAAAGCGCTTACGCAGTGCCGCGGCGACGGCAAGCCCGTCCATGTCGTTCGGCAGATTGAAATCGGTCAAGATGAGGCTGGGCACCACTGATTTCAGCGCAAGTCGAAGGATCTCTGCACCGTCGGCGGCCGCGACGGTGGCGTAGCCGGCGTCCTGCAGGACAAGCTCGTTGGTCTCGCGGACACTATCATCGTCTTCGATCACGAAGATCGTTCCGATGGTGGTTTCCCCGCCGCGCGGCGCGCTTGGCTCGATTGGTTCTGCGGGCCGGATAACCTCTAGTGAGGTGCATGCAATATCGATCGAGAATGTCGAACCGCTGCCGATTTGCGAAGCCACTTTGACCGAATGGCCGAGCAGTCTGCCGAGGCGCTGGACAATCGACAGGCCGAGGCCCAAGCCGTGATCGCGGCTGTAGAAGCCGCTCGCCAGTTGACGATATTCCTCGAAGATCGTGTCAAGATCGTCGGCTGCAATCCCTATGCCGGTATCGCAGATCTGGATGCTCAGACGGTCTGCGTGGCGCCGGCAACCAATCAGGATTTTGCCGCTGCTGGTGTACTTGAGCGCATTGTTGAGGAGATTGCGCAGCATCTGTTCAAGCAGGCGCGGGTCGCTGTCGATTTCGAGGCTACACGGCACCACCCGCAACTCGAGATCCTTCGCCTGCGCATGAAGGCCGAACTCGTCGCGCAGTGTGTCGAGCACGCGCATGACTGGGAAACGCTCGAATCTGGCGGTGACGGTACCCGCCTCGATCTGATTAATATCGAGCAGCCGGTCGAGCATCTGCGCCATCGTCGCGAGGGTCTGACCGAAGCGCTCAACGAGATCCTTCGGCTTTTCGCCCTCGACAGATTTTTCGAGAAGACCTTCGAGCAGTTTCAGTGTCTGCAGCGGCTGACGCAGGTCGTGGCTTGCCGCGGCGAGAAAGCTCGACTTGGCGCGGTTGGCGAGCTCCGCCTGATGCTTGGCGGCTTCGAGCGCTTCAGCGACATGGATGCGATCGGTGATGTCGGCGAAGGTGATTACGACACCTTCAACGCCACCGCCCTGCACGCGGTAGGGCTGGATCGTTCGGCACCACAACCGGGTCGAGTCGGCGACTTCGCGGTCGACCGCCTCGCCGGTTTTGAGCACTGCGCGTGCATCCGCGGGCAAGTGCGGGTCGGCGGCAAGCGAGCGCAGATCGGCCAACGGCCTGCCGACATCACCAGGGATGACATTGAACAATGCCTTGGTGGCGGGCGTGAAAAAACGGATGTTGAGGTCATGGTCGAGAAACAGGGTCGCGACGTCGGTGCTGTATAAGATGTTCTGGAGGTCGTCTGCCGTCGTACGCTGTCGATCGAGCGTTTCTTGGAGCTGAGCGTTGAGTGCGGTCAGTTCCTCGTTCAGCGACTGGAGCTCCTCCTTCGATGTCAGAAGCTCCTCGTTAGTCGATTGAAACTCCTCGTTGACCGATGATGCTTCTTCGCTCGTCGCTTTTCGCTCCTCCTCCGCGATTTCGAAGCTGCGCGTCATCGCCTCGAGTTCGCTGCGGACCGTCGCGAGTTCGCTGTCGAGCTGGTCGGCGCCGATCAACCGTGGCGGCTTGTCGGGCATGTCGAAGGCGCGTTCGGCGGACACGTCAATGAACGCGATCAGGATAAGCTCCTCACTACCGCACATCACCGAACGAAGGTCGAGGCTATAATGCAGCGGATGGCCGTCGTACGTCGTCCGGCAGCCGGTGACGACGTGGCGCTGCACATCTCGTCCGACCTGATCGATCGCGGCGCGCAGGCGGGCCCGCAGCCCATGGGGGGCCATGGCGAGAATGTCTTGTGTTGGATGTCCCGGAGGAACGCGCAGGTAACGCTCGGTCGGACCGAGCGAATAGAGGCATTCAAACCGCCGGTTGACGAGCACAGCCGCGGGAGCGTGCGCCTCGAGGACGAGTCGCCGACAGAGGTCGGCAAGTATATTGTGCCGCGATCGCGTCAGTGCCGAGCGATCGGCGATTATAGGTAATGGCGCAGCCCGCGCGCCGGTCGGCTCGTTCCTCGGACCGGCGCGCTGCAGGCGTTCGTAAATCCGGTCGCTCTTCGACGTTACGGTGAACAACGTTTCCGTGCTGCCGGTCGTCTCGGCGTTGCCGAGGACAAGGACGCCATTGTCACGAAGCGCGAAAGCGAACAGCGCGACGACTTTTTGCTGGGCCTCCGGGTCGAGATAGATCAGCAGGTTGCGACATGAAATCATGTCGAGCCGGGAGAATGGCGGATCGGCCAAAACATTCTGCACGGTGAACACGACATCGCTGCGCAAAGCGGGTGTGACAGTGTAGCAATCATCGTCGCCCTTGACGAAAAATCGGGCTAGGCGCGCAGACGATACGGTAGACGAGATTGCCGCCGGATAGCGGCCATCGCGCGCGGTGGCGACGGCATCCTCGTCGAGGTCGGATGCGAAGATCTGCAGCTTGAGACTTCGCTTCGAGCGCGCGATCTCCTCATGGAACAGGATCGCAATCGAGTAGGCCTCTTCGCCACTACTACAGCCGGCAATCCAGATGCGTAATGGCTGGCCGGGGCGCTGGTCGCGGACGAGCGCCGGTACGACGGTCTTGGCGAGCGTCTCGAATACCTTGGTATCTCGGAAGAAGGAGGTAACGTTGATCAGCAAGTCCTTGCCGAGCTGGTCAAGTTCGCCCGCTTCCCTGCTCAGAACGTCGAGATACGCAGACCTGTCGCCGGATGGCATTCCCAGCATCGCCATCCGCCGATCGATACGACGCGCAATCGTGCCCGGCTTGTATTGGGTGAAATCGTGAGCGGTGCCGCTGCGCAACAGCGAGATGATCGCCGCGAGATTGTCTGCCGGTTCCGCGCTGCGGGTATTCGGCATAGCCGCCTGAAACTGCGCCAGCGCTGCTGGCATATCGGCGACCCTGAGCACCCGATCGACGTCGCCAGTATCGATAGCGCTTTGAGGCATGCCGTCATAGGCAGCCTCCCCGGGGTCCTGGGCAATGATGAGGCCGCCCGAGGCCCTGATCGCCTGCAATCCCAGGCTCCCGTCGCTACCTGTGCCTGACAGAATGATAGCAGCGCAGCGTGAACTGGGGTCGGCGGCGAGAGCGTTGAGAAGAAAGTCGAACGGCATCCGCGCGCCGTGCCGGACCGTCGGTGGCGATAACTTCAGTCGACCGCGGATTACCGCGAGGTAGGTTCCTGGCGGAATGAGATAGATATGGTCCCGCTCGACCCGCATCCCATCGACCGCCTCGACGACCGTCATTGCGGTATGCGACCCGAGCAGGTCAACCATCATACTCTTATGGGTGGGTTCGAGGTGCTGGACGACGACGAAAGCCATTCCGGTGCCGTCGGGGACCGCCTCGACCAGCCGCGTGCACGCGTCGAGCCCGCCCGCCGATGCACCGACCGCGACGATCAGCAGGCTGGCTAGGGAGCTGGCTGCAGTATCGGCCGCGGCACTCTGCGAACGGCTCATTGAAATGATCGCTTTCAATATCCGCAGGGCGTCTCGTCGACGGGCGGACGTATAGCTAACCGCTATCCACGGTACACTGTCAAACAATCATCGCTTTAAATTGCCGCGTCTTGAGTTCGGCTGCGTATTTTCCGATACTGGCGAGGTCGCATGAGACGGGCGAAAAGCGCGTCGGGAAGTCCCCTCCGGGATAGCAAAAGCGCTCGATTTTAGTGACAGCCGCTGGTGTCTTAATTGCCGTCGAGGTTGCTAGCGCAGCTTTCCCGCAAAAGCCCCCTCTTGTCGTCGTCGATCCTAAAACGCTTGCACAAGGGTATCGCATCACGCGTGTGGTCGGTAGTGAGGTCATCGACGACGCTGGCGAGACCGTCGGTCGGGTCGACGACCTCATCGTTACATTATCTGGCAAGGTGCCGTATGTCGTGTTGGCGGTCGGTATCTTTCCCAGAGTTGCACCTCGCCTCGTGGTGCTGCCAGCGACCGCGCTCGACAGATCGCCCAAGGGCTTGGTTCTGCATGGCGCGACACGAGCCGCACTGGGAAAGTTACCGCGTTTCACATATGAATACTGACGCGAACGACCGCCGTAACACCAGCCGCACGTTGCTGATGACGCGCGGAGGCCTATATCTGGACCATGAGAAAATTATCTCGGCGTCGGCTGCTCGGCTTTGGTAGCGCGGCGATTGCGTTTGTCGCGGCTCTGCCGGTAACAGCAGATGCCGGAATACCGGACGCCGCAAGCTTGCTCGACAAGGCCCGCGACGCCGTTGATCGGCATGCGCAACACCTGACATATCGCGACCGGATCGGAATTGTCGACTTCTCGAGCGCATCGAACGTCCCGCGCCTGTCGATCGTCGATCTGGCGAACGGACGGTCTGAGCATTTCCTCGTCGCGCACGGGCGAGGCTCTGATCCGCTGCACACCGGCTGGGTTAGTCGCCTGTCGAACGAACCTGGTTCTTATGCGTCGTCGGGCGGGGCCTACGTAACGGGCGGCTATTATGTCGGCACGCACGGGCGCTCGATGCGTCTCGACGGTCTCGATGCAAATAACAGCAATGCCGCCGCCCGCGCCATCGTGGTCCATGCCGCCTGGTATGTGTCGCCTGAGATTGCTCGCGCGACCGGCAAGCTCGGTCGAAGTGAGGGATGCTTCGCTGTCGCCCCTACGGATCTGGAGCAGGTTCTCGAACGGCTGGGGCCCGGTCGCCTGCTTTTTGCCGACAAGTCGACCTGACTCGACCGGTCGATCATCACTCTTCATCTGTTGAGATGACAGTCAGGCGCGTACCCAGCCCCGATGCTCGCAGCGTGTCGCGCGTCACCAGCAGCGTTGTGCCCGCTTGCAGCACGCTGTCGAGCGCGGTGCGAAACCCCTCCGGGAGATGCACGCGGGCGCGCTCTGCTGCGGTCATGTCCGTACCGCTCGCGATGCCCGTGCCGGGGATCGGCAGCCGCAGCCAGTTATAGTCTTGACCGACGACCGACCCGAGCATGAACGCCATCGTCGTTTCGACCGGCCCATCGATCGCGACTGTGCTCGTACCGATCTGGATGCCGTTTCGCAGCACGACGATCCGCCGGTCGCGGCCACTGATCACGATCGACACCGGACCCGACGGTGATTTTTCGGGTTCCCAGCTATAGCGAGCCGGGGACCGCTCGACGCCTTTGGGACCCGCGAGCACGATCGGCAGCGAGACAGCCTGGGGCGCATCGGAATCGTCGGTGATGACCACCGTCAGCCCTAGTTTCGTGATCCCGAATAGCAGTTCGGCGAATTTCGGTGGCAGGCGGATGCAGCCGTGCGACGCCGGAAAGCCCGGCAGATGCCCGCCGTGTAAGGCGATGCCCTGCCAGGTCAAGCGTTGCATGAACGGCATCGGCGCGTCGTGGTAGAGGTTCGATTTATGAGCGAGATCCTTCTGCAGGATCGTGAACACCCCCGTCGGCGTGGCATGGCCGGGCTTGCCGGTCGATACCGTCGAGACCGCAATCGGTACGCCGTTTCTGTAGGTATACGCACGTTGCGCCTTGAGGCTGACAATGATCGTCACCGGCCCCTCCGGTGCGAGTTGCGGCGCCCATGAAAACTGTCCCGCCTTAAGCGGCTCGGCCATGTTCGTCGCGGGCGGCGGCGAAGGGGCCGCGGCGGCGACCGCCAAGCCCAGCGTGAGCGCCACGGCGCATCTGATATATGCGGTCATCGGTCACTCCGTAGTGTCGGCGTACGTGGGTACCGACGGCTGTGCGCCGATCCTGTTGACGCAGAAACTGCCGGATCAACGCGATCCGGTTCTACCTGGAAACCCGTCACTCAGACCGGTCCGGAACGACGTTCCAATGCGGCGAGGCGGGCGACGTAGCCACGGTGCATCTGTTCGTGTGCCAGCGCGGCGCGCGGGTCTGTCGCATTCTTTGCCATTTCGCGGGATTCGCGGACACGACCGCGAAGATAGATCTCGTCAGTATCGTCTCGAAACATGGCACTAATCCCCTTCGCTCTCCTAAACATTAGGTCGCCTGGCCCAGGCTGTCGTGGTTCGGATACTACTCACAGCCCACGTCATTTTATTCGGGACACGGCCGTCGTAGTTTAAATACCTCCGAGCGTTGATCTCTCCGGTCTTGCCGAGAGCTCGCCGTCCAGCGCGTCAGTCTTCTGAATTGCGCTACTCGGCGCCTTTCACTTGGTCAGTGTGAGACCAGGGCGCAGCGGTTCTCGACCAGCAGCAGGTCGCGGGTCACGCCGCCAAATACCCATTCGCGCATCCGGTTGTGGCCGTAGACCCCCGCGACGATGACGCCTGCGCTCAGCTCAATAGCGATCGCATCTAGGTGAGCAGCATCGCCGTGGCGACACGTCGAGACACTCGTTTCCGCAACGATCCCATGCCGGGCAAGCCATGCGCTGACATCATCGACGTGCGTGCGGGCCGAAGCAAGATCGACCTCGGCAGCAATTTCGTGAACGGTAACGCGGGCCGCCTGTTTCAGCAGGGGCAGTGCGTCCGCCACCGCGCGCCGAGCCTCGCGCGTGTCCTTCCAGGCGACAAGAACATGGTCGAGGTCGAGCGATGTCAACGTCCGGGGCACAATCAGTACCGGACGTCCGGCGCGCATCACGAAGTCGCCCGTATCGACCCGACGCGACGGGTCGATACCGCGCGACGACATGTTGCTCACGATCAGGTCGGCGCTCCGGGCCTGTCGAACGAGGCAATCGCTGAGCGCCTCGTAGGTCACCGAGGAACGCCATTCGATGGCACTGACCCGTCCGCTCAGAGCGGCGTGAAATTCTGCTTCGGCGGCCGCGATCTCGCGATCGAACTCGTCGCGATCCTGCTGGATGGCTTCGCCCGAAATATAGACCATGCCGCCCGCAAATCCGTCGGTCGCACCGAAGTCCAAGGGCCGGCCAGCGGCGATGCCGATTACCCTTGAGTCGTACCGTGGCGCCAAGTCGCGAGCGATATTCAGCAGCCCCGAATTCAGGCAACCGATCTGGAGATGCACGAGAAGCGTCCCATAACTCATATCCGGTCCGATCGGTTGGTTCGCCTGCGAGCTCAGATGATCGTGATACGGTTGTCGACCGCGCGGACGCCCGGCGCTCCCCAGGCGGTCGCGGCAGCGGTCTCCCAGTCGTTCCACGACTTGACGGAACCAGTCAGCTCGACGCGGCCGTCGACCGCGGTCACCGCGATCGTCTTGGGATCGAAGAAGTACGAGCGGTGCAACGCGTGGGTGATGTCGTCGCCGATTTGCTCGGCAGTCGTGGTTGGCCTGACTTCGATCCGATTGACGACGCCGGTCACGCCCATCAGGCGTCGGATATCCTGCTCGGCGGCGTCGCGCTCGTAATGCCACTCGACGTCACCACCGATCGTCACCTGGCCGTGTTCGACGACCACAGTCAGCGCATCGTGCGGGACCGACACGTCCCAGGCGAGGCGGTCGATGACGGCAGCCGCAATCTCCGCGTCGGTCCGCTGGCGGTCGAAGGGTAACAGCACTTCGATTGCCTCGGCGACGCCCTTGACGCCGTGGACGTGGCGCACGGCGGTTTCCGCGGCGTGCTTTTCGGCGTAGCTGCCGACCTGTCCGCTCAGCGTAACGATCCCGTCGCGCGCGCTGACTCCAAGGTGCGCGGCAGCAACGTCGGGTGCCCAGTCGAGTTCGGCCAGCACATTGTTCTGCAATTGCTTGTCGGTCAGCATAGCGTCCTCCAGTCGATCATTCGATGCGTCCGAGCGCGGGCGGCAGCGCCGATCGTTGTTCTGGATTTATGCGGTGGGATGGGTGCGCGGCAGCGTCGGAAATTACCTAGGCGTGTTCGAGCGAGTGAGGAGCCGGCATACTTCTCTCGGTTAGTCCGAACCTGACCCCGAGGATTGCTGCGCCAGCGGGAGCCGCGGACGAGACCGAGACAAAGTAAGTAGTTTCCGATGCTCCTGGTTGTGGGCCGGGCGCCGCTAGGTTGCGATTATGAGTCCGGCGTTTCGCAGTAGTGCGGCGCGCCGCACCCGCTGGAGATCCATCATGCGCGAAACCTTGCCGATCTGGTCGAGCGAGTATGACGTCATCGTCGTCGGCTACGGCTTCGCCGGGGCTACTGCCGCGATCACTGCCTGCGAGGCGGGGGCGAAAGTCCTGCTGCTCGAAAAAGCTCCCGAAACTGACAAGGGCGGCAACAGCCGGGTTTCCGCCAATCTCGTCTTCTGGCCGAACGATATTGCCCTCGGCAAGGCGTATTTCCGTGCGCTGGCCGGGCCCTACATGGATGACATTTCCAACACGATGGTCGACGTATGGGCGACCGAGATGCATGCGAACCGCGCCTGGCTCGAAGATCTCGGCATGACGCCGTTCGACTTGCCGTCTATCGAGTTTCCCGAGATGGCAGGGTCGGAATGCGTTCGCGTGCTGATGAACGGTCCCGGCCCGATGGGCGGCGAACGCCTGTGGCGTGTCGTCGAGGCCGCTGTCGCCGCGCGCGACATCGACGTACTTTACGAATCCCCCGCAGTTAATCTGGTGAAAGCGGGCGACGACATCGTCGGCGTCATAACCGAACAGGGCGGCAAGCGCGTCGCCATCAAGGCAACCCGCGCCGTTATCCTCACGTGCGGCGGCTTCGAGAATAATCCGGCGATGGTCCGGAACTACGTCGACGGCCTGCCCCGCATCTTTCCAAACGGCACACCCAATAACACCGGCGACGGCATCCGGATGGGCCTCGAGGTCGGGGCCCAGCTCTGGCACATGAATAACATCTCAGGCCCGCTGCTGTCGTTCAAGGCCCCCGAGATCGCCGTCGCGCAGTGGCTCAACCTGCCGCACGGCAAGAGTTACCTCTTCGTCGCCGGCGATGGATCGCGCTTCACGATGGAAGGTGATCCCTGCCTCACTGGCGACCTGCACGGCAAGGTCAAGCGGCACGGCGAGTGGGGTCAGCAGGTCCTGCCGGTCCCCATCTACATGATCTTCGATAACGCCTTTCGCAAATCGGGCCACATCGGCAAGGCTGCGGCCGACTGGGATGTCAGCCACGGCAATCTTTATAACTGGAGCGACGACAATCTCCGCGAGGTTGCAAAGGGCTGGATCAAGCGGGCCGATACGTTCGGCGAACTGGCCGCACTGATCGACATTCCCGCAGCAGCTCTGGAAGCCAGCGTTGCCCGGTTCGACGGGTTCGCGACCGCCGGCAGCGACGCCGACTGGGACCGAGCCGCGAATGAGATGGCCCCGCTCGCCGTCCCGCCTTATTATGCCATGGAACTGACCCCGGCCTTCGTGAACACACAGGGCGGTCCGCGCCGCAACGAGCACGCGCAGGTGATCGGCGTCGACGGCGAGCCGATCGGACGGCTCTATTCGGCGGGGGAGCTCGGTTCGATCTATTCGTTCCTCTACCAAGGTGGCGGCAACATCGGCGAGTGCTTCGCCTTCGGCCGGATCGCCGGCCGGAATGCGGCAGCCGAAGCCCGCGAGGTGAGTCCGGCCAAAGAGTTGGCGGCTGCGTGATGCTCGACACCGTCCCACTCGACTGCCTGATTATCGGTGGCGGCCCGGCCGGTCTGACGGCGGCGACCTATCTTGGCCGCTTCCGTCGACGCGTGACCGTCGTCGACAAGGGCTGGAGCCGCGCTGAGTGGATCACGCGCAGCCGCAATGTACCGGGATTTCCTGCCGGCGTCGGCGGCCCCGTACTGCTCGACCTGATGCGCACTCAGGCACACTGCTACGGTGCCAGCATCGAGCACGGGACGATCGACACATTGACCCTCGATGCCGACGGGCTGTTCACGGTTAGATACGCCGGCACGTCGCGGACGGCGCGCTCGGTGCTGCTCGCCAGCGGCGTCGTCGAGAACAAGCCGCCGCTGGCGCACCTCGCCGATGCGGTGAAGCGCGGCCTGATCCGGACCTGCCCGATCTGCGACGGCTATGAGGCAATCGACAAGTCGATCGCCGTATTGTTCCTGCGCACTTATTCGGCGCGGATCACGCTGCTCTTGACCGCGGCGGAGACCGCGAGCTTATTATCTCTGACGCGGGCGGCCTTACAGGCAGTGGATATCCACGTCAGCCACGTCATTATCGGCTCGGTCGGGATCGATCAGGATGGCGTTACCGTGCTCACCGCCGAGGACGGCAGGCAGCATCGCTTCGACGTCGTCTATTCGGCGTTCGGGACAACGCCGCAGGGTGCGCTCGCAGCCGCTGTCGGCGCGCGGGTCGATGCCGCCGGGCGTCTCTATACTGACGAGCATCAGCAAACCTCGGTTCCCGGATTATATGCTGCCGGCGACCTCGTCCGAGGCCTCAACCAGATTAGCGTCGCCGCTGGTGAGGCGGCGATCGCAGCCACGGCGATCCATAACAGCCTCCCTCGGGCCGTTGCCATTCTCGCCTCAAAGGACGTTGTAACGACGATCTCTCATATGCCACCAGGCAACGGAGCGCCGCCCGGAACGATGCAGGCGCGGCCCGCCATGGAGTTGTCATGACCGATATCGACGTCGCCGCTCAGTCGCTGTTCGAGCCCGTCGCCGTTGGCGAGCTTCGGCTCGCCAACCGCATCGTCATGGCCCCACTGACCCGCAACCGCGCCGGCCCGGGGCTGGTGCCCAGCAAGTTCGCCGCCGAATATTATTCCCAGCGCGCCACTGCAGGCCTGATTATCGCCGAGGCGACGCAGGTGTCGGCGCAGGCGCAAGGTTATTCCGACACGCCGGGCTGCTACACCGACGAGCAGGTCGCGGGGTGGAAGGTCGTCACCGACGCGGTCCATGCCAAGGGCGGGGTCATCGTCATCCAGCTGTGGCACTGCGGCCGGATCTCGCATAGCGTCTTCCAGAACGGCGAGCCACCGGTCGGCCCGTCGAACATTCGCGCCGACGCCAAGACCTATGTCGCCGCCGAAGGTTTTGTCGACGTCTCGACGCCGCGCGCGCTGCGGCTCGACGAACTCCCCGGGATCGTCGCCGATTTCCGTCACGCCGCGCGTTGCGCCATCGATGCCGGGTTCGACGGCGTCGAGCTGCACGGCGCTCATGGCTACCTGCTCGACGCGTTCCTGCGCGACGGCACCAACCATCGCACCGATGCTTACGGCGGCTCGGTCGCCAACCGCGCGAGGCTTTTGATCGAAGTCACCACGGCCGTCGCCGCCGAAATCAGCGCGGGACGGCTCGGCGTACGGCTGTCGCCGGTGTCGCCGGCCGGTGATTCGAAGGACAGCAACCCGCAGCCGCTATTCGAGCACGTCGTCGAAGCGCTCGATGCCTTCGGCCTCGCCTATGTACATGTCGTCGAGGGGGCAACCGGCGGCGCGCGCGACAATATCCCGTTCGATTATTCTGCACTCCGCGACCGCTTCCACGGTGCGTGGATGGTCAACAACGGCTATGATCGCGAGATGGCGATCAACGAGATGACCAGCCGCCGCGCCGACCTCGTGTCGTTCGGCCGGCTGTTCATCGCCAATCCCGACCTCGTCCGCCGGCTCCGCGAGGACGCCCCGCTCAATTCGCTGATGAGCCGCGAAACCCTCTACGGAGGCGGCGCGCACGGCTACACCGATTATCCGACGCTCGGCGAGCAAAGCTGACCATCACGATGCTGGCGGTGCCGCGCCATCAGCCGGTGCCGC
Source organism: Polymorphobacter megasporae (assembly GCF_018982885.2). NCBI lineage: Bacteria > Pseudomonadati > Pseudomonadota > Alphaproteobacteria > Sphingomonadales > Sphingosinicellaceae > Glacieibacterium > Glacieibacterium megasporae. The sequence goes on along the minus strand of NZ_CP081849.1, from coordinate 420,478 downwards.
CGCCCGAAGGCGTTCCCGGAACGCGTCGAGACGGCTGCGGTAGCCCGCCGCGTCGCCGTATTCGAGGAACTCATAATAGCGCAGGTGCGGGTCGGCGACCCGCATAGCGTGCTTGATCGGGCACCAATACTGCTCGGTGCGACCCGCCACCTCGCGGACGTCGGCGATCACGCCGTTGCCATAGCCGCAGAACATGCAGTTCAACGCCTCGATGCTGTTAAGGTAGGTGAGATGGCGGCGGTCGAGCGAGATGAAGTCGGCGCGTCGTACCTGCTGGATTGCGTATACGCGGAAACAAATCGCTTGATACAGGCTCACCCACGCATCGATGACGATGAATGGGACGATCAGCGAATAGATCAGCGGTGCGCTCAGCACCGTTCCGAGCTGGGCCTGCGCCATGAATTGGGCGACGCCAACCCTCAGGCGACGATGTTCGACAGTCACATCGCTCGCGAACTCGACGAGCCCGGCATGGAGGCGAAACCCGAGCTGGTCGCGCCGTTTATTGATTTCGCGGTCGAGCTCGACCTGCAGGCGGACGATCTCAGCGGCCAGCTCGTGCATGCGCTGTGTCATCGGCGGGCATCCTTGTCGCGGCAGGCCGTGTCCGGCACAGTCAAAGATCGCCAGCCGGTGATCAGAGCTTCACCCGGTTGAGCCGGAGCGCGTTGAGGACCACCGTCAGCGACGACAGCGCCATCGCCGCGCCGGCGAACATCGGCGACAACAGGATGCCGGCGACGGGATAGAGCACGCCGGCCGCGACCGGCACGCCGATACCGTTGAACACGAACGAGAAGAACAGGTTCTGGCGGATGTTGCGCATCGTCGCTTGCGACAGCTTGCGCGCGCGGACGATCGCCGAGATGTCGCCTTTGGTCAGCGTCATGCCGGCGCTCTCGATCGCGACGTCGGTGCCCGTGCCCATCGCCAGCCCGACGTCGGCGGCGGCGAGCGCGGGGGCGTCGTTGATGCCGTCGCCGGCCATCGCGACCTTGGCGCCGCCGGCCTTGAGCTCGCCGACGATCCGCGCCTTGTCCTCGGGCTTGAGTCCGGCGCGGACGTCGTCGAGCCCGCCGACTGCCGCGGCCACCGCGTTCGCGGTCGTCGCGTCGTCGCCGGTAAGCATTATCACCCGCAGTCCATCGGCGCGGAGCGCGGCGATCGCCTGCCTGACATCGGCGCGGATCGGATCTGCGACCGCCAAAAACCCGGCGAGCTTGCCGTCGACCGCGACGAACAGCGTCCCCGCCCCGGTCTTGCGCTGCGCGTCGGCTGCGGCTTCCATGCAGCACGGATCGACGCCGACGCGGCGCATCTGCGCGCCGTTGCCGACGACGGTGACCCGGCCATCGACCGCGCCGCTGATACCGAGCCCGGTCTGCGACGCGAAGTCCGTTACCGCGCCGAGCGCCAGCTTGCGCTCACGCGCGGCGACGACGATCGCCTGCGCGAGCGGATGCTCGGACTGCGCCTCGATCGCGGCGGCGGCTGCGATCACGCTGTCTTCGGTGAACCCGTCCGTCGGGACGGCGGCGACGAGACGCGGCTTGCCCTCGGTCAGCGTGCCGGTCTTGTCGACCAGCAGCGTGTCGACCGCGTCGAAGCCCTGGAGCGCTTCGGCGTTCTTGATCAGCACGCCCGCTTGCGCGCCGCGCCCGGCGGCGACCATGATCGACATCGGCGTCGCGAGGCCGAGCGCGCACGGACACGCGACGATCAGCACGGCGATGGCGTTAAGCAGGGCATGGCCGAGCCGCGGTTCGGGACCAACCAAACTCCAGACGATGAAGGTGACGACCGCGACGAGTACGACGCCGGGGACGAACCAGCCCGACACTCGATCGGCGACCGCCTGGATCGGCGCGCGGCTGCGCTGGGCGGCGGCGACCATTCGGACGATCCGCGCGAGCATCGTGTCGCCACCGACGGCGCGGGCCTCCATCAGCAGGCTGCCGGTGCCGTTGACAGTGCCGCCGGTGACAGTCGCGCCGGCCATTTTCTCGACCGGCGCGGGTTCGCCGGTCAGCATCGACTCGTCGACCGCCGAAAGGCCGTCTAGGACGATGCCGTCGACCGGGATCGCCTCGCCGGGCTTAATCCGAAGCCGGTCGCCGGCGCGAACTTCGGCGAGCGCGACGACGCTCTCGCTGCCATCGGCCGCGACCCGATGCGCGGTCTTGGGCGCGAGGTTGAGCAGCGCGCGGATCGCAGTGCCGGTCGCGGCGCGGGCGCGGAGTTCGAGGACCTGACCGAGCAGCACCAACGTCACGACGACGCCGGCGGCCTCGTAGTAGACGGGCACGCCACCCTTCATGCGGAAGCCCGTCGGAAAGATGCCGGGGACCAATGTCGCGGCGAGACTGAAGGCGAACGCCGCGCCAACGCCGATCGCGATCAGCGTGAACATGTTGAGGCGGCGGGTGACGAGCGAGGTCCAGCCCCGGACGAAGAACGGCGCGCCCGCCCACAGCACGATCGGCGCGGTCAGCGCGAGCTGGACCCATGCCGAGGTCGGCGCGGCGAACAAGTGCCAGCCGAACATCTCGGCGCCCATCGATACGACCAACAACGGCATCGACAGGGCGCCGGCGACCCACAGCCGCCGCGTGAAGTCGATCAGCTCGGGGTTGGGCTTATCGTCGAGCGTCGCTTCCTTGGGCTCGAGTGCCATCCCGCAGATCGGGCAAGCGCCGGGGCCGTCCTGCCTGATCTGCGGGTGCATCGGGCACGTCCAGATCGCGGCGACGGCGTCGCGCCGTGCCGCCACGCTAGGTCCTTGCCCCGAGCGCTGCGGCGATGCGCTTAGACGTCATCGGTGGACGCAGTCGCCGGCATCCTCGAAATGACGATCCGCACTTTGGAAGGTCGTAAAAAGGTCGTCGTTCCGCGTTCGCCAGCGGCATATACCGCGCGTCCCAACGCGATATCAGGCCCACGGGCCACGTCGCTGAACGAATCCTTCATGACATATTCGCCTCACCGTTGATCAGCACGGCATGGGCCGCAGATTCCTTGGCCACAACCGTATTTGGCCCGGTCAGCGCCAGGTCGGATCGCAAAACTCACAGGAGCATTCGCTTGCCATTAGTCGCATCGCTTACTTCGGAGCCATTCAGATCGAATTACACTGACGGATCAAAGTCGATCTACCCGCGCACGAGCCTGCCGTAAATTAGGCCGGCTTCGAAGCCGCCAACAAGCGCTCTGAAATTCGACGTGTCATTCCACGGAAACTACCCACATTTTTTGCCCCATGCCCATAGGTAAATTCCGAACCTCCCTGAGATCAGGCAGCCGGTTCATTGGGCGGTGTAAGTCACACTCCCAAGCGAGGCCACCATGGACAACCCAGCACAGGCAGCAGCGATCCGACACGCGTCTTCAACAGACGACGATGCGCCACGCGTCGAAATTGGCGGCGCGTTTCAGCCGCCCAAATGGGCGGAGTATCACGCCAAGATGGCGAGCGAGTTCCCCTCGCCGTTTCGCGGCACTTCGGATCCGTTGGCGAGACAGATCGAAAAATTTGTTGGAAAGCTCGATCAACTGCGGCCTGAGAAAGGCGGACCAGCCTATCTCGGCGAGAACGCGGCCCTGACCTACACCTACCCTGAGGTCAAAAATGTTCGGATCGGCCAGAAGATGGGCGACCTTGATGCCGTTTTGGACGACGTGGTCGGCCTGTTCGAGGGAATGGCAAATTGGGGCAATCCGCTCACAATGTGCAACGTCATTCCTCAGTCGAACACAGCCGCGCTCATCGCCTCGATGCTGTCGCAAGTATTCTCGGCCAACATTCTGGAAGGCGAATACGCTCAGAACGTCCACAAGGCGGAACTCGAAACCGCCGGGATGATCGGTAACCTGTTCGGCTGGGATCCGGTCAAGACGGGCGCCATCTACACCTGGGGCGGCGGCGGATGCTGGACCTATGGTCTGAAATACGGGATCACACGCTCGATGCCGCATTCGCGCACCGCCGGCGTGCGGACGGATGCCAAGGTCATCTGCTCGCAGCAGGCGCACTTCGTTCAGCTGAACGCGTCCGATTGGCTAGGCCTCGGCACCGACAACATCGTTCACGTGCGAACCGATGTAGCCACCAACCAGATGGACACGGCCCACCTCGAAGAGATCCTGAAAGATTTTACCGCCCGCAAGATCCCCGTCGCAACGATCGTGTGCACCATGGGCACGACCGACGCGAGCGCTATCGATCCCATCCGCGAAGTGCGCGAACTTATGGATCGGTATCCAAATCCGGAGGGCTACGGGAAGGCGGTTCTTTATGCGGACGCGGTTGTCGGCTGGTCGTGGGTGTATTTCGCCACCTATGATTTTGCCAAAAATCCGCTCGGCTTCTCGGATCGGATCCTGCCGGTCCTGAAGCGTAACGGCGAGCAGCTGAAGGAAATCATGTATGCCGACGCGGTCGGCATCGATTTTCACAAGGTCGGCTGGGCCCCGTATGTCAGCAGCTGCTTCCTTTACAAGGACGCCGAAGAATTTGAATCGCTTCACCGCTGGGGCGGGGATGCCTATCTCCAAGTGCGGACGCCTTACAACCCGATGTATTATACGCTAGAGGTGTCGCGCACCGCATCGGGCTCGCTGGCGGGTTGGGCGACACTCAAGTATTTCGGCATGGAAGGAATGCAGTCGATTCTCGGCGGTATTCTCGAGACGAAATATTACTTGGCCGACCTCGTCAATACACAGAGCGATATGGTCTGCGTCAACTCCGACGACACGGGTCTCATCACGCTCTTCCGCGCTTACCCGGAAGACATCGACGCCAAGGCGCAATTTCATCGCGAGCTGACGCAGGAAAGTTCGCGGACCGATCTCATCAAACATAATGCGCTAACCCGAGCGATCGGTGACCAGCTCTACGCCTGGTATCGCGAGGGCAAGCAGATCGACGGCAAATATACGCCATACATGAGCTTCAGCACCGGCTTCCGCAAAGCTGAGTATAATCGCGAAGGAGCCGACCCTGAGGCTGTCATCTACGCGCTGAAGGCCTTTCCGATGAACGTCTTCGTGACGCCGGAGATCATGCAATGGGCGATCCATTGCGTGCGTGCCGCGCGTGACGCGGTGCTCGCCGCCTAAACCGCCCGGCTGTGGCGCGCGATTATTCGCGCGCCACAGCCACCCGTGCGAAAAGGAAAAGCGACTATGGCCACCGTGAAGGCAGCGGCCGCGCTGCCCGTCAGCGGCAGCGGCGCCGCGCCCAAAAAGCAAGTCGCCGTTGCCAGAATCGGCATGATGACGTTCGCGGTGATGAACATCGCGACAATCATCAGCCTTCGCGGCTTGCCTTCGATGGCAGAATACGGGCTGACCTCGATTTTCTACTATATCTTCGCGGCCGTCATGTTTCTTATCCCGGTCTCGCTGGTCGCTGCGGAACTGGCATCAACTTTCCCCAATCAGGGTGGCGTATTCCGGTGGGTGGGAGAAGCGTTCGGCCCCAAATGGGGCTTTGCTGCCATTTATTACCAATGGCAGGCTATCGTCATTTGGTTTCCGACAGTTCTTATCTTTGCCGCTGCCGCGCTCGCCTATATCTGGTGGCCCCAGAGCTTCGACAAAGCACTCGCCGGCAATAAGGTCTATACTATAATCGTCCTGCTCGCGGTTTACTGGGGCGTGACCCTGTTCACCTTCCGCGGCGTCAAGGCATCCTCGCAACTCAGTTCTCTGGGCGGTCTGTTCGGCACGATCATCCCGGGCGCGATCCTCATTCTCCTCGGCATCGCTTACATCGCTACCGGTCACCCGGTGGCGGTCGATCTTCACGGCAGTCTGATCCCGGATTTCAGTCACTTCCAGAATATGGTGCTTGCCGCCAGCGTCTTCCTCTTCTTCGCCGGCATGGAGATGCAGGCCGTCCATGTAAAAGAATTGAAGAACCCTTCGCGGGATTATCCGCTGTCAGTCCTGATCGCGACCGTCGTCGTGCTCGTCCTCTTCGTCGCCGGCACCGTCGCGGTCGAAACCGTCGTGAAGACCAAGGCCATCGAGCTCAACCAGAGCCTGCTTATCGCATACCGCGAGCTATGGGCGGCGTTCGGCCTGCCCTGGCTCGGCAACGTGATGGCAGCGATGCTAGCCTTCGGCGTGCTTGGCCAAGTGAGCGTGATCGTTGCCGGCCCTTCAATCGGTATCCTCGCGGTCGGGAAGGCGGGCTATCTTCCCCACGCCCTCCAGAAGACAAACAAGAACGGGGTGCCAACGACGATCCTGTTCGTGCAGGGCGCGCTGGTCACTGCGCTTTGCGCGGCATTCACGATCCTGCCATCCGTCCAGTCAGCCTATCAACTCCTGAGCCAGATGGCGACGATCATCTACCTGCTCATGTATCTCATCATGTACATCGCCGCGATCCACCTGCGCTATAGCCAGCCGGACAAGCCGAGGCCCTTCAAAATTCCCGGCGGCATTATGGGTATGTGGGCTGTTGGGCTCGTCGGGCTTGCGGGCGCACTCATCGCAACTTTCTTCAGTTTCATACCGCCCTCCCAGATCAGCAGCGGCAATCCGGTTACCTATGTCGCAATTCTCGTCGTCGGAACAGCTGCCTTCGCCGCGGTTCCGTTTGTGATCTTCCTCTTCCACAAGCCTGGTTGGAAGGCCGCCGATTCTGACTTCGAGCCGTTCGAAACGAACCCACTTGCTGCTCGCCCACCGGCCATTGCCGCGGCCCCCGTCCCGGCTGAATAGGAGTGGCAAAGTGAGCGGCATCAACCACGGCATGTTCCTGACGATGATCGTCGGACTGTTCGCGATCACCGCACCAATTGCCGTCCTGCCGATCTTCATCGGCGCGACCGATGGGCAGACCGGTGGGCAACGTCGAATGACCGCCCTCGTTGCGACCGGCACGTACCTGGTCTTCGGATTCCTCGCGCTGTTCGCAGGTCAGGCCGCGCTCGAGGTATTCGGCATCAGCGTGCCGGCGCTCCGCGTCGCGGGCATGGCAGTTATCGCCGTCATCGGCTGGCAGATGCTTAACGCGCCAACCCCCATCGTCGCCGCGCACGCCACGACGCCCGATACCCATCATCTCCACGCCGCGTCGAACACCAAGGTACCCGCCGCCGGCGCCAATCATGGCAAGCCGGCACCATCGCCATTTTCGGTCGGCATCATGCCGCTCGGCTTTCCCATCTATGCCGGGCCGGGCGTTCTCTCGATCATCATCGCGTGGGGCTCGGGGCCCCGCCCGGTGTATTTCGCGGCTGCCATCGCCATCCTCGCCAACGCGGCAATCATCCTCGCGCTTGATTTCCTTGCGACGCCGATCACCCGCCTCATCGGAGCGCAGGCGTTGCTCGTCACCGAAAAAGTGTTCGGCCTCATTGTCGTCGCGATCGCGGTCGGCGGCATGGCAAGTGAGCTCCTCGTGCTCTTTCCTGGCCTCGCCGGAACGGCGCATTAAGATGCAATCGACCACAGCGTTCGCGCTCCTCGCCCTCACAATCGCCGGCACAGCGGCGGCGCAGACTGTGCCCGACGCCGCGCCAAAGCCCTTGGATAATGTGGACAAGCAGTGGTTCACCGGCTCGCTCGAAGCCTCGTCCCCGGCGCTATCAAAGGCTGGGGCATTTGCGCTCGAACCCTATTTCATTCTTGAGACGCATACCGGAGCTTATAATGGCGCCGGTCATCACTCGGCGGTCGCGCACGACAGCAGCCTCGTCGAATCGGTGGTCGTCATGAAATACGGGATTACAAACCGACTGACGATCGAGGCACTACCCACGTTCCTGCGCGGCTGGACCGATCAGGCCCTTAGCCATGGATCAGGTGTCGCCGATCTTCCCATTGAGCTTGAATATCGAATTCTCGATGAGAACAACCGCACCGGCGCGCCCTCGGTCACTTTCAGTGTGGGGATCACCGCTCCAATCGGCGACTACCAGAACCTGCGCGATCCGATCGACGGGATCGGCAGCGGTGCTTTCACGCTGAAACAGGGCCTGGTTGTACAGTCGCTCTTTTCCACCTGGGGGAACCATCCGGTCCGGTTGCGCCTGTTTGGGTCGGTGAACGAACCGCTCGCCGACGTCGGTCTCCGCGGCCAGACTGCCTATGGTACCGGCCCGGGATTCTTCGGCCGCGTCAAGCCTGGGATTACGACGCAGGTAGGCTTTGCGGGCGGTTGGGCGCTTAATCAACGATGGGTGTTTGCAGCCGATGTTGTTGAAGACTATGCCGACGGCGCTCGCTTGCTCGGCACCGATGGCGGAGGCGGATTCGTCTCCACCTCTCGGATGCGCCGCTACACAACGAGCATCGCACCCGCAGTAGAATACAACTGGTCGGCCAATGTCGGCCTGATCGTCGGCGTTGATTTCACCCTGGCAGGCCGAAACAGCGCGTCCTACGTCGCACCCCAAGTTGCGTTTGCTTTCTCGTTCTGACGACGGGCAAGTTCTTTGCAGCGCAGACGTGGAGATAGGCGTCGAAGTGAGACCCCGCCGAATGCGAGGTAAGTAACCGCAATAATAACCCTCTTTCAGCGGAGCGACTCGCTTCGAGACCTGTATGCAACGAAGGCTGTTGATGAGTTACGACAACTTCAGTGAGTTCGGGTTGGGGCGCATAACTACCGTCCTAGAGTTGCCCAACGAACGGGCGCCTTCCTCAAACCCACCGCTCCAAAGCGGTCACTTCGGTTTCCACTTGACTGCCGTCAAACGCGCGCTCGATCGTTGTTATCCGCCAGGGGCTACCGGCTCACAGTTCAGCAAGGATCGTTTGCTCGCAATCCTGGGGAAGCCCATGCATGCCTTGAGTGGAGCCCGACAGAATATGATTGACCGCCGAACTTTCGTGGCCATCGGCATCGCTGGGTTAGCCGAACCCGCTCTCTCCCGTCCGGGAGCCGGCACCGCGGACCTCTATAAGAGGGCGCTCGTGATCGACGGCAATCTCGTGCCGCCGATCGAAGGGGGCGGCGCGCTATCGGCCGAAGCCGTAATCGCCATCCAGAGTTCGGGACTTACTGCTTTGAAGGCGGATGTTGACGGGTCGGACACATTCGACAGCGCTACCGAGATGATCCGCGACTTCAGGTCGGCGATCGCCAGCAATAGCGCGATCCTGGCACAGATTCAGGAAGTGGCGGACATCCGTCGCTGCAAGGAGTTGGGCAAGCTCGGGATCATCTTCTCCTTCGAGAAGGTCGGGCAGCTCGACGACAAGGTCGCGAGCATCGACCATTTCCGCGCGCTTGGCGTGCGGGTCATGCAGCTAAGCTACAATCAGGCGTCACCATTCGCCTCTGGCGCGCTGACACCGGCGATCGTTAGCACCGGGCTGACCGAGCTCGGTCGCAGCGCGGTCGATCGGATGAACAAGCTGGGCGTCACGATCGACCTGAGCCATTCTGATTCCAAGACGACGATGGATGTTCTCGCGGCTTCGCGGGCCTCTCCGATTATCTCGCATGCTGGCTGCGCGGCGGTTAATCCTCATCCACGCAACAAGCCCGACGAACTTTTGCGCGGCGTCGCCGAAAAAGGTGGCGTCGTTGGCATCTATGACCTGCCCTTCCTGGCACCATTTGACCGTCAGCCAACGGTTACCGACTATATCGCCCACCTGCTTCACGCGCTGAATGTGTGCGGCGAGGATCACGTCGGGATCGGTAGCGATGCGATGTTCGCGGGCTTCGACACATCACCTGAAAATATGCGCGGCTATCTGCAAGTCGTCGCCGATCGCAAGGCGCGCGGTATCGGCGCCCCTGGCGAGGAACGTCCACCCTTCGTAATCGGGATGAACACGTCGCGTCGCGCGGAGGTGATCGCAGACGCGCTGGCAGCTAAAGGTCTATCGGCTCGCGTGATCGAAAAAGTCTTGGGGAGCAACTGGGTGGCAGCGTTCGAACGGAGCTGGACAGCAGCCTGACGATTGGTCCACGCGCACTTCTTGCCTCGAATGGGGCCGTAAGCGGTCTGTCCGCTTCCCGGCGTCAATAGGGCATAGCTGACGTTCAACTAATCGGGGATTCGACGGCGGCTTGCGCCCCGGTTGCGGACGTTAGCGCACCCTCCGGTTCCAAAATAACCTAATCTCGGTGTCCACGGAACTAGCAGCAGCTCAGACACGGGCCGCTAAAGCATGGCGGGCCGGGTCGCTGGTCAACGCCGCCCTCGCCAAACTCGCCTGATTACTGCGCCGGGGCCCCCCCGGCGGTCGCCGCGCTGACTGCCTTGTCGAATTCGGCGGACGACATGCCGATCGTGAGGCCACTCGCGGCCATGCCGAAAAGTGTGGTGGGAAGGCGGACGTCACCCTTGGGCGTCGTGACCATGGCGAACTCGCCATCAAGCGCTTTGACCGTGCCGATGACGGTGCCCGCCGAGCCGTGCACTTCAGTACCGGGCTTCAACGCGGCTTTCGCCGCCTCGGCCGACTTGGCGGCGGCTGCGCTGGCCGCGGCGTCTAGCTGCACCTTGGTCATGGCCAGAACCGGCCCGGCTGCCCCGGCGCCGAACGACGCCGTCGGGATCGAGACCTTATTGGTCCCCGTCGTGACGACGGCGACGTCGCCGTTGACCGCGTCGATCGTGCCGACTTCGCCGCCGCTCGTGTCGAACACCTTCGCGCCGGCCTTGACCTGGGCCGCGGCGCTCGCTGGCGCCGGGGTCTGAGCCATCGCGACCACAGGAATGGCAAGACACAGGAGCAGGGCTGTCGTGAACCGCATCGCAAATCCTTTTATGAACGCGGTCATAACGCCGCCGGCGGCAAGTTGGATGCAAGGAACGCGCCGCGAAGATCGATGAAATCGTGGCTGGGACAAATGGTTGGGGTCGCCGAGGAACCAGTTCCGGCCGCTCAGAGGCTCATGCCCACTTTTCAGGAACAGGCGTTCGTTCAAGCGCCCCAGCATTTCGGATTGGGCCCGTTGCCGGACTGGCCGCTTCAAGACGTCAGCTTGCGAAAAGCGGACCTTCAGCAAGTGAGCTCTACACACCACAAATTACAAAGGTATTGTAACCGGGCCAACCAAGGTCATGATTTCCTTATGGAATCTCACAGCATCGTTCTGAGAAGGGGGGTTCAGGTTGGTGCGATTGAGCCTGAGCTGATGCCGGTCTCCAGCACTATTTGAAGAGTTACGAAACAGAAAATGCGGTCTCGCGTCGACGCCTACGTACAAGCCGCGCCGGCAGAAACCGCGATGCCGGCGCGGATTTCGCGTTGCGCCCTTGTCCTGGCGCGGTTGCGTTTAACCTCAGCGAGCGGCTTTTCTAGCCGCGGTAGCCCGATGCGGTAAAAGATCGACGTTGCCTGGACACCGCCGATGTTCTCGAAATACAGGTCGTAGACCTGAGCGAACGCCGCCTCGTTTGTCGCATCGCGCGCAGGATGGGCGCTCGCCGCAACGCCGGCTAGGGTAGATATGCCGAAGCGGCCGGCGATTCCCGCCAGAACGGCGCCGAAGATCATTGCAGGTGAAACGCCGCAAAGCGTGCGCATCGCTCCCTTCAGGCTATCAAGATTGGCGCGAACGCCCTCGATGAGCGTCACCGCGATGATCGTTTCATCTTGAGCCGCGACGAGTGAGCCAGGCGCAAAGGTAAACGAGCAAATCGATAAGAGAACACCGTCGAGTGTGTAGTTGAGTGTCAATTCACCCTCGTTGTCGGTGGGATGCGAAAAAATCAGGTCGACGCGGTGTTGGCCGACGACAGTTTCACGTGTGCACACGCACATGCCCTGAGCAAAAATCGTACCGAGCGCGACCGGAGGAAATCGCGTCGCAAGGAAGTCATAGTGATGGATCATCACTGCGGCCCGTTCGTCGCTCTTCAGACCAATCGCGAGATGGAGCGGGTTGAGATACTTTCGAGCTAGCTGAGGCTGGCGAGCGCGTATCGGCGCAACGACGGGCCGCCCTACCGCATCCCGAACCGCGCGATGTCGGCCGAAATTGGCCAATAGCTCGATCAGCCGAGTTGCCAGCCCGGCGAGCCTGTAAGCCGACGATCGAATGCGAATAAGGTTTAAACCACCAGCTGCGGAGCATGTACCTGATCCATCTTTTTCCCCTCGAAAGCATTAGGCGAGAAAATTCGGTTGCCGAGCCATCGTAGTTGTGCCGACTAAGGATGAATATGATCGACCAACCGGCCGCCGCTATGCCTATGCCGAAGAATGGGCTCTTCCACATCTGGCGCGCGCCGCTCGTCGCCGGGATCGATCATGCCGAAGTGGTCGCGCGGATCGAGGGAGAAAGCGGTTGGTCGGCGCGGTTCATCTTCATGACACTCATGTCGGCGGGCATCGCGGTGCTGGGGCTGCTGCTGTCATCGCCTGCGGTCGTCATCGGCGCGATGTTGATCTCGCCATTGATGAACCCCATCCTCGGGCTGGGCTTCGGCCTCGCAACCTTCGACTTCGCCGAGGTGCGGCGGTCATCGCTCGCGCTCGCGGGCGGCGCGGCACTTGCCGTCTTGTTCACGGCGTTAGTCGTACTGGCCTCGCCGCTGAAAGCGCCAACCGCCGAGATTCTAGCGCGCACCCGGCCGAATTTGTTCGATCTGCTGGTCGCGCTGTTCGCTGCGTTGGCCGGAACATTCGCGATCATCCGCGGTCGCGGCGAGACGATCGTCGGTGTCGCCATCGCGACCGCGTTGATGCCCCCGCTGGCGGTCGTGGGCTACGGGTTAGCGACACGAAATATGCCGGTTTTCTCCGGCGCGATCGAGCTATTTGCAACCAACTTTGTCACAATTGCACTGACAGCGACCGCGATGGCGCGTTTCTTTGGCTTCGGCCATGCCCTGTCGGTTCGTCAGAGTATGATGCAGACGCTGCTGCTTATCTCAGCGTTCGTCGTACTCTCGGTTCCCCTCGCCTTCGCCCTCCGCCAGATCGCAAGCGAGGCTGTGACAGTGAGTCAGGTTAGGACACTGCTGATCGAACGCTTCGGTGCGCAGGCTCGAGTCAGTCAGCTCGACGTCGATTTTGCCCGTGATCCACTCGTCGTCCGTGCGGTCGTGATCGCACCGCGCGCACGACAGATCAGCAACGCGCATCTTCGCTCGGCGCTTGTCGACAAGCTCGGCCGGCCAATAAGCCTGCAGCTCGATCGCGTCTTGCTCGAACCCGGTGCAGATGCCCTCGCCGCTCAACGGGCCGAGGTCGAGAAGGCCGAGGCCAACAATGCTGCGGAGCGGGATGCATCCGAAATAGCGCGGCTGGTCGGTCTCGCTGCAGGGACGACAGCCGCGCGTGTTACTTTGGACCGTGACCATCAGCGGGCGACCACAACCGCGACACCGCTTGCAGGGGCCGGTCTCGCGACATATCGCGCCCTCGAGGCGCGCGCGGCAGCGGCGGCCGAAGGCTGGGACATCGTCATCGTCCCACCGTTCGCCGCCCTCCCACCAGTCCAATTTGCCAATAACATCGATACCCTCGATGATCGCGCACGTGCTGCGGTCGCACTCGCACTCTGGGCCTCGCAGCGATGGAATGCGCCAGCGCTGATCGTGCCCGGCCTACCGGCGCGCGGGGTCGTGCCGGTTCGACCAAAGCTCGATGAACGCAGGGCCCTCGCGATCGCGGCATTACTCAAGGCTCAGAACATCGCGGCGGTAGCTGCTCCGCCGCAGGGACAGATCATCAACATGCGGGTCGCTCCGTCGGGAACAGACGAACCGTGATCGGTGGCGTGTCGATCACCCCCTTCGACGCGGCCGCGATCCTGATCGTGCTGGCTGCCCTGCTCGGCTACATTAACCAACGTTTTATCGGGTTACCCCCGTCGGTTGGCCTGACGGTTATGGGAGCTGTGGCATCGCTGGGGGTGATCGGTCTCGACCTGCTGTTGCCGGACGTGACCGTCAACGCCGATATCGTGCGTTTCTTAAGAGCGATCGACTTCCACGCGACCTTGATGGACGGAATGCTGTCGTTCCTGCTGTTCGCGGGCGCTTTGCATGTCGACTGGACCGCGATGAAGCGCGGCCGTCTTGGGGTCGTCACGCTGAGCACCGTCGGCGTTCTCATGTCGACGGCGATCGTCGCTGGCGGCTTTCTGCTCATCACTGCAGCGATCGGGTTGCCGGTGCCACTGGTCTGGTGCCTTGTCTTCGGCGCGCTAATCAGTCCGACCGACCCAGTGGCGGTGATGGCGGTGTTGAAACGCACAAGCGTTCCACCGACATTGCAAGCGACGGTCGCGGGCGAGAGCCTTTACAACGACGGTGTCGGGGTCGTCCTGTTCTCGATCATTCTCGGTACAGCGCTCGGCTCGCAGGCGTTCGAACCCGGCCGGGCGGTCCTGCTGTTCGCGCGCGAGGCTGGCGGAGGACTGGCGATGGGACTTGTCCTCGGCTGGTTGGCATTCGTCGCGATGCGTTCAATCGATGATTACAATGTCGAGGTCATGATCAGCCTTGCCGTGGTTATGGGCGGCTATACGCTCGGCCGCTGGCTGCACATCAGCGGCCCGGTGGCGATGGCGACTGCCGGACTGCTGATCGGCAACCATGTCGTCGACAAGGCGATGAGCGACAAGACCAGCGAGTATCTGCTTAAATTCTGGTCGATCATCGACGAGATCCTCAATGCGGTTCTTTTCCTACTGATCGGGCTCGAAGTCGTCGCCATTCCTGCCGATCCCCGCCTCTTGTTGGCCGGCGTCGCCGCGATCCCATTGGTCATGATTGCACGCGCGGTATCGGTCCTTGTGCCGCTAAATGCTTTGCGGCCGTGGCTAAATCTGGGCCCGCTTGCTCCGACCACGCTTATCTGGGGTGGTCTACGCGGCGGCATCTCGGTTGCCCTCGCGCTGAGCCTGCCCGAAGGCCCGGCACGCAGCACATCGCTGGCGGCAACCTACATCATCGTGCTGTTTTCGGTTATCGTTCAGGGCGGCAGTATCGAGCGAGTGCTGCGCTGGAAATCCAGCCGCGCCGACGGTGCAGACGATTGAGCCCCGCGATCCTCAGCACGCTTATCCTCGTGTTTGCCCTTGCAATGTTCGTCTCAGAAAAGGTTCGCCACGACCTCGTTGCCTTATTGGCGCTGTTCGCTTGCCTGTTCGCCGGATTGACGACGCCGGAGAAGGCGCTGGCAGGATTCGCCGACCCTGCGGTCATCTCGGTTGCTGCGGTCCTCGTTGTCGGGCGTGCGGTCGAGTTGTCGGGCATCGCCGCTGCCGTTGCGCGAAATATTGTGCCCGCAACCGCCGGTTTCGCGGTCCGGCTTTCTACCCTGCTGCTGGTCGGTGCGGCGTTGTCCGCTTTCATGAACAATATTGCGGCGCTGGTCATCACCATGCCGATCGCGACCGAAATCGCGCGGCAAAGCAAGCGCGCGCCGGCAGCCACGCTCATGCCTCTCGCCTTCGCGACGATCCACGGCGGCATGACAACGCTGATCGGCACGCCGGCCAACCTGATCCTTTCGTCAGTCCGTGAAACCGAGTTGGGCGCACCCTTCGGCTTTTTCCAGATGGCCCCGGTCGGCGGCGCTGTGGCCGTGGCCGGCCTTATCTATCTAGGGCTAATCGGCTGGCGGCTGCTGCCGATTCGTCAATCGGCCCGCGACCTCGCTCGGGTGCCATGGCGGGTCTTTGAGTTGACCGCGAAAACCGCATTGCCCCGCGATGCCCTTCTGGCGCGATTGCGGAGCATGTCGGTGCGGTTGCTTGCAGCCTATCGGAACGATGCCCGCTTACCTGCGACCGGCGATCTCGCCACGGACGATACGCTACTGCTTTTGTCACGGGGTAATCAGTGGAGCTTAGCCGAAGCGACCGGCCTGCTAAGTTCGCTCGATCCCGCGTTAGTAGCGAACGGGGTGACCGCCCGCGTGGCTGTCGCCCATGGCTCATTCCTCATTGGTCTAAGTCATGAAGCTGTTCGGATTCGGAGCAACCACGAACTGGCCGTGGTCGCCGCCGGTCCCCGGGCCGCTCGCCAGCGCGTGCCGCTCGCGACGCTTCGCATCGAAGCCGGCGACCAGCTTTTCGTGCGAGGCGAACCGGATGCCTTGACGCGGTTTTCGACCAGCGCACGGTTGCTGGAGATCGATCGACTCGATCCCGTGCCGATTGATCGGCGGCGCGCACTGGCAATTCTAGCGATATTCATCTGCGCGATCGCCGCAATCGTCTTAGGCCATGTCTCGCCAGCGTTGGCGTTTCTCGGGGCTGCGGTCACACTGGCGGCAACCCGGCTGATCGCCGCAGACGAAATCTACCGCTCGATCGACTGGAGCGTGGTCGTGCTGCTCGCGGCGATGATCCCGGTGGGCCAAAGCTTTGAGACGAGCGGAGCCGCAGCAACGGCGGCCAAGCTTCTTGCCCAATTGCTGACAGGCGCACCGCTACCGCTGGTGCTGATGGCGATCTGCGCCGTCACCATTTTGCTATCGATCTTTCTCAACAACGTGGCCACCGCGATCATCATGGGGCCGCTGGCGATCGACGCCGCAGGGATGCTCGGTGTCAGCCCGGATGCCGCGCTTCTCGCCGTTCTCGTGGGAGCGTCCGCGGACTTCCTGACGCCGATCGGCCATCAGAACAACTTGCTGGTGATGGGCCCCGGCGGCTACCGGTTCAGCGACTATGCCCGGATGGGCGCACCGCTCGTTATGCTGGTGGTCCTGATCACTGGGGCGGTGCTGACGCTTGGCTAGGGCTGAGACGGCAGGCTGCGAATATTGATGTCACGCTGCGCGAACGGAATTTCGATGCCGTGCTCGCGGAATGAAATCCACAGGCGATTGAGAATTTCGGAGCGGACATTGCCAACGCCCGCCTCCGGGTCCCTGATCCACGCAAGGATTTCATGGTCGACCGAACTTTCACCGAACGCCATCAGCCAGACGGTCGGTCGCGGCTCGGCGAGAACGCGCTCGGACGCGGTCGCCGCCTCGATCATGAGACGCTGCGCCAGAGCGAGGTCGCAGTTGTAGGCAACGCCGACTGGAATGTGCACGCGAATGTTCGGACTGCTGTACGACCAATTCTCAACCGGATCGGTCATCAATTTCTCGTTCGGAATGAGGTGTTCCTTACCGTCGCGGGTGACCACCGAGACCGCGCGCACGCCGATCTTGTTGACGCTGCCGAAGGTGTTGCCGACGACGATGACGTCCCCTGGCTTGATCGACCGATCCATCAGCAGAATGACCCCGGCGATCAGGTTGCCAAAGGTTTTCTGCAGCCCGAAACCGACCGCTAAGCCGAACGCGCCCGAGAAGACGGTAAGCGCGGTCAGATCTATGCCGAGAAGATCGATGCCGAACAGGATCGCCGCCACGACGACGACGATGCCTGCCAATTTCTGCAACAATGCGCGTTGGGAAGAATCGAACCCGCTCATCCGCTCGATCGTGTGACCAAGGACGCGGTTGAGGAACCGCGCCAGCACGAAAAGGACAACCGCCACCAATCCAAAATTGATCACGCCGAGCAGCGACAGGCGATGCGTGCCGACTTTAAACGCGAAAGCGTCGAGGCTCACCGTTAGCGAATGCAGTCCGCCGAGCATTGATGCCGCACCGGTCACGAGGACCACCGCCCCGGCGGTCATCGCCGCTCCAGAACGCAAACCGACAGCTTGGGCGACGCGATATGCGAAGACGGCAAGCGTCAGCCCAGTCGTTGCCGCGAGCAGCAGCGCTGCATATCCACCCGCAGGAATTGCGGCGCTGCCAACGACCATCAGCAGTCCGGCGATTCCGCTGCGCAGCAGTCGGCGAATGCGGTCGCCGAGCGTCGCGCCGCCGGGGCGCCCGGTGGCGCGCTGAAGGAGGTGAGTCAGCGGCAGCGCCGCGGCACGCCCAGTGAGCCACCCGACCGTCACGGCGACGAGGATCACCGTGACCGTAGTCGCAATATCGCGGAATTCCGGCACCGCGGGGAGGGGCAGTCCGAGCGCGCGCAATTTCAGCAATAGATCCACGTCTTCTCCCGAGAGCGTCGAGGCTTGGCACAACCAGCTCGTAATGGCACGACGCTAAAGTTCTCCACCCATCTAACGGGTTTTGCCCGAAAGGCGGCCCGTCGATGCTGATCGTAATTCTCGCCTGCGTCGCTGCACTTGCGGTGACCGCTCTGCTCAGCATCGGTCCCCTGGCGCGCTCGACCGGCTGGAAAGCGACGGTGACCCCGCTTGCTTCGATCATCGGCAGTGGCTTCCTGATCTGCGGCCCCCTGCTCGCGCGTGAATTCGGCGCGGCGGCTCTACCCGCAATGGCGGCCCTTCTGGCGCTCGCCTATGCCGTTGGGGTCGTCATACGATTCAATATCGTCCATGTTGAAGACCACGCGGCAACCTTGACGCTCAATGACCCGTTCGCGTGGGCGATGCGGGTCGGTCAATTCCTGCTGGCAATCGCCTACTCGGTGTCCGTCGCATATTATCTCAAGTTGCTCGCTGAGTTTGTGCTCAAGTCGGTGCCGTTCCCTGTGAGCCATCACGCTATCGTCGCGAATGTTCTCGTATCCCTGATCATTGTCGCCCTTACCCTGCTGACCTATTCCGGCGAGCTCAAACGCATCGAGCATGCTGCGCATGCGACCGTTGCAGTCAAGCTGGGCATTATCGCCGGACTGCTGACCGGACTCGCCGTATGGTGGGCGAGCCACGCCGCAGCCTCGCTCGACTTGCCGCCGGCGAAAGTCTCGCTCACCTCGATTCCGCTGCTGCTCGGCCTTCTGATTACGGTCCAGGGCTTCGAGACGTCGCGTTATCTCGGAGAGAGCTACGATCAGGCGACCCGAGTTCGCACCATGCGCTACGCGCAATTGCTATCGTCGGCGATCTACCTCGCGTGTCTTGGCTTGCTGACGCCGTTTCTACAGCAGGCCACCCATGCCGAAGGGGTCGCCGGCATCCTCGATATCATGGCGCTCGTCGCGCCAATCATGGGTGTGTTCGTGCTCGTGGGCGCGGTGTTCAGCCAGCTCAGTGCAGCGATCGCTGACTCGATCGGCTCGGGCGGACTCATCATCGAGGTGTCGCGCCGAAAATTGGGAGTGCGGACTGCTTTCCTCGTGGCCAATGCGCTCACGATCTCGGTGGTTTGGCTGACCGACCCATTCGAAGTCATCGCACTATCGTCGCGCGCCTTCGCGCTGTTCTACGCGGTCCAGGCCGGCCTCGCGGTATGGGTGTCGCGCCGGACCCGGGCCGGTTCGGCGCTGCTCCAGTCTGGTTTTGCCCTGGTGGGGCTGATCTGCATCGTCGCCGCTCTCGTCGGCGCGCCCGCTGGCGGCTAGAGGGGATGTATGAACGCCCGCATCAGACAGTTCTTGGGGAATCTCGCCGAAACATTCTGGCTGGTTCCGGCCATGCTGGTCGTCGCCGGCATCGCACTGGCACTCGGTCTCGTCGAGCTCGATCGTAGCGGGCGGATTTCTCAGGCTCTGATCGACAGTCCGTGGCTTTACAATGGCGGCGGGACCGGCGCGCGGACGCTGCTCGGCGCGGTCGCCTCCTCGACGATCGGTGTCGCAGGTACGGTGTTCTCGATCACCATCGCTGCGCTTTCGATGGCAGCCGGGCAGATGGGACCGCGCTTACTTCGCAACTTCGTCAGCGACCGCGGCAACCAATTTACGCTTGGTGCCTTTCTCGGCACATTTTCCTACGCGCTGATGGTTTTGCGCACCGTCCGAACGCAGGGCGAAGGCGTCTTCGTCCCACACGTGTCCATGACGGTAGGCATCCTTCTTGCCTTCCTGTGCGTCGGAACGCTTGTCTTCTTCGTCGGTCATATGGCCGGCCGGATCAACGTCGACACCGTCATCGAATTAGTCAGCGAAGACGTCAACGAGGCACTCGCGTCGTCGACGCTGGCAAATGCGCCTCATTCGGTCTTATGGTCTAAGCTTGGGACAGCGGCAGTTGCCGTTACCGATCCGCGCCGTGGCTATCTGCAAAAGCTTGATCGCGATGCGCTCGCCGAGTGGGCCGCAGCAAATGGGGTCAGAATCGAGTTGCTCGTCCGTCCGGGCGACTTCGTGTTCCCGGGGGCGGTGATCGCTCGTGTCGAGCCTGGGGTCGAGGGCATCGGCGAAGCGATCCGGCGAGCGACAGCGCTGGGCGCGCAGCGCGTCAGTCGCGCCGATCTTGAATATCCGATTCGGCAGCTTGTTGAGATTGCGGTGCGGGCGCTATCGCCCGGGATCAACGACCCGCACACCGCAATCAGCGTGCTGGACCGCATGGGTGCGACCCTCTTCGACATCGTCCCCCGGTTTCTGCCGACTGGCATCACGTACCACGAGGGCACTCCGGCACTGCGGACATCCGCTTCATCGTACGACGGCATTGCTGATGCGATGTTCCATATGATCCGGCAAACGCTGCCGGTAGCGCAGCTGTCCTCATTCGAATGATCGAGGTATTGGCTGCGGTCGCCAGCTGCGAGCGTGACGCGACGCGTTTAGCAACGCTTCGGCGGCATGCCGACCTCGTCGTTGACGACGCAAAACGGACGATTGGCAGTTCCGCAGATCTGACCGAGTTGCTTTCGCGCCAAGCAAATTCACAGCTTGATGACGCGACCATGGTCGGACGGCAGTTCCAGACGGAACCTGTCGAGCGAGCGCCGGTTATTATAATGTCCGGCATCTCCAACGATGTCTCATTTTAGGAAACCGTTTCATGAGCTTATTTATAAAATCGGCGAGCGCCTTCCTGGCTTTTGCCAGCATATTTACTCTTTCGGTGCCAGCTGTTGCTCAGTCAGAGATGAACCCACCACCATCGATCCAAAACGCACCGGCTAGCACATCGTCGGAAAACAGAGCGCCAACGACCAGTCAGCTCAATCGCGCATCAAATTATGTATCCGCACGCCGGGCTTACCGGCATCGTGTGCATCGCGGCGCACGGTACCAGGCCGATCGGCAAGCCTATATGTCCGCGATGAGGGCTCATCACAGAGCGGTCAACCGGTACGATCGCCGATACCTTCGGCAGCAAATGGCATATGCGGATGCGATGGCATCTTGGCGGACTCAGGTACGCGCATGTCGGCACGGCAACCATCGCGCATGCCGAGCTCCGACCCCACGGGTCGAAAACTTCTACTAATAAGATTTGACAACCGTACCATTTAATGTTGCGAAATGTCCGGCGTAAAAGGTTAGGTGAGTGCCCCGTTCGTCGTTGGGCGAACGGGGCACCTGGTTTCTGCAACCAGAGCCCGCCATTGGCGTAACAGGTTTATACTGCATGCACTTCCTTGGAATCACCTGGGTCGGAGTCGATGCTGCCAACGGCCGCACGCTTCTCCTGTCGATCGCTTTTATCGTCATCGTGTTATTCACAAGCTGGCTCCTTCGCTGGCTTATAGGTTTGGCCCTAAGAGACCGTTTGAGAATGGCTTGAAGGGGTGGCGCGGTTGTGATTCAAGCTTGGGATGTGGACCCGAGCGAGCCGTGGCCGGATGGCTGGATTTGAGCAGCGAGCGAAGCGCTACCCGACCGATCTGACGGACGAGGAGTGGCGGTTTATCCAGCCGTTTCTGCCACCCGCGCCAAAACGAGGGCGTAAGCCGACGACGGATCTTCGCGCGGTGCTTGACGCCTTGCGTTATCTTGCTCGGACGGGTGGGGCTGGCGGATGCTGCCGAACGACTTTCCGCCATGGCAGACGGTCTATTGGTGGTTTCGGCGGCTTGTGCGGCGGCTGTTGTTTCGCACGCTCCACGACGTCACGCTGATGCTGGACCGGGCACGCGAGGGTCGTGAGCAAAGCCCGAGTGCAGCAGTGATCGACAGTCAGTCGATCAAGGCTCCGGCAGCGCAAAGCCGTGGGTTCGACGCCGGCAAGAAGGTCCTCGGCCGCAAGCGTCACATCGCCGTGGACACCGACGGGCGGCTCTTGATGATCAACCTGACGACGGCGGACATCTCCGACAGCGCCGGCGCGCAGGCGATCGTTGCCGCGATCCGCAAGCGGTGGCCCTGGCTCAAGCACCTGTTCGCCGATGGCGCCTATGACCGCACCAAGTTGATGGACGCGGCCATCTACCAGGACTTCGTCCTCGAGATCCTCCGCCGCACCGACAAGGAGCCCGGCTTCAAAGTGCTGCCGCGGCGATGGGTGGTCGAGCGCACCTTTGGCTGGATGACACGATGGAAGCGCCTCGTCCGCGATTACGAACAGCGGATCGATGTCTCCGAAGCCATGATCCACGTCGCCCTCGGCAGCCTGATGCTAAGACGGATCGTGCACCCGTGAGCATTCTCAAACGGACTCTAAGAAGCACAGAACATGCTACCGTTCAGTCCAAGTTTTGGATGCGCCAGGCAGTAAGCCTACTCGCGACGATCATCCTTTTGCTCGGCCTTCTGTCGATCTGGTTCAGTGACCCGACGCGACTGGCGACGGCACTCAGCCTCGTGTCGGCCGGTCTGGCTTTTGCCCTCCAGCAGCCGGTGACCGCGATCGCGAGTTATTTCGTCATTCTGCGGGGCGGAACCTTCACGGTCGGCGACCGGATTTCGATGGGCGGGGTGCGTGGCGACGTCATTCGGTTAGGCTTCATCCAGACGACAATCATGGAAATGGGTCAACCGCCGGCGGTCCAAGCTGCAACCCCGGCAATGTGGGTCCACAGTCGGCAGTTTACTGGTCGCATTGTCACTGTCAGCAACGCCAAAATATTCGCTGAGCCAGTGTTCAACTATACCCGCGACTTCCCATTCATCTGGGAGGAAATGGTGATCCCGATTACCTATGCCGCAGACCGAGCGAAGGTCGAGGACATCATGCTCGCCGCCGCTCAAAAGCATGCGGTGGATGCCGACTCACTCGCCGCAGATGCCAAGCGCAATCTGCAAGAGCGGTTCGGCGTCGTGCCGGTCGATCTCACCCCGCGCGTATTCTTTCGCATCACCGACAATTGGCTCGAGCTGACGGTGCGCTTCGCCGTACACCTGCACGGTATTCGGACCGTAAAGGATGAGATGAGCCGAATTATCATCGCCGAGCTCGACAAGGCCGGAATTGGCATCGCCTCGGCGACCTACGACATCGTCGGCTTTCCGCCGATCGAGGTGCGGCGGTCAGCTGACGTAAACGCCTAGCGATATGCAGCGACGGATGCCCCTGCGTGGATCCAAATATTCATTCACCGAACCTGCACTACGCGAAGCCCGCGTTCGTTAGCGCGCTCGGAATGATCGTCGAAGGCGTCCTAATTGCGGCCGGGTTTGCGCCACTGCAGCACTGCGGAAGAAGGACACCGAAACCCTCGTACGGTGGATGACCCATATTCGGGCATATTGCTTCCCACCCAAACCGTTTCAATATTAAGGGTCACGCCGGCATATTTGCATGCTCTTATGATCTGCCGCGTCACCGGCGACCGCTTGTCGCTATCAGCGCCTTCTGTAGACCGACGCCATGCAAGCCCCACATTCTGCGTTCGCCGCGCTAGCACAAGGTAGCGTTTCGGTTCCTGGCAACGCGCCGTGGTGGCGGCGGTTCTTCGCCTTCATTGGACCCGGTTACCTCATCGCCGTCGGCTATATGGACCCGGGGAACTGGGCGACCGACATCGGTGGCGGCTCGGCGTTCGGCTACATGCTCCTCTCGGTCGTGCTCGCTGCCAGCGTTATGGCGATGCTGTTGCAAGCACTGTCGGTCCGGCTAGGCGTCGCCGCTCGCCTCGATCTCGCTCAGGCCTGCCGCGCATTCTACCCCCGACCTGTATCGATCGGCTTATGGATCTTGTGTGAGATCGCGATCGTCGCCTGCGATCTCGCCGAGGTGCTCGGCACCGCCATCGCACTGCAACTGCTGTTTCACCTGCCGCTGCTGTGGGGGGTCATCGTCACCGCGTTCGACGTTTTCCTGATCCTGGCGCTGCAGCGCTTCGGCTTCCGCAAGCTCGAGGCGGTGATCATCGCCCTCCTCATGGTGATCGCCGGCTGCTTCGCGTTCGAACTCGCGATCGCCGGGCCCAATTGGATGCAGGCTGCAGTCGGACTGGTCCCTTCCCAGCAGATCATCACCGACCCCAAGGCGCTGTATCTGGCGATCGGCATTCTTGGCGCGACGGTCATGCCGCATAATCTCTACCTGCATTCGGCGCTCGTTCAGACCAGAACCATCGCCGACGATGATCACGCCAAGGCGCAGGCGATCGGCCTCGCGACCCTGGACAGCACCATCGCTTTATTTTTTGCCTTCTTCATCAACGCCGCCATTCTGATGCTAGCGGCGGCGACGTTCCATCGCGCAGGCCGAACCGAGATCGCCGATATTTCACAGGCCTCTGATCTCCTGACGCCGTTCGTCGGCGTCGCGAGCACGGTGTTCGCGGTGGCGCTGCTCGCCTCGGGTCAGAACTCCACTGTCACCGGAACGCTCGCCGGTCAGATCGTGATGGAGGGCTTTCTCGACCTTCGGCTTCCGGTCTGGCTCCGCCGGCTGGTAACACGGCTCCTTGCCGTCGTGCCGGCGGCGATCATCGTCGCGGCGAAGGGTGATCGCGGCGCAACCGAACTCCTGATCCTCAGCCAGGTCATCCTCAGCCTGCAACTGCCGTTTGCAGTGGTACCGCTCGTCTCGTTCACCAATCGACGCGAGGTAATGGGCCGCTTTGCCAATCCGCGATGGCTGGCGTGTGCTGCTTGGGTAGCAACCGGTCTGATCGTCGTCCTGAACGCAGCGTTGCTCTGGAATTTAGTGTACCACTGAGCGCGGCGCCGGACGTGAGTTTAGGTTTTGCGTCTGGCTCGGGGCTCCTAGCCGCCTGACTGTTTTCGAGAATTTACGGCGGCATAGCGGACGTTTGACTGATCGCGAGCTGCAGCGGCGGCTGTCGGTCCACCCCTTCAAGGCAACACCACTCATCATCACTATAATCCCTGGTTCAAATCGTTAGAGCCTTTAATTGTATGATCTGTCCCTAAACCTCTCCCCAAAAGCCTTTGCCGATTTCAGTCGACAGGCACCGCGAAGACCGTAATAAACGCGAGTGTCACCCCAACCCCCCCGAACACAAGCTTGTGCGTCAGCTTTTCCGATACCGTGATCGCGACAAGGCACTGCATCAGATAATAAAATGCAAAAGCCCGCGAGGCGAGCGCGAGGATCGTCAGCGTCGTCGTCGCCCAGCATAATGCAATCGCCGACAGGCAGATCAGGAAATAAGTAGCACGCGTCGACAACGCGCTCCGTGAAACCTCGATCAGGCTACCCGACCCGCCGATGATATCGGCGATTGCGGCACTGAGCTGGCTGAAGATTGCGATCGCTACCAGGGGATAGGTCAGCCAGACCGCGACGATTCCTGCGAGCTGCATCAGTGAATTGTCGGCAACGTGGCGTGGCAGATAGTGCAGCAGCGGCGTCGCGCTGGCCACGAACAACAGATAGACAACAGTCGAAACGATCTGCGCATCGCGCGCCGCACGGACGCGCGTGTCAGCGTCGAACTGTCCGCCAAGATAGCGGGTTGTCTCGAAACCCTGAACCACGATGAGCGCGCCCGCGAGTGTGGTCACGATCTGCCACGCCCCGGCGCTCGATGCCGCAGGGAGCACGATGCCGCTTGTCGAGAGCAATCTTACGTCGTGAAAACCAAAAGCAGCAAGAAGCAGGACCATAATCGCGACCGTCAGCGCCAGCGCCCACTTCCCGCCCGCCTCCAGCGCCTTCAAGCCTTTTGTGACCCCGATCGCGAGCACGGCGCCGATCACCCCGGTTGTCAAAAGCTGCTCTGCGACCATGCCATCGTGTTTGAAAAAACCCAGCCCATATGAAGCAAGGATACGGATGTAGAGCGTGACAGAAATCATATAGGCGGGGATCAACGCCAGCTGAGCGACGGTCGACAGGATCGCCACAAGTCGTGGCGTGTCCTCGGCTGCAAGCACCGGCTCGGCACGCCGGATATTGTGGCGGACGACCGCGCCGACAGCATATGCGAGCGCACATATTCCCGCCATTGCCGGTACAGACCACGCGCCCACGCTGCCGCCCAGGACTGAGACGATGACGAGGAACCCGCTGCCGAAGATCGATGCGAGCGGCGTCGTCATCGCCGATAGGCGAAGCCGCCAACTCGCGTCCGAAATTCGACCTGCAGCCTGACGATTCAACGATCGTCTCTTTCGCGATTCTCGTATCGAAAAATAGGGTCGACCATCGATAGGTGACGAAGCGGGACCCCACCGAATGCGGGGCAAGTAATTGTAGCCAAGCGCTCGTCCTCCTGAGGAGGGTGTCCCGATTGACGCCGATCGGAATACCGCGTTGATAGAGGTGCAGCGCTACATCAAAGGGTTACACAGCGAAACAGGGGGGGACCGCTTCGACGCCTATTCACCGTCAATTGCAGAATGCTCACGCCGCTGCCGCAGTGCAAATGCTGCACCTGTCGCTAGCGCGATCCACAAGACCAGAGCATTACCCAAACCCTCTCCGTGCACCGCAGCGGAGGTGCTATCAGGATGGTTGATAACGACGAAGGAGACGACGGCTGCGATCGCGATCATCGCACCGCCAACAAACCAGTAACTTCGCACCCGAAAGAAGACGGCCATCGGCCAGAAATGCAGCCCAACTACAACGGAGATCGCCGGTATCCAAAACGCCCGCCGATCTGGCGACGCTAGAAGGGAAACAGCAACATTGAGCAAGATGATTTCGGCGACCAGATTAAGCCAGAACATTCGCCAAATGCGTCGTCTTGCCAAAACCTGACCCGCTGTCGCCGACGGTAACAATCGCGCGAGACGCATCATCGCTGCGCCAGCAATAAAAAGCGAGGAACTCAAGGTCGCCGCAACGGCGATGAGAAGATATCGGGAGGTGGAGGCTAGGCTCGATGCAGCGTAGACGGCCCAGCCGAAGGCAATCACCGAACCGACAACCACGCCGCTGGCGCGGCCTCGCAGCGCATCGGACTGGCTTCGCGATTGCCCTGCTTCGATGTCATTCGTAGCCACCAATTTACATTAACCGGCGCCCACCGACGTGTCACTTTAAATGCTGGCCGAGGAGCTAATCTCCGTCGTTCCTGGCACGTCGTTATCCCTCCGACTTCCGCTCCCCATGCATGTTCGATGCAGGCAACGAAATTTGGTCTAGGCGATCGCTATTGTCGGTGTTAATTACTCGCTACTCCACACTGCCTTGTGGAATACGGACCGGCAAACCTTAGCGCCGAACACGCAAAGCCGGCATCGTGCTGAGTACTTGATCGATATCCGGATTTGCGGGCATTTGACCGCTTTCAAAGTGCTGCTGAACGGTCATTATGCGCAAGTTCAAATGCCTGGAGGGTCGGTGAGACATCATTTGTCGCGGGCGATTCTACGTTGCGCCTGCGCTGCTGCGGTTCTGTGCTCGGCTCCGATGCGGGCTGCCGACTTCGACCCCAAGGTTGCCTTCGCCGCGCAGCCGCTGCCGCACGGGGTGAACGTCTATCGCTCGTCCAACGGCGCACCCGGGCCAGGGTACTGGCAGAACCGGGTTGACTACGCGATCACCGCACGGATCGACGCTGCAGCCAGAACGCTGACAGCCTCCGAAACGATCGATTACACCAACAACAGTCCCGACGTCCTGCCAAGCCTGTGGATGCAGCTAGACCAGAATATCTATCGTCCGGACTCGCGCGCGGCGACGATAGGCGGCCGGCGTAAGGGCGGCGGCGGGGGCGAGCATAGCGACGGCTATGAAATCGCGTCAGTGGAAGTGCTGCGCGGCAAGGCCTGGTTGAATATTCCTTTTGTTGTCTCCGATACGCGCATGAACCTCCGGCTCGATCAGCCGATAAAGGGCGGCGGGACGAAGCTTAAGTTCCGGATCGCCTACCATTATGCCATCCCGGGCATATGGGGCGGGCGC
The DNA here is from genome assembly GCF_018982885.2 of Polymorphobacter megasporae. Taxonomy (NCBI): domain Bacteria; kingdom Pseudomonadati; phylum Pseudomonadota; class Alphaproteobacteria; order Sphingomonadales; family Sphingosinicellaceae; genus Glacieibacterium; species Glacieibacterium megasporae. Next base: position 392,606 of record NZ_CP081849.1, on the reverse strand, counting down.
AACTCGTGGCTCGACACGCCGAACGGGACGATCTTCGATATCGCTCAGTGGTTCCCGCGCATGGCCGTCTATGACGATCTGCGCGGCTGGGACACGCTCCCCTACCTCGGGTCCGAGTTCTACTGCGAATATGGCGATGTGGATTACGCGGTCACCGTACCCGCCGACATGATCGTCGCCGGCGGCGGCGTGCTGATCAATGCGGCGGAAGTCCTGACACCGCTTCAGCGCGCACGCCTCGCCGAGGCGGCTGCCAGCGACGCGACGGTGATGATCCGCACGCCCGATGAAGTGGCGCGCGACAGTGCGCGTCCGGCGGCGAAAACCGAGAAGACGTGGCGCTATCACTTCGCCAATACCCGCGATGTGGCCTTCTCCGCCTCGCGCGCATTCGTGTGGGATGCGGCGCGGATGAACCTGCCCGGCGGCAAGACCGCGCTGGCGGAAAGCGTCTATCCGATTGAGAGTGCCGGTGACGCCGGCTGGGGACGGTCGACGGAATATCTGAAGGATTCGGTCGAGCGCTTCTCGCAGCATTGGTTCGCCTATCCCTACCCGACCGCGTGGAGCATCGCCGGCGGGTCGACGGGCATGGAATATCCGGGAATGGCGTTCGACGGCATCCCCGACAAGGGCAAGGAGCTGTTCTGGATCACGGCACACGAGATCGGCCACAGCTGGTACCCCATGGTCGTTGGCTCGAACGAACGCCGCGACGCCTGGATGGACGAAGGCTTCAACACCTTCATCGACACGTTCGAAAGCGACGAGTTCAAGAGCGGTGTGTTCGGCCCCAAGCGCGACAGCGAATATGCGCCGGACGGCGGCAATCCGGTGGACGAGATTCTGCCGCTGCTCGCCGACCGGGATGCGCCGCCGATCATGAGCTATCCCGACGTCATGGGCGAAAAATACCGCCATTCGGTGAGCTATTTCAAGACCGCGCTGGGGCTGCGCCTGTTGCGCGATGTCGTCCTTGGCCCCGACCGGTTCGATCCTGCCTTCCGCAAATATACCGCCGACTGGGCGTTCAAACATCCCAGCCCGTCCGACTTCTTCCGCGAAATGTCGAGCGAATCTGGCGAAGACCTTAGCTGGTTCTGGCGCGGCTGGTTCTTCAACAACTGGCAGCTCGATCTGGCGGTGACGAACATCGCCTATACCGATGGCGACCCAGCCAAGGGGGCCAGCATCACGCTGGAGAGCCGCGACAAGCTGGTCATGCCGGCGGTGCTGGAGGTTAAATATGCTGACGGACACGCCACGCGGATTAAGCTGCCCGTCGAAACATGGATGCGGATTAAGCCCGTCATCGCGGCACCTGCCGGCCGCATAACATTGGTCATGCTCGACCCCGACCATCTTTTGCCGGACCGTGATCGAAGCAACAACAGCTTCGTGCCTTGAGAGAACGGAGAAGATCCACTTAATTGCATCGAAGACTCACAATAGGCTATTAAGGATTAGGATCCCGCTTCGACGCCTGATTACAGCCGAGCAAACTCTATGCAAGGGCGTGTAATTTCCGATCGTTCTTCACGAAAAATGGTTCCCAATCGAGAATTCAGATCATTGTAATAGCGGTTTCGGTATCATTTCGAAGGGATACTTAGTGGAACGTAGGGGGATACGCTTCGACGTCTATAGCCAAACAATGGCGATCGCGCTTGACCGCTCGATCACCGAGGTGTTTGTTGCAGGCAACAAGGAGTACCCCATGCGATATCTTCTGCCGAGTTTGATGGCCGTTGTCCTCGCGGTGCCAGCCGTCGCCACCACCACAAAAATGTCGACCAAGCTGATAGGCGCGGCCGAAGCGCCGGGTCCGGGTGCCGAGAAGGGAACCGGCTTGGCCAAGTTGGCCTTCGATAGCGAGAAGGGTCATGTCTGCTACACGCTGACCGCTAGCGGAACTGACACGCCCACGATGGCTCACATCCACAAGGGCGCGATCGGCACGCCTGGTCCTGTAGTCGTCTCGCTAACCGCTCCCGCAAACGGCCGCGCGAAGGGCTGCACACCCGTTGCCGCGGACGTAATGAGTGCAATTATCGCCACTCCCTCGGATTATTACGTCAACGTCCATACGGCCGCCTTCCCGAAGGGAGCGATGCGAGGACAGTTAAGCCGCTAATGCTCAGACGAGTGAACGGCCCGGATAGCACGGTTATTCGGGTCGGGGGGCTGACAGCTTCGTTGAGCACCTGGCCTTATAAAATTGGTGCGCCAGGCTTCAGGCGCGATCGCGGTGTGGGATAACCTCTCGACATGGAACTATGCGGTGAACGACTATCAGGGTGATCGTCGGCTAATGCATCGGATCACGATTTACGGCGAACCTATCGGCGCATAGTCGATCTTCAGTGGATCGGTTTTCGATCGGATCGGTATTGAATGACGCGTCGACATCCGGCGAGCAAACTCAAGAAGGTAGGGCCCAGTCGGATATGTCGGAATCAGGGAAGCCGCTGCGCCAGCAGATGACCGAAGCGATGGAGAAAATCGCGAACAGGTGGACGTTCTGTGCTCGGGGCCAAACATTGGCGGCCCTCTCGATAACCGCAGCGTCATTGCATGAGTTTCGAGCGCGGCCTGAGGACGCTACCGGTGAACGCAGTATATCCAGTGGAAGAAGGCTCAACTCCAGGATTTCACAAGGTATGAAGTAGCCCCCTAAATCGCCTGACAGTCCCTCACACTTATGGAAGTGTGATGATTATGCCTGATACTATAACCAGCACGTATGACGATGGCGGCCGGATTGGGCGGACCGACGTTCTCGGCGTCCAACGCCGTAGGCGATGGACGCCCGAGGAGAAGGTGCGGATCGTCGAGGAGACGTACCTCCCCGGGCACTCGGTCTCGCTCATTGCCCGTCGCCACGGCATCGCGGCCAACCAGCTGTTCGCTTGGCGCCGGTTGATGGCGCAGGGGGCGCTGACCGCGGCGGGTGCCGGCGAGGAGGTCGTGCCGGCGTCGCAGTACCGCGCGCTCGAGAGCCAGGTCCGCGAGCTTCAACGCATGCTCGGCAAGAAGACGATGGAGAATGAGGTCCTGCGCGAGGCCGTGACCCGGGCCACAGGCCCAAAAAAACTGCTGTTGCGCTCCAGCTCGTGGCCGGAGGTCGGACAGTGAGCGCCGCAGCTGCTGCCATGGGCATGTCGCGCCCGCACCTCTCCGCGACCCTCCACGCCGGCCCGCGCCGCCGACGTGGACGGCCGCCGCAACCCGACGGCGAGTTGGTCGCAGCGATAGGCACGCTGATCGCCGATCTGCCGACCTACGGATATCGCCGCATACACGCCCTGCTGCGTCGACAGGCCGAGGCCTCCGGGCGCGCAGCGCCCAACCCCAAACGCGTCTACCGGGTGATGAAGCTGCACGGCCTGCTCCTCCAGCGCGCCGGGACTCGCAACGAGCAACGCCGGCATGACGGCCGCGTCGCGGTCGATATCCGCAACACCCGCTGGTGCTCCGACGGGCTCGAGATCGCGTGCGACAACGGCGAGAAGGTCCGCGTCGCCTTCGCCCTCGACTGCTGCGACCGGGAAGCCATGGGCTATGTCGCGACGACCGCCGGGATCAGCGCCGCGGACGTTCGCGACCTCATGACCCTCAGCGTCGAGCACCGGTTCGGCCAGGTCAACACACTGGCAGATCCCATCGAGTGGCTGACCGATAACGGCAGCTGCTACACCGCCCACGACACCCGTCGGTTCGCCCGCGACATCGGCCTCGTTCCCTGCACGACGCCGGTCGAAAGCCCGCAGTCGAATGGGATGGCTGAGGCGTTCGTCCGGACCTTGAAACGCGACTACGCCCGCGTGAACCCAAAGCCCGACGCCCGCTCAGTCATCGACCAGCTGCCGGGCTGGTTCAAACACTACAATACGGTTCACCCGCACAGCGCCCTCGGCTATCGTTCCCCCCGCGAGTTCATCGCTCGCTCAACCCAAGAGGACCTGTCAGGCCTTTAGGGGGCAACAACAAGGTAGCACTTTCGGCGTATAACGCATTGGTAGATTTACGGAGGACTATCGCCATCAAGCAGGTTGCCGCGCTACCATTCCGTGACGGTCCGAGCGGTTTGCTCGAGGTGCTGTTAATTACATCACGTACTACCAAGCGTTGGATTATTCCGAAGGGCAATCCAATCCGCGGATTGTTACCACATTTGGCCGCGGCGCGCGAAGCCTTCGAGGAAGCGGGCATCTCTGGCGTCGTCAAGGCGGAGGCGATCGGCAGCTACGGCTATGCCAAGGTGATCAACGACGGCACAACTCGGGCGGCGCGGGTGGATGTATTTCCTCTCGCCGTGCTCGGGCGCGCCAAGCATTGGCCTGAGCAGCATGAGCGCGTAACGGAATGGTTTGGCCTGAACGACGCCGCCAACGCGGTCGAAGAACCTGAACTTAAATTGATCATCGCTGCTTTCCGCCACCCGCTCCCTGCGTGAGAGGTATTGTACGGGAACCGTCAGCGGTCCGGCAGCTTTGGGGCCGTGTGTGGACGGCTCTCCGTTGGCAAGGGCTTTCTTGAGCTTCTGCACGTTCGTTGGTCGGTGCGGCCATGTGTTCGACCTGTAGTGCGGCCTTATCATGTGCCGCTGGCCATAATGCCATTCGCGCGTCTCAGGTCCCGATCGGTAGCTCGCACTCTAAGTGCCACGGCCCCACTGGGTTTTCCTGATCCGGCGGTATCGACCGGCTTGGTGCATTAACTCGTGTCCGCCCTTTCCAACCTCGTCGGCGCGTCGGTGCGTGCGCCTATTTCTGTGTCCTCATGCTCATGCCGCGGCTGTCGCGACGACGGGATCGCGGTAGCGCTCGCCGTTCGTCATCAGCGCCCAGATCATCCGCGCCATCTTGTTGGCCAGCGCGACGGCGGCGACCATCTTCGAACGTCGCGCCAGCAGCTGCAGCACCCACGGTCGCCGGGTGCCATGTCGCTCGGCGGTGCGGATCACGGCCATCGAGCCGACAACGAGCATCTGGCGGAGGTAGCTGTTGCCTGCCTTTGTGATCCCGCCGAGCCGCTCCTTGCCGCCGCTCGAGTTCTGCTTCGGGACGAGCCCGATCCACGCCGCGAGGTTGCGTCCGCTCTTGAACACCGCCGGGTCGGCGACCGCGGCGACGAAAGCGCTGGCGATCACCGGGCCGACGCCGGGGATCTCCATCAGCCGCCGACCGACCTCGGTCTCCCGCGCGCTCTCCCGGATGCGGCGGTCGTTGTCGAGGATCTGCGACTTCACCACTGCCAGCTGTGCCGCCAGCATCTCAAGGCACAGCCGCGCGTCGGGCGGGACGCGCGCATCGTTCGGGTCCGCGAGCACCGCCAGGAGCTGCTCGATCCCGCCGCGTCCGATGGCGGCAACGATGCCGAACTCCGACAGGTGCGCTCGCATCGCGTTCGACACCTGCGTCCGCTGGCGGCTCAGCATCAGTCGCACCCGATGGAGCATCATCACGCTCTGCTGCTCGGGCGTCTTCACTGCGACGAAGCGCATCGTCGGCCTTGTCACCGCCTCGCAGATCGCTTCGGCATCGGCCGCATCATCGCTCTCCTTCTGGCTCAACCCGCAGATTATATCGCAGGTCGGGTAGGAGAGCCGTCCACCGCATCATTTGCTGCCTGTCCGCTTTCCGGCATGAAATGCAAATAGCTGCCGTTCAACGGATCACGGATCCGATGGCAGCTCCCGACCCCCTGGCGGACATAGACTGTCTCGCTATGATGAGGATCGGCAGCAGAACACTGGTGGGCGCGATGTCTAAACGGTACGCGGTTTTTTGGGTAAGCGCATTCCTCGCAATCCCGCTCTGGCGAGAATTGCACGAGCCTAATCATCTGATCTGGAACATTTTTCTCGCAGCTTTCCTAATCGCTATGAGTGCTGCAGTCTTCTTCGGGCTGCGCTATCTAGAACAGAACAAAGTGACTGTGGGCGAGGCTCGGTTCGCCTCGGCTCAGCACGACAGTGATTGCGGCTGACCACCCCTCCCCGACCGTCTAGAGGTCATCGCAACGGATGTTCTCTCAATTGCGCTAGACGTGAACGTATCACGAACATTCCCGAGTTTCATGCCGCAAGGCTCGTTCGGCCAAGGTTGAGCGGTCGGCGCCCGGGTGCCATCGCAGCGGCGCGGTCCCAGAGGAAGTCGCCCGAGAATGCGATGTGGCCCCACCCGACAGGCGATGTGTGCGCCAGAAGCTCGTCGGGCACGATTTCGCCGCTCGCTCGGAGGTGGGCGACGGCATCGGCGATATAGGTCGAGTTCCAGTAGACGATGGCAGCGATGATCAGGTTGAGGCCGGAGGCACGGAACTGCTGGGCCTCGTGGGTCCGGTCGGCGATACGGCCCTGCTTGAACGTGCAGATCGCCTGCGTCAGAAAGTGGCGCTGTTCGGACTTGTTGAGGCCCGCCTGGCAGCGCCGCCGCAGCGACGGGCTTTCCAACCAGTCGAGCATGAACAGCGTGCGTTCAACACGGCCGATCTCGCGCAACGCGAGGTCGAGCTGGTTCTGGCGTTCGTAGGCGGCAAGCTTGCGCAGCATTGCCGAGGGCAAGACGGTGCCGGTTTTCAACGACGCAACCAGGCGGACGATTTCGTCCCAGTGCGCGCGGATGACGTCGACCTTTATCCGGTTGCCCATCAGCGGTTTCAGCAAGGGATATTGTCCTGGCGCCTCGATGCTCGCCATGCGGCGGTCGCCAAAATCGCGCAGACGCGGGCAGAACCGAAAGCCGAGCATTTGGCAGAGCGCGAAGACGTGATCGGTGGCGCCGCCGGTATCGGTGAAGTGCATGTCGATCTCGAGACCGGTGCCGTGATGGAGGAGACCATCGAGCACAAACGGCGCTTCGTGCGTGGCCGCCGAAATGACCGTGGCATGATACGGCCCGTGCTGGTCGGAGACATGGGTGTAAAATGAGAACCCAGGATCGACCCCGTACTTTGCGTTGAAATCGCCGGCGCCGCTGCCGCGCTTGCCCGAGCGGAAGAACTGACCATCGGATGACGAGGTCGTGCCTTGGCCCCAGACGGCTGCAATCGGCAGCCCATGATGAGCGTCGATGATGCGCGCCAGGGCGGCCTTGTAGTTGTCGGGGGCGATGTACGCCGACTTCGTCCAGATCAGCTGATCGGCGGTGACGCCCTGGCTGGCCTCGGCCATGCGGGCGAGACCGAGGTTGGAGCCGTCAGCCAGGATCGCGGCCAGCAGCGCGTTTTCATTGTCGTGCGGTTCGCGGGTCCGGACGTTGGTGAAGGCCTGCGCAAAGCCGGTCGAGCGTGCGACTTCGTGGAGAAGCTCGGTGATACGCACCCGCGGCATCATACCGTCGATCCGTGCCGCCAATTGCTTGGCGGCGACGGACTCATCAGCGCGCACCGGCGAGATGGAAAGCTTTCCATTCTCAAAGGACACGCCTTCGACCTCGCCGCGCCCGAGCCGGTGCGCAAATCGCTTCAGCCGCCGGTCGAGTTCGCGGCCCCGGTCGGCTAGCCATTCGTCAGCGGTCGCCGGCAGCTTCAGACCGGCTGCAATCGGCGCGACCTGAGCCGGCGGAAGCAAGTAACTGTCGAAGCGCCGGTAATTCGCCGACCGCTCGATCCATACGTCGCCCGAGCGCCACTTGTTGCGAAGATGCGCAAGGACGGCGGTTTCCCAAAGGTGCCTGTCGGGCTTGTCGCCACCCTCTTTCACCAGTGCGCGCCATTCCTTGCGGAACGGCATCGGCGCGTCCGCCGGCACATCGCGTCGGCCGGACCGGTTCAATTCGCGCAAAGCATTGACGGCGGCGATGGTCGAGGAGCTGCCCCGGCCCACCTTGAAGTCGATTGCCTCCAGGAGAAGCGGCGCAAACTTGCGCAGCGTCTTCCACCGATCGGCAGCACGGATCAGCGGGTTCTCCTCGGCAAGATCAGCGATGATCCGCGCCTCGCTGCGCGCGCGCAGCAACTTGTCCCAGCCAACCGCGGCATCGACCGCAGCGAACCCGTCGATGCCGCTGTCCTGCGACTTCTCGAGCGCGGCGACGGTGCGATCGAACAGGCGCATGCGGTGCAGGCGTTCAAGCAGCCCGCAGACATTGTCGGCGGTCGGCGCGGTGGCGATATCGCGCAGCCAGGCAAGTGGCGTCAGACCAATTTTTTGGATCAACGATCAAGATAGCATCGAGCCTGGCGATGCTGTCGGCCGGCACGCCGGCCAGCATTGCCTGATAGGCACGCTGTCGGGCACGGGCCCGCCCGGCGAGCCCGGCACGCTCGATCACCGACGGCGAAGGTAGCGTAATGCACGAAGCCCGAAGGGCATCCGTAATGCCGGCGACAATCGGCACGCCGCGATCGGTCGCCCAGGCCGCTTTTGTTGCGGCGTCGATGAGGAGCGGCAGATCGGCGTTGACCGGTGGTCGCAGGCCAAGTGCCGCCTCGGCTTCGCGTGCGTGGACGGATGCGGTCGCGGGCCGGCTCGCATAGCGCTCGAACGCTTTTGGCGGAACGCCGATCTGCTCGCCCATGAACCCGACAAGCTCGGTTGGCGCGCCCTCGTCGAGAGTAAATCTGAACCCTGGATGACGCAGTAACCCGAGCTGCACGGCGAACCCGATCTGGTTCGTATCACCGCGGCGCGTCGCGACCAGCGACATGTCCTGCGAGGACAGCTTGTAGTGGCGGGCGAGGTTTTCCCGGTCCGTCGGGACGCCAAACAGCATTTGCCGTTCGTCAGAAGTCAGGAGATCGCGCCGGGCCATGAAAACAGTCCATCAAGGTTGCACAAGATTGTGGACATAAGGCAATAAAGAGACGTAGTCTCTGGACGGGTTTGGGACCATCAAAGCGCGGCTTCGCCTGCTGTCCCCAGAACGGTCGGTTGCGAGACGGCGCATTCCCGTAAAAGCCGGTGCAACGTGACAGCAATAGACAATCACTGCGATATGACAGATATGCAAGCTATGTCACTAACAGCGAGGTGCCACTCGTGCAGGAAATGATCGATATCCGAATTGCCGAGAACGGTCGCATGGTGCTGCCACGATCGGCGCGAAAGGCGCTTGGCGTTACGGGAGCTGGCGTCGTCGTGCTGTCAATCGACGGTGACAACGTGAAGCTTACGTCGATGCGGCAGAGCATCAAGCGTGCCCAGGATCTATACCGTCAACATGCAACAAACGATCTTCCGGTGGATGACTTCATTGCCGAGCGCCGGGCCGAAGCCGCGCGCGAAGACCTCGACTAGGCCCCGGAACAAGTATGGCATCGATCGTTTTTGACGCCTCGGCGATACTGGCGCTGCTACGCGATGAGCCAGGCGCCGATGTTGTTGCGCAGTACATCGGTGACGGGCTTATCTCGGCGGTCAACTTCCAGGAGGTGATCAAGGGCCTGTTGCGTCGCGAGGTGCCGAACGATGCGGCGCTGGCGATGCTCGACGCCTTGCATCTCGACGTGCGTCCGCACGGGCGTGACGATGCGGTCGCCGCGGCCAACCTCTATCCTGCGACCAAGGCATTCGGCAGCGGCCTTGGCGATCGTACCTGCACGGCCTTGGCGATCGCTGAAGGCCTGCCGGTCCTCACTGCGGATCGGGAATGGGCCAGGATCGAAATCCCGGGCCTGAAACTGATGCTGGCGCGATAAAGGACTCCCATGCCTGATATCCTTGGCTACGCCCGGGTCAGTACCGGCGACCAGGATGTCGCCGGCCAGACCATGCGGTTGACCGAGGCCGGCGCCATCAAGACCTTTACCGATGTCATGTCGGGCAGAAGCATGGATCGGCCCGGCCTTACGGCGCTTCTCGCCTATGCACGGTCGGGGGACACGCTTGCCGTGGTGCGCCTCGATCGGCTCGGTCGCTCGCTGGCGGAATTGCTATCCACGGTCACGATGCTGCGCGAACGCAAGATCGCGCTCCTCAGCCTCGAGGAAAAGATCGACACCTCCTCGGCCGCCGGCGAACTGATTTTCCACGTCTTCGGTGCCATTGCCCATTTCGAGAGACGACTGATCTCAGAGCGAACGAAGGACGGTATTGCTGCGGCACGTGCAAAGGGCAGGAAGCCGGGGCGACAGCCGCTCGATGTGACAAAGCTCAATGCGGCGCTGACGCTTATCCAGGCCAATACGCCACCTGCTGAAGCCGCAAGACAGCTCGGACTGGGGCGCTCAACCATCTACCGCGAGATGAGACGTTTTGGGATCAGTCGACCGGCGTAGGCATTTTGGCAGGCCGCTTAGCCTGCCGTTCCCGGTCTGTTCGCGTCTAGCGCAATTCAGACAACATCCGTTGCGATGACCTCATTCTCGGTGGTCAGCCTGTCGACCGTTTCCTGAAGCGTCGCCACCTGTGCGACCAAAGCCGAAACCACACGCCGCAAATCCGCTAGCGGCAGGGCATCAACCGAGTCTGAGCCAGAAGGAGTCACCGGCAGTGTGAATCACACCCGGACCAATCTGGGAAGACACCCCGCACAGGAATTTGCCCCGGTTACTTGTTTCACTGCGTAAACCTTTGAAATCGTGCTGGAAACCTCTATCAACGCGATGTCCCGATCGGCGCCGATCGGGACCCCCTTCGCGGGAGGAAAAGCGCTTGCCTACAATCACTTGCCCCGAGTTGAGTGGGGTCCCGCTTCAACGCCTATCCACATGGATAGGCGTCGAAGCCGGACCCCATCAGTTTCGGGCAATAGCTGTAATCTTTGACGGTTCTTGCCATAGAGGGGTCCCAATCGGCGCCGATCGAGACCCCCTCTGCAAGGAGGGAAAGCGTTTGACTACAAATACTTGCCACGAGTGCGGTAGGATCCCGCTTCAACGCCTATTCGCACATTTAGCCTGCCACATGTGTCTCCACCGCATGAAATCGCGATGACGAATCTTGCAAACCGGCCGAAAATGATTGGAGAATTCGGGACCTCTCCGGTGCTGCAATCGGTCGGATGACTACAGACGGCCGCGATGCTGGGGGCCGCGGTTGGCATGTTTGTGATTTGGCGACGCTAAGGGGCCCGCACGCCGCCTGATTACATCTGCGAAGGTCTCTAGTTACCGATATCCGTCTCGACGACGCCGACGTTAGGGGTGAGATTGGAACTGGCGACGAGTCGGACCGACAGACGATTGCGGGCGATCTTTAAGTCACCGAATGTAAACTGGCTCGGCTGGCCCGCATAATGCATCGTTGCCGTTGCTACGACATGACCATGATCCAGCACATAGCCCGTAACCGTGTAGTCCTTGGCGTCCCATATCCCACCGGGTGTGATCGGGCATCCGCACATCATCGTCACTTGGGCGTCGATGCGGAGCGTACCATCAGGATTGCGCGTTGTGGCAGGCGTGATGATCAGACCCGGAAAAGTGAGGACCAACCCGTCGCCGAGCACGTTGCGCCCGGGGAGCATCCAGAGGGTCGAGGAGACCGTAATAGCGGCAGCAGACGCACCCATGGGACCCCGCGCGTCAACTCGCACGAGGGTTGGCGCTTCAATGTCAAGCGATGCGTCATAACCGGCGGTTTCGGCGTCAGAAATCACCTGCCAACGTGCGTGAGCTTTCTCCATGATCCGTTCGGTGTCGCCTGTTCCTCCCTTGATCATCCCCTTCGCGAGCACCTTCCCTGACCGCTCGTCGGTGACCGTGACCGCCACGCCGCCGGTGTGCGTTCCCATAAACTTGGCGTCGACACTCTGGGCACGGACCATTAGATGCGTCGGCTCCGCGCTCACGGTAGTCGGGCAAGCAACGGCGACAGCGAGGACGCCGACTGCAATACGAGCAAATAAAGGCGTCATCTCGCACATCATGCGCCGCCTGCTGATGATGGCCAAGCCTTTTCAATCGATGCGGGATCGAGTTGACACGAAGCGATCTGCAAACGCTGGCCCAGCGTGGCCCATCGACTTACGTCAGATCCGACCCATTAAATTCCAAGACTAAACATCTCAGTTGTTTGCCCAGGGCGGGACGATCCGATCAATTCGAGCAGCGCATCCGTCGCCTTGGTCCGGTATCGCTCCTTGTGACGCAGCCCGTAGAACGGTCGTGGTCGGAAGGTGATCGGTGCCGCGTACAGCAAGCCCGCCTTTAGCGCCGGTGCGACGACAAGTGACGACAACACGGCGACGCCGGCACCGGCCTCGACCGCGGTTCGGACACTTTCATTGGACGGCAGCACCAGCGCCACATCGAGCATCGCTGGATCAACGCCGAGCGCAAGTCGGTGACGATCGAGCGTCGAACGGGTGCCCGAACCCGGCTCACGCTCAACCCAACGCGCCTGCCGCAGCCAGTCGGCATCGACCGTCTCCTCCGCGAACGGCACTGATCGGACCAACACCAACCTGTCCTCGCCGATCGGCCAAACGACGAGGGTAGGATCGTCGACCTCGCCTTCGACAAACCCGAGATCGGCCTCGTCATTGCGGACGCGCACCGCTGCCTGCCTAGTGTTGCCGATCGTCAGCACAACCGACACCAACGGATAACGATCGTGGAAGACAGCAAGGATCGGCGGCAGCCAGTATGCCGCGATCGTTTGGCTGGCAACGACGCGAAGCGTGCCCCGCTTGAGGGTGCCCAACTCATCTAGAATGGTTTCGGCAGCCGTGGCCCGGGCGAGAATACTACGTGCCTCGATCAGGAAGACATTTCCCGCCTCGGTCAGGCCAATACCGCGGCCCACGCGGTGAAAAAGTTTTACGCCGTGCCGCTCTTCGAGTGCTGCGATCGCAGCTGATGCGGCCGATTGGGTAATATGAAGCGCGCGGGCAGCCAAAGTCATGTGTTCGCGCTCGGCGACGCCGACAAAAATACGAAGTTGCTCGAACGTCATGGCGGCGCCTAGCACGACCAATCAGGTCAGACGATTGAAATGATAAGAATGATGCGTTGGTTTGAACGATTCCCATCGGTTAAAACGCTGTGGAAGGATACCATGATGCCAAATCTCGATCCGCAGTCGACGCTGGATACGGAGTTCGACCAATACAATGGCGAACTTATCCCGGGCATCCTGCTCTGCGCCGCCGTGACCATAGCCGCCTATGGACTGGAAGCAGGCGAGCGCGCGGTCGCCGGCAAGGCATGGCTTGAGGCACTGGTGCTCGCTATTTTGGTCGGAACCGCCGTTCGCAGCGTATGGATGCCTGGCGCCCGGTGGGATGGCGGGATCGTCTTCAGCGCCAAATATCTGCTCGAGGTCGCCGTCGTCCTGCTTGGTGCCTCGGTCAGTGCTGCGACCATTCTCGCGGCCGGACCGGCGCTGCTGGTCGGCATTGTCGTCGTGGTCGCCGTCGCCATCCTACTGAGCTTCGGCATCGGCCGCTTGCTGGGCTTGCCCACCCGCATGGCGTTGCTGATTGCATGCGGAAACTCGATTTGCGGCAATTCGGCAATCGCCGCAGTGGCGCCGGTGATCGGTGCAGACAGCGACGACGTCGCCGCCTCGATCGCCTTCACCGCGGTGCTGGGTGTAGTGGTCGTCGTGGGATTGCCATTTTTTGGGGTCGCTCTGGGGATGAGCGGTATCGCCTACGGCGCATTTGCCGGACTAACAGTCTATGCTGTGCCGCAGGTGATTGCGGCAGCATCGCCGATGGGGGCGATAGCGGTTCAGACCGGCACGCTGGTGAAACTAATGCGCGTGCTGATGCTCGGGCCGGTCAGCCTCATCCTGTCACTGATCGCTCCCCGGCTTTCACCCCAGGCGGAGCCAGATGGCAAATTCGTTGCCGGCGACGTCCCCGGGAAGCGGCCTGGCCTCGCGCATCTCGTGCCATGGTTCATCATCGGCTTCCTGGCGTTAGTTGCCTGCCGGTCGCTGGGCCTCGTGCCGACCGCAGCGATCGCGCCGATCGGTCGGATAGCGACGCTGCTGACCGTAGTGTCGATGGCGGCGCTCGGACTCGGTGTCGATGTTCGCACCGTGGTGAAGGCCGGGGGCCGGGTTACGGCCGCCGTAGTGATATCGCTAGTCGGGCTCGGCGCGATCAGTTTTGCGCTACTCGCCCTCCTGCGTCTGGCTTAGCTACATGTGAAGGCTCGCAACCCACCGAGATCGTCCTTGGATTTAGTCTTGCAACATGATGATTGCTCGAATCCAAAATGATAAGTGTGACCGGTCCAGCATCAGCGTGGCGCCGTCGCGCGCGCGAAAAGACAAATGTGGATAGGCGCCGAAGAAGGATCCCGCTGAATTCGAGATGAGATCGTGTCTGGCCGGGTCGTGACGATCACTGACGTATGCCGGGGGATCGTGGTCAGGAAGCAGACGTAATATTGCTGCCCAGATGCGCGCATACTTTGCGCCAACAATGACAAGCTGACGATGCCACTCCAGCGCTCCGGAATCGGGACGACGCCCAAAGGCGCAGACCGCCGGCGTAAGCGGCATCAACCGCAGCACACCTTCATGCGTATTTCGTTGCATGCGCCCTCGCCACCGCCGTACCTTACGGAATGACCAGAATCCTTATCGCCGCTGCCCTTCTCGCCACGACCGCATCGGGGGAGACGGTGCGCTACACCGCGATTTTCGGCGGCAAGAACGTCGGCCATGTCATCGTCGACCGGCAGGGCGACAACGTCACCGTCGATTACGACGTCAAGAACAACGGTCGCGGGCCGACGATGAAGGAGGCCCTGACCCTCGGGACCGACGGGCTGCCGACGACATGGGCGATCACCGGCGCAACGACCTTCGGCAGCAAGGTCGAGGAGAAATTTACCCGCGTTGACGACAAGGCGATGTGGACCGATTCGACCGGCAGCGGCACCGCTGCCGTCAAAGGTCCAGGCCTGTACGTCGCGCAAAGCGGCAGCCCGTGGTCCGATCAGATCTACGCGACGGCGCTGTTGAAGGCGCCCGGAATGTCGATGGCAGCGCTCCCCGGCGGGACGCTGCGCCTCGAGAAGGGCGAGACCGTTGCCGTCGCCGGCGCGGGCGGCCCGCTCAAGGTGACGCGCTACACGCTGAGTGGGATCGACCTGACGCCCGAAACAATGCTGCTCGACGATCAAGGCCTGCTGTTCGCCTCGGTCAGCCCCAACTCGATCGTCGTCCGCGCCGGCTACGAAGGCGAAGAGAAGCGCCTGCGTGGCCTTGCCGCCGACTGGACGACGGCACGCTACACCTCGATGCAGAAGGAGGTCGCCCACGATTACGGCGCGCCCGTCCGCATCCGCAACGTCCGGCTATTCGATCCGAAGACCAGCAGCCTGACCGCACCAGTGTCGGTGCTGGTCAATGACAAGATCATTGCAGCGATCGAACCGATCGACAGCCCCGCTACGCCGGACGAGGTCACCATCGACGGGGCCGGCGGAACGCTGATCGCCGGTATGTACGAGATGCATGGCCATATCGGGCAGGACATCGCGCTACTCAACCTCGTGGCCGGCATCACGACGGTCCGCGACATGGGCAACGACAACGCGGTGCTGGCGACGCTGATCAAGCGCATCGACGCCGGCGAGATCGGCGGCCCACACATCATCCGCTCGGGCTTCATCGAGGGGAAGAGCCCGTTCAGCGCGAACAATGGCATATTGGTCGACAGCCAGCAGCAGGCGGTCGACGCGGTCCGCTGGTACGGCGCGCGGGGCTTCTGGCAGATCAAGATCTACAACAGCATGAACCCGGCATGGGTCCCGGCGATGGTCGCCGAGGCGCACAAGCTCGGGATGCGCGTCGCGGGCCATGTCCCCGCATTCGCCAACGCCGACCAGATGATCACGGCCGGCTACGACGAGATGACCCACATTAATCAGTTCGTTCTCGGCTGGGTCATCGGTCCCAAGGAAGACACGCGCACGCTGTTCCGCCTGACTGCGCTCAAACGGCTACCGGCGCTCGACCTCAACGAACCCAAGGTCCAGCATACGCTGCAGTTGATGGTCGACGGCCACAAGGCGATCGACCCGACGCTCGGTATCCACGAGAACCTGTTGCAGAACCGCGACGGCAAGGTTCCGCCGGGCGCGGTCGACTACATCGACCATATGCCGATCGGCACGCGGCGCGACGCGATGAAGGCGTGGATCGACACCTCGGCCCCGGGCGACGACAAGCTCTACAGTCAGGCGTTTACCAAGCTGGTCGATACCGTCCGCATGCTCCACGACCGCGGCGTCTTCATCGTGTTTGGCACCGACACCGGCGGCTCGTTCACGTATCACCGCGAACTCGAACTCTATCAAAAGGCTGGCATGACAGCGCCCGAGATCCTCAAGCGCGCGACCTATGACAGTGCGAAATACGTCGGCGAAGACCAGCGGATGGGGTCGATCGACAAGGGCAAGCTCGCCGATTTCTTCCTGATTCCCGGCGATCCGACCAAAGACCTCAAGGCGATCAAGACAATCTCGATGGTCGTCAAGGACGGCGTCTTCTACTATCCGACCGAGGTCTATCCGAAGTTCGGAATCACGCCGTTCACGAAGGCACCGACGGTTCAGATACCGCATTGAGAGGTCGCTCTCGTGATGTCGTGTCGGCTTCGGCTTTTGGGCGAGAGCTAAGCAACCATCTCGAACGCCGAGCCACGCCGTTGGGCTATCAGCCTTGCTGCCCAAAATGAACAAACGCCAGGACCTGTAGAGCCATTAAAGATCAGTGGATTAACGGGCTTTGTGTCGATTCGGCCCAACGAGGTTTCTGTCGCGCCGCCGCTATTTCATGTTTTATGCGGCGTCGTTCCATTGTGAATGCGACGCAGAAGTCGTTCTCACCTCAATCTCATATCCACCCGTGCAAAAATTCTACGACTGCCAGACCCCGGTCCTGATCAGGATTTCTGTTCCGCTGCGCTCCGCCTTCCGGCGCTTACGCACCAACAGGCAGAACAGAGGGCTGCACCCGACCCTAAGCCAAATCGTCGAATTGTTCTTGCGACACGCGAGTGCCATCTACGGAAAGCGTCCGCTTCAGGGAAGAAAGCCATCCGAGGCGAACGTAGCATCGTTGGTCACTGAGCAAGGCTAACGCAGGGTCGCGCCCGCCAGCCGCGCCGTAGCCGACAGGGTCGTCTGAGCCGCGTTCAGCCCGAGCAGGAAGTCCTTGTCGCTGTAAGTAGCATAGAGGTCAGTCGGCTGGTGCCATTGCGGGTCCCAGCCGCTGCCGACCTGGGCCCCGCGGTCATTCTCGCGTAGGCTGACTGCTGGCGCCAGGTCCATAAACGGGGTTGAATCGGTGTTGGTCATGTGCCGACCGACCGCGGCCGGATAATCCGTGGCGTAACGCTCGTTCGCCGCTTCGAGGGCCCAGGCCAGTTCCTGGGCCTTGGCGGCGAACTTCGACATAGACTGGAACTCGATGTTCACGTCGGCCTCGGGACGCTGCACCGGACTCATGCTGCCATCGGCCCGGGGCATGCCGTGGTCGAACAGCATCATGTCGTGCTGCATTACTCCGAGCCATTTCGGCTCGGGGTAATGGCCCGATCCGGCAGGCGATTCCCTGCCTTGCAGGGTGGCCCGCTGCTCGACATAGGCTTTGGCGCCGTTCAGCCCGGTTTCCTCGTTGTTCCACAGGATGAAACGGATCGAACGGTCGGTCTGCACGTCGGGGCTGCTGAACACCCGCGCTAACTCCATCACCAGCGCCGTCCCCGAGCCATCGTCGTTGGCCGCTTCGCCAAAGCCTATACCGTCCATGTGTGCGCTGACGATATACATCTCGTTCGGATGGCCGGTCCCGATTTTGGTGCAATAAACCTCCTCGCGCGGCCCCGGGACTGCCGGCGGCGTGTCCAGCGTCCTGATCCTAGCGTCGGGCTGGGCACTGGGGTCGCTGTTCACACCG
Source organism: Polymorphobacter megasporae (assembly GCF_018982885.2). NCBI lineage: Bacteria > Pseudomonadati > Pseudomonadota > Alphaproteobacteria > Sphingomonadales > Sphingosinicellaceae > Glacieibacterium > Glacieibacterium megasporae. The sequence goes on along the minus strand of NZ_CP081849.1, from coordinate 374,794 downwards.
GTCTCGCGCGTGAAGCCGCGGGAGCGACCGCCGCCGACCGACAGGCCAGGTTCGTCCGATGCGGCGGCGACCGTCGCCCTCGCCGGTGCGACGGTGTGCACGGGCTCCTCGCCGAAGGTGTATTTCACGCGCTCCGTGTTGGTGCAGCCGTAGCTCTTGAGTTGGGCTTCGATCCAGTTGATCGCGGCACCGTTGCGCGCCGTTCCCTGGCGGCGGTCGCCAAACTGGGTGAGGTCCTTGATCGTCGCCTTATACCTCGTGAGATCGAGTCGATTCACCAGCACGCGCACGGAATCCGTCGCCGCCGATTGAGCAAGAATTGGCGATGCTACGGCGAGAGCCATCACGCCGGAGATGACCCGAAGGACGCATGAAAGCCTCGAATGGACATGTTCATCGCTCATCACGAGACCCCTCTCGCCGCCATTGTCCGCGATGGATCGCCGACGACCGAATCCGTCGTAGCCGAGGACCGGCCAATAGCGATACCCGAAATGGAGCCGCCATAGACGAGGTGATTTTTCAGCCGCTGGTGCATCCTCAGTCGGCACGCCCCTGGACCCGGCGGCAACTATCCTATTCCTCGCCATGCACGCGCCCGACAACTGAACGAACGCAGATTTTGAATTCCGATTCGACGTAATCATGCGTCACTCCGATTGCCTGGTGATCATCGCGATAGTGCTGGACACGACTGGTGACCTAACCGGCATCACAGGCCCAATCCGGCGGTGCCGTCATGAGCTCACCGGATATGCATTCAGCGAGATAGGAGAAGGCCGACAGGACGCCGCAACGCGATGAGAACTGGGGTATGTGCAACAAGGCCGGGCTGCAAAGGAATCGAGGACGGCGGGCTGTCATGCGCGACTTCCGACGATCCTGGCGCGGTCGATCAGGACGAGCGCCCGCACCTTCTGAAGGAGGATGTCGAAAAGCGTCCGGTCGACCGCCTCGACATCGATGTCGACGATCAGCAACGCTCCGCTGCGGCGACAGTAGAACTGTTCGGGCACCAGCCCGCGCTGTGCGAACAAGCTGATGATCCTCGGCAAGGCCTCGACGTCAAGCGTCGCGCGGACGCAGAACTGGGTCCGTGTCATGCTTGCCAACGAGGCTGTCTTTCGCCGCGCCACCGTCTCGCTGATTATCCCCATTCCCAGATCGTGCCGCCTGCTCATATTGTTGTTTAAAGGTAATGTAATTTACCAAGCCGCTGTCCTCGTCGAAGAGGTCCATTGAACGGACAGGGCTCGCAGTGCCAGACGCATGCCAAATCCCGAGAAAATGCGGGCGTATCCCGTTGAGGTATCTATCGTAAGGTTCAAACGGATCTGCCTATATGTGTCTTGAGATCCGAGTGACCCCTATGGCCAACAACCCTAACGTCGTTGCGCATTGCCAACACCCTCGAGCACGTTCGAGCCTGCTGTTTCGTCCAACGGACTTCCTCAGCCGTTACGCCGCTTCCGTAAAGCATCTGGCCCATTGAGCTTCCTTCCGGCTGGCGGTGGACAGCGAAACACCAAAACAGGGGGTCAATCCTCTAGATAGGGATCATCCTGCGTGGATGAACGCCCTGATGTCAGATGAAAGTTTCCGAAGATCCTCGTCTCTGACATACATCATATGCCCGGCATGATAATAATGCCACGATATGCGTCCATCAGTGGGCATCCCCGTGCGGCTCAGTGAATACTCAGCGCCGGCGAAAGGGGTTGCAAAATCATAATATCCCTGCCCGACGAAGACCCGAAGACCACTATTCCCCTCAAAGCGCGACCAATGTAAGGCGCTACATTGAGGTAACCCTCACCACCTCGTGGCTCACCTTCGAGCTTCCAGTCCCAATCCTTCACGCCCCCGATTGAGGATTAGACCACACTTGGCGAATATTTCAATCCTTCCCTGGTCCATTCATTCATCGCCGCAGTGTAAGCGCCATCAATACCATAGAAACTAGGATCGTTGTCAGGCGACTCACCTGCGTTGTCGTAGTCTTTCCCGGTGTATCTGGTGTCCAAACGGCCAATGCTCAAGCCGCGATCACGGAGCAGCTCCTTGAAGAAACGGTTTGGTGTCAACCGAAGGTCAGCCCGTTCGAGAAAGCCCTCGGAGATGCCCGTAAACCGCGATAGCTGGGAAGCAATCGACGCCCGTTCGCCGGCAGGGATGAGGCTGCCCTTCAACAAGGCCGTCGCGTACGGTCCGAAGGCAAACGCCTTTGCTTGCGTAACGAACTCCTCGACCGTAGCGGGCTTATTCGCCACCTTATCATGATACCATGCCGTCGCGGCCATCGAGGGCAGATTGGTCACATAGCCCAGCTCGTTGCCTGGTGCATCCGCGGCCTCGCTGAAGTCGAGAATGGTCGAGATGAGTATAATGCCGTTAAGCGCAACGTCTGTGTAGCTGCCCTAGCTCGATTGTCGCTACGGGATCGTACCCTCAACGCAGAAATCAGGTAGGGCTGTACCGGAGGACGAAACAGGCCCCTCAACTTTGGCGGAGAATCGACTGTTCTGCCTTGCTTTAGAGCCTCATAAATCGCTTGCACCTGATCTTGGACCTCACTCGGTGCTCCGGCAGCAGCGACTTGTGCCTCGACAACCGCATCCATCGGGCGACCGACGCCCGATGCTTCGACAGGCCCGCATACCGGCACATGAGATGCGATGGCGGCACCAATCAGTGCTCCTTCCGAATGCCCGAATATAACAACACAAGTGACACCAGGTCGGCTCCCGAGGAATGCCGCCCAGTCGGCTGCGTCCCTGACGAAGTCGTCGAAGCGCAGATCCGCTTCCAGTCGCGCGGCACCAGCGCTCGCGCCGATACTGCGCTTGTCGAAGCGGAGAGATGGGATACCTTGTCGTTCGAGATCGTCAGCCAGAAGGCGAAAGCTTCCCGGTTTGACGCCAGGTATCGTACTGTCGCTGTTGCGGTCGGTCGGCCCCGAACCGGCGATCATCAGAACCGCAGGTCCTCGAGCGAAACCCTGTGGAACTCGATAGGAGCCATGAAGCGGCGCTTTCCCACCAGCGATCTCCTAATATAGTCATACGGCTATGCCATGACGCCGCGGTCCTCTTCCGGCGTTGGCAGTCGGTGCAGGTCGTCTAGGTGGATCGCATTACTCAGACGAACGCAGCGATAAGATCGGCGACCGCCCGCGGTCTCTCGAGCGGCAGCAAATGCCCGGCATCGGCGATAACACATAATTCAGCGCGGCGAAGCCTGCGAGTGATCGCCGGGGCGACGCCGGGGTCCATCGATTCGTCGCGATCGCCTGCAACGACCAGCACCGGCAGGTCGATGCCAGCAGTCGCCGCCGAGATGTCGTCGCAACTACCGGTCTCCAGCCACCAGCGCCATACTGGCTCGGCCACGCGCAACTCGTCGTCGATCGCAACCTTGAGCATCGCAGGTGGCAGGAGGCTGCCAGTTCTTGCGAGCTGCGCCCGCGCGAGGCGGCGGTTGCCGAAGGCATCGAGCATCGCCGCGCGGTCGCGGTCGCTTATAGGCTCGGGCGTCGGCGGCGACGCCGCGAGCAGGATCAGCGCGGTCAGTTTTGGCGGTTGCCGCGCCGCCGCCGCCAGCGCGATTTTGCCGCCCATCGAATGCCCAATGGCAACCCACGGGTCAGATCCAGCGGTCGCGATTAGCCAATCGGCATATGTATCGAGCGACGGGACCGTCGGCGCCGGCGTGCCGCCAAATCCCGGTACATCTGGTGCCTTGCAATCGTAATTTGTGAGCGCGTGAACTAATGGCACCCATGATCGCGCGGAACCACCGAAATAGTGGGCGAAGACCAGCCGGGTCACGGTTTGTTGCCTGGCAGGACGCTGCTCCGTACCTGTCGCGCCGCTGGCGCCACGCCGTGCGCGCCGCGGCTGTCGCGCCTGGAAATGATCCAAATAGACTTTGTCACCGCAGCTGGCCTGCCCCCACCTCGAGACACAGCTCGACGACCTCGACACGCTGATACATGTCGTGCTCAACAAAAGGGCTTTCCTTCAAGTAGGCGTCGGCCGCCGCAAATCCATCAGATTCAAGACAAACTAGAAGGCCGGCGCGATTGCCATCTCGGTCCTTTAAGAACCCCGCCAAGCGGATTGACAAACCAGGCTGACCGAGATGAGCGTTAAGCGCCGGCAGAAGTTCAACGGCCTCGGAATCAATTTTTGGCTTGAAAAAGCCCATGACCGCAAACAGCATCGATTGTCTCCGTATGGAAGAAATTGTTCCTCAGCGAGGCAGCCTCACAAATCAGGCCTCGGGCACGAGCACGGCCGCCCCTTCGAAGCGACCGGCGCGAAGATCGGCCAATGCCTCATTGGCTTTCGCAAGCGGGTAAGTCGTCGTCTTGGTGACGATGCCGATCTTTGGCACTAGCTCGAGAAAATCGAGGCCGTCCTGGCGGGTGAGATTGGCGACCGACATGATCTGGCGCTCTTCCCACAGGATTTGATACGGGAAGCTCGGAATGTCGCTCATGTGGATGCCGGCGCAGACGACGCGCCCGCCCTTTCGAACGGCCTTCAGCGCCAGTGGCACGAGGGCACCGACCGTCGCAAAAATGATCGCCGCATCGAGCTGGTCGGGGGGTGCGATGTCGGACCCGCCCGCCCATACTGCGCCAAGACTCTTGGAGAATGCCTGCGCGGCGGTGTCACCGGGCCGGGTAAAGGCGTAGACCTCTCGCCGCTGCCATTTGATAACCTGCGCCAGGATATGCGCAGCAGCGCCGAAGCCGTAGAGTCCGATTTTCTTGCCGTTGCCAGCGATTCCGAGGGCGCGCCAGCCGATAAGGCCGGCGCAGAGCAATGGGGCCAGCGAGACGTCGTCGCCGTCTTCGCCCAGCGGGAAGGCAAATCGAGCATCGGCGATCGTAGATGTGGCGAAGCCGCCGTCACGCGTATAGCCGGTGAACAGCGGCGCATCGCACAGGTTTTCGCGGCCGGTGCGGCAATAGGGACACGTCCCATCGGTGTGGCCGAGCCACGGGATACCCACGCGCTCGCCGATCTTGAGGTCCGTCACGCCCGCGCCGATCGCGTCGATGCGGCCGACGATTTCGTGACCGGGAATAATCGGTGAATTCGGGTGCGGCAGCTCGCCATCAAGGACGTGCAGGTCGGTCCGGCAGACGCCGCAGGCCAGCACCTTAACGCGAATTTCATTCGCGCCAGGCTGGCGGTCGGCCAGTTCGGTCCAGACTAGCCGCGTCTTCGGCTTATTCAGCACCATCGCGTGCATGGCTTGTCCTAACTTTTGGTCTGGGCAGCGAGCCGCTGCAGAACATGCGGCAACGCATCCGGAAGGTCGGCGGCGACCAGGCCAAGCCCGAACGCGGCGGCCGCCGCTCCGTGGAGCCACACCGCGGCGGCTGCTCCCTCGAACGCAGGCAGACCCTGTGCCAGCATGGCGGCGACGAACCCCGTCAGGACATCGCCACTGCCGCCGGTCGCCAGCTGCGGCGGCGCGTTGGCGTTAATGATCGCGCGGCCATCGGGGGCGGCGATCACCGTGTCCGGCCCTTTCAATACGACGATGGCTTGGCACTGTTTGGCAGCCGACCGGGCCAAATGAAGCTTGTCGCCGGTGAAGTGGAACAGGCGCTTGAACTCGCCCGCGTGGGGCGTGAGCACGCACGGTCCCTTGATCGCCGCGAACAGGTCTTCCGGGGCGTCGGCGAACGACGTCAGGGCGTCGGCGTCGAGTACCACGCTGCGTTGGGTGGCGAGCGCCGCGAGCGCATAGTCGCGGGTCGCGGCCCCGACGCCTACGCCCGGTCCGATCGCGATGACGTTGCGGCGGACGTCGGCGAGCATCGCGCTGAAGTTGGCCAGTCCATCGAAGCTTTGAACGATCGCATTAATCAGCGACGTGGCATAGACGCTCCACACCTTGGCCGGCGCGGCGAGCGTGACCATGCCCGCACCGCCGCGCGAGGCCGCTATAGCGGTCATGCGGCTGGCCCCGGTAATTGCCTCGCCGCCGAGTACAAGGACCTCGCCGCGGGTGTACTTATAGCTTTCCGCCTGCGGCCACGGGAATCGATCGAGCCACAGTGCCGGATCGTTTTCCCACGCCATGGGCCTGACCGTGTTTAGCACGGACACCGGGGTGCCGATGTCGGCGAGGACGACGTCGCCGCACAGACCTCGGCCCGGGTAAAGCAGATGGCCAAGCTTTTTGCGGAAACATGTCACCGTCAGGTCGGCAGATGCGGCAGCACCCAAGACCGCACCGGTCGACCCGTCGACCCCGCTTGGCAAATCGATCGCGCAAACCGGGACCGGACGATCATTCAGGGCCTCAACAATAGCGAGCGCCGCTCCCGACAGTGGACGGCTCAGGCCCGCGCCGAAGATCCCATCGACCACGAGGCCAGCACCGTCGAGACATTTGGCAGTGAACGGAACTATCGTCCCAGTCCACAGACTTGCGGCGTGCGCAGCGTCGCCCGATAGTGCGGCCCGCGACCCCATCACGGCCACGGTAACCGGCCAGCCCGCAGCTGACAGATGCCGGGCGGCGATGTATCCGTCGCCACCGTTGTTTCCTGGACCGCACAGCACAGTCACCGGCCGCATCGGCCAGCGCGCGCTGATGGCGACCGCGACCGCCGCCCCCGCGGCTTCCATGAATCCACCGGCGGGAACGACACCGGCGGCGGCAAGACGATCGACGGCCCCCATTTCCACGGACGTCAGCAGGGCGTGATCGTCCAGCCGCGCCGCGTGACCTGGCGCTGCGCCTCGGGTTGCGACTTTGTTCATCAAACTGTGGCCCGGAGCAGCATGTCGGAGTGGCCGCGAGGTTTCGGTCGGCAAACTCGCATTGCAGTCACGCTCCAGACGACGGGACCGCATCTGAAAATCGATGCGGTGGTCGCTCTATCGAAAACTAATGCTAGAATCAGGGCCGCGGCAGGGTCGGGAAATACCTAGCCGTGCTGACATCCGTCCAAGGCACCCCATCACCCGCCAACTAAGTAAATTCCGATCCTCCTCGCCCGCAACCCGAATTGCCTATTTTTTGCTCACCGGGCCGTGCTTGGCCGTTCCTTTTGGCGGTCTGCTATGTTAAGTAGACGCGTCGTAGCAATTCCCGTGCGGCCTACTGGGCGTATGGCCGGTTCCGCGCCAACGCCAAGGAACGCATGGCCGAGACTGTCGCGTGACAGCGCCGCGGCGGCGTACGAGGGCTCGACATAAGAGAAGGACGGTTGATCTCTCGCACGGCGCGGGAAGTCGCGCGATGGCGGAACTCATCGACGAAGTCTGCCGCAGCGCTTTCGATAATCCCTACCTCGGTCAAGGCAACGACCAGGCGACCTTTGATCCGCCGCCCGGCCGCATGGTGATTTCGACCGACGCCTATGTGATCTGGCCGCTGTTTTTTCCTGGTGGCAACATCGGCTCGCTGGCCGTGCACGGCACGATCAACGACGTCGCGATGGCGGGCGCGCGGCCGCTGCATCTGGCTGCCAGCTTTATCACAGAAGAAGACTTTACCCCCGCCGACCCGTAGTGCATCGCCGTCAGAATGGTAGACGCCGCGCGGGAGGCGGAAGTCGCTACCGTCACCGGCGACACCAAGGTTGTCGAACGCGGCAAGGCCGACGGCGTGTTCATCACCACCACCGGTGTGGGCGTCATTCCGCCGCATATTGACTTCTCGGGCGACCGGGCCCGGCCCGGCGACAAAGTGATCGTATCCGGCTCGATCGGCGATCATGGGGTCGTAGTGATGTCGAAGCGGAACAATCTCGGGTTTGAAACCGAGATCGTGTCTGATAGCGCGGCGTTGCACGGTCTAGTCGCCGCGATGGTCGATACTGCGGGCTCCGCGATCCGTCTTCTGCGCGATCCGACCCGCGGCGGTCTGGCCGCCACGCTCAACAAAATCGCTCAGCAGTCGCGGTGCGGCTTTCTGATTGAAGAGGCCCGCATACCCGCTCGGCCGGAAGTCATGGCCGCGTGTGAATTCCTGGGTCTCGACCCCCTCGACGTCGCCAATGAGGGCAAACTCGTCGCCGTGGTCGTGCCAGGGGCTGCTGATGACCTTCTAGCAACGATGCGCGCCCATCCGCTCGGGCGCGACGCTGCCATAATCGGCACAGTCACCGCCGACGATCAACGCTTTGTCCAGATGACGACGTCGTTTGGCGGCGGGCGGATCATCGATCGGCTCGCGGCGAGCAGCTTCCGCGGATATGCTGACCTCATCGTCAAACACCGTGCCCATACCCGAACCGCTTGTGGCGCGGAACACCAACTACTCACGTCGGCATACCGATGATCCCTTTCGCCTGCCAGCACCCTCCAAGCTGGCGGCCTGGGCGAGGACGACACTCGCCGGCCCCTCCGCGAGCGGTGCTTTGGGCAGCGGCGAGTTGCAGCGCCGGTTCTTATCGAACGCTTTACCAAACAAGCTGAAATATTGAATATTGTCGTCCTGGGACCGCCCGGTGCGGGCAAGGGAACGCAAGGCCAATTGCTTTCAAAGCATATAGGTGTCCCGCGGGTTTCGACCGGAGACATGCTGCGAGCCGCTGTCGCATCCGGTTCGGCGCTTGGCCAATCGGTGGAGGCGACCCTGGCTAGCGGCGACCTCGTTTCAGCTCATATCGTCTTAGAGCTGATCGCCGAGCGCCTGCGAGAAGCCGACTGTGCCGACGGCGCTATATTCGACGGCTTTCCCCGAACGATCAGGCAAGCAAGGGCACTTGACAAGCTACTGGCCGGACAACAGGCGAAGGTCGATCTCGTGCTCAACCTAATAATTGACGACGATGTACTTATTAAGAGAATAGAGGTGCGCAAAGTGGATGGACCGGCGCGACCGGACGACACTGCTGAAACGTTGAAGAACCGGCTAGTGATTTATTACCGCACGGCACCAGCGCTGATTGCTTTCTATCAGGGGGAAGGAAAGCTGGAGATGGAGAACATCATGGAAACAATCACTGTAGTTAGCGATGAGATTGCCCGTGTTGATAACGCGTGGGGCAGTCAACGGCGCCGACTTTGTCGTAGAGCTGCGATACGATAACTCTTAAATTGACTCGCCCGTAATTCAGTACGTCCTATCGCAATCAGAACGTTTTCTGCTCGCGCAATCTGATGCTAACGGCGATTTGCGGCTTACTTTATTCACGAGGTACACGCAACCATTGGAAGCTGCGCACGGAGTGCTCCGCCACGCCACGGTGAGCATTGCACGGGGTCAAATCGGCAGTTGGAGTCCTAGTTTCGTGGAAATGGGTAATTGGCTGGCGGCCGACCTGGTGCATCGTAACAAGCGACAGAATTAGGGATGCAACCGTTCTTGTTATGAAACTTATACCCCTTCGCTTCCATGCATCCCAAAATAGGGGAACTGCCAACCTCGGAATTTCGAGGCGCGACTTCACTGCGGCAAAGCCCAATATCACGTGACGGTGATCGTCCACACCCTGCGACGGCTAGGATCAACGGAATAGCAAGCGCGTATCTCAACTGGGCGCACTCACATCCACAACAATAGTTGCTGACATAGCATCCAGGGCAAGTTATTTCAAGACTTACTGATAAGCACCCTCGTTCTAGCCCGAAGACCTGCGATAAGGTGAGGGACCAGCAGGATCTCCGATGCCCGGTCTGCGCCGCAGGCTTTATCACTGCGGTTTCGCGGTCGTCGAGTTTGGAACGTATCGGATCGGTCCATAACCGTCTTCCGTCGGCGCGGCTATGGCAGCCTGTAGGTACATTCCGAACCTGCCGGAACAAAGCGATCGCACTTATTTGATTGCTGCGATCAGGACGGAAACAATAACGAAATTCCCTAAATAGTCGCTGCCGCAACGACCTGACCCCGTGATTCTAAAACGGCCGAGATGGGATTTCAGTCTTTGAACTTGGCGTGGCGCAAAAGGAAAACCGATGACTTATCAAAGCTTCAACCCGTTCAGTAGGAAGCTCGTCGAGACCTTCAAGGTGCTGGGCGACCCTCAACTTGAGAACAAGATTGCTGCGGCGGACGCCTGCTTCCAGACGTGGCGCCACAAGTCGTACGCCGAGCGCGCAACGATTATCGCCAAGGCCGGCGAGATTCTCCACGCCCGTGCCGACGAATTCGCGCGGATCATGACAACCGAGATGGGCAAGCGGATCGGCGAAGCACGCGGTGAGGTCGAGTTCAGCGCGCGAATCCTGGCCTATTACGCCAAGAACGCCGAACGCTTCCTTGCACCGGTGAAGCTCAACCCGACGAACGGCGAGGCCCACATGGAGAGCAGCCCGATCGGCGTGATCTTTTGCGTCGAGCCGTGGAACTTTCCCTATTACCAGCTCGCCCGCGTCGCCGGTCCGCACCTGATGGCAGGCAACACGCTGATGGTGAAGCATGCCAGCATCGTCCCGCAGTGCGCGATCGCGTTCGAAAAGCTGTTCCTCGAAGCCGGCGCGCCGGTTGGCCTCTACACCAATCTCCTAATCAGCCACGAGCAGTCGGATGAACTGGTCGAGGATGTGCGGATCAAGGGTGTCGCGCTGACCGGCAGCGTCGCTGCGGGCCGCAGCATCGCCTCGCGCGCCGGGAAGAATCTGAAAGTGTCGTCGATGGAGCTCGGAGGCAGCGACGCCTTCATCGTGCTTGAGGACGCCGATCTCGACCTGACCATCCCATGGGCAGTTTGGGGCCGGATGTACAATACGGGCCAGACCTGCTGCGCGGCAAAGCGCTTCATCGTCGTGGAGAGCATGGCCGACGCGTTCCTGGCGAAGTTCAAGGCCGCGCTCGGTGCGCTCAAGGCCGGCGACCCAATGGACGAGAAGACGACGCTCGGGCCGCTATCGACCGAAGAGGCGCTGGTTGCGCTGCTCAAGCAGGTCGACGGCGCGGTCACCAAGGGTGCGAAGCTGGCGTTGGGCGGCAAGCGCATCGACCGTCCGGGGTCGTTCATGGAGCCTAGCATCCTGACCGACATCAAACCGGAAAATCCCGCTTTCCGTGAAGAATTCTTCGGTCCCGTAGCATTGTTCTTCCGGGTCAAGGACGAGGATGCCGCGATCGCGCTCGCCAACGACTCTGACTTCGGTCTCGGTGGCTCGGTGTGGACGAAGGATGTCGCTCGCGGCAAGCGCGTCGCCAGCCGCGTCGAGACGGGCATGATGTTCATCAATAACATCGACTGGACCGATGCCGAGCTGCCGTTCGGTGGCATCAAGGACTCAGGGTATGGCCGCGAGCTCGGCGACATGGGCATTCAACAGTTCGTCAACAAGAAGCTGGTCCGAACCCACAACGCCAAAGCGCCCGCCTGAGCTGTCAGGGACGTCCGGTAATTCTGCCGGGCGTCCCGCAGCAGCCGCAGTCCGGAGCACCCAATGTACGTCAATGTCGCCGTCCTGAAAGAGAAGCAGCCGAACGAGGGTCGCGTCGCGCTCGTCCCGTCGCTGGTGCCCAAGCTGACCAAGCTCGGCGCGCGGCTCCACATGGAGACCGGCGCGGCCGATGCGATCCGGGTGCCGGCAGCCGCGTACGGCGATGTCGTTTTCATGGATGACCGCACCGCGATGGTCGCCGACGCCGACGTCGTGCTCTGCGTCCAGCCGCCGGCGCTGGCGGTAGTCGATGCGATGAAGCCGGGGTCGATCCTGATCTGCTTCGTCTATGCGGCCAACGAACCCGAACTCGTGAAGCGGATGCTCGCCCGCGGCATCACCTGCTTCGCGATGGAGCGGATCCCGCGCATCTCGCGGGCGCAGGCAATGGACGCGCTGTCGAGCCAATCGGCGTTGGCCGGCTATTATGCCGTCGCGTTGGGTATGACGCACATGACACGCGTGCTGCCCAAGATCACCTCGGCTGCGGGGGTAATCGGCCCGGCGAAAGCGCTCGTGATGGGCCTCGGCGTCGCCGGGCTGGAGGCGGTGGCCACCGTCCATCGGCTGGGAGCCGTCGTCGAGGGCTATGACGTTCGCCCGGAAACCAGGGAACAGGCGCTGTCGCTCGGCGCGACCTTCGTCGACACCGGCGTCGATGCCACCGGCAAGGGCGGATACGCACGTGCGCTCACGGCGGAGGAAAAGACCAAGGTCGACGCCGCGCTAACAAAACATATCCAGGCATCCGACCTGATCGTCACCACCGCCGCTATTCCCGGCAAGGCGTCGCCCAAATTGATCAGCAAGGCGCAGGTTGCGGGGATGAAGTCGGGCGCGGTGATCGTCGACTTGTCGGCCGAGGGCGGTGGCAACTGCGAGATGACCCAGCCGGGAGAGACGATCCGCGTCGGTGACGTCACCATCGTCGCGCCATTGAACGTGCCGTCGCTTCTGGGGACGGACGCCAGCGAACTCTACGCCAAGAACCAGTTCAACCTGCTCGCGCTGATGCTGAAGGACAATGTCATCACGATCGACTGGAGCGACGAGATTCTCGCGAAGACCGCGCTCACTCACGACGGCAAGCTGTGTGACACCCCCAAGCAGGCAAAGGCGGCGTGACCGTGATGGGACACCAACCATGACTTTCGACATCACGATCACAGGCTTCGTCGCGCTGTACATCTTCATGCTCGCCGCGTTTGCCGGCTGGGTGATTATCGGCAACGTGCCGGCGATCCTCCACACCCCGCTAATGTCGGGGTCGAACTTCATCCACGGTATCGTCGTCGTTGGTGGCTTATTCGCCTTACTCAACGCCAACACACCTCTCGAGCAGGGGATAGGCTTCTTCGCGGTGCTGCTCGGGGCCGGGAACGTGGCCGGCGGCTATGCCGTGACCGACCGAATGCTGGCGATGTTCAAGGTGAGCGGCGCGGCCGCAAAACACCACACCTCAGCCAAGATCCATCACTTCAAGAAGAAGGGGTGAGGGACATGCTCGTCACACTCTCGCAGATCGCGATCGGCGCCACCGATCTCGTTGCCGCCTTCCTATTCCTCTACGGGCTGAAGCGGATGTCGTCGCCGGCGACCGCAACATCAGGCATTCGCGTCGCGGGCATCGGCATGGCGGCCGCTGTCCTCATCAGTTTTCTCTATTTCTTCACCGTTGATGCCGCTGCGAAGCCACACATCTTGGTCAATCTGGGACTGGCGGTCGTCGCGCTCGCTATCGGCGGCGGCGGCGCTTGGGTCGTCGGCCGCAGGGTGGCCATGACTGCGATGCCGCAGATGGTGGCGATCTACAACGGCATGGGCGGCGGCGCGGCCGGTGGCATCGCCGCCGTCGAGCTATTCGGCAACCGGGCGCACGGCGTCACACAATTGGTGGTGACGTTGCTCGGTGCCTGCATCGGTGCCGTGTCGATGTCGGGCTCAGTCATTGCGTGGGCGAAGCTGCAAGGCGTCATCAAAAAGCCACTCCGCTTTCCGGGCCAGCGGATTTTGAACGGCGTTGCCTTCCTCGCCTCGGTCGTGGTCGGCGGTTGGATCGTGTTTGTGGCGGTGGGCGGCGCGGCACCGATGCTTCCGGTCGCCACTTGGATTACCATCTTCTTCGGCCTCGCGCTGCTGTTCGGCATCCTGATGACCCTGCCTATCGGCGGTGCCGACATGCCGGTGGTGATCTCGATCTTCAACGCCTTTACCGGACTTGCCGTCGGTCTAGAAGGCTTTGTCCTCGGCAACCCGGCCCTGATGATCGCCGGCATGGTCGTGGGCGCGGCGGGTCTGCTGCTGACCCTGCTGATGGCCAAGGCGATGAACCGCTCGGTCGCTAACGTCCTCTTTGCCAACTTTGGTGAGACGTCCAAAAAGAAGAAGCATGGTGCGATCACCGGGACCGAGCGCGAGACCCAGGCATCAGACGCCGCAATAAAGATGCGCTATGCGAGCAGCGTGATCATCGTGCCGGGCTACGGCCTTGCCGCGGCGCAGGCCCAGCAAAAGCTCTACGAGTTCGTCAAGCTGCTGCTCGCCGCGAAGGTCCAGGTTCGCTTCGCAATCCACCCGGTGGCCGGGCGGATGCCGGGGCAGATGGACGTGCTGCTCGCCGAAGCGGGGGTGCCGTACGATCTCATCTTTCAGCTCGACACAATCAACGACGATTTTGCGACCACGGACGTCGTTCTGGTGATCGGTGCCAACGACGTCGTCAACCCGGCGGCTCGCACCGATAAGTCCTCGCCGATCTTCGGCATGCCGATCCTCAACGCCGACAAGGCCAAACAGGTTTACGTGATCAAACGCGGCCAGGGCAAAGGTTATTCGGGGATCGTCAACGCCCTGTTCTACATGCCCAATTGCAACATGGTCTTCGGCGACGCGCAGGCGGTAATGATCAAGATGATCGAGGCGGTTCGCGGCCTCGGCGCGGCAGCAGCGTGATGACCGATAGCACGCGCCAGTCAAAACTGATGTCGCGCTTTGTAGTAATCGCGGGGACGTTGGCCCTGTTCTGCAGCGGCTTCTGCCCGGCGGACGCGCAAGTGCATGGATCGGACACGGAAACAATGCTGCCCGAGGTTCCAGTAGCGGAGCCGCCGCCGCCGGTGCTCAGCGTCAATCTCACCGGCGCCTCGGATTATATCTTTCGCGGCGTTAGCCAGACCGATAACCACGTCGCGATCTTCGGCAGCGCCAAGGTTGCCTACGATCACTTCTATCTTGCCGCGGGCGGAGAAAACGTCGACTTCCACAACGGGATCAATACCGAGTATGACTTGTCCGGCGGCTGGACACCGTCGCTAACCAAGTTCGACTTCGACCTCGGCTTTATCCGCTACGGCTATATCGGCGCACCGGCCGGCGTGTCGATCGATACGATCGAACTCCACGCCGCCGTTGCGCGGACCATCGGCCCGCTCAAGCTGGGCGCCAGCTTCCATCACGCCTTCGAGTATTTCGGCACGAAGCGGCCCGCGAACTACTTCGAGGGCAACGCTACGTATACGATCGTTCATGGTTTGACCTTGCGCGGCGCGATCGGCCGCCAGGAAATCGATGCAGGCCACAGCTTTACCACCTGGAACCTCGGCCCTGCCTATGCCCTCAACAAGCATGTTGCCGTGGGATTTAGATATTCCGACACCGACTCTCATGCCGACGGCAGGCTCTACGGCCCGCATTACGTCGGCTCGGTCAGGGTGGGCTTCTGAACCCGCCACGCCCATCCCCCATTCATTCGAAAAGGAACGCACCATGATCGCCAAGAAAATGCATGCTGCTGTCGTCACCGCCTTCGGCAAGCCGTTGCAACTGCAGGAATGGGATGTGCCGACGCCAGGTCCGGGTCAAATCCTCGTCAAGACTGAGGCGTGCGGGGTTTGCCATACCGACCTACACGCCGCCAACGGCGACTGGCCAGCGAAGCCGACGCCGCCATTCATTCCCGGTCACGAAGCGATTGGCATCGTCGTTGCGCTTGGCGCCGGCGTAACGCTCGTCAAAGAAGGCGACCGTGTCGGTGTACCGTGGCTTTATTCGGCATGCGGCCACTGCGAATACTGCCTGTCGGCTTGGGAGACGGTCTGCCCCGAGGCTAAGTACGGCGGCTATACGCAGAACGGCGGGTTCGCCGAATATCTTCTCGGCGACCCAAACTACGTCGCCCATATCCCGATGAAGCTCAGCCCCACCGAGGCGGCCCCGCTGATCTGCGCCGGAATTACGACCTACAAGGGTATCAAGGAAACCGAGGCGCGGCCGGGCGAATGGATCGCCGTCTCGGGTTGCGGCGGTCTTGGCCATATGGCGATACAATACGCGAAGGCGATGGGCCTCCACGTCTGCGCGGTCGATATCGACGACGGCAAGCTTGACCACGCCAAACGGCTTGGGGCCGACATGGTGGTCAACGCCAAGACCCAGGACCCGGCGGCGATGCTCAAGGCGGCGATCGGTGGCGGCGCGCACGGCGTTCTGATCACTGCGCCGTCCCTGCCCGCGTTCAAGCAGGGCGTGGAGATGACCCGCAAGCGGGGCACCTGCGTCCTCGTCGGCCTGCCGCCAGGCAATTTCCCGACACCGTTGTTCGACGTGGTGGCAAATTGCATCACCATCCGCGGCTCGTTCGTAGGCACCCGCGAGGACATGGCCGAATGCCTGCAGTTTGCCGCCGAAGGTAAGGTCAAGGCAGATATTGAGCTGCAACCACTCGCTTCGATCAATTCGGTCCTGGAACGACTTGAGAAGGGTGAGGTGCCCTCGCGCGTCGTGCTCGATTTGACCGGCGGTACCACCGAAAAGCCAAAAGCCGAGGTGAGGCAACCCGCCTCCGCCTGAATCCGAAATGGCGCCGGGTAACTATGCGTCGGAACAAGGGTAATGTTATGAAATCAAGTCTCATAATCGCGCTGTCTATCTTTGCTGCCACCGCGACGCTGGCGCCAGCCGAGGCCAAGACAATGCCCTCGGCAACAGCGACATTTTCGGGTGATTCCGTCGCGGTCGGCGTTGTTTTCACCTGGGGTAATGGAGTGCTGACGTTTAGGGGTAAAACGTATCCCTTCAAGGTCGATGGTCTCAGCGCCGTAGGACTAGGTATGAATAGTATAAATGGCACCGGCGAAATTTATCATTTAACAAATGTCGCGGATTTTGCTGGCACCTATGGCACCGCCGGTGCCGGCAGCACGATCAGCAAGGGCCAGCGCGGTAGCGCCAGCCTAAAGAACCATAAGGGCGTCGTGATCGAATTCCGGGCAAAAGAAATCGGCGCGGAAGTCAGTCTTGCTGCAGGCGGGGTCGTTATCAGGCTAACACCCCCGAATTAGTTCACCCGATGCAAACGAAAAAGCCATCGGCGACGCCTTAACTCGACTGGTACAGCGCTTGAAAGAGCTCGGCAGCAGTTCGGGAGAATACATGACGTTCGCCAAATGTTACGCGAGCAGGTGCCCCATGCGCAAATAAACTCCTCACGGCGCTTGGCGCACCTCTTTGAACGCAGTCGAACAAGACAGCGAACACGGCACCCATAGCCGGCCGACGAGGAAGATCCAGCTGGTCGATAGACCCCCACGGAAAAGGCTCGCCCGGATCGAAGCAGCGCTGACGCCCGCGTCCCGGAATCCGCAGTATGCAAGATTATCTGATTGTCGGTTGCTTGTCGGCGCCACTGCGAACAGCGAAAGTGCGATGAAGACCGTTATGTATTGCCGTGGCAGCAATCGCGGCCTCGCCCGCGGCGACGCTAATTTGGTTGAGCCCTCGCACGAGGTCGCCGGCAGCGTAAAGTCCAGCCACCGACGTGGCCTGATGCTCGTCAACGCATAGTCGGCCAGTGGCTTCGACGCGCGCGCCCAACTCCGCTGCCAACGCGCTTTGGGGGGTAGTCCCGAAGGCGGTGTATACGAGGTCGAACCGGTGCTGCTGGCCGCCCTCGACAGTCAAAACCGTGACGCCGTTCAAATCAACGCTGACTGAGCCGATGATGATATGACTGAGCGCTATGCCCGCGGCTTGCAGTGCCGCTCGCGTCGCACTCGACAAGTCGGCAGTTTCGGCGGCTGTAAGGAGCAGCGTGATGGCTGCCGAATATGTGCGCAGAAACAGCGCCTCAGCAGCAGCATGCTCACCATTGCCAAGGACGGCGATGGCCATGTCGATCGCTTCGTAGCCGTCGCAGATCGGACAGGTCCGGATTAGCCCGCGCTTCACTGCGTCGGCGAGATGCGCCAACGGCGGTTTGTTCTCGACGACGCCGCTGGCGAGCAGAACGGTATATGCAGTTACCGACGCACCGCCGAAAGTGGCGGTGAATAGCTCATCGGCTCCGCGGCCAATTGCCTCGACGGTGCCGTGCTCGAGGACGGCCCCGAAGCAGCGCGCTTGGGTCCGCATGAGATCGAGCAGGACGGAGCCGCCGACCCCCGCCGAAAAGCCCGGCACATTGCGGCTGCGCGTAATCCACTCGGCACGGCTCCACCCCTTGTCTACGATCGTGACATCCCGGCGGAAGCGCCCGAGGTAGGTAGCTGCCGTCAAACCAGCCGGTCCGCCCCCGACGATGAGGCAGTCGAGCGGTACATCTGTCACTTTCAGGCCGCCAGTTGCTTCGCAGCGCTGAGCGCTGATGCCATCGCCGCAGCGTTGCGGCCCGCGATGCGGCCGAAGGCAAAGCATTCACCGATGTTGGCCCCGCCTTGGTAAAGAAACGAGTAAATCGAGCCAAGCTCGCCTGCGGAGAAGAGCCGTCCGATCGGGGTGCCGTTCGTACTAATTACCTGAGCATGTTCGTTTCGACGGGGGCCGCCCTGAGTGTTCACAAACGCCGGGGTCAACTCGATCGCATAGAAGGGCGGAACCGCGAGAGGTGCCATCTTACCGGCAGAACGGCCCCAGTCAGTGTCTTCGCCGGCCACTGCGAGCGCGTCGAACCGGGCGACGCTGCCAACGAGTGCTTTGGCTGGGATATCGATCAGCGCGGCCAAGGCCTCCATCGTGTCGGCCTTCTTGATCCACCCCTTCTCGACTTCACGCAGGTTGTCGTCGCTCCAGTTATAGAGATTGCCGTGGCTGACATCCCAGTCGGCGGTGGCCCTACCGATATGGCCGGATTTGCGGAAATCTTCGTCGAAGATCATGTAAATCGGGATCGGCAGCACTTGTTGCCCCCAGTAGCCGTGACGCTTGACCTTGCCGTGCAGGTCGCCGGTGATGCATGGATCGCCCTCCATCGTAAACCGTGATCCGTCGCGCGCAACGAACAGGTAGCTCGTGCCCTTCGGCAGGTTGAGCCACTGTGCCACTGCGATCTCGGGCGCCTTGAACGACAGGATCGGACCCGAGATATTGTTCATGTGCCAAAGCTGAGCACCGACTTCGAGGCCCATGCGAATGCCGTCGCCGGTATTGTACGGGGTGCCGTTCGGGAAGATCCGGGGCAAGCCGTCGACATAGTTTCGGACCATCGCCGGGTTATTCTCAAAGCCGCCGCACGTGAGCACCACCGCGCGCTTTGCGCGGATAGCAACACGCTCGCCATGCTGTTCCGTGACAACGCCGAGGATTTGGCAGTCGTCTTTGACGAGGCTGACCGCGGGCGACTGATACAGCACAGCGATATCACGCGCCGCAACGGCAGCCTCGATAATCCGCCACAGGCGTTCACCGCCCATCGGCCCCGGACCGTTCATCAGCACGCGAACGCACTCAGACCCCGCCATCTCGGGGAACTCGATGTACGGCAGGTCGAAGGGCGTCATACCAAGGTTTTCTAGCCACGCCCGATTGGCGTGCATCTCGGTCGCCCAAACGTCGATCATCCCGTCGGATATGTCGTCCGTGTAGGGCCCGGCAAGCGCGCGGAAATAGGCCTTTGCCATCAAGATGTCATTCGGCCAGAAAACGAGGTTGGCGGACACGCGGCTGTTGCCGCCCTTGTCAGTTTCCGGGGCTTTCTCGAGGAGCAGAACCTTGGCACCGGCGTCGTGGGCGGTGATCGCCGCGGTGGCACCGGCGTAGCCATAGCCGACGACGATAACGTCGTATTCACTGTCCCAGTCTGGAAGCGCTTCGACCATGGCCGTCCTCCGTGACTAGCCGGACCCGAGAGGCGATGCTCGCCCGATTACTAGCCGAAACTCTAGTGCCGCCGACCCATCCGCCTTAGGAGCATCGGAAACTACTTACGCGGCCGCCATCGGAAGGCTGGCCGGCGTTAAATGCTGTTGAGCTTGACGTCAGGTCCCTTTAGCTGTGCAGATCGTCGCAAGCCTCCGGCAACCTTTAGTGCGGGAAGAAAAGCGCGTTGTTGTCAGCCTAAGGTGCGCCAATCCCCTGCAGCGTTCCGGCAGTATCGAAAGATGTAGCCGTGGGTTTCGACGCCACGGTGTATCCCTGTCAGTCGGACACGACCACATTTTGACGCTCCGCCGCCATCAAGGAGATGGACCTTGCCGGTCTTGCCCGATTCCGACCACATCTGCACGTCGCCCTACCGGCCGCGGTCGAGAACCGCTTGGGCAACCAACCTGGCAGCAGGCATGTCATAATGGGCTGCGCTTCGCGCGAGCTCTTTGCCGACAATCTGGGCCGATACCGTACCGCCGCCGACAAGCAGCGCGCCGAGACCAAGAATGTGTAATTTCACTGGCGGTCCCCGCGTACCATCGTGTTGGCTGCGACCGTCTCCGGGTTGGACGGTTTCGCTGCCCATCCGGCGCGGGCCAACAAATGTCGTATATCCATGACGTCGGTCGCATCGAGATTTTTGCCCTTCTCTGGCTCCAGGATCAGCTTCTCTCCACCGACGTTCAGCACACGGTCACCGTTGTGTCGGTGCTCAATGGATCCGATTGTCGCGAACAGCTTGTTCACCTCACGCCACGACAGGTTGTGCGAGAGGGGGTGTTGAAAGACCTTTTCGAGCGCGTGAAGATGGGTACCAGAAAGTGAACCGGCATGATCGGGGTCGATTGCGAAAGCGTCTTTGGACATGGTCAGGTCTTCCATTCCGGCACCAAACCATCAACACGGTCCGGCCAATTGCCTAATGTAGGCTTTCGGGTGACGCCACATCAGTTTCGGAAACTACTTATGCGGAGCGCGGCACTGATCTGAGTTGGGCCACTGGATCCCGAAGTCAAGGTGGTCCACCATACGTGGCCGGCGCAACCCACGAAGCACGCAGCTCGATGAACTCGACGCATGCGACAGTTCGGATTCGACCACGGCATCGAGCCTCGGCTCGAGCGTTAGGCTCAGGACTCATTGATCACAGCCAGAAGATGACGGTCGCGGCGAGCGCGATGGCCGAGAAGAAGGCGTGCGCGCAGCGGTCATAGCGGGTGTGGATACGCCGCCAGTCCTTGAGCCTGCCGAACATGTTCTCGATGCGGTGACGTTGCCGGTAGAGAGTTCGGTCATGCGGGATCGGGGTTTTGCGGTTGGCCTTCGATGGGATGCAGGGTGTGATGCCCTTGGCGATCAGGGCGGCGCGGAACCAGTCGGCGTCATAGCCGCGGTCACCGAGCATGGCCCTCGCTTTGGGCAGGGCGTCGAGCATCAGCGCTGCGCCCTTGTAGTCGCTGGTCTGCCCCTCGGTGAGGAGCATGACCAGCGGTCGGCCCTGGCCGTCGCAGACCGCGTGCAGCTTGGAGTTCAGGCCGCCTTTGGTGCGTCCGATACATCGGGGAAGAGCCCCTTTTTGAGGAGGCTCGCGGCGGTTCGGTGTGCCTTCAGGTGGGTCGCATCGATCATCAACTGGTCGGGCTTGCCGCCTTTTGCCGCCAGCGCTGCAAAGATACGGTTGAACACACCCAGCCGGCTCCAGCGGATGAAGCGGTTGTAGATCGTCTTGTGCGGACCGTAGTCCTTGGGCGCATCGCGCCAGCGCAGCCCGTTCCTGATCACGAAGATGATCCCGCTGATCACTCGCCGGTCGTCAACGCGCGGCACCCCATGCGACAGGGGAAAGTGCGGCTCGATCCGACGCATCTGTGCCGCCGACAACCAGATCAAATCACTCATCACGACGCCTCCTCAGCGCCGCCATTGAATCAACCGATCACCGTCTCCGCAAGCACTTTAATAGGTCCTGAGCCTAGATCGTTTGCATACATCCGCCGGAGACGGTGCGCTGGAGCCATTACAGCTCGTCAGCGCTTCCCAATCAATACGACGCCTTCGCTTGATTGACGAGACCCGTGCAATGATCCCTCTGCCCACATCAGTCACCGCAGGCGAGGACGAGACATATCCGTTCGGGGTCTGATGCTTATTTTTTTTAGCGAGCGACGCCGCGCGGATCAGATGCGCTTTAAATACATAGGAGTGATACTGCCGATTGATTGGGGCTGAGCCGCAACGTCGCCCAGACCGGCAGATGGTCAGACGCGACCCGCGACAAGGATGACCGATGGGTACCGCAGTCGACGATCTCGATGCCCCTTCCAACCATGATGCGATCGAGGCGCCCAAATGGAAGGCGCGCGGGAAAGCTCGGACCGGTGGGAGCGATGTGATAGTTTTCCGCGAAATCGATGAGGCAGCCGCGCGCCGCCCGCCACTCATTAAGATCGCCCATCAGAAGCGTTGGCATCGTAGTGGAACGGGCAAGGACCTGCGCCTGAACCGAGCGAGCCTGCTGCCGTCGCCGCAGGCCGGTCAGATCAAGGTGCATGCCACCAATCCGCATCGGGTGGCCGTCGGTTAGCGTCTCAATGAGGATGGCACCGCGAGGCTCGAGCGTCGGCAAGTCAAGCGTAGCCGAGGCCGTGACCGTCAAACGTTCCGAGACCAGCGCCGCATTGCCGTGCCAGCCGAGACTGGCCGAATTATGGCCGAATACCACCGGGCGATAGGGTGTGCGCTCCACGATCCTCGCCAACGGCAGAACGGTTTCGCGAGTGCCGAATCGGCGATCCGCCTCCTGGAGAACGACGACGTCGGCACCGATTTCTTCGAGCGTGGCGAGAATGCGGTCGGGTGCATAGAGACCGTCGGTGCCGACGGCCTTGTGGATGTTGTAAGTCGCGACCTTGATCAACATGCTCTGCTAAAGCAGCGGACTGACAAGGCGCGCCAGACCCTCGCCAACCCGATGTAGCATCGGCCGCCGCCGCCACGTCTGCAGGTCGATGGCTTGGCTCTGCGCTAGCGCGTGGGCCTGAAGAACCTGTAACTCGGCGATGGTCGGAGCGTCAACTAGCAACAAACTAACCTCCTCATTAAGCTTGAACGAGCGGATATCGACGTTACTTGAGCCAACGATGCCCAGGCGGCTGTCAATGCTCACGTTCTTGGCGTGCAGAAGGTAGTGGCCGAAGAGATAGATTTGGACACCGGCAGACAGGAGATCGTCATAATAAGAGCATTGTGCGAGACGCACGAGCTTCTGGTCTGCGACAGCCGAGACGATCAGGACGACCTCGACACTGCGCGCCACTGCCGTGCGCATCGCGCTAATGAGCGCTGCATTAGGGATGAAATATGGCGTCGTTAGGATAACACGATGGCGGGCGTTATGGATCTGCCAGACGAGGAGCGTTTCAAAACCTGATAGCCGATAGGTTGCGCCACTCGGTAGCAGCTGGCTGACTGTTGTGCCGGTGGGTTGCGGCACGACGACGACGGCCTGCAGCATGATCTCGGTTTCCATGAACCAATCGGCGATGAAGATCGACGTCATCGCCGCAACCACTGGGCCGGTTACCCGCACTTCCATCTCCAAGTTGGTGATGCGAGGGCGAAAGTCCTTTGCGATCAGGTTTTGCGAACCGGCATAGCCAATCAGCCCGTCGATGATGAACAGCTTGCGATGATTGCGCATGTCATTCCGATCACGTGGCCGCCACAGAGTCACGGACAGCGTTTCCCGGGCATCGACACCCGCGCCACGGAGCGCCGTCAACGTTCGTCGGCGCCAAGACCGCGACCCGACCGGGTCAAGCAGAACATTGCAAACGACTCCGCGAGCAACGGCGCGTGCCAGCGCCGCGACGATCTTCCGGCCAGTACAATCGTCGGCAAAAATATAGACGAGAAGCCTGACATGTTGGCGCGCCATGTCGATATCGGCCACCAGCCGATCGATCATTTCGTCATAGACATCGAGGAATTTAATTTCATTGCCACCGACAGCCGGCAGGCCGCAAAGTCTGGTGGCCAGGTCGATTATGTCCTGAGCGTTGCCGTGTCCGGAAGGCGCGTGCTCAGCGAGCCGACTGGCAGTATCGACAAAGAAGGGAGTAAGCTTGGCGAATCGGTTGGCCCGCCATTTTGGGAATGTCGGTCGTCCGATCGCGAGGTATACGAGCAATCCCGGTATCGGCAGAAAGACGATCAGCAGCAGCCAGCTCGCTGCGGCCTGTGGCGACCGCCGCAGCGGCACGAAGACAATCGAACCAAGGCGGATCGTCCAGATGACGATCACATATGCGGTACCCCACGACAGAAGCGACGAAACGGGCGGAAACGCGGCTATCACCGTCGCCGAGCCCGTCGAGTAATGGCACCAGAATCCGTGCCAGGACAGTTTGTGGGGGCTATCACCCCCAGCGCGCGCGCGCGTCTCAAGACTCTATCACGTCGCGCAGCGACGCCTCGATCTCGCCGCCGCAAAAGGCGTCGCCATAGTCCTGCTTCGCCTTAGCCGTGAGATCCGCTAGAGCGGGGAGCGCGGAAATACGCCGCGACAGAGCGGCAGTCATTGGCGCGGCATCCTCAAGCATAGTGTGGATCGGTCGAAAACGATCGGTCATTGTCGACCAGAGAGTGGCTGTTACGACGTCGGCGACACCTGGAGTCGCACCACCCAACAGGTAGCCCGCGTGTGCCGTTAGGCCGTGACGCCTGCCGGTTTCCTCCCAGAACGCCATCCATCGCTTTAGACGCGGAACGAAATCGGCCCAGCGTTTGACCGTCCACATTTGGCGGCCTCCATCGAGAGTGATTTCGTCGATGACGTCGTTGGCGTCGTTGATCGTCTTCATGCTCATGGCTCGACGGCCAGCGGTGGATGGCATCAAGTCAAGCGTCTCGCCGAGATATAGTAAAATGGCGGGCATCTCGGCGATAGCGAAGTCAGTCTTTTTGTCGACGAGCAGTGGCGGGCCCATAAACGGGACCGCCATCCGCGTTACAGGCCCGTCCATCAGTGTCGCAATCGCGGCAGGGTCGCTTTCGGTCCAGGTTTTGCCCGAATGCGCCAAGACCGCGCGCACAAATTGGCCCAGGAACGGTACCGGCCAATAGTAGAGGTCATAGTCCGCCATGCAGGTGTTCCAGTCAAATCGGGATAACGACCATAACGCCGCCGACGGACGAACGTTCGACTTGTCGATGCCGTCGCATTTACGCGACCCTAGGTAATTTCCGAGGCTGCCGGGCGCCGCAGCGACTCTGGTAGTTTGAGCCCTTAAAAAAGGACGTTCCTGGATGGCCACGCACACCTTCGTCGGCAGCGGCATCGCATCCCTAGCCGGCGCGGTGATCCTCATTCGCGACGCCGCGGTCGAGGGCAAGGACATAACGATCCTCGAAGAAAGCCATCAGACCGGCGGTGCATTCGATGCCCACGGCGATGCCGAGAACGGCTATTTCATGAGCGGTAGCCGCATGTTCGAGGCAAAGTACCTTTGCACCTTTGATCTGCTGGATTCGATTCCCTCGGCGACCGACCCGACCATGTCGGTGACGCAAGAAACGAACCGCGCCGCCGCCAAATGGCCGTGGGACGCCAAAGTTCGCCTAGTCAGTCGCGACGGCAGCATCCCCGACGCCCACACGATGGGCTTCACTGAGCGCGACCGGATCGATCTGACCAAGCTGATCGCCGAGCCCGAGAGCCTGCTCGACGACAAGCGCATCACCGATTGCTTCGAACGGCACTTCTTCGAGACTAATTTTTGGATGGAATGGTGCACACTGTTCGCCTTCGAATCCTGGCACAGCGCGATCGAGTTCAGGCGCTACCTGCGGCGGTTCGTGCATCACTTCTCGACGATCGATGTGCAGCACGACATCTATCGCACCGTCTATAATCAGTATGACGGCATCATCGCGCCTATCGTCACCTGGCTCAAGGCGCGCGGAGTGCAGTTCCGTTATGGCGTCCGCGTCGAAGATCTGGGGTTCGCGTCGGGCAGCGACGCGATCACCGTCACCAGCATCACCACGCGCGGCGCCGACGGCACCGCGATCATTCCGGTCGCCCCCGACGACCGCGTGTTCGTCACCAACGGCTCGATGACCGCCGACAAGGTGTTCGGATCGATGACGAAAGCGCCCGGCCTTAATCCGAGCAACCATTCGGGTGCGTGGAACCTGTGGGAAAAGCTCGCGCAGGGACGCCCGGCTTTCGGCAATCCGGCCGCGTTCAACGGCAACCTCGCTGAAAGCTCGTGGATCTCGTACACCGTCACGGTCAAGGACCCGCTGTTCCTGCAGTTAATGGAACGCTTCAGCGGCAGCGCGGCCGGCACCGGCGGGCTCATCACCTTCAAGGACTCGAGCTGGTTGATCACCATCTCGATCTATCATCAGCCGTTCTTCCCGAACCAGCCCGAAAGCGTTGCGGTGTGGTGGGGCTATGGCCTGTTCCATGATCGCCCGGGCGATTTCGTCAAGAAACCGATGGTCGAGTGCACCGGTGCCGAAATCCTCGAGGAAGTGCTCGGCCATCTAAACTTTGTTGCGGCGGACCAGGCAGCGGTCGTGGCGGCATCGATCTGTATCCCCTGCGCGATGCCTTATATCACCAGCCAATTCATGATGCGTAAGCTCGGCGACCGGCCAAAGGTGGTCCCCGATGGATCGACCAACCTCGCCTTTCTCGGCCAATACGCCGAGCAGCCCGACGACGTGGTGTTCACGGTAGAATATTCCGTGCGCTGCGCGATGACCGCAGTCTATACGCTGCTCAAGATCGATAAGACCCCACCGCCGGTGTACAAAGGTCTGCACAGCCCGAAAGTGATCGTCGATGCGATCCGGACGTTGCATCGGTAGCGTGCAACTTTCGCTCTATGGACTATCGGGTTTGGATCGCTGTCGAACTGGAACCTCGTCATATTCGTGCCTAGGTGGACGATGAGAGCTTCTCAGTAGGCGTCGACCGCTGGGTGGTGATGTCTAGCCACCTGAGTGAGGATACCTGCGGCTTGCGGGTGAGCACGTGTCAACGGCGTGTTCCGAGCAGATGCCGCAAGTATTGCACACTCCAACACGATTTCACCACAAATCAGCTGCTAACACATCTAATCAGGGGCGGCTCAGCGATCGTCGGGGCCCAGGTTGGCCCGACCTACTCTCAACGACTGAAACTCAGCTTCAAGATTTGCGATTACGTTGCGGTCATCGGAGGGACCGCCGACGCTCGGCCCTAAGCGAAGTAGGTCCAATTGTCTGCGAATGGCCCCCATTGCATCGGTCATCTGCTCATACAGCGGCTTATCCGTTTCTGACATATAACGAAACCGATCCTCAGCTGGTTAGGACGTAACCCATTAAACGCACTGCGACCGTTTCGTTTCGCGGAAAGGCGGAGATCTGATCAGGCCGGAAATCTGCGCAGCGATCTGCTCGGGTGCCAGAACGAAATCGACGCATCCGCTCGCAATGGCGCTATCTGGCATATCTGGCTGGCCTGCCGAGGCGGGCGACTGAGCAATCGTTATACCGCCAACCTCGCGGATTTGGCATAATGCGTCGGCACCGTCGCCATCATAACCTGACACGATTACCGCGACGAGTTTGCCATGCCAGTGCTTTGTCAACGACCGCAAAAAGACCGTGATCACGTCTGGCCATCCCCGCGGTTTGGATATTGGTCGCAACCGGAACTCGCCGTTCAAGACGTGCAGGTCTCGCTGCGGCGGAATGATGAAAACACGATTAGGTCGAATGTCGAGACCGTCAACGATAAGATCGACCGGCATGCGCGTGTGGCGTGGGAGTATCTCGTGAAGCAGCGTCGATACTGTCCTGAGATGATTTACGATGACGACTGCCGCCCCGAGATCCACCGGCAAATGGTCCAGAAGGCGCTGATATGCGTCCAATCCCCCTGCTGAGCCACCAACGCATATGATTGGCACCTCACGAGCGGGCACCGGCTTAAGCAAGGGCGGCGATGAGCTCGCGCATTATAGCGATCTCGCTCTGCTGTGGCTGATAACGCTTGACCAAGGCGTCGCCACGCCCGGCAAAGACCTCCAGAATATTCTCGTCACCGCCGACTAAGAGACACGGCGTTGGCGATTGTGCTCGGAGATCTGCGACGTCAGCACTGCCGTTCTTGCCCGCGAGATTGATGTCGACGATCATCAAATCCGGACGGTGCATAGTAGCCACAGCGATCGCCTCGGTTGCCGTTGCTGCAATTCCGCAGACTTGATGGCCCATCTCAGCCAGCACTTCGCCAAGCAGTAGGCCAATGACTGCCTCGTCTTCGACGATAAGAATGTTCAGACCCATCGGCTAACGTCCCCGCCTCGGCCGCGAACCGGACCAATGTGCTCACCAAGGAAATTCCATGGGAGTGCTTCGCTTGCCAGCTTCGGAATCTACCCATAAGCCGTAAATTAACTTCGGGACATTTTCCCCGATGACGTGTTACCTCATCTGGCCGCCGGTCGGCGGAAGGAAGGGTCGTCTACGATGTCGACCGCAAGCAGCCGTAAATCGTCCAACGCATTATGCCCCATCGTCGCAATCGGCGCTTCGGCGGGCGGTCTGGAAGCTTGCCGCCTGCTACTCGACGTTCTCGCACCCGACACGGGCTGCGCTTTTATCATCGTCCAGCATCTCGATCCGTTGCACGACAGCCTTTTGGTCGAATTGCTTGCGCGCCACACGGCGATGCCGGTCGATGAAGCGCGGCACGACACGTCGATCGAACCGAACCACGTCTATGTTATCGCGCCCGGAACCACTCTCACGGTGGCGAATGGACACCTGCACACCGGACCGCCCGAGACGGCCAAGGGTATCCGCCAATTGATCGATGACCTCCTCCGATCGCTCGCGTTCGGCGATGCGACCCACGTGACGGCGATCATCCTGTCGGGCACCGGAAGCGACGGTAGTGTTGGGCTTGCTGCACTTCACGCAGCCGGCGGGCGGGTGCTCGCGCAAGACCCGAAAGAGGCGAACTTCCCCGGGATGCCTCAAGCAGCGATCGACACCGGGCACGTCGACCGAATTTGCCGAATTGCCGACATGCCGGCCGCGCTCTCCACGCCACGCGGTTCCGTAACGACGGCCAAGCCCGCCGAAACCGCGCCAGATGACGCGGACGATACGGCGCCAGCGTGGCTGACTAAGATCGTCGACATGTTACAGACGAGCACGGCGCATGACTTCCACCCGTACAAGACCGGCACGCTCCAGCGGCGGATCGAGCGGCGGATGGGCTTAGCCGGCATCAAGCTGACGGAGCGCGCCCGCTACCTCGACCTGTTGCGCGGTAACGAGGACGAGCGGACCGCTCTCGCCAAGGACCTTCTAATCAACGTCACCAGCTTCTTCCGCGACGCCACGGTCTTCGACGAATTGGCGCAGACAATCATTCCCGAACTGGTTCGCGCTCAGCCCGCCGATCGGCCGCTGCGGGTGTGGACCGCAGGATGCAGTACCGGTGAGGAGACCTATTCGCTGGCGATGCTGTTCCACGAGGCAATTGCAAACGACAAGCGGGGCGTGCGTCTGCAGATGTTCGCCTCCGACGTCGACGGCGATGCAGTGACGACGGCTCGCGCCGGTATCTACCCGAAGACGATTGAACGCGATGTGTCGCGCACACGGTTGGCGCGCTTCTTCGTCCGCGAAGACGAGACCTACCGCGCGCTGC
Source organism: Polymorphobacter megasporae (assembly GCF_018982885.2). Taxonomy (NCBI): domain Bacteria; kingdom Pseudomonadati; phylum Pseudomonadota; class Alphaproteobacteria; order Sphingomonadales; family Sphingosinicellaceae; genus Glacieibacterium; species Glacieibacterium megasporae. Next base: position 345,556 of record NZ_CP081849.1, on the reverse strand, counting down.
CCGAACTCCGTCAGACAGTGGTGTTCACCGTTCAGGATTTACTCGCCGATCCGCCGTTCTCGCGGCTCGACATGGTGTCGTGCCGCAATCTGCTGATCTACCTTGGCCGGGACGCACAGGCGAAGGTGATCGCGCTGCTGCATTTCTCGCTGCGCGAGGGCGGGCTGCTGCTGCTGGGCTGCGCCGAGACGCCCGGTGAGATCGACGGTCGCTTCGAACTGGTGTCGAAAACCGCTTGCCTGTACCGACATGTTGGCCGCCATCGTCCCGGCGGCTTCGGCGTCCAGACGACGCACGATGCCGCCCGCGTGTCGTCGCGAACCGGGACGCCAACGCCACGCCGGATACCTCTGTATGCCGAGGTGTGTCGCAAGCTGGTCCTCGAAAACTATGCCCCCGCTGCCGTATTGATCGATGCACGCCAAACCGTCCTGTATTCGCTCGGTCCGGTCGAAAGATATCTAACCGTATCCGCTGGACAGCCGTCGATCGATATCGGCGGATTGGTTGCTCCGAGCCTGCGGGCCAAGCTGCGAGCGGCAATCGGTAGAGCCACCGCCGACAACAAACCAGTTGATGTTACCGGTCCTCGCGGCACCGCTGATCGCCCCGGCTATACCATCGTCGTCCGGCCCGTGGTCGCGTCCGGGGAGGCGATGTCGCTGGTCTGCTTCGTCGACCGACTTGCGAACGCGAAACAGCCCACGCTGCTCTCAGCGCCAGAAGCGACCCGCATCGCCGAACTCGAACACGAGCTAGCCGCGACCCGGCTCGAATTGCGTTCGGCGCTTGATGATCTGGAGCACGCCGCCGACGACCAGAAATCGGTCAACGAGGAGGCACTGTCGGTCAATGAGGAGTTCCAATCGACCAATGAGGAACTACTAACCTCGAAAGAGGAACTCCAGTCTCTCAACGAAGAGCTGACTGCCCTCAATGGCCAGCTTCAGGAAACGCTCGGGTCGCAACGAACGACCTCGAACGATCTGCAGAACGTTCTTTACAGCACCGACGTCGCGACACTCTTCCTCGATAAAGAACTGAAGATCCGCTTCTTCACCCCCGCGACGAGGGCGCTGTTTCATGTCATCACCGGCGACATTGGGCGGCCGTTGTCCGACCTTCATTCGTTCGCGGCGGACGCAGCGTTGGCCGACGATGCCCGGGCAGTGATGGCCGGCCAAGCCGCAATCGAGCGCGAGGTGGTGACCGCCGCGGGAGAATGGTGTCGCACGGTACTTCCCTACCGGGCGCAGGACAGCAGCATTGAGGGTGTCGTTATCACTTTCGCCGACATCACCGAACGCAAACGCGTTGCTGCCGCACTCGACTCCGCGCGGCGCACAGCAGACGAGGCCAACCTTGCCAAATCCCGTTTTCTCGCCGCCGCCAGCCACGACCTGCGCCAGCCGCTGCAAACATTGGCACTGATTCAGGGGTTGCTTGCGAACCGTGTCGACGACGATCGTGGACAGCATCTGGTTGCCCGGTTCGACGAGACGCTTGGCGCGATGACGGGGTTGCTCAACACGCTGCTCGACATCAATCAGATCGAGGCCGGCACATTGCGCGCGCAGACCGAAAGCCTCGCGATCGGCCCCCTGCTCGAGCGGTTGCGGGATGAGTTTACGTACCACGCCGAGGCGAAACGGCTCGTATTGCGGGTTGTCGGGTCCACACAACTAGTAACGAGCGATCCGCGACTGCTTGAGCAGATTCTGCGCAACCTGTTATCGAACGCGCTGAAATATACTTCAAACGGCAAGGTGTTGCTGGGCTGCCGCCGACATGGCGAGATGCTCAGGGTAGAGGTGCTAGACACCGGCATCGGCATTCCGGAAGCCGAACTTGGCCGTATTTTCGGCGAATACGAACAGCTCGACAATTCCGCCCGAGAACGCAGCCGCGGCCTCGGCCTCGGGCTGGCGATCGTCCGCCGGCTCGGTGACCTTCTTGGCCACCCGGTTCATGTGCGCTCGCAGCTTGGACGCGGCTCGATCTTCTGGCTCGAAGTGCCGATCGCCGCCAACGCACCGGTTCGGGCGGTTACCGAGCCACTTCCACAGCCGCTTCCCGAACAAAAGGCGCTGATCCTACTCGTTGAGGATGATCCGGAAATTCGTGACCTGCTCGATATGGCGCTTCGCGACGCCGGTCACGACACACTCGTTGCGAGGGATGGCGCGGCGGCGGTCTTATTGCAGACCGGCGTTCGTCCGGATCTAATCCTGACGGATTATAACTTGCCCGGTGATCTCAACGGGCTTGAAATGGCCCTCCACCTCCGGTCACTCGCCAACGTTGCGACGCCTGTCATCGTGCTCACCGGCGAAATCTCGACTGAAACGCTGCGCGATGTCGCCTCTCACGACTGCCGCCAGATGAGCAAGCCGGTCAAGATCGGCAAATTGCTCGAGGCGATCGCTCAAATGCTATCGGGCAAAGGCGAGCCGTCGAAATTAATTCGCAAGCATAATTTGGGAACCGTCTTCGTCGTCGATGACGACCGTGGGGTCCGCGATAGCATCCGCGACGTGCTTGAAGGTAGCGACCACACAGTTGAGACATTCGCGTCGGGCGAGAAATTTCTCAGTCGCTACACGAACGATACCGCCGGATGTCTGCTGCTCGACGCCTATATGCCTGGTCTGAGCGGCCTCGATCTGCTGCGCCGCCTACGTGCGGACGGCCATGCCCTGGCAACCGTCATTATGACCGGCGAAAGCGACGTCGGAATGGCGATCGAAGCGATGAAAGCCGGTGCTATTGACTTTCTCGAGAAGCCGATCGGCGCAGCCGCGTTGGTCGCGGCGGTCAATCGGGCGCTTGATACAGATCACGACGATGCGGCACTGGCGCGGCGACGCGCGTCAGCGGCAGAGTATGTCGCCCGACTGACACCGCGTCAGCATCAGATCATGACCCTCGTGCTTGCCGGCCATCCAAGCAAGAACATCGCTGCAGACCTACATATCAGTCAGCGTACAGTCGAAAACCATCGAGCGGCGATCATGCACAAGACGAACACGAAATCATTGCCCGAGCTCGCGCGGATGGCGCTCTCCGCGCGAGAATCGCTGGCCCCTAGCATCTGATGCGAAACTCCGAAGCGCCTCACTGCGAGCTCGTGCGAAACAAAGCCTGACTTACGTACGCTGCAACGCTTTCATTCGTCAGCTCAATCGACGCCGGTCTGTACGTGCACCTCGAGTCGTCGGGTTCAATTCAGATTTCGCAGTCGACCAGCTGAGAGATGACCTCTACTTTGGTGCCAATGAAATTCCAGCGGCTCCATTATGCATAACGCGTTTCAACCAAGTCCAACTCCCTGACCAGCTTTCGGGCAACATCGCTCGCAATCTTGCCTCGTCGAACCATTCGAAACAGTTCGGCTCGTTCGGCCCTCAGCGCTGCGAGCCGCAGGTCAAGCTCGATCTTTTCGGATAGCCGGCCCAATGCGTTGGCCTCCGCGTTGCCCTCACGGTTGTCGATGCGCTGCCGGTAGCTTGCCATCACCCTCGCGGCGGCGGCGACATAGAGGTCCGCGTCGCTGCTTCCTTTAGCACGGCTATTTTGGACCCGGTCGATCTCAGCGATGGCCGCCTTCGCCGCGCCAATCCGCGCGGTATCTTCCTCAATCTGCCGCAAAGGCTCTGGCGGCATCTGTAGACCGGCGAGAAGCCAAGGCAAGGCGATGCTTGCCGCAACCAGCGAGGTGACGATCACGCCACTCGCCAGGAAGATCGCCAGGTTGCGTGCAGGAAACGGCGATCCATTGGCCAGCGTCAGTGGAATGGTAAGGACGCCGGCCAGCGTAATAGCTCCTCGCACGCCGGCAAAGGACATGGCCGCAACGACGCGCCAGTTGGGTGGTGCCGACGCCCCCTTTCTCCGGAATAGGGTGACCCGCAACGAGACGTAAACCCAGGCGCATCGCAGTGTCCCAAGGCCGAGCGTTATTGCCAGCACATAGAAGGCCAACCACCAAGGCGTCTGGTGTCCCGCGAGCCGAACCGTATCGCCCACACGCGCAAGGATCGTCGGCAGTTGTTCGCCCAATAGGACGAAGATGATGCCGTTCGCGATCAATTGGATTATGTCCCAGACAGTACTGCGACGCAGGCGCGTGGTGGCCAGCGCCTGCCCGCCCCCTTCGATGACGCTCATCGTCAGACCGGCGGCGACAGCGGCGAGGATCCCTGAACAGTGACTCCGCTCAGCCAGGAGATAGGACCCATACGGGATCAGAAGGCTAATCAAAATCTGGGAGCCGCTATCCTCACCAAGTCGTCGGCTGATCAAGTTCTTTGTTCGACCGACGACCCAAGTTAGCCCCGCACCGATCGCGAGCCCTCCCACCGCGAGCCACAGGAATTCGAGTGCCGCACTCGAAAGCGAAAATGTGCCGGTCAGCGCTGCGGCGATCGCGAAGCGCAGGCAGACCAGGCCCGACGCATCGTTGAGAAGCGACTCGCCTTCCAGAATGTGCATCATCCTGTCGGGAATGGGCACGCGCTGCGCGATCGACGAAACCGCTATAGGATCGGTCGGTGAAATCACCGCTGCCAGCGCGAATGCAACAGGCAACGGCATTGCCGGTATCAGCCAGTGGATGAACCATCCTGCGCCGAACACCGTGAAAACGACAAGCCCCAGTGCCAGGCCCAAAATAGGTCGAGCATCGTGCAGGACCTTCTCACGTGGGATGCGCCAGCCATCAAGGAACAACAGCGGCGGCAGAAGCAGCAAGAAGAAAACAATTGGGTTCAGCGTCACCCGCCAGTCGCCCGCCAGGCCAATCACCCCGCCAAGCACGATCTGAACGAGGGGGAGGGGTATTGGGAGTGGTAGGAGGCGTGACGCAATCCCGCTGGCGACAACGGCAACCAGGAGCGCAAGAACGATCGTGATTATTTCCAACGCTCAATTCCTGGCGCGCGGAATGCGCGCGGTCAATCCGACCAAACGAACTTTTGAACTTTCTAGCTAACGTTTCGGCTCCCGCGCTTGCCGCCATTGCGAGACCGTCGTCAACGGATAGTGAGACCATATTGGCAATCGAAACTTCTGTGATGCGCAAACTCCATGAAGTTCACCGATCAACCCTTCGACGTTTCAAGGTTCTTGCGAATCGCCATCAACTCTTTCCGACGGGCAACGGTCGTTTTCGGATATGCCATCTTCAAGCTATCGAGAGTGTCGAGGATGATCTGGGAGACGATCAGCCGAGCGTTTTCCTTGTCATCGGCCGGCACGACGTACCATGGCGCATCCGCGCCGCTGGTCGCGCCGAGACACTCGCCATAGACCTTCATGTAGTCGTTCCAGAAGCCGCGTTCGACGATGTCGTTCATGCTGAACTTCCAGTTCTTTTCAGGCTCGTCGATCCGCGCGAGGAACCGCTTGCGCTGCTCGTCCTTCGACAGATGGAGGAAGAACTTGATGATGCGTGTTCCGTTGCTGTGGAGGTGTCTCTCGAGGTCGCGGATCGAACGGTAACGGTCGTGCCATAGGCTGTCGTCGTTCGCGACTTGATCCGGAAGCCCTTCAGCAGTCAGAATTGCGGGATGGACGCGTGTGATTAACACCTCCTCGTAATAGGACCGGTTAAATATCCCGATCCGGCCCCGCTCTGGCAGATCGCGGGTGGTACGCCAGAGAAAATCATGTTCCAGCTCGGCAGCGCTTGGATGCTTGAAGCTGAAGACCTGGCACCCCTGCGGATTGACGCCGGACATGACGTGTCGAATCGCCCCGTCCTTGCCCGCCGCGTCCATCGCCTGGAAAATCAGGAGCAGGGCATGGCGGTTGGATGCGTAGTGTAGGCGCTGAGCATCGCTAAGCCGGTCGACATGTTTTTGGAGTAGCGCTTTGTATTGCTTCTTCGATTTGTAGACCGGATCGACGTTCGTCGGCCAATCGGCGAGATCGACCGTCGCGTCCTCATGCACGCGGAATTCGCCGGTATGGATCTTCATCTTCGTTCTTTCGACAGCGTAGGGGTGCAAGGTCTGGCTCGTGCGGTCCTCAACGGCTTTCACGGCGGGCGTTCTTGGCTATCGATGCGGCTTCGGCTCTGCCGGCGCTGCCGCTCAGGCTGCAGGCGCAACGCAAAGTTCGGTTGATCGTGCACGCGCATCGGAGAGCTCTGCGGCCGCGATTACTTGCCTGACCATAAGTTTCGACTCCGCGCGAGTTATTCAGGAATATGAGCGAACGAATCTCACCGAACTTCGAGAAAAGAGGGCAGCGAACCCGGCGTTGCGCTGACCGCCTCTTTTCGCGACGGATATTCATTGCCCTTCGCCGCTGCCGCGTGGGATGCGTTGCGTGCGGCACTGTTCCTTGTACCTCCACCATTGTCGAACTCCCGATTTCTCGGACATGGCTTCGACGCGGTCATCTTGCGGGCCGTTCAGCCAAGCCGGTGCTAGTGAGCACTTCGCCGGCGTTCGTGAGGTAATCGTGATCGTGTCGGCCGCTTGTTGGCTAAAAAGTGTTCAGGGTAACGTGCCTGACGGTCGCTCTGCAACGGGCGATACCGGAGGGCCCGCCGGCACCGCCTTGGCATCGCCCGGCATCGGACGGCTGGCGAGATGCATTGTGGCTGAGATGATCATCATCATGAACATGGAGATCATAACTAATAGAGCGAAATTGACCCCTGCGGGAACGCCTTCCTCGGTGCTGGGCGAGGACCAGCCGCGGGGACGGCCGGCCGAACCGGGCAACAAGCTTATCAGGCGCGCGGCGATTGTTTGCGATTCTGTTTCGGTGGACGGACCATCTGGTAGAATGTTTAACAGAGCGGTCAGCCGGTGAACTGCGGTATCCTTGGGCATTTGTGTCAGCTCAGCAGCCTCCGCCCATGGGTCGAGATCAAGGCGCGCCAGCACGGAGACTACTCTTAGCGGAACGTCGCGCGCAACCTCATCGACCCTCGCGAACAGAAAAGCATCGAAGTCAGGCCGCAGGGTCAAAGCCGACGTTGATTGAGAGCTTCCAGCCATAAGATTCACCTTTAATCGACGGATACGGCCGTTGATTGAGTCTTCGGTATCGCGGAGCACGTAATAAAAACAAAATGCCTAAGATCTAATAAAGCGCCAAAGCCGCCGATGTTCAGCATCGGAAACTACCTATGTCGTAAAAAAGCGTAATTTTTGATGGTTGACGTGCAAGCGAGGCGGAATTGGCTTTTTGCCGAGCTACAATCGGGGTGGACTGCGTAGATTCCGAGTCCTCCCGATCTACCTTTTCCTGTGCATATCAAGCTAGGCTCGATTGCGGGCTGGGAACCCGATATGTTGATCCGAAGCTCGCAAATTCGAGGCTGCACCATCGTAGCGACCGACGGGCCGATCGGGTCAACCGTCGATCTCCTCTTCGACGATATTACATGGCTGGTGCGCTGGCTGGTCGTGGATACCGGCGACCTCCTCCCCGGACGCAAGGTGCTGATTCCGCCCTCCGCCCTGAGTTATGCCAATGATGTCAGCCACCAATACGCCGTGCGACTGTCCAGACAGCAAATCAAAGATAGCCCTGGCGTCGAATCCGACGAGCCCGTCTCGCGAGCGACGGAAAAGGACCTTTACAATTACTACGGCTGGAGACCGTATTGGTCGAAAAGTTTTTATACGGGAGGGTACTCCGATGCTGGATCGCTCGTCGAGCCGGCATCTCGGCTCGCGCCCGGACCGGCTATTAGCAAAGGCCCGGAGAACGCGAGCGATGGACACCTCCGCAGCGTGCACGAAGTCGACGGGTATCATATTCACGCCTCCGATGGCACGATCGGCTGCGTTGCAGATTTCCTTGTCGAGGATGGCGACTGGAGTATCCACTATCTGATCGCCGACACTTCTGTGTGGTGGTTCGGGAAGGCGGTTCTTGTTTCGCCACGGTCGGTCTTGAAAACTAATTGGCCTGGTCGGACCGTTGATCTCGACGTTACCCGTCAGCAGATCAAGGACAGCCCTGCGTATGACGGCTCGGAAGCGGTTGATCGTGCCTATGAACGTCAATTTCACGGTTACTATGACGACTTGCTGGCATTGGAACCGGCATAGCCGACCGCAAGCGACGCACGGTATCACGGTCGTGCACACAGCGGCAAATTTGCGCGCCTAATGTGGTAGCTGAGTAGTTTCCGAACCTATCACATCCCACGATGGGGCCTAAATTGGCAGCGTTGCTAATCCAGCGGTTGTGACGTGAAAGTCGGTATTAATCCGACTTGCGAACGCTAATCGGTAGCTGGGTACTTTGGCCCATGGTGGTGAGTTCGCGCTGATGCCCGGCCTAGTGAACTGCTGCTTGATTTGAGGACTCCGCAGATGACTCACACCTACTGGAACGACTGGTACTTCGGTTGGGGTTGGATCCTGTGGTTTGGGTTTATCTTCCTGTTCTTTTCAGGTCTTGGCAACTGGGGTTACACCTATCGCGCCCATCGGAGATACGATTCCGGTATAACCAATAGCGGGCTCGATATTCTCAACGAGCGATATGCGCGGGGTGAAATCACCCGCGAGCAGTTCGTGCAGTTGAAGGCGGATATACTCGCAAAATGATCACGCAGGCGATGCGGCCCGTAACTATCGCGAGAGCCCGGTTAGCGTCGAAGCCGATGACGATTAAAAACGGAATGGCTTTCACTCCCGAGAAATTCTCGGGCGAATATTGAAGGTATAGGCAGATGTTTCCTATGTCGTTCTACCTCGGTTCGTTGCTGGTCGTCTTCGCGGTTGCCTGCCTGTTTGCGACGATCAAGATTTTGCGCCAGTATGAGCGCGCGGTTGTCTTCACGCTGGGCAAATTCCAAGCAGTGAAAGGGCCGGGCGTGGTCTTGCTGATCCCGTTCATCCAGGAAATGGTGCGCGTTGACCTGCGAATTCAGGTCATCGAAATCCCCACTCAGGATGTCATCTCGCGCGACAACGTGTCGATGAAGGTCGACGCGGTGCTGTATTTTAAGGTCGTCGACCCCGAACAGGCCATAATCCAGGTCCAAAGCTACTTGCCGGCGACCAATATGCTCGCCCAGACGACGCTTCGTGCCGTCCTCGGACAACATGAACTCGACGAGATGCTTTCCGAGCGCAAGAAGCTCAGCGCAGACGTGCAGAGCATCCTCGACGCCCAGACCGAGACTTGGGGGATCAAGGTCAGCAACGTCGAGATCAGGACAGTCGAGCTGACCGAGAATATGGTCCGCGCGATCGCCAAGCAGGCCGAGGCCGAACGCGACCGCCGCGCCAAGATCATCCACGCCGAAGCCGAGTTCCAAGCGTCGCAGACACTGGTCAACGCTGCCACGATTCTCTCGAGTATTCCTGCCGCGATGCAGCTCCGCTACTTGCAGACGCTGACCGAGATCGGCGCCGAGCAGAACTCGACGATCATCTTTCCGATGCCGATCGACATCATCAAGCCTTTCCTCGACCTGCGCGAGCAGGCCGCGAAGACCGCCAAAGCGAATGGAGACGCGAGACCGGTCGCTCCGCCTGCCACCCCGCAATCTGCGCACGCCATCGCAAGTCGATAGGTCAGCCAGGCCTCGGAACCGCACTGCGGCTGACAACCGGCTGAGCTTTTACAAAGTCGTCATTACTCTGCTGACGGCCGACGTTGGCTTCTGATGTTGAAGCCCGCAGGGCAGACGAGAAGCAGAAACTGCCTTTTAGAAAGGATGATCGTGAAACGCTTGGTGGCTCCCTATCTCTTCCAGCTATGTCTAATCGGACTCGTTACCAGCTGCTCTCATCCACAAACCAAATTGCAATGTCCGCTGCCCGAAGGTCGTAACGCCGGCAGCACGTTAGGTGAATCGCCGAAGCAAATTGCGATCGCCGGTGAACGGCTCGGTGCGGGTAGCGAAAACGATATCTCGACGGCAGTCGCTACGATCAAGGCACGCCATCCGAAAGCGGCTACGAGCGAAATAGTCAACTATCTGATCACCGGCTTCTGCCCAAAAATCAAAACGGATCGGACGCTCGACGAAACCGGAAAGCAAGATGCCCTGAAATCCTTCTCGACTCGAGTCGCCAAGATCGCAGAAAATTACAACTGATCCCTGTCCTAACGTGATTTCGAGCGTCTGCAGCTGTTTTCCCGCCGGTCGCGACGTGCAGCCCTTTTCATGCTGGTCGTTTGAGAACACTTCAATGGCCCTTAATATTGGTTCAAATAGGATCATACAATCCGATACAATCGTAGAGTGAATACGGCTATCAAGATCCGCGAGGATGGTTGACACTTGTGATTGGCGCGCCGGATAGAGCCTGGACTGCGAGATCAGGGCTTGAAGAAAGCGTCGCTACCGACGCGGTACTGGGCGTCGGCAAGTTGTAGCTGGTCGCCGATGATTTAATCAGCGGAGCCTGCGCTGCGCGCTGGCGACGATCGGTCCGCGCCGGGCCAACCCGTCGACAACCTCGCGGAATGCCGTCTGGACGGTGTAGTGATACGTTGCGGCATGATAATCGCGCTTGGCCTTCGCATAGCGAGATTGGCTCGATTGGCCCCTCCGATGATCGGGAGCCAAGCCCGCGGCGCCACGGAGAAGCTGAACACACGCATTCGAAGTCGTGCAGTTTTGGCCGTTTGCGGAAAGCCTTGCAGGTTCGGAAAATGCTCACATTGGCATATCGACTTTGATTAGCTGCTCCTGGGAATTACAGCGCGATAATGGTATGATCTTCGAAGGGTCAGCGCCGAAGACCGTAGGTATTTTCCGAGCCTCCAATATTAACCCAAGCCTTAGTAAGACGGTTTCCAACGCTAAGCCGGACCCGCACTCGGGACCGGTAGAAGACTTGTCGTCTATCGAGGATGCTGAAAAATGCGACATATTACCGGACGCGTCATCGCTGGCGCCGCACTCGCGACAACGTTCCTCATGGCCGATACGGCCTTCGCTGAAATGCCGACACCATTTCAGCGCGCAGAATTGGCGCAGCTGTCGCCGACGGTACGAAGTCAGGTCGAGGCTCGTTTGAAGGGAAAGCAGACAGTGCGTGGTATCGTCGAAACCATGCTTCTGAACAACATCTCCAAACAATTTGCTGCCAAGCGCGTTGTCGCCGTGGATTTTGAAATTGGCGTTGCCACGGTCGAAGGCAAGGACGGAAGCATCAGAACTTTCCCGTTTGAAATTCCGACACTGATCGTCAGCAATTAACATTGCGGACGCCGTCCGACGGACCTGAGAATTATCTGACGAGCGATGTTTCATCGTGCAAATGGCCTTGGCCTGATAACCTTAGCGGCTCTCATCGCAAATCATTTAGCGCGACTTATCCATGACAAACAATGATTTAGGAGTGTGTCGGCGATGAAGGTTTTAGGATCCGCGATGGTCGGCTGTTTGATCGCGATTGGTGGCGTTGCATCCCAGGTGACCGCCGCGCCTTTGCGCGGCGATATGAGGTGCAGTGACTTCATGTCCCTGACGGAAGTGCAGCGGCCGAAGGTCGTCTATTGGGCCGAAGGCGCGAAGCATAAGGGGCGTCCTCAAGATGCGATCATTGACGTCACTTCTGTTGACCGCGTCGTTCCGATCATAGTGGAACAGTGTTCGGCGGCTCCTCAAGCCTCGTTCTGGGCAAAGCTTGATGCGTCGTGGAAAAAATTAGAGGCTTCGGTGAATCGCCGCCTTTAGATGTTTCATCTAAGCGCGGGGTGGACATTAATGCCGCGATTTCATTCCAATGCTGTAATCTTACGTGAAATCGAGAGCTGCTAACGACTTGCGAGCACCGGTCCACTGAAAGTGCCATTCCATGAATTTTCCGGTGCCGCCCTCAGTCTCGGACGGACTTCCCCTCGCCGTGGCTATGGTGACATCTGCCACGATGCCGTTACTCCTAATCGACGGCGATCTCGACGTTGTTGCCGCAAGCAATGCATTCTGCCGTGACTTTAACGTCGATCCGGCCCAGGTTGGTGGTCGAGCGATATTCTCGCTTGGAAGAGGGGAGTGGGACTCACCACGGCTACGGTCATTGCTGACGGCGGTGGCTTCGGGCGGCGCAAGGGTCGAAGACTACGAACTAGACCTGAACTTGAGGGAACGCGGTGCTCGCCGGTTGTGCCTCAGCGCTCATCGTGTCGATTACGACGACCGAATGGCCGTCCGTTTGCTCGTTTCCATAACGGATGTGACCGAGGCGCGGGCCAATGATAGGCTGCGCGATGATCTGGTCCGTGATAAATCCCTCATGTTGCAGGAACTGCAGCATCGCGTAGCCAACAGCCTGCAGATCATCGCCAGCGTCTTGATGCAAAGCGCGCGCAAGACGCAATCTGAAGAGCTCCGCGATCACCTCACCAACGCGCATAGTCGAGTGATGTCGATTGCCGAGCTTCAGCGGCACTTGGCTGTTACGAATCTGACAGATGTGGCTATTAAGACTTACCTTGATCAGCTTTGCCGCAGCATCGGAGCTTCGATGATTGCCGATCACAATCAGTTAGCTATCGCCGTTGATGCCGACGGCAGCAGCGTCGCGCCCGATACATCGGTCAGCATCGGACTTATCGTCACGGAGCTGGTGATCAACGCGTTAAAACACGCCTTTCCCGAACACCGGCATGGTAGAATCAATGTCAGCTACAATGCCACAAGAACAGGTTGGCAGCTAAGCGTCGCCGACGACGGTGTCGGCATATCCCCTAACATTGACGACGCCAAGGCTGGCCTAGGCACCGCAATCGTAAATGCGCTCGCAAAACAACTGGATGCGACGATTCATGTTGTCGCGACGGGTCCAGGCACGCGGGTTACGGTGAAACGATCTATGCTGAGAGCAGTGGACGGTTCAGTTCGTTTACAGGTTGAGCATGCCATCTGAGCGCGGCGCTCGAATGGCAAGTTATTCCGTCTATTCTAGACAGCGCGTGTCTCCAAGCGTGTCTTTACCTTCCTTCTCGACGTAAAATCAGCGTGATAAACTCCGCCTCGATCGTGGCCCCTTTCGCGCCAAACGCCCACACAACTATCCGATGTTGCTCGCAGGGTAATTGTGTGTCGTCTCACGGTCGTCGCCTGGGTCGATCGTCGTCTTATTCAACGTTAGCAGCCTGGCCGCCAACGTTGCGAATATCGGCCGCGGCGTCACTTCTCCTGGCAGGCACAGTGTCACCGGTTCCGGCTGCAAGACGACCGGCGCAATGTGCGCCGCGACCGCTGCGTCGCTGCCTTGCGCAGCCCCGCGCAGGTCAATTATTCCAGCTGACCAATTGCGATTGCACCTCGCTTCTTAGCGACGATCCTTTGCGCTATTTAGATGCGGCCTGCAGGTCGGGCACGCACTGCAACACAGCATCGAAGTCGGCTGCAAGCAAACTGGCTCCGCCAATTAGCACGCCGTTGACGTTGGCCAGCCCAAGGATTTCCCTCGCATTATCTCCGGTGACAGACCCGCCATAAAGGATGCGGATGCCCGCTCCGGAAGGGCCGGCGAGCTTCATAAGGCAAGATCGAAGGTGCTGGTGCATTTCCGTAATCTGACTGGCACTTGGCATGTTGCCGCTGCCGATCGCCCACAGCGGTTCGTACGCAATCGCGACCGATCCGGAGCGCGCCACGTCACGGGGCAGGCTCCCACTTATCTGATCGGCGCACACGGTAAACGCGTCGCCTTTACGCCGCTGAATCTCAGACTCGCCGATGCAAACAATGGTCGACAGTCCTGCCGCCCAAGCCGCCGCTGCCTTCGCGGCAACCATCGCGTCTGTCTCATGATGGTGGTTGCGGCGCTCCGAGTGGCCGACGATCACCGCCGTAGCCCCGGCGTCGGAGAGCATTCGAGCGCTTATATCGCCGGTGAACGGACCGCAGACTTCAGCGTGACAATCCTCGCCGCCGAGCGCAATCCGGTCCGCGGCGATGTCCACCGCTCGCGAAAGGAGCGTCGACGGAACGCAGATCACGACGTCGGCTGCGTGCGGTGTTGCGTGAACCGATGCGGCGATCGTCGCGATCTGGTCGAGCTGCGCCGCTAGGCCGTGCATTTTCCAGTTGCCGGCGATTAGCGGCCGCGTCCCGCCGGTAGCGGACGATCGTCTTACAGGATCCGTAGCCCGATTCGCTACGTGCTGGGGGTCCGATCCGAGGACCATGACCATGTTCCGTTATCGACGAAACAGGGGCGCGCGTCCTTGGGTTGGGCGCTCATATGTGGGAGAGAGCCGCAACGTCTTTCGGACGCGCGATTGCCCGTCTTCCTCGGCACTAACCGGCGCCTCGTTCGCGGTGCCGTTACGCTCCAAATTAGTTGACTCAGTCATGGTAGGTTCCTTGCAGCAAGTCCGCGCGGGCAGGTCTTTGCGCATATCCTGTCTGAGCCAGGAGCACGGCCCGCGACAGGTTCGGAAATCACCTAGACCGAGCACGGTCGTTCTTTGCTGATCAGACGGCTGTCCTCGCGCGTGCGGCTACGGACGACGCGAACTACACTATACCCGCCCGAACAGGTGATCGATCAAGGTATGGGCTTCGTCCTTGATCAGCTTAAGATGAGCTTCGTCGCGAAAGCTCTCTGCGTAAATCTTGTAGACATCCTCTGTTCCCGACGGGCGGGCGGCGAACCAGCCGTCGCGTGCCGTCACCTTAATCCCGCCGATGGCTTCGCCGTTTCCCGGGGCATGGTCGAGCTTGGTCAACACCGGCTCGCCGCCGAGCGAAGTGGCCTTAACCTCCGCCGGCTTGAACTTCGCCAGCCTGTCGCGCTGCTCCGGTGATGCCGGTGCGTCGGTTCGCGAATAGTGCGACGTGCCGAGGTCGCTCGTCGCCTTGGCGTGGTACTTGCCAGGGTCCATACCTGTCCGTGCGGTTATTTCGGCCGCCAGCAAGCCCATGATCAGTCCGTCTTTGTCGGTGGTCCATACAGTACCGTCGCGCCGAAGGAACGAGGCGCCGGCACTCTCTTCGCCGCCAAACACCAGCGAGCCGTCGATCAGTCCGGCACTGAACCATTTGAACCCAACAGGAACCTCATACAGCTTGCGTCCGAGCTTCGTCGTTATACGGTCGATCATCGCGCTCGACACCGCGGTCTTGCCGATCGCGCCGCCGCCGGTCCACGCCGGGCGGTTGCGGCACAAATAGTCGATCGCGGCGACAAGGAAGTCGTTGGGCTTCATCAGTCCTTCGGACGGGCAGACGATGCCGTGCCGGTCGGCATCTGTGTCGTTGGCGAAGGCGATGTCATACTGGCCGCGGAGCGCCACCAGCTTCGTCATCGCTGACGGCGATGAGCAATCCATCCGGATCTTGCCGTCGTGGTCGACCGTCATGAACGCAAATGTCGGATCTACGATTTCGTTCACGACCGTCGCCGCGAGCTTGTAGCGCTCGATTATCGGCTGCCAGTAACGGACCGCGGCACCACCCAGCGGATCGATGCCGATGCGCACGCCAGCTGCAGCGATCGCGGCCATATCGACGACGTCACCAAGGCTCGCGACATAGGGCGTGACATAATCGTGGTCATGGATGCACGCGGCCTTGCGGGCCCGAGCGTAGGGCATCCGGCGGACATCCTTCAATCCATCGCCGAGCAAGCGATTCGCCGTTGTCTCGATCCAGCCTGTGATGCCCGTGTCGGCAGGGCCGCCATTCGCCGGATTATATTTGAAGCCGCCTTCGTCTGGTGGGTTGTGCGACGGGCTAATGACGATGCCGTCGGCCAGGCCCGTTGTCCGGCTCTTGTTATGCCCCAAGATGGCGTGGGAGATTACCGGCGTCGGTGTATAGCCGTGGGCATCGTCGATCATCGTTTCGACGCCATTGGCGGCCAGCACCTCGATCGCGCTGGCGAAGGCGGCTTCCGATAGTGCATGGGTGTCCATGCCAAGGAACAGCGGACCATCGGTGCTGGCCTGTCGACGCCATGTGCAGATCGCCTGGGTTATCGCGAGGACATGGGCTTCGTTGAAGGCGGTCGCGAACGCTGAACCGCGATGCCCCGACGTCCCGAACGACACCCGCTGGGCGGCGATCGCCGGGTCGGGTACCAACGTGAAATAGGCGGTCATCAGCCGAGGCACGTTGACGAGCAACGTTCGCGGGGCAGGCTTGCCAGCTAGGGGACTTATGTCAGACATGACGACCTCTATATTGCGTAGCCGAGGGTGACGTGCAGGCGGTGCGTCGCGCCGTCGTCGACCAACCCGATCGATGCCGTGGCAGGCAGCACCGCGTCGTCAAGGCGGACGGCGGTCACGCCGCGGCAGACGCCGTCGGGATTGGCGACAACAATGTCGTAAGTTGTCGAGTGATGGCGAAAGAGAATGCCGAACCCTGGCCAGTCGTGCGGGATGCACGGATCGATCCGCAGCGTTTCGCCAGTCAGGTGGAAACCCAGCATCCCCTCGAGGGACACCCGGTACATCCACGCCGCCGACCCCGTGTACCAAGTCCATCCGCCGCGCCCGACATGGGGTGCCTGCGA
This sequence comes from Polymorphobacter megasporae, assembly GCF_018982885.2. Classification (NCBI taxonomy): domain Bacteria; kingdom Pseudomonadati; phylum Pseudomonadota; class Alphaproteobacteria; order Sphingomonadales; family Sphingosinicellaceae; genus Glacieibacterium; species Glacieibacterium megasporae. The sequence continues at coordinate 329,093 of NZ_CP081849.1, read as the reverse complement.
ATAGACGTCAGCGCAGATGACATAAGGCTCGACTTTGTACCGATTAATCGCTGCTGGCGTATCGGCGTGGTGGATCGGATTGAGCATGGCGAGGACCTCGCCGGCGCGGTCGCCGTCACCCTGCATCGCGAACGCCAGTGCTACCCAAGTCGCGGCATGGGTGTATTGACCGCCGTTTTCGCGAATTCCGGGAGGATAGCCCTTGATGTAACCCGGATCGCGGTCAGGCTTGTCGAAGGGTGGCTCGAACAGCAGGACGATGCCATCGTCGCGACGCACCAGATAGCGGTCGAGCGCAGCCATCGCGCGGGACGCGTGCGCGAGATCGCCCGCGCCCGAAATAACAGCCCATGACTGCGCTATCGAATCGATGCGGCATTCGCGATCGCCGACCGACCCTAGCGCCGTTCCATCGTCAAAGAACGCGCGTCGGTACCAGTCCCCGTCCCAGCCGGCGTCTTCGAGTGCGGACTGCAACAGTCCGGCGTGGCGGCGCCATGCGTCGGCCTTGTCCGGTAGCCCGCGCCGGTCGGCCAACAGCGCGCAGTCGGTGAGCGCGCCGTAGAGAAACCATCCGAGCCAGACGCTTTCACCGCGGCCACCGGCTCCGACCGCATCCATGCCATCGTTCCAGTCGCCGGTGCCCATCAGCGGCAGGCCGTGCGCGCCGGTGGCCAGGCTGGTATCGAGCGTCAGTGCCACGTGATCAAACAGGCTCGGCTGCTCGGCGGTCGCGGTCGGCTGGAAGAACGAGTCGTGTTCGCCGTCCCTCAGTGCCGGACCGGCAACGAACGATACTGATTCCTCAAGGACGGCGACATCGCCGGTTACCATCACATAGTGCGCGATCGCGTATGCCAGCCATACGCGGTCGTCCATGATGCGGGTGCGCACGCCGCGCCCCGATTCCGGAAGCCACCAATGCTGGACATCGCCTTCCGCGAACTGCCGACCTGCAGCGCGCAGTAGATGGGCGCGGGCGATGTCGGGCCGCGCCACGCACAGCGCCAGCACGTCCTGCAACTGGTCGCGGAAGCCATAGGCGCCGCTCGCCTGATAAAACGCGCTTCGTGCCCAGATCCGGCAGGCCAGCGTCTGATAAGGGATCCAGCGGTTGACCATGATGTCGAGCGCGCGGTCGGGGGTGCTGATCTGAACGACCCCCAGCGTTGCATCCCATTGCGCGGTGACGGCCGCTAGAACCGCGTTTAAATCTGCGTCGCGGTATTTGATCAATAGCGCCTGGGCGACAGCGGCACTGGAAGCCTGACCGAGAAAGCAGACGATCTCGGCGGTAGCACCGGGTGCCAGCCGGACCTTCGCCTGCAGTGCGGCACAAGGGTCGAGCCCCGCCCCGACGCTGCCCGACAACGGCCGCCCGGTTGCCAGTGCCAGCGGCCGACCTATCGCGCCGTTGCGGCCCAGGAATTCGGTGCGGTCCGCGGTCAGCGTCGTCTGCGCCCCATTGAGATCGGCGAAGGCGACATCGTCGGCAAAGGCAGCGTTCCAGCGGTTGCGTGCGAAGATGGCGCCGGTTGCCGGATCGACTTCGGTAGTGACGAACGGCGCGTTTACCGACCGATTCTGACCTAGTACCCATTCGACATAGGCCGTGACAGACAGGGATCGGGGCCTGCCGGAAGCGTTGGTGATCCGCAGCACTGAAATCTTTATCGGATCGTCGACCGGGACGTACTGCGTCAACGAGAGCAGGATGCCGCGTGCGGATGTTTCGAACCGGCTGAAGCCTTGGCCGTGCCGGACGGTGTAGCGCGCCGAGGTGTCGCGGATCGGCAGCGCCGTCGGCGTCCATACGTCGCCGGTGTCCTCGTCGCGGACATAAATCGCCTCGCCGGGCGGGTCACAGACGGGATCGTTCGACCACGGGGTCAATTGGTTCTGCTGGCTGTTGCGCGCCCAGGTGAAGCCGCTGCCGTCGGCGCTGGCCTGGAACCCGAAGCAGGGGTTGGCGACGACGTTGAGCCACGGTGCAGGCGTCGTCTGGCGATCGTCAAGGATCGTCACATAGTCACGGCCATCATCGTCGAAGCCACCTATGCCGTTGCAGAATTCGAGCTCGTACGGCGGCGTCGGGCCAGCTGCAGCCGGAGCCAGCAGCGGCAGAGTGGCTCCGGCGCCGCGGTCATCCGCGTCGCTGGCGCGGCGCAGCTGGTCGCCGAGTGAGCCGCGGTCCCCGTGCAGGACGGCTCGGGCACAGCTGGCGATCAGTCCGCCCAACTCGGGCGTGATAAGGTCGGCGCGCAGCACGAACACCGCGCCGACCGCCTTGTCCGCCGCGCTCGCCAACGGTCGCAGCATCCGGACCAGCGCATCGAGCGCGGCCTGCAGACCTTCGGCGTAGGACGCGCTGCGTTCGTTGATGATGACGAGGTCGACCGCCAGACGCTTTGTCCGCCAATATTCGTGCGCCCGCAGCACGTCGCGGACTAAATCGAGATGCGCGTCGTCGGCGATCCGGACGAGGACGATCGGCAGGTCGCCTGAAATGCCCGCAGCCCACAGTGTCGATGGCGCTCCGGCCCAGCGGCCGATGTCGACGGGCGCCGGCCGCAGGACCGGATCGGAGAACAGAACATGGCTTGCCAGACGCTGGAAGCGGTGCGCCTCCCGACTGTCGATGCCGAGATGCCGCAGCTGCATCTGTGCCTGCGTCCAAGCCAACGTCACGGTACGTTCAAAGGCGACCGGATCGCGATGCCGGTCGGCCAGTGCCATCACCGCCTCCCGCGTTGCCGCGACCACCGTCCAGAAGCTGATACTGACGCTCGAACCTGCTGGTATGCGAACCTGTCGCCGCAGGCTGAAGATCGGGTCGAGTACGGCTCCGTCCGAATTTGACAGCGGCCAACCATCGGCGATGGCAGCGGGGGCGTGGAGGGTTCGGCTGCGGCCAACGAATCCCACGCGGTCCGTTTCGTACTGGACTTCGGCGGTCGATTCGCCGTTGACGACGCTTAGATGCCCGGCCCAGATTTCGGGATCGCTGGGTCCGCGACGCCGACGGGTCGCAAGCAGTGCACCCAGATCGGGGACAAATTCGGTCTCGACGAACAGCGCGCCGAACGCCGGGTGCGCCTGATCGTCGGATTGTCTCGCCAGCACCAGCTCGGCATAGGACGTGACTTCGACGACGCGATCGCGAGAACCATGATTGGCGATGGACAGATGCCTTACTTCGGCGTCGTCATCCGGCGATATGTATACTTCCATGGTCGTCACCAAGTCGTCGTCGACTCGAGTGATCCGCGCCGAGCATTCGGAAAAGGCAACATCGTACTGGTTGGCCTCGACTGCGGTCGGTTGGAAGCCGGCGGACCAAGTTGCGCCGGTGTCACAATCGCGGAGGAAAATATGCGCACCGCGCTCATCGCAGGTAACGTCTTCACGCCAGCGTGTAATGGCAAGGTCGTTCCAGCGGCAGTAGCCCGATCCAGTCGCCGTCAACATCGTCGACAGCCGACCATTGGACAGCAGATGCGTGCGTGGCACTCGCGAATGCGGCGACGAATAATGTCGATCGGGATCGGGTGCGGTGCTCGCTGCGGCTTGATCAGCGGGACCAGTTAATTCGGACGGCGACCGCGCGACGGCAAAATCGCGCGGCATGCGCTCTTGCAATAGCAATTCGGAGGCGCGGATGATCGGTTCCGCGTGAAAGCGCGCGCGCATCCGGCCGTCGTGAAGCGCATTGCCGATGCCGACCAGCAGCATCCCCTGATGGTGCGCCATAAAGGCCCGGACGATCGCCATCTTAGTCCCGTTGGGCAGCCGCGACTGGGTGTAATCAAGTGCCTCGTACCAGCCATAAGTGCCGCGCGCGCCGAGGTCGGTCATACGCCTGAAGTTGGCGGCCGCAGCCGTCGGATCGATCATCGCAGCTAGGCCGGTAGCATAGGGCGCGATGACGAGATTGTCGGCAAGGCCGCGCTTGTAGCCGAGGTCGGGCACGCCGAAGCTCGAATACTGATAGGTCTGCTCGGCATCGCGAACATCATATTCCGATTCCGAAATGCCCCACGGCATTCCGCGTTTTTCGGCATAGGTGCGCTGCCGCCAGACGATCAGCGCGTTGGTTTGCGCGAGCAGGCTTGCGGCGGGCGCGCGCATGACCAACGACGGCATCAGATATTCGAACATTGATCCGGACCAGGAGATCAGCCCGGAACCGCCATCGATCGGCGTAAGCGTGCGGCCGAGCCGGAACCAGTGTTTGGCTGGCAGATCGCCTTTGGCGATCGCGATGAAGCTCGCCAAGCGTGCTTCCGACGCCAGCAGGTCGTAGAAATTGCCATCGAGGCTGGCGTCATCGACGCGGTAGCCGATCGACATCAGCTCGCGCCCGTGATCGAAGAGGAAGCCGAACGCCATAGAGTCGAACATCGCCTTGGCCCGGCCAGCAAGGCCCGCGAGGCGCTGCACGCGCGCGACAACCTTGTCGCTAGTGGCTTCGACTTCGTCGCGCCATTCACCGACGCTGGAGTGAAGCGCCAGCGCCCAGTCGAGCAGTTCGACTTTTGCACCTGAGGTGATGATTTCACGTGCAATTACAACAAGGACATCAGCGTGATCGCCAAGATCGCGCAGCTTGGTCGACACCTCGTGATCAGTCGTCGTTGCGGCCGAAAGGCGATCGTTGAAAAGCGCTAGGCGCGCCAGCAAGGGCGCGGCGGCGGCGTCGGATAGCGTGCGCGCCGCCCGGCCCCCAGCGACGGTCTCGGCGAGCAACGCGGCAGCATCGTCGACTCCAGCCGCCCAGCCCGCGCCAACGGCTGGACCCGTGGCGATCTCTTGAAGCCCATTGCGTAACGCGAGGAGATGCCCGGCGAGGTTGCCGCTATCGACCGAGGATACGTAGCGCGGCTCCAGCGCCCGTAGGTCGGTCGTATCGTACCAGTTGAAGAAATGGCCGCGAAAGCGTTCGAGTCGATCCATCGCGGCAAAGGTCGCCTCGCATCGGTCGAGCACGTCGCCGATCCCGATCCAACCGAAATCGTGGGCCGATAAAATCGACAGCAGATAAAGGCCGATGTTGGTCGGCGAGGTGCGATGGGCGACAACCGGCCTTGGCGTTTCCTGGAAATTGTCCGGCGGTAGCATGTTGTCGTCGGCGGTGATGAACGTCTCGAAGAACCGCCACGTACGCCGGGCGACCAGCCGCAGCGCCCTCTCATCGGTCGTCGTGATCGCGAGATCGGACTCGGCCGTGGGCGGCAGGCTGGCCTGCCAAGCGATCAGCGGCGACACCGCCCAGAGCGCCAACATCGGCAACGCGACGATCCAGGTGCGATCGCCCGACGCCGCGATCAACCCTGCAAAGCCACCGCAGCACGCGGCGCTCGCGGCAACTTGCAACGTTAACGCGCGCGTATCGAAGCGATGGGCGTCGCTGCTCTGCGCCGTTGTGACCCACTGCAGCAGATGCCGACGGCGGAAGAATACCCGCAACATCGTCCGCGCGATGGCATCGACCATCAGCCAACCCTGATGAGCGAGAAAAACGATGAGGAACCCGCTTTGCATCAGCCCCAGCGCGAAGTCGCCGCGAAGCGTGCGGAAATGGTTGCGCAGCGAGATGCCTGCGCGGTTCGGCATGATGTTGCCGATTGCTGGCAACAGCGGCGGCAGACAGACGGCCAACAGGATACAGGCAGTCCAGACTTCGGCGATGGCGGGCGCCTGCAGCCAGCCGATCAGCAAAGCCAACAATGCAGTTGGTGCTGACAGCGAGCGGCGAAGATTATCGAGGAGCTTCCACCGACCCATCAGCGGGATCGAGGTCAGCCGCGTGCCGGAGCCGGTACAACGCGCAAGGCCCAGGATCCACGGCAACAACTGCCAATCACCCCGAACCCAGCGGTGCTGACGCGCCGCCGCCACGCCGTAGCGGGATGGGAACTCCTCCACCACCTCGATGTCGGCCGCCAGCGCCGCCCGGGCGAAAATACCTTCCAGCAGATCGTGGCTAAGCACGCTGCTTTCGGGAAACTGATCGTTCAGCGCCGCTTCGAAGCTGTCGACCTCGTAGATGCCCTTGCCGGTGAACGAGCCCTCCTCGAACAGGTCCTGATAGACGTCGGACACCGCAAGCGCATAGGGGTCGAGCCCATTGGGGCCGGAGAACGCGCGCTGGAATAACGAGCCTGTGCTGCTGATCGGCAGTGACGGGGTGACCCGCGGTTGCAGCATGCCATGGCCGCGGGTGACGAGGCCTACGCGGTCATCGAACTCAGCGTGGTTGAGCGGATGCGCCATCTTGCCGACGAGCCGGCGCGCCGTGCCCAGTGGCAGCCGCGTGTCGACGTCGAGAGTAATGACGTAGCGAATAGCGGCTGGCAGCGCCGCGGCTACGCTGCCGATCGTTATGAAGCTGGTGTCGGTTGCCCCGCGCAGGAGCCTGTTGAGTTCGCGCAGCTTACCGCGCTTGCGTTCCCAACCGATCCATTTGCCTTCACCGACGTTCCACTGGCGGCGCCGGTGGAGCAGGAAGAAGCGCGGCCCATCGGGTCCCGGCCCATACAGCGTATTGAGCGACGCGATCCCGGCGGCAGCTTGATCGAGCAGCGCCTGATCGCCCGCGACATGTTTGGTCGGCGCATCGAGCCAGTCCGAAATCAGCGCAAAGCTGAAATAGTCGTCGGGATTGCCGAGATGATGGTCCTCCAGCCGGTCGAGTTGCTCGGCAATGCTCGGCGCATCGACCAGCAGGGTCGGAATGACGATGATCGTCCGCAGGTCGGCGGTTATGCCATCCCGCAATTCCATCGCTGGCAGCGGGCTACCGCTGACCGAGCGAGTGATCCAGCGGTTGACCAGCGCGACGGCAATGTCCGAAGCGGGCACCAGGCCGACGACGCCAAGCATGATGACGACGATGCGATCGCCGCCAGCCGCAGCGACCGCCCACAGGGCGAGTGCCAGAACCGCGAGCGCCAGTACGGCGATCATCGCGATGTAGCTGAGAATACCGACATCGGTATAAAGCCGGAACAGCGAGGTCTTCGTCGGCACGCGGCAGCCGAGCGTCGCCTCGAATCCGGCGCGACCGTTGTTGATCAGATAATAGCCGGGCTCGCGTTCGCGCCGCGGCGGCGCGTCCGGCAGCGCGGGTGCTTCCGCGGCAGCAGCGATTACGCGCCGCGCCACCTCGACCTCAGCGAGCCTCGACTGCCGGGCGAGCACTTCGATCGTTCTACGATAGTGATCGCGCGTCGGGAAATCCATCGCGCCGAAGTCGCTCGCGCCGCGCAGCACCGCGTCGACCGGACTCAGGGTTTCGAAGACTTCCGCCCAGTTCATCATCGACACCAGCCGCATACTGGTGATGACGTTGCGCACGGTCACATCAATGGCGCTCTGGCGCTGGAGATCGTCATAGACGATGCGGTTGGCATCCGAACCTTCGGCGAGCAACCGCGCATTAAGCCAGTGCAGCGCCGGAACGGCCCCGGGGTCCTGATGGCGCAACCGTTCCACCATCTCGACGGCGAAGGCGGTCGACCACGGCGCGGCCTTGAGGCAGGCGACGATCTCGTCGTTAGTCTGCGGCCGCCCGTCGACGGTGCCGAAGATGCGGCCGGCAAGCCGGTCCGCTTCGTCGCCGGCCGCCTGCTGGGTCAGGATCGCTTCGGCCAGCCGGCGAAGATTTTCGACGAGCACGACCCGGAGGGTGATGGCGAGCGCCCAGAGTTCGCCGATGTCGAGCGGCTGGACTGTCTGATAAGCCTCGACGAAACGGATAATCCGCGCCGCGTCGAAGGCACTGTCGGTGTGCGCAACCAGCGTCCACGAAATGCCGAAAACGCGCGGATAACCTTGCAGGGGACCGTCCGCTAATTTCGGCAGCCGCCGGTAAAAGCCCGGCGGCAGGTCGTTGCTGATCTGTCGGAGTTGTTCCTCGACGATGTGAAAATTGTCGAGCAACCAGCTGGCTCCCGGGCTGATCGGCCGGCTCGCCGCGAGATCGGCGGCCACGGCTCGGTACGCCGCCGTCAGCACTTTGCTGTTGGCCGCTAGACGCGCCGAGATCGACCGTCCGGTGCGCGGATCGGCGGCGACCGGCTGATTCGCGGCAAGGGCGCGGGCGCACGCTTCCAACCGTTCGATGCTAAACAGTTCCGCGCAGATCGGCGGTTCTGGCGATACCGGCTCCTGGGGCAGCCACGACCGAAGATGCTCGAACTTCAAGACGCCCTCCTGCAGCCGGTTGCGACCGCTCCAGGCTGCAGGGCGCGCCCGGCGATGGATTGGCATGCGGCCGGCGACCAAGTGGATCGCCGCCGGGATGAGAGAAGGGTCTAGAGTTCGGCGCGCGCCGCGGGCAGCTTCGGAAATTACCTATGCGTGCTCGGCGGCACCGGATAGGGCGCCGCGGCGAACCTGCCGGGAACGAAGTTCCACGTGTCGATCACGCGGGTTTCGGCGTGATGATCGTCGCTGCCGAGTATGCTCAGCGACGCGGTAGCCAATCCCAGCCTCTGTCCTTCGGCGATAGTGAGACCGATCCACCGCACCGCCAGGCTACAGCCGAACTGTTTATGACTGAATACGGCGACGTTGCCGGTCAGGCCGCCCAACTTGGCGATCAGCCGGTCGGCACGGGCAGCCACCTCGTCCGGCATTTCACCACCGGGACAGCCATCGTCGAACAGCGACCAGCCGGGTCGTTGCTTGCGAATGTCGACCGAGCGCAGCCCTTCATACTCGCCGTAGTTCCACTCGAGGAGATCGGGCTCGACCACCGCTGCGGGGGCCAGCCCGGTCAACGCGCAGGTCAGCCGGGCGCGCTGCAATGGGCTAGTCAGGACATGGGCGAAGGCGATATCGTGCAACGTCGGAGCCAGCGCGCGCGCCTCCGCTTCGCCATGCGCAGTCAGCGGAAGATCGGTCCTGCCCGTGTGCTGCTCCGTCAACGACCAAGCCGTCTCGCCGTGCCGCACGAAATAGATCTTCAGCGGTTCAGGCTTGCTGGAGAGGACATTCATGACGCTTCCCCTTCCATCGCGTCGTCGTAACGGCCGTGGATGGCGGCATGACTGCAAAGAGCGCGGTGTCTAACCGCTGCCTGTGCGGCAGCGACATTGGCATCGTCCCCCTGCCAAATCTGTAGCCCCGGATGTTGGATGGCGCGGGCGAAGGAGAAAACCAGCGGCCACGGCGCGCGCGAACTGTGCAGCGATCGTCGGCGATTGATCGCATCGAGGCGCTCGGCGGCGCGCGGGCCCGACTGACCGCCGGACAGGAAGGCGACCCCTGCGACTACCGCCGGCACGGTTCGCAGCAGACAGGACAACGTCTCGGTTGCAACCATCTCGGCCGTCGCCTCGCTGGGCCAGTCGCTGCCGGCAAGGACCATGTTGGGCTTGAGGATCATCGCCTCCAGTGCAACCTCTTGTTCGACCAGCGCGGCGAACACGGCGCGCAGCACCGTCTCGGTGGCGGCCCCGCTACGCGCCGACGAATGGTTACCGGTCATCAACACTTCGGGTTCGACGATCGGCACGATCCCGCAGGCCTGGCACAGCGCCGCATAGCGAGCGAGGGCATGGGCGTTGACGGCGATAGCGGCAAGGCTCGGCAGACCGTCCCCGATGGCGAGGACGGCTCGCCACTTGGCGAAGCGCGCGCCAAGCGTCGCGTACTCGCGCAACCGGTCGCCCAAAACATCGAGGCCTTCGGTGACCGTCTCGCCGGGGTGAAGCGCGAGCGCATGGGTGCCGCGATCGACCTTGATCCCCGGCACCATGCCGCGATCGGCGAGCAGGCTGACGAACGGTCGGCCATCGGGCGCCGATTGACGGATCGTTTCGTCGGACAGGATCGCGCCGCTGATCGCCTCGCCCAGCTCCGGCGTGGTGATTAACAAGGTACGGTAACGCTGGCGGAACTCCGCGGTCTGCGGGATGCCGACTTCGGCGAAGCGACGATCGCAGGTGCTGTTACTCTCGTCCATGGCGAGCAGGCCCTTGCCGCTGGCGACCAGCAACCGTGCGGTGTCGACGAGTTCCGCGGTCATGTCGCGGACTCTTCCGGTGGCGTGCCCCATTTCCAGTCGCGGATCTCGGGCATATCCTCGCCGCAGGTATCGACATAGTTTTTGTGCACGATCAGCTTGTCGCGCATTTCCTGACGCAGATAGTCACCGCGCGAGCCGAGGCCCGGCACCCGGTCGATGACGTCCTCGACCAGATGGAAGCGGTCGAGGTCGTTCTGGACGCGCATGTCGAACGGCGTCGTGATCGTGCCTTCCTCCTTGTAGCCCCGGACATGGAGGTTGCGGTTGGCGCGCGCATAGGTCAGCCGGTGGACCAGCCACGGGTAGCCGTGGAACGCGAAGACGATCGGCACGTCGCGGGTGAACAGCGCGTCGTAATCGGCCTCGCACAGCCCATGCGGGTGCTCCGACGCGGGCTGCAGCCGCATCAGGTCGACGACGTTGATCACCCTGATCTTGAGTTCAGGGAGGTGCTGGCGCAGGATCGACACTGCAGCTAGGACCTCCAGCGTCGGCGTCTCCCCGCAGCAGGCCATCACGACATCCGGCCGTGCGTCCTCGTCGTTGCTCGCCCAGCGCCAGATGCCGATGCCTTTGGTACAATGGATGACTGCGTCCTCCATTGTCAGCCATTGCGGCCGGGCGTGTTTGCTGGCGACGACGACGTTAACATAGTCGCGGCTGCGCAGGCAGTGATCCATGACCGACAACAGACAGTTGCCGTCGGGAGGCAGATAGACCCGGACGATGTCGGCCTTCTTGTTGATGACGTGGTCGAGGAAGCCGGGGTCCTGATGGGTGAAGCCGTTGTGATCCTGCTGCCAGACATGCGAGGCAAGGACATAGTTAAGCGATGAAATGCTCCGCCGCCACGGCAGCTCGGCACAGACCTTGAGCCATTTGGCGTGCTGGCTGAACATCGAATCGACGATGCGGATGAACGCCTCGTAGCTGTTGAACAGGCCGTGGCGACCGGTCAGCAGATAACCCTCCAGCCACCCCTCGCACTGGTGTTCGCTGAGCATCGAATCGTGCACCCTGCCATCCCGCGCGAGGAACTCGTCGCCAGGGACCGTGCTGGTATCCCATTGCCGATCGGTTGCCTCGAACACCGCGCCGAGCAAATTGGACAGCGTCTCGTCGGGACCGAACACACGGAAATTACGCTGCTCCTTGTTGAACAACGCGACATCCCGCAGGAAACGACCGAGGACGACCATGTCATGGCCCTCGCACGCCCCGGGCGCGGGTACGGCGACGGCTTGATCGCGGAAATCGGGCATCGCGAGGTCGCACAGCAGGAGCCCCCCATTAGCGTGCGGATTCGACCCCATCCGGCGCAGACCTTTCGGGGCAAGCGCCGCTAGCTCCGGAATTAAGCAGCCCTGGGCGTCGAACAGCTCCTCGGCGCGGTAGCTCTTCATCCAGCTTTCGAGCATCGCGACATGCGCCGGGTGCGCTATATCGACGAGGAGCGGCACCTGATGGGCGCGGAACGTGCCTTCGATCTTCAGGCCATCGACGACCTTCGGCCCGGTCCAGCCCTTGGGTGACTTGAGCACGATCATCGGCCACGCGGGACGGCTAATCGCACCGTCGTTCCGGGCGGCCTGCTGGATCGTGCGGATTTCGGTTACGACCTCGTCGAGTACCTCGGCCATGCGTCCATGCATCGTCGCCGGGTCGTCGCCCTCGACGAAATGAGGGTTCCAGCCGCAGCCGCGCAGGAACGCGTCGAGTTCGTCGTGCGGAATCCGCGCCAACAGCGTCGGATTGCTGATCTTGTAGCCGTTGAGGTGCAGGATCGGCAGGACCGCGCCGTCGGTGACGGGGTCAAGCAGCTTGTTCGACTGCCACGACGTGGCGAGCGGCCCGGTCTCGGCTTCGCCGTCGCCGACGACGCAAGCGACGATCAGCCCGGGATTGTCAAATACCGCGCCGAACGAGTGGCTGAGCGAATAGCCTAGTTCGCCGCCCTCGTGGATCGACCCTGGCGTCGTCGGCGCGACGTGGCTTGAAATGCCGCCCGGGAACGAGAACTGCTTGAACAGCGCCTTCATGCCGGCCTCGTCGCGACCGACGTTCGGATAGATGTCGGTCCAGCTGCCCTCCAGCCAGACATTGCCGACGATGGCCGGCCCGCCGTGACCGGGGCCGGCGACATAGATCATGTTGAGATCAAACTTCTTGATGACCCGGTTGAGGTGGACGTAGATAAAGTTCTGGCCCGGCGTCGTTCCCCAGTGACCGACGACCATCGGCTTGACGTCGGCGAGCGTCAACGGCCGGCGCAGCAGCGGGTTGTCATAGAGGTAGATCTGCCCGACCGAGATATAGTTAGCCGCTCGCCAATAGGCATCGATCAGCCGCAGTTCGTCAGTGCCGCCAAGGGCTGTTTCGGGCTCATCAGCCGGGGCGGTGCGAGGTTCATCGAGCATCATCGCGATCATCCTGTCGTAAACAGCGCACAGCCACCGCGGAGGTGGCGTTGAGCGGCGTAATCGCTGCCGTGCCTGCAATGCAGGGTCGGAAACTACCCAGGCGTGCGGTAACGATGGTGGATGCCGCTCGGCCCGGCGACGATGACTTCGCTGGCAATCGCAACGAACAGGCCGTGGCCAACGATTCCGGCGCGCGCCTCGAGCACTGCCGCAAGGCCGGCCGGATCCGTGATGGTGCCGAAGCCGCAATCGATGATCAGGTTGCCGCCGTCCGTGACGTAGCGGTGGCTATCCGTCTCGCGCACTGCAGCCGTGGCACCGAGGCTGTCGAGAAAGCGCACCTGCGCTTGCCAGCCCCACACGAGCACCTCGACCGGGAGGTGCGCCCGGATGCCGAGCACGTCTGAAACCTTGCTGGCGTCGACAACGATGACGACCCGGTCGCTCGCCTGCGCGACGATCTTTTCGCGCACCAGCGCGCCGCCTGCGCCCTTAATCAGATCGAGTGACGCATCGACTTCATCGGCACCGTCAATGGTCAGATCGATAGCGCGAGGCATATCATCCGCGAGCAGCGGAATGCCAAGAGCCTTAGCCGCCGCGGACGTCGCGACCGACGTCGCCACTGCAACGAGGTCGGTCAATTCGCCGCTTCTTAGCCGTGCCGCGATCGAGCGGATCGCGAAAATCGCCGTCGTGCCAGTGCCGAGGCCAACGACCATGCCCGGTTCGACCAGCGCCGCTGCCGCTTCACCGGCTTGTTGCTTATAGCCTTGGGTGTCGCTGGTCATCCGCGCCGCTTCCGATAGCGCGCGATAAGGGCATTGGTCGACGAGTCACGCGCGAGCGCAGGCTCGGCATCGCGGTCGAGTTCGGGAATGATAGCACCCGCCAGGTCCTTGCCCAATTCGACGCCCCATTGATCGAAACTGTCGATCCCCCAGATCGCACCCTGGGTGAAAACGCTGTGCTCGTAGAGGGCGACTAGCGCCCCGAGCGTTGCCGGGTCGAGCCGGTCGGCGAGGATGACGTTGGTCGGTCGGTTGCCCTCCGTAACGCGGAACGGCGTCTGGGCGGCGGGCGAACCCGTCGCCGCCAGCGCCGCCGCCGTCCGGCCAAAGGCGAGCGCCTCGGCCTGCGCAAACAGGCTGGCCATCAGCAGGTCGTGCTGATCCGTCAGCGCGCTCATCGGCCGGCAGAAGCCGATGAGGTCGCACGGCACCAGCCGCGTGCCCTGGTGGAGCAGCTGGAAAAAGCTGTGCTGGCCGTCGGTGCCCGGCTCGCCCCAGATGATTGGCGCGGTGTCGCAACCGACCGCGCGTCCGGCAAGGTCGACGTGCTTGCCGTTGCTCTCCATCTGCAGCTGCTGGAGGTACGCCGGAAACCGCGCCAGATCGGCGGCATAGGGAATTACTGCGAGCGTCTGGGCACCGAAGAAATTATTGTACCAGGTCGAGATTAGCCCCAGCAGCATCGGCAGATTAGCGGCGGGTGGCGCAGTCCGGAAGTGCTCGTCCATCGCATGAAAGCCGCCGAGCATCGCCCGGAAGTTTTCGGGGCCGATCGCAATCATCGTCGACAGCCCGACGGCGCTGTCGATCGAATAGCGGCCGCCGACCCAGTCCCAGAAACCGAAGACGCGTGCCGGGTCGATCCCGAAAGCAACGGCACCAGAAATGTTGGTCGAGACCGCGGCGAAGTGGCTCGCAACGGCGGCGTCACTGCCGAGCCGCTCGACGAGCCAAGCGCGCGCGGCGGCGGCGTTGGCCATAGTCTCAAGTGTCGTGAAGGTCTTGGAGGCGACGATGAACAGGGTCGTGGCGGCGTCGAGGTCTGCCGTAGCGGCCGTAAACGCCGCCCCGTCGACATTGGCGACGAAGCGGAAATCGAGGCTCGGATCGCGAAATTCGCGCAAGGCGAAACAGGCCATTTCGGGACCCAGGTAGGATCCGCCGATGCCGATGTTGACGATCGTCCTGAAACGCTGGCCGCCGTGACCGGTCAGGTCGCCGCTGCGCACGCCCTCAGCAAAACGCGCCATCGCCGCCAGGACGCGGTGGACATCGGGCACGACATCGATGCCGCCGGTTGTCAGCCGCTCACCTGGCGGTGCCCGCAACGCGACGTGAAGTACAGCGCGATCCTCGCTGGTGTTTATGTGCTCGCCCGCGAACATCGCATCGCGGCGCCCCGTGACGTCGCGCTCGGCGGCGAGCTCAAGCAGAAGCACCAGCGTTTCATCGGTGACGCGGTTCTTGGAATAGTCGAGAAACAGGCCCGCGCCCTCCGCCGAGAAGCTAGCCGCCCGCCCCTCGTCTTCCGCGAACAAGCCCCGCAGGTGCGTATCCTTGACGCGGGCATGATGCGCGGTCAGCGCCGCCCAGGCGGGGCTCGGAGTCACGCCGCTGCCCGCTTGGCGGCCACAGCCGCGAGCAGGCTCTCCCACGACGCGACGAACGAACCCGCGCCTTCGTCCTGCAACCGCGTGCCGAGCGCATCGATATCGATCCCGGCAGCGGCATGTCGCGCGACCATGGCATCGGCCGCGCCTGCATCATGGACCATCGCAAGCGGCTGCCGACCGTCCTTGCAGTATGCACGCAACGTCTTCTCGGGCATGGTGTTGATCGTGTTCGGAGCTGCCAGCGCGTCGACATAGAGCGTGTCCGATGCTCCGGGGTCCTTGGTGCCGGTGCTGGCGAACAACAACCGCTGCGGCCGCGCGCCGAGAGTCTGCAGCCGCTGGAAACGGTCGGACGCCATCATTTCGCGATAGGCGCGGTAGACCTGTCCGGCGACGGCGATCCCCAGCGTGTTGCGCAGCGACGGGTCGACCTTGTCGGCGATTGCGACGTCCCAGCGACTGACGAACAGCGACGCCACCGAGGCGATATCCGGTGCCATCCCCATCTCGACGCGCCGTTCGAGGCCAGTCAGCCAGGCGTCGACCGCGGCGCGGTATTGTCCGACCGAGAACAGCAGCGTGACGTTGACCGGCACACCGGCGCACAGGCATTCGGAAATGGCCGGTAATCCCTCTGCGGTGCCGGGAATCTTCATGAACAGATTGGCGCGCGCGGCGCGGGCGTGGAGCGCCTTGGCCTGCGCTATGGTGGCGTCGGTATCATGCGCGAGCCGGGGCGACACCTCGAGCGAGACAAAGCCGTCGACACCGCAGCGCGCGGCATGGACCGGCGCGAACAGGTCGGCGGCGCGCCGCAGGTCGGCGATGGCGAGATTGAAGAACAGGTCTTCGTCGCTCCCACCCGCCGCATGGCGCTGCCGGATTTCCGCGTCGTAGGCGGCGCTGCCGGCGATGGCCTTGTCGAAGATCGTCGGGTTCGAGGTCAGCCCGGTGACGGAGAGGGTATCGATATAGACCTGAAGCGTGCCGTTATCGAGCAGGTCGCGGGTAATATTGTCGAGCCAAAGGCTCTGGCCGAGTGCGCTAAGTGCGGCAGTCGCGGGCATGGCGGGCACCTTCAATTCTGGGCCGGCGTGGCCGCCGGCTTTTCGAGATGGCCACCGAAGCCGAAGCGCAGCGCCGAGAGGACGCGGTCGGCATACTCGGCCTCGCCGCGCGATCCGAACCGGGCGAACAGCGCGTTGGCGAGCACCGGCGCCGGAACGCCCTCGTCGATCGCCGCCTGCAGCGTCCAGCGCCCCTCGCCGGAATCGGATACACCGCCGGCGAAGCTGTCGAGGCTCGGGTTCTGAAGCAGCGCCGCTGCTGCCAGATCGAGCAGCCAAGACGAGACAACGCTGCCGCGCCGCCACATCTCGGCGATGGCGGCGATGTCGAAATGATAGCGATACAGTTCGGGGTGGCGCAGCGGCGCGGTTTCGGCATCGAGCGCGCGGTTAGCCGCACCGGCATCGGCGTGATGAAGGATGTTCAACCCCTCAGCGAGCGCCGCCATCATCCCGTATTCGATGCCGTTGTGGACCATCTTGACGAAGTGTCCGGCACCGGTCGGGCCGCAATGGAGATAGCCCTGTTCGGCATCACTCGGTTCACCGACTACGCCGGGCGTCCGCGCGGCAACCGTCACGCCCGGCGCCAGCGACCGGAAGATCGGATCGAGATGTCCGACGATATCGTCCTCGCCGCCAATCATATGACAGAAACCGCGGTCGCGGCCCCAGACGCCGCCACTCACCCCGACGTCGACGTAGTGGATACCGTTTGCCCACAGTGCCGCAGCGCGACGGAGGTCGTCGTGATAGTTGCTGTTGCCGCCGTCGACGATAATATCGCCGGCGGTCAGCAACGGGACCAGTTTGTCGATCGCGCTGTCGACTGCAGCGGCGGGGATCATCAGCCAGACGACGCGCGGAGAGGCCAGGAGGGCCAGCATGGCAGGCACATCGTCTGCGCCTTTGGCTCCGCCGGCGACCGCGGCTGCGACCGCTTCCGGGTGATGATCGCAGACGACGCAATCATGGCCGGCGGCGGACAGGCGGAGGCCAATGTTGAGCCCCATGCGGCCAAGGCCGACCATTCCGATTTGCATCCGTTCCTCCAGCGACCCATGCTCCATCCGATGAGCCGATCACGTTTCCCGGGCAGCTAGCGACCGTAGGCCTCCGACGGCGAGCATCGGAAACTACTTACGGCGTCGCAGTCGATGGCTCGGCGACGCCGTCGGTCAGGTCTCGGGCCGCGCGCGCGATCACGACTTCCTCGTCGGTCGGCATGACACGGACGACAACCGCGCCGGCGTCGGGCGAGACGATGGCCGCGCCGTCGGCGTTGCGGCGGGCATCGACGACGATACCGAGAAAGCCCAGACCGTCGCAGACCCGGGCGCGGATCGCCGGCGTATTGGCACCGATTCCGCCGCTAAAGATCAGCGAATCGATGCCTCCAAGCGTGGCGGCAAAAGCACCGATCCGTTGCTTGATCGCATAGCAAAACGACAACACAGCGTCGGCGGCGCGCGGGTCGGTCGCCTCGCGCGCCAGCAACTCGCGCATGTCGGCGCTGGTTTCCGACAGACCGAGCAGGCCGGACTCGAAGTTCGCCATATGATCAAACGCTGCAGTGCTGATCGTTTCAGTGCGCGCGAGGTACGCGGCAAGTCCCGGATCGATGTCTCCACACCTCGTGCCCATCGGCACCCCCGATGCCGGCGTGAAGCCCATGCTAGTGTCGACCGGCTTACCGTCATAGACTGCCGCGAGGCTCGCACCGCTGCCGAGATGCGCCATGACGATCCGCCCCCGCGCCGCCGCGGCACCATCTAGTCGCTCCACCTCGCCCAGCAGATAGGTGTAGGAGAGGCCGTGAAAGCCGTAGCGAATAACGCCCTCGGAGGCATAGTGCAGCGGGATCGGCAGCAGTTTCGCGACACGCGGCATGGTATGATGAAACGCGGTGTCGAAACAGGCGACCTGAGGAATGTCGGGAAAGCGGCGCATTGCGGCCATCACCAGCGCCACCTCGACCGGCAGATGTTCAGGATCGAGCGGCCTGAGCCGACGCAATGCCGCGAGCATGGCCGGTCCGATGCGCTGCGGACGCACGAAGACCGGCCCGCCATGGACAATGCGGTGGCCGACGGCGATCAACTTGCATCCGGCGACCTGCCGTTCTGCTTCTACTAGCACCAGTTCCCCGGCGCTGTCGTGGTCGGAGGTTGCAGCTATGGCCGTTGCCGGCTTTCCTGCCACTCGGAGCTGAGGGTTCGCCGATCCGATGCCCTCCACTGCACCAGACACGACCCGAACAAGCGGAGTTTGCGCCGCAAACAGCGCAAATTTAATGCTCGACGAGCCGCCGTTCAGCGTCAGGATGACGCCGGCGCCGGTCATGGCCGTGGTAGAACCGCGCGTGGAGCGTCGAGCACCCGGCCGACCCCTGCCGGAGGCTTCGATCGGCGCAGGCCGGCGACTGCCTCGGCGTAATCGGGAGATTCGAAGATCGCGCTGCCCGCGGCGATCGCGCGGGCACCTGCGGCCACGGCGAGGCCAGTCGTGTCGCCGTCGAGGCCACCGTCAACCTCGATGATCGGGGCGAGGCCGCGGGCGTTGCACAAGGCGCGCAGGTGCCGGATCTTGGGCAACATTTCGGGCAAAAACGACTGGCCCCCGGCACCGGGGTTGACCGTCATGACCATGACGATGTCGCAGAGCTGGAGTACATATTCGATCATCGCCACCGGGCTGGCGGGGTCTAGGGCGACGCCGGCCTTGCACCCGACCGCCCGTATCTCGCCGAGCACTCGGTGGAGGTGAACGGTGGCGGTTGCTTCGGCATGGACGAGGATATGGTCGGCACCGGCGCCGGCGAATGCGGCGATCTGCCGGTCGGGTTCGACGATCATCAAATGGACGTTGAGCGGCTTGGACGTGGCCCTACGGATAGCGGCGACCGCGCGCGGCCCGATGGTGATTTCGGGTACGAAGCGCCCGTCCATGACATCGACGTGGATCCAGTCGGCACCGGCGGCATCGACGGCGCGCACTTCATCAGCGAGCCTGCCGAAATCAGCTGCCAGAACCGAAGCGGCGACGATGAGCGGCGGCGCGGTGTCGACGATCGCAGTCGAAAATTCGCGCATCATGCTGGTGTGCCGATCGCGCGCCATTCACGCCCGCTCCGCGCCAGCAAGGCATTGGCCGCGGTCGGTCCGTTGCCGCCCGACGCGTACAGCTCCGGACCGGCGGGCGCGGCGGCCCAGGCGTCGAGCACGGGCTGGACGACGCGCCACCCCTGCTCGACCATGTCGGCGCGCATGAACAGCGTCTGGTCGCCGATCATGACATCGCGGATCAGCGTCTCGTAGCCGACGTTTGGCTCCTTTGCGAACCACTCGGCATAATGAAAATCCATCTTGACCGCCGCAAGATCGACGACTGGACCCGGCCGCTTGACCTCGAACTGCAGTGAGATACCCTCGTCCGGCGCGATACGAAGTACCAGCCAGTTCGGTCGCAAACTGGCAACCGGCGTGTCGCGGAACGCAGCGAACGGTGCCTGCTTGAAGCTGATGGCGACTTCGGTGCTGCGCGCCGACAGGTGCTTGCCGGTGCGGAAGTAGAAGGGCACGCCGGCCCAGCGCCAGTTGTCGATTGTGAGTTCCATCGCGACATAGGTTTCGACCGTGGAGTTCGAAGCGACTTCGGGTTCGTCGCGATAGGCGACAACGGGACGGTCGCGCACCGTGCCGGCAGCATATTGGCCGCGCACGGCCTGGGCCGGCTGGGCCGTGGCCATCGCCGCGAAGACGTCGGCCTTGCGCGACCGGATCGACGCTGCATCGAAACCGGTCGGCGGCTCCATCGTGATCATCGAAAGCAGCGTGAAGACATGGTTAGGCACCATGTCGCGCAGCGCGCCAGTGACCTCATAGAATTTGCCGCGTGTCTCGACCCCCACGGTCTCTGCGACGGTGATCTGGACGTGGTCGATGCGGTCGCGGTTCCAGATCGGTTCGAACATGCCGTTAGCAAAGCGCAGCGCCATGATGCTCTGCACCGTGTCCTTGCCGAGGAAATGGTCGATCCGGAAGATCTGGTCTTCGCGGAGCGTGCAAAGGATATTGCGGTTGAGCGTTTGGGCCGACGCGAGGCTATGGCCGAACGGCTTTTCGACGACGACCCGGCGCCAGTAGCCAGTACCCGCATCCTCGGTCAGCTTCGCGGCGGCAAGTTCGGTCACGACGGTAGCGAAGAAATCGCCGGCGACGGCGAGATAGAAAATGGCGTTGCCCCGCGTTTTGTGCCGTATCTGAGCGACCTCGAGTGCCGCGGTGACGTCGCCGTAAAGCTCCGGCTTCGTCATATCGCCTTGAAGATACGTCATCCGGTCGGTGAGCCCCTGCCACACGGCTTCGTCGATCCGGTCGATGCGAAACTCGGCGTGATCGTCACCGACGAAGCTGGCGAGCATGGCATGCAGGCTGTCGCACCAGCTCTTGTCCGTCCCCGACGCAAGATCGACTCCGATGACCGCGAAATCCTGCGGCAGCACGCCAGTTCGCGCCAGATTGTACAACGCCGGCACCATCAGGCGCTTGGTCATGTCGCCGCCGGCACCAAACAGGACGATCGTGCAGGGGTCGCCGACCACCGCATGCGGCGCAGGTGTCGGCGCTGTCGGAGCGTTCATCCGGCGGCCAGCTGCTCGCGCGCCGCCGCGAGCACGTCCTGCGTCGTGAAGCCGAACTTTTGCATCAGGTCGCCGATCGGGGCCGATGCGCCGAAGCTGCGCATGGCGATGATCGTGCCCGAAGCACCCGCGTAGCGGTCCCACCCCAGCGGCGCTGCCGCCTCCACGGTGACGCGCGCGCGCACGCCTGGCGGCAGGACGGAGTCGCGATAACCCTGGTCCTGCGACTCAAACAGTTCCCAGCACGGCATGCTGACGACGCGCACCGCGACGCCCTCGGCGCTGAGCGTTTCGAACACCGCAATGCACAGAGCGACTTCGCTGCCCGTGGCGATCAGGATCAACGCCGGGTTGGCGTCGGGGTCACCGGCCAGCACATAGGCGCCGCGGGCCACGCCTGCCGCATCGGCGTAGACGCCGCGATCGAGCGTCGGCACCGCCTGCCGGGTCAGAACGAGGCACGCCGGTTGATTTAATCCGACGATGGCGCGCCAGCTGTGCGCAACTTCGTTAGCGTCGGCCGGCCGGAAGGTCAGCAGATCAGGGACGCTGCGCAGCGCCGCCAATTGCTCGACCGGCTGGTGCGTCGGTCCGTCCTGGCCAACGCCGATCGAGTCGTGCGTTAGAATGTAGATCACCGGCAATGCCATCAACGCCGCAAGCCGGATTGCCGGTTTCATATAGTCGGAAAAGACGAGATAAGTCGCGCCGTAGGGGCGCAGTCCCGACAGGGCCATACCGCTGACGATTGCGCCCATCGCATGTTCGCGGATGCCGAAATGAAGGTTGCGACCGCCTGGGTTCGGTGCTTCCAAGTCGCCGACGCCGGCGAACTTCAGCTGGGTCTTGGTCGATGGCGCGAGATCGGCGGCACCACCGAGCAGTGCCGGATAGCGCTGCGCGATGGCGTTGAGGACGGTTGCGGATGTCTCACGGGTGGCTAGACCCTTGGCATCGGCCGGAAATGCCGGGAGATCGTCGGCGACACCGGCAGGCGGCGTGCCGGCGAGAATCAGGTCGAGCGCCTCCGACTCGTCGGGATGGGCGGTCCGATAGCCGTCCAGCAGATCGCGCCACGCGGCCTCGAGGGCACCGCCGCGGGCCCCTATGCCGGCGCGGTAATGTGCCTCGACACCGTCCGGCACGCGAAACTTCGCGTCCTCCGGCCAGCCATACCGGCGCTTGGCGAGGCGGATTTCATCGGGCCCGAGCGGGTCGCCGTGGGCGGCGCTGGTGTCCTGCTTGTGCGGCGCGCCGTAGCCAATATGGCTGTCGACGATCATCAGCGTCGGCACGTCGGCGCGGGCGCGAAAACTGGCAAACGCAGCAGCGAGAGCGTCGGTATCGTTTGCGTCGCCGACCTGTTCGACGTTCCAGCCATAGGCGAGGAACCGGGCCGCGACGTCTTCAGTAAACGCGAGATCGGTGTGGCCTTCGATGGTGACGCGGTTGCGGTCGTAGATCCAGCAAAGGTTGCCAAGCATCAGGTGGCCGGCGAGTGCCGCGGCCTCGCTGCTGACGCCTTCCATCATGTCGCCGTCGCCACAGAACGCATAGACGTCGTGGTCGAACAGCGGGAAGTCGGGACGGTTAAAGCGCGCGCCGAGCCAGCGGCCGGCGATCGCCATGCCGACACTGTTGCCGCACCCCTGACCGAGCGGTCCGGTCGTCGTCTCGACGCCGGGGGTGAGCCCATGCTCAGGGTGACCAGGGCACCGGCTGCCAAGGCTGCGGAACGCCTCGATGTCGTCGAGGGTCAGTGGCTCCTGATGCCGGTTGCGGACGCCGGTGAGGAATAGGATTGAATAGAGCATGATCGAGGCATGACCGTTCGAAAGCACGAAGCGGTCGCGGTTCGGCCATTCGCTGTCGGCAGGATCGAAACGCAGGAAACGCTGCCACAGCGTATGGATTACAGGGGCCAACGCCATCGGCGTGCCGGGGTGGCCGGATTCGGCCTCCTCTACCGCATCCATCGACAGCGTCCTGATCGTATCGATGCACAGCGAATCGAGATCTGATCCGCTTTCCGATTGCGTTACGGCACAATGTAATTCCAGGACGTTTTCAAGCACGACGTCAGACCGGCTCGATCACGGGGTGTCCGTCGTAATAGCCATGGAAGGCATATTCATACGCACGGTCGAGAGCCTGCGATCCGTCGTACGCCGGGCTGCCCTTTAGTTGTTCGCGGCTAATGATGAGATGCACCAACCGCGGTGACCAGTCGATCGAGGCGATCGACCTCGGCGAGATCAAGACCTTCTTGCCGGGCCACCAATTGCGCGTGTCGGCGACGAGATAGTGGATACTCCAATCAGCATCCTCGATCAGGACATCAGCGACATGGCCGATTTCGCCATCGTTGGCATCGAGCCGATAACCGGTGATTTCGCGGACGCTGCGTAAACGCGGATCGCCGTGCATTGCCTTTGCATCGTGAGCGGGAATGGAAAGCGGCATTCCGACGCCACCGGCATAGCCGTAACCGCCCATATAAAAACCAGTCGACCAGTACGGCGCCCAGCCATAATAATCATAGAGGCCGGTCTCCATCTGTCGGGACACCGGCTCGTCCGTATTTACCGACGGGCTGTCTTTAACCTGCTGTTGGGTCAGGCGCACCGAAAATTGATGACCAATATGATTAACGTGCCCCAACGCGGATGGCGGCAGCAGTACCTTGCGGCCGGACAGCCAGCCTCCGGTATCAATCACGAGCCAGCGTATTTGCCACGTCGCGTCGTCGAAAAGTAGATCGCTGATCGAACCGATTGCGCCGTCGCTCGCCTCCAGCGCGAAACCCTCAATCTTCGAAGTATGGCGGATCATCGACCAATTCCAAAATCGTAGCTGTCAAACGACTTTTTAGCCGATGCAGTAGTGCGGTAGCAGGGCCGGAAACTACCTACGTCGCCGCTGCAGCTGGTTTCGACGGCAACCCACGCGGGGTTATCGTGCCAGCTACTTTTCTAAGGTCTTGCGGATCGACGCTAACTCTTTCTGACGGGCCGGAGTTGTCTTCGGGAACGCCATTTTAAGCCCATCGAATGTGTCGAGGATGATTTGCGAGACAATCAGCCGAGCATTTTCCTTGTCGTCGGCGGGTACGACGTACCACGGTGAATCTTCGCTACTCGTCGCGCCGAGACACTCGCCATAAACTTTCATATATTCCTTCCAGAATCCACGCTCGACGATGTCGTTCATGCTGAACTTCCAGTTCTTGTCGGGTTCGTCGATCCGCGCGAGGAAGCGCTTCCGCTGCTCGTCCTTCGAAAGATGTAGGAAGAACTTGACGATGCGCGTGCCATTGCAGTGGAGATGCGTCTCGAGGTCGCGGATCGAGCGGTACCGATCGTGCCACACGCTGTCGTCGTCAGCCGGCAGATCGGGCAGACCTTCGCCCTGCAGAATCTTGGGATGAACGCGGGTGATCAGCACTTCCTCGTAATAGGACCGGTTGAAGATGCCGATGCGGCCGCGCGCCGGCAGGTCGCGCGTTGTGCGCCAGAGAAAATCATGTTCGAGTTCGGCAGCGCTCGGGTGCTTGAAGCTGAACACCTGGCAACCCTGGGGATTGACCCCCGACATGACGTGCCGAATTGCCCCGTCCTTGCCGGCCGCATCCATCGCTTGGAAGATCAGGAGCAGGGCATAACGGTTGGACGCATAGTGCAGCCGCTGCAGCTCGCTGAGCTTGTCGACGTGCTTCTGCAGCAGCGATTTGTACTGCTTCTTGGATTTGTAGACGGGATCGACTTCCGTCGGCCAGTGGCCGAGGTCGACCGTCGCGTCCTCGTGGACGCGGAAATCTCCGGTATGGATCTTCATCGATGTCCTTTCGGCGCGGAAGCGCGCTTGTGGTCGCCGCTCTTGGCAGGAACGACGGGTGCGGCCGTTGTTTTGGTTTGGGCATGCGGCCTAGGCTTGGCCGCGTGATGCTCGGCGTCAGCGACGGGTGCCGCGTGACCCTTCCGCTCGGAGGTCTCGGCGGCGGCGATCGCCTCTGCTAGGATATGCTCGGCCTCGTGCGGCTCTTTCAAGACCCCGGCCGCCAAAATGTCGCCGAGCCGCGTGTCGAGGAGAGCGGCGATAGCTGTCGGATTCGTGTCGCTTGCCGTGGCAGCTGGTGTTGGCGCCGGATCATACGGCACGGCCACCTTGGCCGGGCTTGCCGTCGCCGCCGCTGCCGGATCTTTGGCCTTGACTACGGGAACCGGAGCCTCCGCCGCCCGGGCAAGGAAATGATAGGCGAGCAGCTTGACCGGGTCGGTCACGAGGAACCACGCAATCGCATAGGCCCAGACAACACCCGCATAGTACCACCCGAGCGGCACCACCAGTCCCGCGCCGTAGACGGCGATCAGCGTCGCCACGACTTGTGTGCCCAACACCGCCGCCAGCAGGATCCACGCGGGACGGGTCGACCACCACGGGCCACGGGTGCGGGCCTGGAAGATGGTCAGGTGCCCGGCGACCGACAGCTTCAGGTACATCATCGTCTGCAGCTGCGGATGACCGAGGTGAAAGACACGCAGGCCGAGGTAGAACAGGCCGAACGCCGCCACCACGCCGACCAGACCAAGCACCGTCGCGATGCCAAGCACGAGGCGCATGTTCCACGCCTCGGGCCGGTTCGAATAGCGGACGTTGTCGTAAGCGATCGACAGGATCGCGCCGTCGTTGAGCAACGCCAGCATCACGATCATGATCGCGGTGACCGGGTAGAAGTTAAAGAAGACGATCGCCGCCGTCATGAACAGCAGGACACGCAACGTCTCCGCAATACGGTAAATCGAATAGCTGTTCATCCGCTGGAAGATTTTACGACTCTCCTTCAGCGCATCGATGATGACCGACAGCCCGGGGGCCACGAGCACTATCGAGGCGGCGGCGCGGGCCGCATCGGTCGCGCCTGAAACGGCGAAACCGCAGTCAGCCTTTTTCAGCGCCGGGGCGTCGTTGACCCCGTCGCCGGTCATGCCGACGATATGGCCGTTCTTCTGCAGCACTTCGACGATGTGGAACTTATGTTCGGGAAAGACCTGGGCGAAGCCGTCGGCATTCTCGATCGACTTGGTGACCGCCGCGGTCGCCTTCGTCTCGGCATCGCCGAGGATGGCACCGTCGAGGATGTTTGTGCCCATGCCGAGCGTTTTGGCAGTCTCGATGGCGATGGCGAGCGCGTCCCCAGTCACCATCTTGATCTTGACGCCCATCGCCGCTGCGGTCGCCACCGTCGCCTTGGCGTCGTCGCGCGGCGGGTCGTACAGCGGCAAAACGCCGAGCAGCTGCCATGTGCCGTCGCCGTCGGCGCGGGCAACGCCGAGCGCGCGGAAGCCGCGCGCTGCGAAATCGTCGACCGCCTTGTCGAACGCTGCCTTCACTGCGTCGGCGTTGGCGGCCATGGCGAGCATGACCTGCGGCGCGCCCTTGGAAACCTTGAACGCCTGCCCACCTGGCCCGGTGACGGTCGCCACGGTCCGCTTGTGCACCGGATCGAACGGCTCGAAATGCGTCACGTCATATGGCTTCAGCGCCGCCTTGTCCTTGACGCCGCCGATGACCGCGAGGTCGATCGTGTCTTTGCTGTCCGCGCGGGAGGCAAGGGCACCGGCAAGGATGAGTTCGTCCGGCGTCGTCTTGTCGAGGCAGAACGGGTCGCCCAGCGTCAGCTTGTTCTGCGTCAGCGTGCCCGTCTTGTCGGCGCACAGCACGTCGACGCCGGCCAGTTCCTCTATCGCGACGAGCTTGCTGACGATCGCCTTCTTCTCGGCAAGCAGCCGGGCACCGACCGCCATCGTCACCGACAGGACTGTCGGCATCGCCACCGGGATCGCCGCCACCGTCAGCACCAGCGCGAACTGCAGCGTCGTCAGGATCGCCTCGCCGCGATAGAGGCCCATGGCGATGATCACCACGACCATCACCAGCGCGAGGACGATCAGATACCGGCCGATCCGCAGCACGGCCGTCTGAAAATGGCTGACCGTCACCGCGGTCTGGACGAGGTCCGCTGTCTTGCCGAAGAACGTGTCGCTGCCCGTGGCATAGACGAGGGCCGTGGTCTCGCCGCGTCGGACGATCGAGCCGGAGAACACGGGGTCGCCGGCCTTGCAGGTCTTCGGCAACGACTCGCCGGTCAGGGCCGACTGATCGACCGACAGTTCGTCGCCGTCGAGCAGCCGAGCGTCGGCGGGAACGATGTCGCCGATGTTGAGGCGAACCGTGTCGCCGGGCACGACCTGCCGCGCCGGCGGCGTGATCCACTTGCCATCGCGTTTAACGTCGGCCTTGATCGCCAACTTTGCCTTGAGCGCGGCAATGGCGTTCCCCGCCTGGCGTTCTTCCCAGAAGCCAACCCCGGCATTGGCGACCAGCAACAGCAGGATGATGCCGAAATCGGCCCAGTGGCCGACGACGGCGGACAGCACGACTGCGACTTCGATCATCCACGGGATCGGCCCCCAGAAATAGGTGAGAAGCTTCAGCAGGACGTTCTGCTTCTTCTCGACGATCTCGTTCGCACCGTACTGCGTCAGGCGCTTCGTCGCCTCGGCGTGGGTCAGGCCGTCCGCCGACCAGCCGAGTTTTTTCTCGAGGTCCGCCACGGGCATCGTCTCGAATGGGTTGCCGCCGCCCGCCTTGCCGGCTGATTTCTTCACTGCCGACTTCGCGGCCGCCAACTCGTCGGATTTAGGCTTCTGCGCGGTCATGGAGCTGTCCTTTCTGAGGCACCGGTTCTGGGTCGTGTGCCGCAGGATTCTGGAAGGGCATCGTCAGCGTGCCGGGTTGTTCATCGGAGATGCCGTCGTCGATGCGCGCTTCACGGTCGTGCCGGGATGGGCGGCACAGGAGCTGCTGCCTTTGCGGCCGTGGCCATCGTTGGCCCCGGCGTCGGGCCTTCGGCGAGATGAACCATGGCGGAGACGATTATCACGACGATCATTGAAAACATGAAGACGAGGGCAAAGTTGGCTGCAACGGGAGCGCCTCGCTCCTCGTCTGGCACCGACCAGCCGCTGGTATGCCCGGCAGTAGCGGGTAACAGGCCAATCAGGCGTGACGCGATCGTTCGCGAATCTGCACCCGTCGGTGAACTGTCCGGTAGATTGGTCAACAGGGCGGTCAGTCGCTCAACCGCCGTTTCCTTGGACATTTGCGTCAGCTCGGCCGCCTCGGCCCAGGGGTCGAGATCGAGCCGCGCCAGCACCGATACGACCCTTAACGGAACGTCACGCGCAACTTCATCGACCTTGGCAAATAAAAAGGCATCGAAGTCCGGCCGCAATGCCGAAGCCGGTCGGATATTCAACGGTTCGACCATAGAATTGACCTCTGCCGGCGATCATCGCCAGCAATCCGATGCGGCCGACGCGAAACTCAAAGAGCGTCGCCACAAACCTAAGTCCGTCATAGGGCGATCCCCGACGGTGTTTAGCTTCGGAAATTACCTATGATCCTGCGCCAACTTTGAACTCGCACCCCGGCCTCCAGGGAGAAGCGGCCCAAGCGATTGCCCGCCCTCGCCAATCACGTGCGTCCTGACCGCCGCCTTGCTCGAAAGACTCCATGATGAGAGGTCTGAAGGATAGACAAGCGTCCGTCGGAGCTTGGCCGGCGAGGGGCTGCCTTTCGTTATCGCTCACCCGTGCCCGATCCAGGCGCGCAGGATCAGCGACACGACGCCGACCGTCGCGACGCCCGCCGCCCACAAGCCGACGAACCACAGCCAGCGCTTTAGCCCCGGTGGCAGAACCCGCGTCCTCAATGATAGCCTTCGTGGCCGACCTTGCCGCGGAACACCCAGTAGGCATAGCCGGTGTACGCAAGGATGACCGGAACCATGATACCGACGCCCACCAGCATGAAGATCTGGCTCGCCGGCGGTGCGGCGGCGTCCCAGATGGTGATCGACGGCGGTACCAGATACGGGAACATGCTGATGCCGAGCCCGACGAAACTGAGCAGAAAGACGCCGAGCGCGAGCAGGAACGGGACGAGTTCGGCCCGCCGCGACAGGCTGCGGACGAACAGTAGCGCGGCAACGCCGACGAGGATCGGGACGGGCGCGGTCAGGTAGATGCCCGGTGCGCGCAGCCAGCGATCGTAATAGTTGTAGCTGAGGAACGGCGTCGCCGCGCTGACGGCGACGACCGCTGCCAGCGTCGCTCCGCCGAGCCACGGCGCGAGCCGGTAGCACCGCTCCTGCAACGCTCCTTCCGTCCGATAGATCAACCAGCACGTGCCGAGCAGACCGTAGCCGATGACGACCGCGATACCCGTCAGCAGGCTGAACGGCGTCAGCCAGTCCCACCAGCCGCCGCCGTAACCGCGGCCGTGAACGGTGATTCCCTGCAGGATCGCGCCGAGCGTGATACCCTGTGCAAGCGCCGCCACCGTCGAGCCGAAGGCAAACGCCGCGTCCCAGATCCACAGTCGGCCGGTGCGCGCACGGAACTCGAACGCGACACCGCGGAACACCAGCCCGAGCAGCATCGCGATAATTGGCACATAGACGGCCGGCATGATTACCGCATAGGCGAGCGGGAACGCTGCGAGCAGTCCGCCGCCGCCGAGCACCAGCCACGTCTCGTTGCCGTCCCAAACCGGGGCGACCGAGTTGATCGCTGCGTTGCGCGCCTCGCCCCTGGCGATCCACGGGAACAGAATGCCGATGCCAAGGTCGAAGCCGTCCATGATGACGTAGGCGAACACCGCGAACGCGATGATGCCGGCCCAGACGATGGTGAGGTCGATGTTCATGACCTATTCTGCCGGGCTCAGGATCGAGGGATCGAGCTGAGGGGCCGGCGTGATGCCGGCAGTACGGGTAACGTCGCCGCGAGACGGTCCGCTCTCGCCCGGATGCGGTGAGTGCCCCATCAGCTTGAGAATGAACCATGTGCCGGTGCCGAACACTGCGAAATAGACGAGAACGAAGGCGATCAACGACGACGCCACCGCCGGCGCTTGCAGCGGCGACACCGACTGCGCCGTCCGCAGCAGGTGGAAGACGGTGAACGGCTGCCGCCCGCTTTCGGTCGTCGCCCAGCCGGCGATCACCGCGACGAAGCCGGTCGGCCCCATCAGCACGGCGAAGCGGTGCATCCACGGCCAGCCGTAGAGATTGCCCGTCGCCCGCGCGACGAGGCTCCACAGCCCGAGCGCGGCCATGCCGACGCCGATGGCGACCATGATGCGAAACGTCCAGAAAACGATGTTGACCGGGGCCCAATCGCGGCGCGGAAAGGCGTCGAGACCGGCGATCGGGGCATGCAGGTCGTTCTTCAGGACCAGTGAGCCGAGCAGGGGAATCTCGACCGCGTGGCGCATGACGCCGTTTGCCTGATCCGGAATGCCGAACAGCGTCAGCGGCGCGCCGTGCGGATAACTGCGGTAGTCGCCTTCCATCGCGGCGATCTTTGCCGGCTGGTAGGCGAGCGTGTTCTCGCCCTGGGTGTGGCCGGCGACGATCTGCAGCGGCGCGACGATCGCCGCCATCCACATCGCCATCGAGAACATGACGCGGGTGCTTTCGCTCGGACCTTCGCGGTGATGGCGCTCGCGCAGCAGGTGCCATGCGCCGACCCCGCCGACGACGAAGGCGACAGTCAGATAGGCCCCGAGGACGGTGTGCACCAATCGGTACGGCATCGACGGGTTGAAGATCACCACCCACCAGTCGAGCGGGATGAATTGGCCATGTGCGTTGACTCCATAGCCCTGCGGCGTCTGCATCCACGAATTGACGACGATGATCCAGAACGCCGAGATGAAGGTGCCGGCCGCGACCGCGAGCGTCGCGGTGAAGTGCAATTTGCGTCCGACTCGCTCCATGCCGAACAGCATGACGCCGAGGAAGCCGGCCTCGAGGAAGAAGGCGGTCAGCACTTCGTAGGCCATCAGCGGCCCGATCACCGGCCCCGCCTTATCGGAGAACACCGCCCAGTTGGTGCCGAACTGGTACGCCATGACGATGCCCGAAACGACGCCCATTCCGAAGGCGATGGCGAAGATCTTCAGCCAATATTTGAACAGCGTTAGATAGACCTCGCGTCCGGTCCGCAGCCACAGCGCTTCAAGGACCGCGAGATAGCTCGCCAGCCCGATCGACAGCGCCGGAAAGATGAAGTGGAATGAGATCGTGAACGCGAACTGTGCCCGCGCGAGGTCGATCGCCGACGCATTATCGAACATCGCTGGATCCGTATCCTGCCGTCAAATGCGCCGGGATACCCGTCGGCTGACACATTATGACCGCGATTGGTTCGCACCGCGTAACATCTTTCATCAACTATCCTCGAAGCGAGCGACTAGCGGTAGTCCAAGAGATTCTATTAGCGGCGCGGCACCATGCAGCGCCAGCTATCGGAAACTACTCATACCGGCCGGCACTAAATCGCTACCTACGTCGGCACCGAATACCGTAGGCGCGGACGCAGGCATCTGGGTATATTCCGAACCTGTCACCGCGACACATGATTGCCGCTTTTACCTGACAACGTCTAAGCCCGGCGAGGAAATCAGGATAAAGTGATGATGACCGATGCCTACTGCGGGATACGGTCCAGACTGAATTAGACTGGCAGCCGCGGATCGATGCCGGCAACGGCGTCACTGCAAAATCCGGGGCTGTCTGTCACGACCGATACATTGCGAGGCCTTCCTCGCGGGACACCTTGGCGACATAGCCAAGTTCGCTCCGCGCGGCGGCATCGCTGGCCGTAAACTCTCGTCCGATCATCCGGACCATGGTACGCGACAAGGGAGGGTCTTTCTTGGAGAAAGACAACGCCGCCCCAATTTCCATGATCCGGCCAATGGCGAAAGCCAGTCCATAGGGCATCGAGCGAATTTTCTCGATGGATAGCCCTTGCAGATCCGCAAGGCCGCCGATGAAGTCGCGAAAGTTTATCCGCTCTTGATCCGCCACCCAATAAGTGCGCCCGCCTGCGCCGCGTTCAAGCGCACATTGCAGAGCCTCGATCACGTTATCGACGTGGCAGGTTATGACCGGATAGTCGCCACGCCCGATGAAAGCGAAGTGGCCCGATCCGATCGCCTCGGGTATCGCATGACTGAAGGCATCGCCCGGTCCCCAGATGGCTGGGGGTCGGATTGCGATCGTGCGAAAACCGGGTTTGTTTGCCCTTAGCACAGCGGCCTCACCTTGCGCCTTGCTGCCAATATAGGCCGAGAAGCTGTTCGGGTAGGTCGGCGCGCTTTCGTCGACGTTATGAACGGGTGAACCTCGATCATCCATGACTACAGCGCCGGCGCTGACATAGAGGAACGAGCCCGCCCCTGCCGTCTCCGCTGCCTGCAGCAGCGCGCGGGTGCCGGTCACATTCGTTCGGAAATACGGCTCGCGCGCCCCGGCAAATCGGAAGACGGCCGCCGCGTGGATCACCGCATCGATGGGTGGCAGTGAAAGTGCGTTGGGCTGTTCAAGATCGCCCGCAACTGGCGACGCACCCAGCGCTTTCACTTTTTGAACCGACGCCGCCGATCGTGAGAGCGCCAGCACGTCATGACCGTCCGCCACCAGCTTTGGAATCAGCCGTGCGCCGAGAAAGCCCGAGCCACCAGTAACCAATATTTTCATGTGAGCAATTTCTTCTGGCGAGGTTTGCAGATGGTTTGAAGCGCATAATCGCGGAGGGCGGCGATCACTTCGGGTTCGGGTTTGCGATCGACCGCTGTCACATGCAGCAGCGCGGCAGCGTGGGCTATTGCCCAGGCGAGATCGGCTGCTGCGTCGGACGAGGACATCCCCAGTCGACCTTCGGCGGCGATCGCGGCGATCTGGTGGTTTAGAAGCTGGCGCGCCTCTTCCGCCGCCGGAATGCGCACGCCGAGCATCACACGGGCGATCATCGCCGCGTACAGGCGCGGGCGATCCGCTGCGAAGCCGACATAATCGTCCCAGCCCTGCCTTAACGCGGTTTCTGGATCAGGCGATATCACCGCCGCTTTCTTCCGCTCGAGAAACTGGCGGAAGGCTTCCGTCATCGCGGCACTCAGGAGGCCATCGGCGCTGCCGAAGTGGTGGTAGAGCGTCGGCGCGCTGACGCCCGCCAAGGCGCAAACCGCGCGCGTCGAAAACTGGGCTTCGCCCTCTTTTTCAAGCGCTTGTAACGCTACCGCTAGCAGTTTCTCGCGTGTCGTCATCGACCATATATAGCACTGCTATATAAGGAGTCTATAGCGATGCTATAACGTCCTGCGGTGTTTGTGATGAACGAACACCCACTAATGATTCTCTGCGGTCAAAAGCCATTCCCGCAACAAGCCGCCAATTTTTGCCGTTCCGGAAGCTGCGCAGCCAAAATGCGGACTGCCTTATGTATGTTTTCTGGTCCGTTGTTACTCACCTCCCAACTATCGTTGTGGACGGGCCCGTCGAGGACATAGGGCGTTTCGCGCGCCGAGGCCTGGATTAGTTGAAAAAAAACGAGGCGAAGCGATTGGATAGCCGTAGAGCGATGCGCCGGGCCGCTTGCAGTATTTTGCCGTTATAGTCGAGCGCCGCCTCGCCGCGGCCGCCCCCCAGATAATTTGTTGCGTTTCACCCGATTTTTCGCAGAAGCATCTCGGCAGCCTTGGCCGACGATGCTGGGTTTTGACCGGTAATTAACAGGCCGTCCTCAACCACATGAACCGCCCAATCGGCAGCTTTCGTGTAATGGCCGCCCTTCGCCTTTAGCATATCCTCCACAAGAAATGGCACAATGCCGGTCAGTCCGACGGCAGCTTCCTCCGTGTCGGTGAAGCCGGTGACGTTCTTGCCCGCGATCAACGACGTGCGGTCCTGGTTCTTGACGTCGCGAAGTACCCCTGGCGCGTGGCAGACGGCCGCCACCGGCTTGCCAGCGGCAAGCATGCCTTCGATCAGCGCGACCGACACCGGATCGTTCGTCAAATCCCACAGCGGGCCATGACCGCCGGGATAGAACACCGCGTCATAGTCGGCGATCGTGACGTCGGCCAGTTTGTGGGTCGTGGCCAGCGCCGCTGTTGCCATCGCATCGGCATTGAACCGCCGTGTGGACGCCGTCGCGGCATCGGGCTCGGCGCTCTTGGGATCAAGTGGCGGCTGTCCACCGCGCGGCGAGGCCAGCGTTACCACCGCCCCGGCGTCCGTGAAGACATAATAGGGTGCCGCCAGCTCTTCGAGCCAAAACCCGGTTTTCTTGCCCGTATTGCCAAGATCGGGGTGTGAAGTGAGGATGACGAGGATATTCATTCATATTCTCCGACCGGTAATTCGTGGGTGACAGCGTGATGGGACCGAAGCCTCTGCAGGTCTCACCCAAATCCATCAATGTCGGTGTACGATGCCGTCACAAATGGCTGGTCATGTGTTCTCTGCGCTAAGACACGCCAGACAGCAATCGGCCCCCGCAATTCTTGTCGCTGCGCTCAGCTAGGCCTGAGCGGCAGCGACTCCAGATGCACATCGGCAGCGGGCTCAGTTCGAGGCCGCGACTCGACTCAGGATCGGCAAGGTCGCCCTCTACAAAGGCGCGTGGCGGATCCGTTATCATGGCAAAGATTATCAAAAGCAGTACTATTGGGATTCCGGTTTGATCGGCCCTGATAGGATCGTACGTGGTGCACGAAAAGTCATAGTCGCGTGCTGTGGGCTGGGGTTTCGAACTTTCGAAGGGCGTCCGTCATTACGCATGTGCTTGTCGGCCTCGATCCACGATGGAAGATCAGCCTCCGACTGGGTCCAATGAACGACAGATGCCTCATCGCACCATTCCAAAAGGCGCGGCATTGCTGTCCGATGCGAACCCACATTCATATAGCTTTTCATGCTTTGCTGGCTATCCCACATCGTCATAGTCCAAAATGTCCAGGAACGATCAGCTAAAAGCGATCCGCCCTTGAAGCCGGTTGAGCCTTTCACCTGTTTCCGAGTTTCAAGGAAGTCCATCGCGAAACGGGGTAGGAAACGGAACGATCGAATTCTTAATCTCGTAATGCTAATAAAGTGCATGGCAACCCTAGACACAAAGTTTGATCAAATATCGTTACCTAACACGATTTACGTGTAATTTATCTTATCTAACTCCCGACTCCAAGTCGATATAATAACACACAAGTCCGTAGCAAATTGAGCAGTCGATCAGACTGACGAACATCCTTTCGAGCCACCATGCCTAAGAGCCCGATTCAAAAGTACATCAATGAGTTGAGAGCCTTGCGATTCTGCGTGTGAGCATTCGGATGCTGGCGATGGTTGCCCATGCCGTGGCGCTTTCGATGGATCGCTCCCAGTCTTTGGCGAGACGTCGGCAGCGGCCCAGCCACGCGAAGGTCCGCTCGACAACCCAACGGCGGGGCAAAAGCACAAAGCCCTTGGCGGTATCGGAGCGCTTGATGATTTCGAGGGTCCAGCTGCCATGGCCTTCAAGCGCGGCCTTGAGTTTGTCACCGGCATAGCCACCATCGGCAAACACATGGCGCAGGAACGGGAAACGGAAACGGATGGCTTTGAGGACATCGACAGCGCCGTCGCGGTCCTGAATGTCGGCGGCATGGACCAGGATAAACACCAGAAAGCCGCAGGTATCGGTGATGATATGGCGTTTGCGGCCCTTCACCTTCTTGCCGGCGTCATAGCCGCAAATTCCGCCGCTTTCCGTTGTTTTGACCGATTGGCTGTCGATAACGCCAGCACTGGGTGAGGCCTCGCGGCCGGCCTGTTCGCGTGCTGCCATTACCAGCAAGTGGTTGATTGTCGTCAGCAGCCCACTATCCCGCCAGCTGTAGAAATAGCCGCGCACTGTCGACGTCGCCGGAAAGCATTTGGGCAGCATCCGCCAGGCGCAACCGCTCGACGCAATATACATGATCGCATCCATCACCGCCCGAAGGCAGGTCGTGCGACGACGCCCGCCGCTGCGGGCTGCCGGAAACAGCGGCTCGATCAACGCCCATTCCGCATCCCGTAAATCGCTTGGATAGCGCCCCCCCTTGCGCATATGCTGACGGCGAGCGGTATCAGTCCAAGGCAAGTTCTTCTCCTATCGTCTCGACAACGACGGTGAATCACAACCTACTGGTATCGCTCAACTACTTTTCGTTCAGGCTCTAAGCCGCAAATGCGCAGCTCGCCTGACGCAAAGACGACCGGCTGCCGTCCTTAAAGGTTGCGATCACAGCCCTCATGCGGAAGCTTGTCATCCTGACAAACTCGCTGCTCAAGGCCGAAGGCGAGTGGACGCCGGGACCAGGTTAATCACAACTGATACTTCAATTTATCAAGAAAAGTCCGATTGTTGCAGTTGCCATTACCGACGTTGCTAGCCAACCGACGACACGCATCGATAGCGGAAGAATAAATTGCCCCATAATTTTAGGCTTGGTCGCGATGAGCATGATGACCACCATCAGCGGCGCGGCGAGCACGCCGTTGACAACGGCTGCCCAGTAGAGCGCCTTGATAGGATCGAGCGCTGTAAAATTGAGCGCGACCCCGGCCAGCGTCGCCGCAGCGATCGTCCCGTAGAAAGCGCGAGCTTGCGAAAATCGGCTGTCTAGGCCTCCTTTCCAATGGAAGACTTCGGCGACGGCATAGGCAGCTGAACCCGCAAGGACCGGAACGGCGAGCATTCCGGTGCCGATGATCCCGGCGGCAAAGACGAAGAATGTGAACGGGCCTGCTATTGGGCGCAGGGCTTCGGCCGCTTGCGACGAGGTCTGAATATTGGTGATGCCGGCAGCGTGCAGCGTAGCGGCCGTTGCCAGGATGATGAACAGCGCGATGAGGTTGGAGACACCCATGCCGACGACCGTATCGGTGCGGATGCGCGCAAGCTCGCCCGCAGCGGTGCGAGGCCGGAGGCCCAACGGTTGAACATGGCGGCGTCGACCTTCCTCGACCTCCTGGGAGCTTTGCCAGAAAAACAGATAGGGGCTAATCGTTGTGCCGAGAACCGCAACCAGCGCTGTAGCATGGGGTCTGTCGAACGTTAGATGCGGGACCATCGTATAAAATAGCGCTGTGCTCCAGTGTACGTGCGCGGCAAATACGACCGCGACATAGGCAAACAACGACAGCGTCAGCCACTTCAGCACTTGGGAGTAGCGTGCATAGCTGAGGAATGTTTCGAGCAGGATGCAGGCTATCCCGAACAGCACCGTGTAGAGCAAGCCCGACCCGCCGATCAGCAGCTGCGCAGCGGCACCCATCGCCCCGAGATCGGCCCCGAGGTTTATGACGTTGGCGATCAGCAGCAGCAGGACCGCCGACCGCAGCAGCCATAGAGGGTAGTGCCGCCGCAGGTTATGGGCGATGCCGACGCCGGTCACCGCGCCAATGCGCGCGCAGACCTCCTGGAACACCGCCTGCAGCGGGAAACTGAACAGCATGGTCCACGCCAGGCCGTACCCGAACTGCGCGCCGACTTGGCTGTATGTCGCGATCCCGCTCGGATCGTCGTCGGCTGCGCCGGTGACAAGACCCGGCCCCAACGTGCGCAAGAGCGTTGTGGCGTGCGTCGCCGATAACGTCGCAGCGAACGCCGGCGCTGAGTGAGATCGGGGTCCGCCATTTTTTATACTTGGCGTCATCGCAAATTCGCTCCGATCGCGTCCACTGGAAATGATGGGCTATAAATACCATCATGCGCAACTTGCTAATCGCGTTCACGTTGGCCTTGGCCACGACTGGCATTGCCGTATCCGCAGCGCATAAATTATGGATCTGTCAAAGTAGTTTTATTTCGGACGCGCAATTGGTTGGTGCGACAGCAAGCGCACATTGCTGCGGCGCGAGGAGCAGGTCGCGGGTTACTCCGCCCAGTGCCCATTGGCGCATTCGGCTGTAACCATAGGCTCCAGCCACGGTTGGATCCGCTTTTGCCTCAGCAATGAATTGCGCTAGCTGGGTCGCATCGTCGCCGATGACGAGGACCGGCGCGGCGGTAGCAGTGATCAGTTGATGCCGAAGCCAGCCGACGAGATCCTCGAGCCGCAGCTTCGCTGCGCTCAATTTGGCGGCACTGGCGATCTCGACGATCGTCACGTTC
The DNA here is from genome assembly GCF_018982885.2 of Polymorphobacter megasporae. Classification (NCBI taxonomy): domain Bacteria; kingdom Pseudomonadati; phylum Pseudomonadota; class Alphaproteobacteria; order Sphingomonadales; family Sphingosinicellaceae; genus Glacieibacterium; species Glacieibacterium megasporae. The sequence goes on along the minus strand of NZ_CP081849.1, from coordinate 291,479 downwards.
CGGGCCAGCTTCAGAAGCGGCAGCGCGTCGGCGATCGCGCGTCGCGGGTATCTTTCCAAGCGATGACCGAATGATCGAGCGCGAGCGTCTGGACATGCGTCGGTACGAGCAAGACCGGTCGACCCGCATGTATGACAATGTCGCTGACGCCGGCACGGCGCGAGGCCACCATCGGTTCACCGCCGGTCGCGCGCAGGATGCCATCGGCGGCCCGGGCGCGCGCGACAGTGTACTCGCAGAGTGAGCTGATTGTGACGATTGAATGTCAGTCGAGCTTAATTCCGCGCCCATCCAGTGATGCGTCGAATTCAACTTTGGCGGTCTTGATCTTTGTTTCGAGCTCTTCTCGATCCTCCTGCCATAATCACCGAGGATCATCGATTGGTCATATATCGCAGCCATTGGCTGAAACGCGGCGACGCCCATGATCCCGAGCCTCATTCGCGTTGCGAGGTCGGCAGCAAATGCGAGCAGTCGCACGTTCGAACGGCCAAGCTCGACGACCACCCTCGCCGTGGCATAGGTCATAGCCCGATCCGTTCACTTCACGGTTTCCAGGTAGGCGACGACATCGTCAAGTTTGGCGGGATCCTTCACCCCGGCGTAGGTCATCTTGGTGCCTGGTACCGCCTTTCGCGGTGCGGCGAGGTAGGTGTGCAGCTCCGCCGACGTCCAAGTCAGGCCCGACTTTGTCATCGCCGGGCTATACCGATACCCCGTCTCCGTCCCTGCGGCCCGGCCGACAATGGCGTACAGGCTGGGCCCAATCTTCATCGTGCCGCTCGTCACGGCATGACAGGTCGAGCATTGGCTTTGGAACACCTTTTGTCCCGCCGCGGCATCGGCAAGCGATGGTGACGCTGCGGCGAGCCCCACGAGGAGGATGACGACGCGTGCGATTACAAGGCCAGCCATGCGAATATCCTCAAGCTGTTGTTATCGGCGGCATTGGTGCCGCTGCCGTCGTAGTTGATCCGCGCGCCATCGAAGCGGGTGTAGGCGGTGTACTGAACGCCGAGCCGGACGTTGAACCAGCTGCCCACCGGGGAGTCGTTGCCGAACGGCGTACCGTCGATCTGGAAGACGAAGCCGTCGCTGTCGGGTCGTCCGGTCCGGCCGCCGTAATGAACGAAGTCGCTCGACCCCGTCGTCTGGAAGAACTGGACTGTGCCGCCAAGCGCCTGGCGGAAGTAGTACGAGCCGTCGATGCGGAAATCGTCGAGGTTACCGCCGCTATTGCCGACATTGCCGAGCGCCTGTGACGCGCCGAGCCGCTGGTCTTCGTGCGTATAACGCGCGTTGATCGAGAAGACATCGCTGTTCGCCCGGGGTAGCTGGAACGACGCGTCAATCCCAGTGTCGGTGTAGCGGTCTGTGTTCCCGGTCGTGCGGTCGCGGCTAGGGAAGAGGCTCGCACGCAGCGCGAACGCACCAACCTCGATGTCGCCGGCGCCCAGCGGCTGTTGGTAGGCGATGCGACCGTAGGGGGCAATGCCATTGATGTCGCCGGGAGAGTAGGGATCGGACCCGAGCCAGCGCAGCGTGCCAACGCTGGGTGTGCGGAAGCCGCCACCCTCGACATAGCCCTTACCGTCGATCCACGCATAGGCGGTCAAGCCAACGACCTTCTGTCCCAACCCACCGGAAAATAGCGGCGCGGTCGCCGGCGACGGCAGCAACGCCGAACCTGAGTACGGATATCCCCAACCGGGGAGCGTATTCCACGGGTCGTCGATGCCCGGATTGTTGTTAAGGCTCGCACCGATCACCACCGGCGTACCGACGATCGTCACGCGGTCGACCGCGCGAAGATCGGTGTTGTCCCACGACCATTTGTGACTGGTGCCGCTGTAGGTTGCCTGCGCGAGTCCACCGAAATGATTGCCGATGCCGCCGCCGAGAAAAATGCCGATCTGGTCGAGCGCGAGGTTATTGTTCGTGTGAAAGTCCGGCGTAGGCGGGGCAGCTTGCGCTTTGCGCGTTGCCGTAAAGGATCCGATCGCCTGGGCTGAAAGGGGGACGTTCCACGGCACGGCACGCGTCGTGTACCCGCCGATCTTGAACTCCCTACCGTACTGGGTAAGCTGGGGGCCGAAGCCGCCGACGTGGCACGATTGGCACGGCTGGCCAGTCTGTGCCGCGAAACTGGGAACCGCAGCAGCGCGGTCGCCGAGCAACATTGCTGCTGCCGCCGCCGCGAGCGCCGAGTTGATCAGACGCTTTCTCTTCGTCAATTGGGTGTCCAATCGGAATTTGCGGTCAATATCGCCAGACGGCATGGGCGGCCGCAAAGGCGCCTACGAACAACAGCACGATAACCGCGAGAAGGACGCGACCCATCACCGTTCCTTGGTGTTGCCACCCCTCGCCAAAGTTTGAGCGCGGGCAAGCTTGATCAGACGACGACGATATCATTCTCGACCGAGGTGGCCCCTGGTGCGGCCCATGCTGTCGATCCGGCAAGCATCCGGTCGTGCGGCGTGCGCGCAGTCCCAGTCAATCGGACTTTACCACCTTCGGCGGTGACATGAATGGTTTCCGGATCGAAGAACCACGACCGGCCCAAGGCATGATCGATATCATCACTCACGTGCTCGGTCTCGACCCGCGGCTTCAATGTCAGCTGATTGGAGACGCCGACGACCCCGAAGAGATAGCGAACGTGATCTTTGGCCGATTCGTTCTGAAACTGCCAATCGACCTGACCGGTCAGCACGACCCGACCTTTCTCGACTGTCGCCTTGACGCGGTCATGCGGTACCTGCGTGTCCCAGGCGAAGCGGTTGACGATCGCAGATGCGATATCCCGATCGTCGCGCTTGACCGAAAATGGAAGATGGACTTCGAGTTCCTCGGCGACGGCCTTGACACCCTTGACCCGCCGCGTCGCGATTTCGGCAGCATATTTTTCGGCGTAGCTGGGGACGTTGCCGGTAAGCGTAACGACGCCCGACTTGGCGGTCACACCGATATTGCCGGCATCAAGCCGCGGCTCCCAGCCAAGCTCAATCTGGACAGTGTCGCGCAATAGCGTGTCGCTCATCATCGCACGTCTCCTGCATCGCTCGCCTGGTACGGGGAGCTGCACTGCGAGAGAGCGCCTTCCGGAGAAGAGGTGGTACCCTCGGAATCTACCCACAGGCAACTTCAGTCGCCGGTGCGGAAGTGAGCGTGAGCAAATTGCAGCGTCATACTCCAGTCGTTTTGCTCTGTCTGCGTAACCTCCGATGGCTGACGCCATACCTTTCTACGGCGGTGCAGGTGCCGCAGGGGCCCAACGTCGCGGCTCCATCAGGGGGTTAGTGGTGTACCCGAGCCATACCGATCAGACAGGATGAGCGTTACGGTTAATCATCGAGGGGCACTCAATGGCTCGATATAGTTTTCAGGTACGTACAGGCGATGCCACGCATTTGAACGGCGGGGAAGCAGAGTTCGGCGACATCACCGATGCGATCGCGATCGGGCGCTTCACATTAGCAAGGCATAAACTCCGCCATGCCGACCACGCCTTGAAGCTTTCGGGGAGTGTTTTGGAAATCGTCGACGAGGACGGTGATGTCGTCGCTAGCTTACCGATCGGAGCTCTAACGCGGCACTAAAGCGACCGAAAGTCGCTTTCGTTTACGACTATGATAGCCCTCGCGGCAGCGAGATCACACTCGGTAATTTACGCAACCCGCGGAAATCGCTAGTGGGGCCGAAAGCGCTCGGGCGGCTTTCAAACTGAGCTGCCACCGGTCCCGTAGACAGGAGGTTAAGCTACAACCGCCTGTTTCTCGAAGTCCATGGGGCTGAGATACCCCAGGGTCGAGTGCCGGCGGGTCGGATTGTAGAAGCGCTCGATTTCGTCGAACACCTCGGCCTTGGCGTGATCCCGCGTGCGGTAGATTTTGCGTGCGACGCGCTAGGTCTTCAGTGAGGAGAAGAAGCTCTCCATCGCGACATTGTCCCAGACATTGCCCGATCGGCTCATCGAGCAGGTGACGCCGTTGTCGGCCATCAGACGCTGGAACTGCTCGCTGGTGTATTGGCTGCCCTGGTCGGAGTGATGCAGCAGGGCATCGGGCTAGCCCCGGCGCCAGATCGCCTTGATTAGCGCGTCGGTGACGAGCTGCGCCGTCATCGTGTCGCTCATCGACCAGCCGACGACGCGCTGCGAGAACAGGTCGATGACGGCGGCGACGTACAGCCAGCCCTCGGCGGTCCAGATATAGGTGAAGTCGGCGACCCACTTCTGGTTGGGCGCGTCGGCGCTGAACTGGCGATCGAGCACATTGCCGGCGATCACCCACCGTTCGCCGTCGTCCCGTGGCAGCCCGCGCCGACGCGGGCGGGCCTTCAGCGCCTGTTGGCGCATCAGCCGTTCGACGCGGTGCAGGCCGCATGACAGGCCTTCGGCCAGAAGATCGTGCCACACCCGCCGGGCACCGTATGTCCGGTAGCTGCCGATGAAGCTCGCCCGCACCTTCGCGTCGAGCATCTCGTCATCCGCGCCCGCGCGCTCGGCGCGCGCGACAGCCAGGCATGAAAGCCACTGCGCGCGACACCGAGCGCCCCGCAAAGCCACGACATCGGCCAGATCCCCCGGTGCTTCGCGATGAAGGCGAACCTCATATCGAGTCCCTCGCGAAGTAGGCGGCCGCTTTTTTTAGGATATCGCGCTCCGCTTTCAGCTTCGCGTTCTCGCGGCGCAGCCGCTCAAGCTCCTGGCTCTCTGGCTTCAGCTGTCCATGCCCGGGAAACGCTGACCCGGGATTGGCCGCCAGCGCGACAACCCACTTGCGCAGCACGTTCACATTCAGGTCGAGATCGCAGGCGGCCTGCACCGCCGTCACACCCCGTTCCCGCACCAGCTTCGCCGCCTCGAGCTTAAACTCCCGGCTGAACTTCCGTCGTTGCATCGTACCCTCCAGCTTCATCAAACACCTTATCTCGGTGTCCACGAAACCGGGGGCAGCTCAAACGAGATGAGCTACAAAGAGCTCGTCGCGTCAGCTAGCTTCACGTTAAGATGATCAACGGTAAGCGTCCCGATGGAGAGCTTTTCGATACGAGCTTCCAAAATCCGTAGGCGCCGGACAGTCATGACACCTACGGCAAGGGCTCCTACCGCGGCGGCCCCGAAGGCAACCGCCCCGATAGCCAGTGCGCCCAAGGCCGTGCCGCCATTCCTCTTCTCGACGATTGCGGTCCCTGCGATTGTCATCTTTCCTCCGCTGCGTTTGCTTCCCTACCGGCTCGCCCTTGGCGCATTTACCGACCCGCAATCCCAAACTGCCGGTTCATACCGGCTTTGAAGAGGAAGCCAGGCAAATAGTGATAGACCATGTTGAGCAACCGCGCGTCATTGCCCACCAGCTGCCGGAACTTTGGGTGAGCGGCAACGAGCGCCTTTTGGACCACTTCAGCAACACGAGCCGGATCGATCCCACGACTGACACTCTCGTCAAACCCAGCACCCGCGCGGCCGCGAATTTCGCTGTATGCGTCGATGCTGTCGGCCACCGTCCTTTTCTTGGCTCGGAGACCTGTCCGGATGAATCCCGGCTCGATCAGGATCGTACGAATGCCGAAAGGTCTGATCTCGTAGTCGAGCGCCTCGCAGTAGCCCTTCAACGCGTGTTTAGAGGCGCAGTAGAACGCGTTGAACGGGGTTGGCACGAATCCGGCGATCGATCCGATCGTAACGATGCGGCCCGAAAGCTGGGCACGCATAATTGGTAGCACTGCCCGGGTGAGCCGATGCACGCCGAAAAAGTTCGTCTCGAAAAGCTTGAGCGCTTCCTCGGTTGTGGTTTCCTCGACAGCGCCGAGCAGATCGACACCCGCGTTGTTGACGATTGCGTCGACGCGCCCGGTGCGGCCCACGACCTCCGCGACGGCGGCATCTACGCTATCATCGCTGGTGACATCCAGCGCCAGAGCATCCGGCCCATGCTGCGCTAAAACAGGTCGGCGCATCGTCGCGAATACCCGCCATCCCGACCTCGCAAGCTGCGACGCGATCGCTGCGCCGATACCACCAGCCGCTCCAGTGACGATGACCGTTCGTTGCGCTGGCGTCGTCATGAGAAGCTGCTCCACGGCAGATAATGTGGCAGCAGAACGAGCGGCGTCGGATAATGGTCTCTCCAGACGGTGCAGCCCCACGTCCAGTGGGCCAGCCAATGCAGCGAAGGGGGCCGATGGCGGTCTGACCGCTTACAGGAACTTACTGCAGGATAGCTGATATTCGGATCATCGCGAGTTGCGGCGGCGGTGCTCGATCCAGCCGGTGGTGCCAACAACAGGCATAATCCCGGCGCTATATCACATTTTGTCGTCTCGTGTCGCCTCGCGTCGTGACGTGTCGTCTTCTCGGTCAGGCTGCGTTCAAACATAGCTAACGCTCTTTTAACAGAGAGGGCTATGTATGTCGTTACGGTTGCAGAATTTCTTGATAGCAGGTTTCATGCTGAGTGGCAGCGCGCTTGCATCCGCCGCTTCCATGGTCGTCGTCAACGCTAACAATGACCTCTACAACGCAAACGGGGTCGTCTTCGACGGTACGGCGCCGCAGTCAATCAATGTCGCGGGGCTCAGCTCTATCACCTTCAGCGTTTCGAAGGGTTCGACCGTAACGGTAAACGGAGGGACGCTGAACGACGCCGACGGCATCGGGTCGCTGTCAGGCGAATATAATACCGGCGGTGCCAGTATATCTGGGATCTCGTCGCCCACCGCGGGCTTCATTGCCGGCGTGTTTGAGGGTTCCAGCATCGGCATGACCACGCCGGCGGCGCTCAACTTCACAGTCGGCGGAACGAGTTTTGGGTCGCTGTCACCCTTGTTGCAGCAATCATTCTTTATTGGTGATGGACGGACTGGCGACGCTGCCGGTGCCACTCAGACCTTCTATGTACCGACGGGAGCTAAGACGCTCTATCTGGGCCTGACCGACGCCTGCGGCTATTCGGGTAGTCCGAGTTGCTTCGGCGATAACTCCGGTGTGTTCACCGTCACCGCAAATGGAACTGGTCCGGTCGTGGGCGGCGTGCCAGAGCCCACGACCTGGGCGCTACTGCTCACCGGCTTCGGCTGCGTCGGCTATGCCTCGCGGCGACGGGTCAAGGCGCAGGTGGCCGCCTAACTTAGCACCGCAGGCGATACTGGCAGCGCGGCGCGTGCCGCCGCGCTGCTTTCGTTTGCGGCCCAATCCGCTAGGATTGCGCCGAGGGACCGACTGGCATGACAGCTGAACGGGTGCGGATCGAGGGATGGAAAGCGATTGCGGCCGCGCTTTTCCGCGATGAACGGACAGTCATGCGGTGGGAAGTGTCGCGCGGACTTCCCATCCACCGTGCGCCCGGCAGCCTACGATCGGCAGTATTTGTTTTTCGCGACGAACTGGATGCATGGAACTGTGGCTTAGGCATCTCGGAGAGTGAAACGGCGCCGACGGATGACGCTCTTGTCGTGCCTTCGTCGTACGCATCCGCACAGCAGCCACCAAGATCGCGAATAATGGTGCCGATGGCCGTCGGCAGAATATTGTCATCTCTTCCCCGACGTCCGCGACTCGCCATTGGCATCGCCACCGCCATTTTGGCCATTGGCAGTTTGACTGTGATTCCGTCGTTGCAAAGCGTTTGGGCGTCGCCCGGCCCCACAATCGGCAGCAACGACAGTGAGGCGAACGATCTTTATATGCGCGGTCGCCACTTGTGGGCGCAGCGAACGCCAGCTTCGTTGCAGGCGTCGATTGGCTTGTTCGGTCAGTCGATTGCTCGCGACCCCCGTAATGCGGCAGCTTACACCGGACTGGCAGACGCCTATTTACTCATCCGCGAGTTTGGCACAGTGCCCGATGGTGAAGCTTTCACACGGGCGGACAGCGCTACCAACGCGGCGCTGAGCCTGTCGCCGACGCTGCCTTCAGCTCTGCGTGCGCGTGCCTTCATCGATTTCTGGTGGAAGCATCAGGACGATAACGCGCTGGCGGAGTTTAGCCGTGCGGTCGCGGTCGCGCCAAACGATGCCCAAACACACCACTGGTACGCCACCGCCTTGGGCGTCGTCGGGCAACACGAGGCCGCGCTCCGCGAAATCGACATTGCCCGCAATCTGGACCCCGAACAGGTGGCGATCTTGGCCGACCGCGGTCTCTTGCTGTTTCAGGCCGGCCACGCGGCAGCTGCCGTCAAGGCGCTGCAGGAAGTCGTCGCCACCGATCCAAACCATATGTCTGCCCACGGCTATCTTGCCGATGCACTGCTATCTGAAGGGGATAGCGAGGGCTTCCTCCGCGAAGGGCATCGCGCCGCCGAACTTCGCGGCGACCGTGTTGTCCAGCAGCTCTTTGCCAATGCTACCTCGAACTATGCGAAGGTTGGCCGCGACGCCATGCTCGACAATCTCAGTGCGGCGGCAGAGGCAAAAGCGTCCAGTGGTGAGGTTTCACCGTTCGTCGCTGCCAAGCTGCAAGCAATGGCGGGCCATTGGGCTCGGGCGCGAGTGTTGCTGGCTAGTGCACGATCGCAGCACGAGCCCATGGCTCTGGCTGCCGATGTCGATCCGTGGGTTAAGTTGGTCAGCAGACGCTGACGGGCGACGCGAATTCCGCATGATGGTTTGTGCGCACAAAGTCATCCCAAAGTGGCAACTCGCTTTCTGGCATCAGATGTTGGCTAGTTCGGGGCCGATCGCTGCCTGTCTGCTCTAAGGCCCCGAAGGGGATAGCTGCTGTTCGACGCGTTGCGAACCGGCGGTGGCCTAGGACCCGATCCCGTCCTCTGATTTGTGAGAGATCGGAGGCTGGCGTTCTTCCTATGCAACACTACTGTTGGCGAATGACAGCGGAGTCACTTTTTGCGCCTGCACGCGTTCATTTAACGTATATTTGGCGGCATAATCGTGCATTGCGGTTGCGCGAGCCACAGCTGTTCACGGAATGGGTGCAGCACCGCAAGCTCTTCGATCGCGACGTCAGATTGCCGGTGCTGCTCGACAAGGTGGCGGTCAAGACGTTGGTCGCTGCCATGCTGGGGGCCGATTGGATCATCCCGACGCTATGGCACGGCCACGACCTGCCACATCTAACGCCTTGGCCAACGCCATTGGTCGTCAAGCCACGGGGTGGCTGCAACCAGGTAGCTTTCGTTCGCAAGATTGATGACTGGCCAAAGGCGAGGCGAATGGTGCGGCGCTGGTCCGGCGCGCGCTACGGCCGGTGGCTAGACGAGTGGGCCTACGGGAAGGTGCCGCGAGGGCTGATTGTGGAGCCGTACATTGGTTCCGATCAGATCCTGCCGATTGACTACAAGTGCTTTGTGTTCGGTGGGCGTGTCGAGTTCGTTCAGGTCCACCTCGACCGCGCGAGCGCGCACCGATGGATTGTAATGGACCGCCGATGGCGACGCGTTTCTCCGGCTACATCTGATCCGGACCCGATTGCGCCCGCGACGCTCGACCGCATCATAATAGCAGCCGAGACGCTAGCGGCTGACTATGATTTTCTCCGAGCTGATTTTTATGAAGTCGATGGCGTTCCCTTATTCGGCGAACTTACAGTCTACCCTGGTTCAGGGCTGCTTCCGGTCATCCCGCCATCGCTCGATCGCCGGATGGGCGAGTTCTGGCGAGCTGCACGGGAAGCGCGGTGACACAGCGCCTATCGAGCCGTGGCCTTGCCGAATTCCGCCTTCTAGGCCTGATCCCGGCGGCAAGTGTGCACTGCTGATAACGAATCGGCGCACCTAATCAACTGTTGCAGCTAGAGTGTCCCGCCAGCATGGGGCCGAATCCAGACAGTCCGCTTCCGGGCGGTGAAAGCGGGATAGCTGCCAGTCCCCAGACCGAGGACCCGGCGGCGGCTCACGCCCCCAATGTCGGACGCCTGGGGCAGCGATCATAAACCTGAAGGCAGACTTTCGCCCGAGGCATTGTATATCTCGCATATGGCGTCCCAATCACCCTGTCATTTGCCGATCGAACTCACAGGAGCCGACGCCGCTGACGTTGCGAGCCTATATAGCCGGTGCGCCGACTACTTCCTTTTGCAGGACGGAGCGGTGCCCACGATGGCAGATGCTCACGAGCTTTTCACTGACGTGCCGCCGGAAAGAGATGCTCGCGATCAAACCGTGTTAGGCTGGAAGGGGGAAGACGGCATTTATGCAATAGCGGCGATCCTCCGCAATTATCCGCACGATGGCGCATGGTATCTTGGTTTTATGATCGTCGATGCTGTCCAGCGTGGTCGAGGTGTGGGCCGGTCGATCTATTCGAAAATCGAAGACTGGGCCGCTGCAAGGGGTGCCACTGAAATCCGGTTGGCAGTCCTCGAAGCGAACGAAGCAGGCGAACGCTTCTGGCGATCTCTGGGCTTCTCCGAGGTTCGGCGTGTCGGACCCGACACTTTCAAAATGCGGACCCACCGCCGCATCGAACTAAACCGTAGTCTCAACGGCGGCTTTGCCGCTGGTAACCCTCAATAGCTGCATGTCCGTTCCCCACCCCGTCCCCGCCCTGAAGGAAGCGACGACACATTATGTGAAGAGGGGGCCGGTAACTGCCTGGCAGCTTTCGGACGTGGTACGCAGGATAGCTGCCGTTCGGATAGTTGCGGTTCCGATAGCGGCTAGCGACCCCGTGTCGGTCATCACCGAGCCCGAATGCCAATAGCAGTCGCCGACCATGTCGAGCGGGGTTCTCACCTTCGCAGAGCCGCATCGACGGGTAGCGTGGCGCAGATTTTAAAACCAACCGGTTTTGACATCAGCACTCTGGCTACATTTCTTCCTTCAATCCCGCGCGGATCAACAGCCAGTTAACGGGATAGCTAGTGCAGAACCCCGACAACATCGAGAGCTGCATCGCGAACCAGAACTCGGGGGTATTCACCGCTGCGATGCCGCCAAAAGCGTTCGAATACCATCCGAACTGGATAGCGGCCATCAGCCCGTACATGCCGATCTGCCACGCGCTGATTGACGCGATATCGACCTTCACCGCAGCTACGATACCCTCACCCAAGCCAAGGCCTCTCATTGGTGCGATCGTAAAATACTGGAAGACGATGCCGATCCCGAAAGCGAGAATGAAGTCGGGTATCCAGACCGCAAACGTCTTCTCGGCAAAGATGCTGTGCCAACCAAACCATATCGCGATCGATGGGATTGCGAACGCTGCCCACTCCGCGATGATGTCCCCAAGCGTGCAGCCCGCGCCGCAATGGCTCGACCCTTTGGCCACCATCACCGGGAAAGGCGGTTTCGCCTCGTCATCTTGGTTTTTGGTCTTCGCGCGTCCCCAGATATAGTAGCCTGCTGTCCACAGGAGGCTACCAAACAGCGCGGTTAGCGGCCATACCAGATTCATGATCCACATTTTCTGTGGACGCCCCGTCTCATCGAGCGCGATCGTGATCGCACACACTGCGCCTACCGCTAGCGAGAGGATCGCGAGCGTGTGAAGCCAAGCTGGAAACGTCGCGAACATCATTGCATGGACTGGCTTATCGGAACGGCGCCGGGTGTAGCTTTCCGTCTGCGAATACGTTCCCGGGGGTCGCGATCATTGCGGCGAACCGGCCGTGGCCCATTCCGCCGCCCCTGTTTATCCATTTCCCGGTCTCCCTATTTGTGCGCCATATCTCTCATCATCGCATCGTGATCTTCGGGTGCGCTGGCGACGGTCGCCTTGTATTGTGCAGGCGTCATACCCGGGAGTTTTCGGACGAACGCGACCATATCCCAGATCAGCGGGTCGGGATGGGTGCTACCCCATGCCGGCATCGCGCTCAGCTTGACGCCGTGCTTGATGATCCAGAATTGCTGGGCGGGGGTGAGGTCTTGCACCGTCGCCAGCTCGGGGGCTTGCGGGTAAAGTCCTTGGCTCATTTCGGACTTCTCAACGCCTGGGCCTAAATGGCATCCCGAACACATTTCGGCGTAGAGGCCGGCACCGGTCGATATCCGCTGCGCGGAAGCAAGATCGGCCGGAGGTGCGATCCCGCGTGCATGAGCCAAGCAGCGCCGACACCCGTCACAACGGTTGCGAGCGTATAGAGCGGCACGAACCACATGCTTATGTGCGCTGCGGCTGCAACCGGGTGCCACGCCGGCGTGCCGAGGCCGGGCACCAACGCGGCAGCAAGGACGACAGCGTAGACCGGCACGACGATGTGGAGAAGAACGCCGACAACAAAGCGCCACGGCAGCACCGAACGATCTGCCGACCTTTCTGTGATATCCGGAAAGCGAGAAATCAACCAATGCGCTCCATTGACACGCGCCCTAATTGATCCGCCCTGCAAAGATCAAGGCAGATGGCCAAGATCGGGTGACGGCTGCTTCTGTCCGCCCGTCAGATCAGCACGCGTTCGACCTCATCAAGGCTCATCTCGTCGGTCCGCCGGTCGTAGAGCTGGGTGGTCCGGGTAGAGGCATGGTTGGCCATCGCCGCCGCCTTTTCCAGCGTGCCGCCGTTTTTGAGGTAGGCGGTGATCCCGGTCGCGCGGAACGAGTGGTTGCCGATCGCCGTCGCGATACCGGCAGCTGCCGCCCGCCGGCGAACCATGGCAAACGCATTGGCCTGCGGTAGCGGCGTCGCGCTCAGCTGCCGCGTTCCCCGCCCCAGTGTCCGAAACAGCGGCCCCTTGCGATCGTCGCGTAGACTGCAGCCATCGATATAGGATTCTAAATACGCCTCAAGGTTATGATGGCACGGCAAGTCGTGGCGCTTGCCACTCTTCTCGTGCAGCCGCACCCATAACCGCCGGTTCTGGATGTAGACGTCCTCGACTCGCATCGCCAACGCGGCCCCTACCCTCGCAAAGCTGTAGGTCATTAGCCCGATCAGCGCCCGGTCACGCAGGCCGGAGGGAGTAGACACGTCGATCGCATCGAGTAGCTGGCGGGCCTCGGCCGGGGCCAGCACCGGAGTCTTGCCGCGGCGGACGCTGTGGCTCGGCCCCCGCACCGACGCAGCCGGATTGGCCGGCACGATCTGACCGATCACCAGCCAGTCGAACAGGTAACGTACCGCTGCCAAACGCAGTTTGACCGTCGGCGCGCTGCGCACGCGGCCAAGCTCCTCGACGTAGCCGGCGACGTGAAGCGGTTTCACCGCGGCGATCGAGGCAACTCCCCTGCCCTCACACCAGCCCAAAAATTCATTAGTCGCCTGGACGTAGGCGCGGCGCGTGTTGGGATTGCGGATCGTCACTGCAAAGAATTCGAGGAAGCGGACCCGCGTGCGCTCACCGCCTGTCATGATCAGCGCCGGCAGCACGAGACTTGGCGACGGCAGGGAGGCAAGCTGGCTCACTCTTCGTTCTCCAAAGCTTGCATTTCGATCCCGATGCCGGGTCCCGCCGGCGCTACCCAGACCTGCGGCCAGGCATTGAAATCTACCGCAACCCGAATGCGCTCGTCGGACACGGCAAAGAATACAAAGCGCGCAGGATCGGGCCACCCATGCCAGATCCGCTCGCGGACCACCCACTCCTCACCGTTGACCACCGCGACGGCGTACGGGTCACCAAACCGGCCGATCACTGAATGCGCGTCCCAGCGTTTTTTCTCGCAGGCTGTTGCTGGCATCCAGGTGACCGGAGTTGACCGGCAGCGCTGAAAACGCACCAAAAACCGGATGTCGTCGATCAGACTTTGCCCAAACGCATCGTTTGGCACAGCACGCTCTTGCCGTCGTCGCAGCCAGTGGCTGAACACGGCATGGCTCATCGGTTGACTAGGGTCCAATTCAGGCCGTCAAAATGCAGACGCTTTTTTGCCCGGAAATGGCCGATGCCTCCGTGCTCGTAGTCAATTGTCAGATCACAGCCTTGCCCCTGTGCGGACACGAACCGTGACCACGGAGGATGTGGCCCGGCTGGCAGAGCATCGGACACCTGAAACGGCTCGCCCTTGTCCGCCATCTCGCCGATCACTTGTATCGCTTCCGCCGGCGAATCACTCTTGGCCGCGATCGTCGTCGGACTATCGACTAGGAAAGGACACGCGGCTGCTGCTGGAGACGGCCGAGAACGGTCACCAGCGGCAGCGAGCCGTAAGCCGCCTGAGTCGGCCAATGCTGGCGCGATCGCGGCCATCCCCGCCAGCCCCAAGATCGTCAGCCGCATCAGCATAACGGGATGCTCCGCAAAATCTTGCCGGCGACCATGATCTTAGCGGTGCCCGCCCCGACGATGATGTTGATCCGACCCGCAGCGGTATCGATGGTGTCGCCGGGGAAGATGATCTCCAGCACCCGCGCGCCGACGACTGGCGCCTCGTTGTCGTCGATGACGGTGGGGACTGGGGCGATGCGAACACGGTAGGTCATCGGCCCACATTAGCGCGCCTACAATGTCTGATAAAGGACATTATCATATATATAACTCACAATTCGCGCAGCTGGCCTGAGCTAGACAACGTGTTACTTAAGCGCCGCATCCACCAAGCCCTGTACGGGGAATGCATGCGCGCCGACGGCGAGTTCGACCCGGTTTCTTGTGCCGGTTTTGCGCCGTGCGTTGTCTAGATGAAATTTGACCGTTGTGGGTGAGATGCCGATCACCCGGCCAATTTCAGGGTCGGTAAAGCCCTGGCGGAGCAGCGCGACGCACTCGTGCTCGCGTGGGGTGAAGGTACCGACCAACGGCTTGGGAACACCGAGCAGCTCCTCGCCACGATGAAGGGCCGCAATCGAGATCGACTGGAGATAAGCGCGTTCGTCGGCATTAAACTCAGCGCGGCGGCCCCCGGCGACGGCGACCAGCCCAAGCGCGCCGGTTCGCCCGCGCACCGGCGTTGCGAACCCCTCGAAAAAGCCATGCACCCCGGCTGCCGCGTAGACCTGGAAGCCTGGGTCGCTCGGTTCCAACCGAGCCATTATCTCGCTCCACGCAACCGCCTCCCCCGAGATAATCGCCCATCGTGGCAAGGGATCGAACTTCGCGAAGCCCCGCGCCTGATACAGGGCAAGCCATGCCGCCGGCCAGTTGGTGAAATGGAACTGGTTCGGCCCAAGGACACGAGGACCAGACACCATGCCGCTCGCTGAAGCGGTCATGCCGCAGACCTCAACGGCGATCTGAAAACGCGCGGCCAAGTCAGCCAGTGAAGTGGCCGCTGCCAGCTCGGCGGGCATCCGTCCTGTGTGTTGCTGAAACATGGCACCCCTCAAGACGGAGAGGTATCATCCTGCGTGATTTCGACCAAAAACTGAAGGGCATATTAACGAACCTACAGCAACGGTCGCGGACAAAAGGGGAAAACAATGAAACTGAATTGGTTGTTGTGCGGCGCTGCGGCGCTGACTGCGTTTGCGCTGCCAGCGACGGCAGCGCAGATTATCCTTTCCCCAGGCTCGGTTATTGGCAACACCGGCAGCTACGGTAACTTGCAGATTGCCGCCAATATTTTCGATCAGCAGACAGGATCGGTCTACGATACGACACCTGGTGTTTACCACTATTGGATTAATGCCGAAAATGGGCCGCAGAATGCCTACATTACTGTCGATTTGGGGGCGAAATATACGATCGCCAGCTTCGACCTGTTCAACACGCACAACGCTTTCTATGGGGATCGCGGCACAGGTAATTTCTCGATCGTCGCAGGTAATTCCGTCGGGCTGGATGGGGGCAATGGATTTACATTAACGGGACCTACGACGACCGTCGCGTCGGGGACGCTAACAGCCGCGCCGGTCACCGACCCGATTGCCGCTCAATCGTTCACATCGTTGAGCAGCAGCACATTTCGCTACCTCCAGTTTCTTCCGACGAGCGTCGCTTCGGTGAATACGCCGTGCTGTAGTGCCAACGAGTACGGCCTAGCTGAACTGCGGGTATTCGCTGGCGTGCCAACTGTCGGAGGGGTTCCCGAGCCCGCCAGTTGGGCAATGATGCTCGCCGGCTTCGGCGTCGTCGGCGGCGTCATGCGCCGCCGCGCCGGCACGGTCAGCGTCGCCGCTTAAAACCACATCTTCTTCGCTCTATTCGTCACGCAGCCTATACCGCGTGACGAATAGAGCTATCGTCGGTGCCGAGCCGCCGCACCATGCCTCGGCTGCCAGAGTTCAAACGTTGGTTTGGATCGTTAACAAAAGCATGGTGGCTCGCTTAAATGAGCCGCATCTCAATCGAGGGTTTAAAATTGCCTTCCGTCAGGCATGGCCGATCGGCGGTTCCCACCGGCTTGAAGCCCAGCTTATCGAGTACGCGGCCTGACGCCGGATTGTCGACGAAATAGCCCGAGGTAAGTTGCTGCCGACCAAATAAGTCAGTGCCAAAGGCCACGACCTGCGCCCCGGCTTCGGTGGCAATGCCCTTCCCCCACTCGGTCTGAGCAACATAATAGCCAAGCTCAGCAGTGGGAGGGCTGCCCTCTTTTGGCGTGAGACCGATGATGCCAACAACTCGTTCTGAGGAGCGCCAGACGATCGACCAGACCAGTTCCGACGGCACCACGACATCAATGAAAAACTGCGCATTGCTGATCGTGTAGGGGTGCGGCATCCGCGCTAGACGCCTCGCGACCTCCCAATCGCCTGCAATGTCGACGATCGCCTGCATGTCCTGTTCTTCAGGGCGACGTAGTAACAGGCGATCGGTGTGAAGGACGGGACGATCAGTCAAAGAGTCCTGAAACCCAGTCATGGCGCCCTCCCTTCCCGTGTCTCGATAGCTGCCGCATGGAGTCGGATATCCCGCAGCCGCCAGACCCCAAGGCTCTTATCGCGATACCCGCCGCTGGCTTCATCGCACCCTTCATCGAGAAGGAAATGCGGCATCGGCCAGGTAAACGGCGGACGCATGAAATTAAGCGCTCGCCAGTCGCCATCCTCGATATCGACGTTTGTGGACCAGTCCGAAAAGGTGGTGGTAATCAGCCAAGTGGCCCCCGAGCGCCGGAAAGTCTCCACCGCACGCCAGATGTTCTCGAATGACAGATGCACCAGACAATCGCGGCAGAGCACGGCGTCGGCGCACGGCAGATTGTCGGCGGTGATGTCGGCGACCATGAAGCGGATCTTGGCAGGATCAGGCCAAGTGCGAACGCGCGCGGCTCCGATCAGCGCGGGCACAATGTCGACGCCGATATAGTCGACGTCGATGCCGGCCGTAATGATCCAGCTAGCGTCCCCGCACGGCGCATCGAGCAGCGATGCCACCCCGAGGCTTTTCAGGAGCGCGGGCAAATCGGCCTGCAATTTGGCAGTCGCTGTGGCTTCGGAGCCGAGGCCCGACACGCTGGTTAAGGCACCCCACAGATTGGTTTCGTGAATGCGTTGGAACCGCGATGCAAGGTCGAGGCAGACGAAAGCGCTTCGATCGGCATCGAACCGTTGATGGGCAAGCACTGCTGGACGGTTCTGGTCGCGCATGCTCGTGCCCCGATCGCACCCTACTTGATAGCCGAACCGTAAGCGGCGGGGTAGCATGGTATGCATGGTATGCAATGGGGCCGGTAACGGACTGGCAGCTTTCAGACACCAAATGCAGGTAAGCTGCCGTTCGTCGATCTTATTTTATTGATCTGTTGGGGCAGCTCAGATCACGCGCAGTCAGCGCACAAACCCCTAACCTCGAGCACCGGCCGCAAAGGCATAAACCCAGTCGCACTTGCCGCCGCACGCATGTCGCCGGCAATGCGGTCATCATCGATATGACTAGTTTTACCACACCGATCGCAGACGAGGAAAATGCAATCGTGGCGACAGTCGGGATGGGCGGTGGCAATATAAGCGTTACTGCTTTCGACCCGCGCCGCGATGTTGCTGGCGACAAAGAGGTCCAGGATGCGGTAAACCGTGTTGGCCGTTACCCGCCGAGCCGTAGCTTTCGATACGGCATCGGTGATCTCGTAGGCGCTGGCGGGCTTTTCAAAGTTGATAAGGACATCGAAAACCGTGGCTCGCAAATCGGTCCATTGGTCCCCGGCTCGCTCAAACGCGCTTCGCGCAGCCGTCACCAAGGCAGGCCCGGCCGGCAGCCGATGCTTGTGTGCGGTGGCTGTTCCCATTCGCCGAATATGAACAGTCCCCGGGCGGATAACAAGGTGGCCGGGGTTAGGTGCCTGCATGACCATGCCGCCCCAGCCGCCAGTTGAGCAGGTGCGCGGCGGCGACGATCATGCCCCCAGCCACTGTCAGGAGGACTTCTGCGGCACTCGCTTCGGCGGCAAGGAGACCTAGGCCCAGGAGGGCCAGGCCGAGACCCCCGAGCAGGACAGGCCGGCGGTCGCGATGATCCGACCAGCCACGAACGAGCGCGATCGTCGCCATCGGCACCGCCAGCGCAAAGATCACCGGGTGGACCCACCATTGTCGCGGCAGGATTTCGCCCATCGTGGGTAGGGCCAGTACCACCACGGGAAAAGCGAGGCAGTGAACCAGGCAAAGCATCGACAGCCCGACTGCACCGCGATCGAGCCAGCGCGTCAACAACCATCCCCGACGCGGCGCAACACGATGCAAATCGTCGTTGGAGAGCCGATCGCCGTGAGCGAGGAAGTCGACGAGCTTCATCAGAACGACTTGCGGATACCGCCAAAGAAGGCGCGACGCTGTCCAAACTGCGGTGCCCCTACCCCCACACCTGAGCCGTCGCGGATGGCGTAGCTCTTGTCACCGACGTTGATCACGTCGAACCGGACCGAGAGACCCTTCAGGAAGCCAGGCCCATCGAGGCTCTGCTCGATACCGAGATTGACCACGGTGTACGATGGCTGCTTGCCGCCGTTGGGAATGATGCCATTGGGATCGCCAGCACGCAGTCCGTTGCCGTAGATCGCATCGATCGTCGGCGTCAGCTTGCCGATGCCGTCGTCGAAAACATAGCTCGCTCCCGCCGACGCTGACCAGAACTGGTTATGGTCAGTGAAGATGCGGTGGTTGGCGATGTACGCAAGCTCGTCGGGCGCGAAAAAGAACTGGCTCGAGACGATATTACGCCCCTGTTCCTGCCCGCGCGTAGCGTTGCCATAGATCGTAAGCGGCCCGGCATGGTAGTTGGTCGTCACCTCGACGCCCCACGCATAGCCTTGAGCGTAGTTGAACGGCGACAGGACAACCGCCTCGCCAAACTGGCCCTCGTCGAGCAGGTTGCGCTTGATCTTGTAATAGCCGTCTAGGCCGACGCTCAGCCCGGGCAGGATAGTGTGGAGAACACCGGCGTCGAAATAATGCTCGCGTTCGGCTTTTACCGGATCGGCGAACGGCACGACCGATTGCTTGGTCGTACTGTTGAAAACAGCGACGGTCGATGTACCGATCAGCTCCTGGGGCGGCGGCGTGAAGTCGCGGGCATACCCGGCGTGGAACGTGGTCGCCTTGCTGGGCTGATAAACTAGGTTGATCCGCGGGCTTAGCTGGTTCTCGGTAGTGTAAGCGTGGACCGCATCGAAGCGTGCGCCGAAATTGAGCGTCAGCTCGGGCGTGATCGACCACTCGTCCTGAAGGTAGACGCCGTAGAGCTGCCCGGTCTTAGTCCCGGCGACAGTCTGCGAAAAGGGAGCGTCGCTCGTTGGCACGCACTGGTCGAAATTGTCCGAGGTGCACGGATCGAAGCCCCCGGCTGCATTCGGCGCACCGGTCGGAAGGACCAGCGACGTCACACTCGACCGCGTCCGCTCGTTTTGGAAAAAGAAGCCGCCGCGCAGGGTATGGTGGTCGGATAACTTGTAGCTGGCGTCAGTCTGGACGCCGTAGGCGAGGCTCGAAAGCCGCGACCGGTCCGAGAAGCCGTTAAAGATGATGTCGCCGTTCTGCGGATCGGGCGTGAAGGTCGTCCGGGAATAGCGCACAAAGGGAGCGACCTGGACCGATAGCGCATCGGCCGAATATTGGTACGCCAGCACGCCATAATAGGTGTTCTCATGCTGGTTCTGATTGAGTAGCGCCGAGTTGAAGTCCGACACGCCGTTGACGGTAAAGCCGGCCATCTGCCCGGGATTATTCGGAATTTGAAACCGGCCGGAGAAGGCTCCGCCGAACGCACTGATCCGGCTCGTCTCCGACAGGATGTCGGAGACATACGCGAAGCCGCGGAACTGGTCGGTCCGGTCGTGGATCGCATCGCGCGAGGAGGTCGGATTTTCGATGCCGAGGTCGTTCCGCAGATAGCTGCCGCTGGCGAAATAGTTGAGGCCGCCGCTCGATCCCTTGATCGAGGCGCTCGGCTCGATTGTCCCGCGACTGCCGCCGTAGAAGCCGACATCACCGCTATTAGCGAAGGCCCCGGTCTGTGTGGTAATGTTGACCACGCCTGAGGTGCGGTAGCCATACTGAGCCGGCAGCGTGCCCGTCAGCAACGAGATCGAATCCGCCAACCGGACGTCGATTGTTTGACCGAACCCGGTGATACTTTCCGGCACGATGACACCGTTGACCCGGTACTGGACGTTGGCATGCTCGTTGCGGACGTGGATCTGGCCGTAGCTGTCCTGAACGACGCCGGGAGCCTGCAGCAGCAGGTTGACGAGGCTCTGATCCTGACCCTGTGGCAAGACTGCGATCGCCTGCCGGTCGAAGGTGTATTTGCTAGCGCCGAGGCTCGGCAGAATTGCGTCGCGCGCTGCGTCGAGCCGTCTTGCCGTTACGACAATTTCGTCAGCAGGAGCGCTGGCCGATGGCGCAGCTGCGACATCGGCTGACCGGGCCGCCACTGAAGGTACGGAGGCGGCAGCCAGCAGAATAGTCTTCAGGACAGCAGATGAACGCGGCATCTCAGCTCCAGTGCAATGATATACCGTCGCATTGCTACCGGTTGGAGTTGATGCTGCCAAGCGATTTTTGAAGCTAATTTCACCGTGTTTTAGCGACGCCGGGCATCGACCTTGCCCCCGGGCTACATTATCGATCGTTTGGCAGTAAGGGCTGCGTGTGGCCGGGGCTATGTTTATGCCCACTGCTGGTGCTGCCCGGCGCGCTGATCAAGTTGAGCGTCGTATAGCGGACGCCGCCCGTTGCCTCGATGCCGTCAGCCAGCGCGCGCACCGCGGCTACCGGTCCCTTGAGCATCGTCGATTCCAGGCAATTATCGTGGTCGAGGTGAACATGCGTTGTCGCAACGACGAGGTCGTGGTTCGCATGTTGGAGTTCTGTCAGGCGGCGGACAAGCGTCGGCAGGTGATGGTCATAGACGTAGCTCAGGTTGGCAACGCATGCACCGTCGATCGTAGAGGTCAGCCGCCTTGCATCGACCGCGCGCCGAACGAGATCCCGGATCGCCTCGGATCGACTGGCATAGCCCTGTTCGACGACGATCGCGTCGAACGCCGCGGTCTCGTCCTCGTCGAGCGAAACGGTCACGCGCTGCATCGGTCATCCATTAGCTGTATCTTTCAGTGGCAAGGATACGGGAATTATCTTCCGTCGTCGCGCGCAACGAATGCAACCTCTGCGGAGGGAGCATCGTATTAGCCGTAAGCAGATCACTCGTCTGCTTCCTAACAAAAGGGTGACGATGGTCTGGCTTCGCGCGATGCTGCTCGGGACTACACTGATTGCCACCGCCACCCGTGCCGAGGTTGCCGACGCTGCCGCGCCGGTCGATGCCGCCGCGATGCCGAGCCCGGAAATCATTGTCACCGGGCGCGCAGCAAACCTAATCGGCATTGCTGACTCATCTTCGGAAGGGACGATCGGCAAGATCGATCTTGAGAACCGGCCGATCCAGCGCATTGGGGAACTACTCGAGGTCATTCCCGGCTTCATCGCGACACAGCATTCGGGCGGCGGCAAGGCCAACCAGTATTTCCTGCGCGGCTTCAATCTCGATCACGGCACCGATTTTGCCCAGTTCATCGATGGTGTGCCGGTCAACATGCGGACCCATGCCCACGGGCAGGGCTTCACCGATATCAATTTCATCATTCCCGAATTCGTCGATTCGATCGATTACGCGAAGGGACCGTACCGCGCCGACGTCGGCGACTTTCTCACCGCCGGCTCTGCCAAATTCAAGACGATCGATACCGCGACGCCGTTCGTCACCGGCACTGGCAGCATCGACGGCGACTATCTACGCTTGCTTGCCGGTGGTTCGCGCAAACTCGGCGTCGGCGATCTCTTCCTGGGTGGGGAGTTTCGTTACGACAACGGTCCGTATGAGATTCCCGGCAATCTCAAGGCATTCAACATCCTAACCAAGTGGACCGGGCCGGTTGGCGGTGGGACACTGCGCGCCAGCCTCGACGCCTATCACGTCGACTTTCGCTCAGCCGAACAGGTTCCTGCGCGTGCAATCGACTCCGGTCTGATTGGGCGGCTCGGCTACCTCGACCCGTACCTCGGCGGTAAGACCACGCGGATTGGCGCAAGCGTCAACTGGATCCAGGATGGAACGACACCGATCAGTGCCCTCGCCTACGTTCATTACTATAAGTTCAAGCTGATCTCGAACTTTACCTATTTCCTCGACGATCCGGTCCACGGCGACGAGTTTGAGCAGCGCGATAGCCGTTTTGTGCTCGGCGGCAAGGTCGACAAGCGGTTCGCTTTTGACCTCGGTATGCCTATCGAGCTGACGATCGGGGCCGACACCCGAAATGACCTGATAGCGCCGGTCGGATTGTACCATACGGAATTTGGTCAGATCACCTCGACAGTTCGGCAGGACCGGGTTGACGAGGAGTCGGTCGGGGCGTTCGCCGAGGCGACGATCCACCCATTACCCAATGTTCGTGTAATTCTTGGGTTGCGTGGCGATGAATATGCTTTCCAGGTTCGGTCGAGCATCTCCGCCAATTCGGGTCACGCCACCGCCGGCATAGTCAGTCCCAAGGCGGCAATTGCGTGGACCCCGGTCAAGCAGATTGAGGTGTATGCCAACTACGGCGAGGGTTTTCATTCAAACGACGGACGCGGCACAACGATCACGGTCAGTCCGAAGGATGGCAGTCCGCAAACTCCGGTCACCCCCTTGGTAAAGGCGCGCGGGTACGAAATTGGCGCACGGACGCGGCCCTTTAGCGGAATGACGCTGACCGCGACGTACTGGTGGCTTAACCTGAAATCCGAGCTGCAATACCAGGGCGATGGTGGTGAAACGTCGCCGGTGGGACCGTCGAAGCGTCGGGGCTACGAGTTAAGCGCTTTCTACAAGCCGGTCGATTGGCTGACCGTCGATGGTCAATATACACGGTCGTATGCGCGTGAAACTGACCTGCCGCCGGGAGCAGATCACATCGTCAACGCGCTCGAAAACGTCATTTCGGCGGGTGTCGTCGCCAAGTATCAGCACGCGTCAGCAGCGATCCGGCTTCGCCACTTCGGCCCCTATCCGATCATTGAGGACAACAGTGTCCGCGCCCGCCCGCTGACGGTGGTAAATGCAAGGGTCGGCTATGATTTTGGGCGGGTCGAGCTTGCTGTCGACCTCATCAACGCGCTCGATGCACACGATTACGAAATCGAATATTACTACGCGTCGCGCCTGGCCGGCGAGCCGATCGAAGGAATCAACGACCGGCATCTCAAGCCGATCGAACCGCGCCAGCTTCGTCTATCTGCGACGGTGCACTTCTGAAGCTGGTAGAATATTTTACTGAGTTGGGGCCGGTTGCGGACAGGCAGCTTATGACTGGCCAATCTCGGCAAGCGGACATTCGTTGATCTGACCCATTGCATTAACTTACCCGGCGGTCGGGCAACGCCACCGCGCTTCTATTCCGCATGCCAATGCTCTATCGGCAATAGCGCGAGTTTTCAGGAAGATCGGGCCGACGCCAGCGTGGCGTGCGAACCCGACCGTCGCGGGGGATGAAGTCAGGGGATGAAGCCGACCGGTCACGTCATAACAGTCTCCACCGAGATCGGAGGCGCCGACCCGCTCGAAATCCGTTCCGGTCCGTTGATCCCACCGATCGAGCGGATCAAGCTGTTCTCCGCCGACCAGTGGGAAGCCGTCGTCGACGAATGGGCGTCGAGCCTGCCCGGCTACGGACTAGTGGAACGGGCGGGCGGTGCAGGCGATAAGGGATGCGACGTCATCGCCACCGTCGATCCGTCCGGCCCCAACAGCGACTGGGACAACTACCAGTGCAAGCACTACGACCACCCGCTTGCCCCTGGCGACATATGGATCGAGCTCGGGAAGCTGTGCTACTACACCTTCATCGGCAACTACAGCGTGCCCCGCGCATACAGGTTCGTCGCACCGCGCGGCGTCGGCACCAAGCTCCTGAATATGATCAAAAAGCCCGAGAACCTGCGCGAGGGGCTGATCGCGAACTGGGCAGCGAAGTGCGTCGCGCAGATCACCGCGACGAAGAGAGTGCCACTGGAAGGCGAGCTGCTGGACCACGTGAAGGCTTTTGACTTTGCGCGCATCGGCCACCTGCCGACACCTCGGCTGATCGAGCAGCATCGCAAGACGCCATATTTCGCCGTCCGCTTCGGTCTCGGTCTGCCGGCGCGGCCCGCGTCGCCTGTGCCACCTACGACTATCGCGGCCGGCGAGACCCGCTACGTCGCGCAGCTGCTCGATGCCTATGGCGATAATCAGGGCGCAGCCTATGCGTCGCCCGCGTCGCTCACCGACTTGCACAAGCGCCATCTGCAGCGGGCACGTGAGAGTTTCTACTGCGCCGAGGCGCTGCGCAGCTTCTCGCGCGACACGCTACCCGATGGTGCCTTCGAGAACCTGCAGGGCCAGATCCTTCATGGCGTGATCGATACGGCCGAAGCTGACCACCCGTGCGGGCTGACACGTGTGAACGCGACGACGGCACACGCCACTAACCTCAATCTGACAAGTTCGGCCCTGCTCGGCCGCGTGGATCCCAACGACCGGAAGGGCGTCGTGCATCAGCTCGCCAACGAGGACCGGCTGACGTGGGTGCAAGGTGATGCCTGAAGCGGCACCCCACCCCTCGCCCTTCAACAGCGCGCTTGAGACGGGCCTGCGGTCGCTCGCGATACTCGCTGAGGCCTGTCCCGATCGGTTCGACCTGCAGCGGCTGCTCTACTTCGACTACCTCGTCGTCCACTCGAGCGACGCCGATGGACCCGCTAGTCTCCACCCAAGCACGCCCCTCCGCAATGGCGAGCTCCTGGTGCGGCGCGGGCTGATCGAGCGCGGCCTGCTCCTATTCATCAGCCGGGACCTCATCGAGCGCAGCGCCAGCGGCAGCGGCATATCGTATCTGGCAGCGGAAGCAGCCGGCCCGTTCCTCGAATGCCTGGGCTCCGCCTACAGCTGCGCGCTGCGCGAGCGCGCCTCATGGGCGATGGGGAAGTTCGGGGCGCTCGACGACGACGAGCTCAAGAGCTTCTTCGACGCCCGCTTCGAGCGTTGGACGCGCGAGTTCCAGGCCGTCCAGCTGCCGCCGGAGCTCGTCCTGTGAGCGGGTTCGAGTTGCGCGGCCTGCGGGTGACCGGTCCGGGCAAGGCCGACGCGTTGATGACCTTCGAGCCGGGGCTGAACGTCGTGTCGGGGCCCTCGGATACCGGGAAGTCCTATCTCGTCGAGGCCATCGACTTCATGCTCGGCGGGCAGACGCCCCCTCGCCAGATCCCCGAGAGCGTCGGATACGACCGCGCGCACCTGACTATCGAGGCCCGGTCCGGCGGCCGGTTCGAGTTGACGCGCGCGCTGGCGGGCGGTGACTTCAGGATGCGCGAGCTGGGCGACGGTGATCCCGTAAACGACGGCGACGATGTCGGGGACCGCGATGATCGCGCGGAGAATTACGGCGGTGACCGTATCCAAGATGGCGACGTTGATGGTGGCAACGGCCAGGAGGACGGCGGCACCGACAAGGCGAGAGAAGGCGGGCCCGATAGCGGCGACGGCAATGCGGCGGCCGTGACGCTCGGCGGCCGCCACAGCGCCACCGATCCCGATAATATCAGCACGTTCCTGCTGCGTCTGGTGGGCCTCGACCAGAAGAGGCTGCGAAAGAACGTCAACAATGAGCTCCAGAACCTGAGTTTCCGAAACCTCGCGTCGCTTCTGATCGTGGACGAGGAGGCGATCATCAAGAAGGACTCGCCGATCGTGTCGGGCGATTCCACCCAGCGAACGGCGCAGCTCAGCCTATTCAAGCTGCTGCTCACCGGCGTCGATGACAGCGCGCTGGTCGCCGTCAAAAAGCGGGCGATCGCGCGGGCGGAGATCGAGGGTCAGCTCGTCGTGATCGATGAGATGATCGCCGACTACGACGCAGACCTGAAGGAGCTGACCGAGGCATCGGCCGAGGAACTGAATAGCCAGCTCAACCGGCTCGAGAACTCGATCGCCGCCAGCGAGCGTGCGATGTCCAGCGAGCGGACTGCGTTCGAGGCACAGGAGCAGCAACGTCGTGACGCCTGGCGGACCGCGGAGCAGATCCAGACGCGCGCGGCAGAAATCGCGGGGCTGAAGGAAAGGTTCGTGCTTCTAGACCTGAGCTATACCTCGGACCTACAGCGGCTCGAGGCCATCTCAGAGGCAGGGGGATACTTCGTTTCGCTGCCCCAGGGCCGCTGTCCGCTCTGCGGCGCCCCCGCCGGCGACCACCGGCACGAGGGGGTGCCGCACGACGCCGACATCGACGACCTGCGAGCCGGGTGCGACGTCGAGATTGCCAAGATCCGCCAGCTGCAGCACGAACTCGCCGAAGCGGTCGCCGACCTCGACCGGGAACGTCAGGCGCTCGGTGCCGGCGCCCGCGAAGCCCGGCTCCGGTTCGACGCCGCAGACGCGCTCGTGCGCGAAACACTGGCTCCCTCGCTTTCCGCCGCCCGCCGTCAGGTCGATGAACTGTATTCAACGCGGGCCGACGTGCGTCGAGCGCTCGGGCTGGTCGACCGCATAGCCACGCTGACGGTGCGTCGATCGCAGGCTCAGGACGCTCTCAGCAGCGCCGGCCGCACGAACGACGAGCGTCCGGGCCTTCCCGCCGCCAGCGTCCAAGCCATCAGCGTCGCGGTGGAGGAGCTGCTCGATGCGTGGCACTTCCCTCACGAAAAGCCGGTCTTCTTCGACGAGGCCAAACAGGACTTAGTTCTCGGCGGTCGGCGGCGCGGCGACCAAGGCAAGGGCCTGCGCGCGCTCACGCATGCGGCCTTCACGATCGGACTTCAGCAGGCGATCAGGAACCTGGGCCGCAGCCCGGCCGGTTTCGTCGTGCTCGACTCGCCACTCGTTACCTTCCGTGAGGCCGACCACGAGGACGATCTAGCCCCAGATGATAAGATCGCCGTGAAGCAGGCCTTCTACGCCGACCTCGCAGGCCGCGCCGATCTTTCACAGGTCATTGTTTTCGAGAACGAAGACCCCGATCCCTCGCTAGTAACCGAGCTGTCGATCCAACTGTTCTCGAAACAGAGCTCTTCCGGTCGTTATGGCTTCTTCCCGATGCCAACGGAATCGCCGTCAACAAACTGAAAGCACCGTTGCGCCCGAGCCCGCAACGAGGATCGGCGACCGAGGAATGACACCCTTGGGATTTCGCGTTGAGCGACGGTGTCCGAGCAAGTGGCAGCTTTTGTGATCCTAGCGCAGCCGGCTCTCATCGAAGACCAGGTCAGGCGTCTTCATCATAGTAGAGGGTGTCGAGCATCGCGACGCGATAGTCCCACAACTCGCCATCGGCCCCGCTGGGATGAGGTGCGTTGTACCAAGGCGACGACTGGATCGGCACGATGATCCGATCCCAATAATTCGCCAGCGAAAGCGTCGTCGGGGCAAAGTTCAGCGCCTCGGCCAAGTTGCCTTTATTCTTCCCGTTCGCGCAAACAAACGTGTCGGGACGCTTCATGGTAAGCAGCCGCGTCGCCGTCGGAAACTCTCCAACATGATGGGCGTCGGCATCCGTAAATGCCTTGCGGAAACGCCGGCAATATTCCTCGAAATCCTCGCGAGTGACTGGGTCCTTGCGGGGGATGCAGTCTACCGCGTCGCTGAGCTGGCGGTCCTGCCTTGAGATCAGGCCCGCAAAATCGCCATTGCCGCCCATCGATCCGAACCACCCCCAGTCATGGATGTCGAGACCCGCGGCGATCCTCTCGGATTTACCGAGGGTGCCCGCGATCCCCTTCCACTCTGTCACCGTGAGATCCGAGAACCGCTCCACGCTCGCAAAAAGGCGCTGGATTTCTCGAAGCAGCTTCATCCGGCGCTTGAAGTTATGATGCGGGTCGAGCTTCGCCGTCGCCGCGAACTCTTGCCAGCTCATCATCGCCAGGGGAGAGGTCAGGCCCTTCCCGCCATTCTTGTCGTCTGGAAGGATCGGGTCGCGCTGGCCACGCTGCTTTCGTGCCGCGTCGTATTGCCGCCGGTAACTGTCCGCCAGCGTCTGAGTGACGCGCTGCTTGAGCACGTCATAGCCGGACAGCTCGCGCTGGATCTGCTTGAAAATGTCGCCCTCGGCCGGTCCCTTAATGTGGACGCACGCCTCATGGTTGCGATCGAGCCCGCCTTTCGTGAAATTGGCGCTTCCGACAATTGCCTCCGCCTTAACGCCGGCCAGAAACAGATAGAGCTTGGGATGGAAGATGCCGTTGTCCGCCTTGGCGATGAAGGCATTTTTGGTGCCGATTAAGCGTTCCACCAGATCGGGCGAAGTCGCAAAACCGTTGAGTCCAAATGTGACAGAACGGAATTTTCTGCTGTTCTCCATCAGGAGATCAGCGAGCTTCCCATTATAGCCCCAAGCCACCGCGATCTGAATGTCATCATAGTCTTTGATCAGGCGTTTCAGCACAGATCGCGTCTTCCCCGCGTCGAGCAGCGCTATCTTCATCTTTCCCCCAAGCCTGGATCGCTAATATTTAGACGACTTTCTGTTCAACTGTCCGCCAGCGCAAGTTGAGAGAGCGGCACGCACTTTTCCCTCGCTACAAACTGCGTGTGGAGCGCTTCTGACGGCAACATACACAGGACGTGCAGTGGCAAAGCTTGCCCAGCGGAACGGAGCTCAGTTTTGACCGCAGACAACAGCGAGCCGCCGGGACCGACGATAAGAATGTCGATATCCGCCCCGACCCCCGTCACGGCCGAACCGAACATATAAGCCGCGAAATGCTCCAACGAGGGGCAAGACGCCAGGAGGTGAATAGCAACCTCGTTGGCCGACATCATGCCCGCGCCAGACGCTCCCTCAATGCGTTCCATAGCATCACCTCGCACCCCAGCTCTCTTCCGGCTTCGTTCGCTTCGGGCTGCGGCGTGCCATTCGGGTTAGTGTTCCAGATGATGTCGACCGGCCCAAAACGATCCCACAACGTCCGAACCTCATCAGCCGTCGGCTCGTAGTCGGCGATCATCCCAATGCGCAGCACCTCCCCGTTCCGCAGCGTAACCCGATGAATTCGGTCGAACTCCCGATCGACGGTCGCCACAGGGCCATATTGCCGAAGAAGCCGATCCGCGAATTTGTAGATCTTGTGCTGTGCGGTGTTGGCGTCGCCGTCGAGCACCGCCGAACCCAATGTACCGAAATTGCCCCAGCCCACCCGGTTCTCTTCGAGATACCGTATCGCCTTGCCCTCCCAGACGCACTCCGCGCGGTAACCGCATAAGAAATCGAGTCCCTCGACACTGTCCCGATAGCCAACGGCCGTTGCCTGATCGACCGTTGCGGCGGCAGTGATGGCCGCGACGACGTCGGGTCGATCCTCGGTTACGATCCGGATGACGTCACCGCCAAGATGCTCCGCCCGCGACCGACCTCCTTTCGCAAAATTGGCGAGCGCATATTTGACCTGCCAGTTCATGCGAACATGCCCTCCATCGCTCCCGGAAAGCGGATGGCGCGACCCGAGACGCCACATATATGCCGCTCAGACAAGCCGCGAACATGCTCCTGATACTCAGCGAACGTGCGGCGTTCCTCCTCCGTGGCGAGGGCGAGATTGGCCTCAATGATCGCCAAGGTGCGATCGTGGTTGGGCAGGATTACGCTTCTCATGCGCTGATCCCATGCCGCAGCGGTGCCCGATTCCGGGTCATACTCGAAGCCCGAGCCTTCCTCCGGCGCAAACTTCTCCCAGATGGCCCGGTTCTCAGCCATAATACCGGCAACCGCAGCTCGCGCCTGCTCGCGCTCGTCGTAAGCCCGGATGCCTTGCCTGTGCGCCAGCCGCCCGAGATGATTGGCCTTCCAATCAATCAGGATATTGCGCGGATAAGCCTCGGGGTCCTTGTCGATCTTCGTATGGCAGGTCGGACACAGCAGGATCAGGTTGTCGAAGGCATCGGGATCGAAGTCGTCCGCCGGTCGGTCTTCATGGCGCGGGCCCGCATCGCCGTGCGGGATAACATGCGCCATCTCGGCGATGTGCTTATCGCCCCCCATCTCCGCTGGAAACAGGGCTTCCATGCAGTCGGGTTTCTGGCAGAAGCCCGCCGCGTCCGAAAATAGGCGCAGTCGCGTTCCAGCAGGTATCGCCTTTCTTTCCGCCATTCAAAATCCCCGCTGTGCCCGACACGCATATAGGAATTTCTGCTTCCAGCGTCAGCACATGAAAATGTTTTAGCGGCCAGCGACAAGCGACCAGCGTCAGCTCGTCCGGCTATACGGATTGGCAAGCCGGAATGCGTCCAGCTCCCTAGCAGCTAGTGATAGGGGCCTTTCGTACGCGGTTTCATGAGCAGGTATTAGGACGGCCCGAATGTCAGTAAGTGATAGTCCGCTTTCGGGCTGAGCTTACCATTGCTTCGTCGACCGCTATGGGGCGCGAAGTCGGCGCGATGCTCAATCTGAACGAACGACCGCTTTTGGACTGGTCGGCAGCGATCTCGCTCGTCCGGAAATGGGCGCGAAGCCGCCGCGACGGGCAATCTGAACAAACGACCGCTTTCGGGCAGATCGGCTGCGGTCTCGATCGGCCGGAGATGGGCGCAAAGCAGCCGTCAGCCGACCCCCGCCCCTCGTTAGGCAGCTTTGTTCTTGTTTTCGCGGTTCGCCTTACGAGTGGCAGCTGCCTTGACCCCACGCAGCTTCGCGGCCTCGGGCGAGATCGATCCCGGAGCGCGCTTTGGGATTTGCACCTCGGCATTGCCGGCGCCGTTATCGGCTAACTCTTTGTCGAACGCGCCTGCCTCGACAGCCGCGCGCATGCTCAAGAGGAACTCCTCGAACCGGTCGGCCGGCAGGTGGTTGGTCGCCTCGCCGTTAACCTCGAAGGTGTCGCTGGCAACTTTCACCGTCAATGCGACGACGCCATTCTTGACGCGGTACCAGCCGGTCGGCGTGCCCGACGAGCCGGTTTTGAACTGCGCCATCGTGCGGTCGATGCCGCGGAGAAGTGGTCGGCGTGCCTTTGTTGGATCAACTGCCTTACGGTCGAACACCTGCTTGAGTGCATTGTCGATCACGCCGAGATAATCCTTCAGAGGCATTCTCATCTCCAACAGTCAGTCTAAGGTTCACAAGCCGGTACTCGGCAGACCGCTAGACTTCAAATGACGGCTCCGTCAACCGACCAACATTGCGGCTCGCTCCGACAGATGGCTGCCGGGAGGGGACGATAATGGATCAGTGCCTTGGTTTGAGCACTCGTTGCCGCTCCGGGGAGGCCGTCCGGCTGCCCGATGCGCCTTCAATAAAGCCTTCGAGCCGGATAACCCTATCGCGCGTGTCTGATACCTTATCGGGCAAACTCTCGGCCGACACGTCGAGACAGGTCACGTGATCCTCCAGCTTAATCATCTTGGCGAGCTTTGAACAACTCGTGCCAATCATCTAAAAAAGTTCAGCCTTCTTTGGCGGGGTTAATTTTCCTGGTCCATCCGACGCTCGCGAGACTGCCGTGACATAAACCCACAATGCGGGTCGAAGCTATCCGTCATACAACTGGAATTGTGACGTCTGGCAAACTAAATACGGCGCACCGGTCAGCTGATGCATGTAACCGGCCTCAAACAAGGAACTTTGTGTGAACGATCTTGCGTCTAATAATGAACTTTTGACCCTGACGGCCGACATCGTCAGCTCTCATGTCGCCAATAACACGGTTGCGCTTTCTGACCTCTCGGGGCTGATCGGCAACGTCTATGCAGCGCTGGCTCGCCTCGGAACACAGGTCGAGCCGGAGAAGATCCGGCAGGAACCGGTGGTTTCGATCCGTTCTTCCATCAAGCCCGACTACATTGTCTGTCTCGAGGACGGCAAAAAGCTCAAGATGCTCAAGCGGCACCTGCTGACCAGCTATGGGATGACGCCGGACGCCTATCGCGCCAAGTGGAACCTGCCCGCAGACTATCCGATGGTCGCGCCGGCGTATGCCGAGCAGCGTCGCAGCCTGGCGATAAAGATCGGGCTCGGTCGCAAGGCCCCGCCTGCTCCGCCCGCACCAGCGGTCGAGGCCGTTCCGGCAAAGAAGCCGCGATCCCCCCGCGCCAAGCTCGCGCCGTCGTTCGACGCACAGCCGGCTTAGGAGGTCCGAACACCGCCTGACACGCGCTGGGCGTTGGACGCGCGGGCGAGCGACTTGGGCTCTTGCGTTCGATACGTCCGGAACCCAAAGTTTCGGACGTATCGGCGGCGACAGGCCAAGGGCAGCTTTATCAATCGAACCCGTAACTCGATCGCTAAATGATCTCTGAAAGTGTCGGGAGATCGTCTAGTCTTTCGCGATCAGCATTGCTGCAATCGGGCGCGCCTGCTTGAACAGCTTAAGCGCGACCGATTCACTCTTGAGGTTTAGGATGCGACCATAAATTATACCGCGATATTGTCTATCACGGGCAAGGGCGTCCATCCCATCAATATTGCAAAGGGGCGGGCGCAATTCTTGCCGCGGTGTACCGACGCCCGCTGTCGACCGGAGACTGAACTGGGCTTAACTTCGATCACGTTAAGTTGGGTGTGTCCGATCCGCTCCCAAATTACTGCCAAAACAGATAGTCTGTCCTGGAAATGGTTGTAAAGCCAGCAGGAAGTATATTTTGGTTTACCAATCCACATTATTGGTAGAAGTCGCAGACCATAAAACTGGATATTCGACGCCCTTTGATCTAAGGATAGTGTGCTAGCCCTATCTCAAAAGCAGTCGGCCTAAAATAAGGAGTTTCGCATGATTAATCTTGATTCAAAGAATGAACTGCTTCCTTTGACCGCCAGCATCGTCAGTGCGCATGTCGCCAATAATTCCGTCGCGCTTTCCGACCTTTCAGGGATGATCGCGAACGTCTATGCGGCGCTCGCTCGCCTCGGCACTCAGGTCGAACCGCAACCCGTCCAGCAGGCACCGGCAGTTTCGATCCGCGCGTCGATCAAGCCCGACTATCTTGTCTGTCTTGAGGACGGCAGAAAGCTGAAAATGCTCAAACGACATCTGATGAATGCCTTCGGGATGACGCCAGACGCGTACCGCGCCAAGTGGAACCTGCCCGCAGATTACCCGATGGTCGCGCCCGCTTATGCCGAAAAGCGTCGCAACTTGGCATTGAAGATTGGGCTCGGGCGGATGAACTCCACCGCGAAGCGCGCATCTACCGCACGGGCCGGCGGCGCAAAGAAAACCCGCTCCCCCCGCACTTAGCAACATCCTCTGACAAGAGGATCGCGTCGTTGGAGTCGGATATCGCCTGATGGGTGGGGTCGGGTACTCGATTTGGCCGCGAGCAAATCCGTTCGACATGTCTAAAACTGAACATCGCGGCCATGTCGCCCCCCGCTTAAAAATGACATTGCAGTGTGTCGGACAGTTTGGCGGCGCGTTGGTCCAGAAGAGCGTCTACTCGGCCGAGAACCGCTTCGCCAGCCGCGCGCTCGCCCCGCTTTTCGCCGCCAACTTCGCCCCGTAGCGCATCACCGTCTTGGCGTCGCGCCAGCGGTACGCCTGCATGATTGCCGGCAACCCCTCCCCTGCCGCAAAATTGTCCTGCGCGACCCCGACCCGGATCGAATGGCTCGACACCGCTTTGACCCAGCGCTCGAGCTCGGCCTCGCTCATGCTCCCAAGCAACTTCTTGTCGAACGCCGCGCGGACCAGCCGCTTGTAGATGATCGCGATCGTCCCGGGGTGGAGCGCCCCCTCCCCTACGGTTCGCACCCTACCGTCGAAATAGGTCTCGACCCGACGAAACAGCGCCCCGCGGTCGATATGCCCCATCTCGCGCCAGCGTTTGATCGCCTTCATCGCCGCCGGCGACAGATAGGCGAGCGCCCCCTCCCCCTCCCGATCTGTCTTGCTCCGCGGGATCAACAGCGTCCCTGCCCCCTCGCCATCGGGCCCATCGATGTGGTCGACCTCGATCGCGACCAGTTCCGAGCGCCGGCAGCCGGTGTCATAGGCGAGCAGCAGCAGCGCCTGGTCGCGCGCGCCGAGCATGTCCTTGCGGCACGCCTTCAGCAGCGTCGCGAGGCACACCCCCGCCGGCGGCCCGTCGAGGTCGGTGACGTCGCCCTTGAACCGGATCGCGCGCGCTTGGCGTTGCCGCACACCGAGGATCTTGCGCGCTGCCTTATGCTCGAACCGCACCAGTGGCGCTGCAGTTGGATCGTCGCGCCCCGCCATCCGGTACGCCCAGCCGATATGGACGAGGTACCGCCCGATCGTGGCCGCGGCGCGCTCGCCGGTGGCGCGCGCCGCGTCACTCCCGAGGTCCTGCCCCGACAGCGCACGGACATAGGCCGCAACGGTGCCGGCCGTGGCGCTGCCAGTCTGAACCCCCGAGCGCCGGCACCAGCTGTCCCACAGCCGCAGATCCGACAGGAACGCCCGCACCGTGTTCGCCGACCACGCGCGCGCCGCGGCAGCAACGAGTGTCGGGTCGAGTAGCTGACGCTGGGGCGCAAGCGCAGTGATTTCATCGACGATGATGCCGAGCGAGGCCGTCGGCGGCAGGGTCGTGAGGGCGGGAGCGGCCATCGCCGCCGATTACGCTCAAAACATCTAAAATGCTAGGGTCGCGATAACGCTTCATTATCAGGACTACAAACACTAGTACAGTAGACTGGAAGGTCCTTTTGGCGCTACTAAGGGTGCGTGACGTATCCCCTTCCCGACCTTTCCGCGCCCGATTGGACACCGCTCTTGGCCGGGCTGCTCGAAGCGACAGCGCTCGCAATCGGCCGCCTTGACGCTCGTGTATCCGGCGCATCGACACGGTGGTCGTGGGTCGAGCGGGCGTCGTGGATCGGGTTCACGGAGGCTCGGCGCGGCCAGGGCGCAGAGATCGACGAAATCGACATTTTTGCTCTTGCCTGCGGGGTCGCAGTGCCCGGGCGGAGGCCACCCGCCTTCGCCGCCGATGAACACGCCGCGCTCGCAGCTTGGCAGGCGGCGCTGGCCAGGCCCGACGGACGACACTGGCGCGAGCTGATCCCGGTGACGCTCAACTTGCCGCCAGAGTGGAGCGATCGCCCTGCTCTGCTGCGTGCGCTCGAACTGACCGCGATCCACGCGCGCGCCGATCGCAGCGCGGCCCCGTGGCTCGGCATACCGTCGCTGCTCAAGGCCCTCGGCGTGACCCGGACCCCCCTCCCCTGCCTCGTCGCCGCAGACAAGGCCCTGCGATACGCGCCGCGCGATCGTCGAGCGATCGTCCCGCGATACCTGAAAGCGCTGACGAAAGCCGCCGAGGACGGGCTCGAGCGGCTCAATGCCGTCGAGGGAGACCGAACGCGGGCAGCCGCGACCCTCGGCGCGGCGCGGCGTCCCGGCAAGTTGGTGTCGCTGGTAGTGCTGCTCCAGCGCCGGCCGCTGCTGAGCCCGCTTTATGTGTCGCGTACGCTCGGGCTGACCATCTCCGGGGCGGGCAAGTTGTTAACGCGGGCAGCCCATCAGGGCCTCGTCGTCGAGATCAGCGGACGCCAGGCATGGCGTGCATATCTCGCCCCCGACCTCGCGGTTAAATTTGGATTTGCGGCTCAGCCTGCCGGGCGGCCGCCGCGTCCACCAGAGCCAGACGCACGCGCACTCGCGCGATTCGACGACGAGATGGCCGAGATCGACGCCATGCTCGCGGCGCTAGGAGTCATTGTCGAACCGACCCAGTAGCCTAGAAAGGTCGAGCTCATTTTGGGCTGATGTTGGTACGGGCTTCGCGGCGCGATCATGAGCCCACAGCCCTTCTGCGCAGCCACTCAGCGACCGCGGTGACCCCATTACTAGTCTGCCGGGATTGCATCGAGTCAGGCTCACTGACTATCGTGGTCCGCTAGTCTCGCGGCGGAATCGTGCATGTATGTGACCCGGACGCCAAGAGGGCTAACCGGTCGATCGACACGCGGTCTACTCGAATTGCCGCCGTTTCGCTGCAGCTCTTTGATATTTCACCTTGTGCTGCGCACCAGCGACATCGCCAAATGCATCCGGCCGCCCAAAGCGATGCGTACCGAGATCAGCCTTCCCCAACCTTGAGACGATCAAGTAGTTCAGCAAAAGCTGCAACGAGATCTGCGCGCGTCGCCCCGCTGCGCGTTGGCAGAACGACCGTCGTTCGCGTCTGCCCGCGCGTCGCTCGCATCATTGGACGACCGGACTTGCTTTGCCACTCATCGACAATCACCGCTGCGGGGCGGACGGATCTGGAGAGTGTCGCGCGCTGCAGCTGCCGAACGATATCGGCAGGCCGTATAGTCGGCTGCCCTGCAGCAAGCGACCCGGCCTGAGCATCGGCAAGGTCACGTGCTTCTGCCAGCAATTTACGCGCCGCCAGCGGCTGCCGCAACAGTGGCCCCAAGACCTTCGCGTGCTCGACCTTCAGCTCGCGCGGATCCGCAAAGCAGGCGATAATCTCAGGTGGCAAGGCTGCGAGATCGAGCAACCGTGAGAGCCACGCCGTCTGCAGGTTTAGGCGGGTCGCCATATCTGCTTGTTTGTTGCCATAAAATAACGTGAGCGCCTTGGCGTAGTCCCTTGCCCGCTCGAGATCGCTTAGGTCTTGACGAGCACGATTCTCGACGTCTGCCAGCCGGAAGGCCTCCTCGTCGGTCAGTGCCAAAACCGTGACGAGAAATTCGAAATTTGGATAATTATGCGATCGCAGCCACATGACCGTCCAGTGCCGACGCGCGCCTGCGATGATTTCGAAATCGACGTCAGGATCGCCCTTAACCCGCCTGACGATCGCTGGAAGCCGCTGTTTCCCCTCGGCTTTAAAGCTGTCGATCAGGTCGGCGCAACTTACCTCGTCGAGTAGCGCCTGATCTCGATTGTGATGCTCCCACAGTCGACAGCGAGCGGGATCGACCCACAAGGTACGATCGTTGACAACCTTGCCCGTCGCGAGCTCGGTAAACGCCGACGAGCGGCTTGCGACGACGCTATCGGTCGGAAGCGCCCCGCGCGCCGGCCGATCGCGCGCCGACTCGACATACGAATCGGCGAGACGGTCCCCGAATCCCTTATTTCCCATACTGTGCTCCCTGCCCCGTCCGCCCGTCCACTAGCGCCGATAAATTGTCGATCGACAATTTAGACGTATGTATCTGTAATAACACAGCTTTTGGTTGGATACCGACATCTTCGCACGCTGCAGAAGGCGACTTTTCCAGCTGTAGACCATCATGAGCTGTCGAAACCGTCAGATACTCAGATCGAAGCACTTGTCGCGTCGGTTTTGCTTGCGACGTCAGAGGCTTACCCGAATATTGTCGATCGACAACGCTCATAGCGCCCCCTCGCGGCGCAAGGCCGCCTCATGGCTCGGCCACGTCCTTCTGATCTCGATTTCGATCTCGCGATTGACCGCATTAAGGTGGCCGATGCAGCGAGCGTGAACCTCATGGCTCGTGATCGGACGCTCGAGCTCGTAGACAGTGCTAAGGCGCGAACTCGCGTTGTCGATCTCGGCAGAATCCTTCAGGCTGGCCCGCAGCATGGCGGCCCCAAAAAGCCGCTGCGCCATTTTCATGATCTCGCGGTGCATCGATTTACCGTCGTCGGCCTTGCTCGCAACCAACCTGACGAAGTTGTAAATCGGGCGCTTCCCCCGCAGTTCCTCGAGCTGTTTCATAGTGGTTGCCAGCATGCTGAGAAAGGACGCAGTCGACGAGAAGTCGATCATGCTTGGAGGCATGGGAATGATCATCGCGTTGGCGGCGGTAAGCACTGCGAGCGAGATCATGCCCAGTGCCGGCGGCGGATCGAGAATGACAATGTCGAAGTCATCGGCAACAGTCTCGATCGCCTCGCCAATCTTGTCGATGAAAGCGAACCCGTCGCGACCGCGCCGAGCGATCTCTGCCGCGATCTCGTATTCGGCGTTGTAAAGCTTTAGGTTCGCCGGCAGCAGCCAGAGATTATCGAAATGCGTGCGTCGCAGCAACGGCCTGAGACCAACGATGCCGTCGTCGTGCAGATAGCCGTAAAGGGTGTCCTCGTCGCCGAGATCGGTGTCGGGCACAATGCCGAACAACATCGTCGATGAGGCCTGACTATCGCAATCCATCAGCAGAACGCGATAGCCGCGCATTGCCAGATATTGGGCCAGGTGCACGGCGATGGTGGACTTACCAACGCCGCCCTTGAAATTCTGCACAGCTACAATCGAAAGCGGGTCAGTTCGCTCGCGCGATACCCGCGTCCCGAAAACGCCGCGCATATGATTGATGTCCGCAAGCGTATAGCCGACACGACGATTGGTCGAAGTTCGCTCGCGCGCCGGTAACCGCCCGTCTTTCTCCGCTTCGCGGATCGCCGACGCGCCGCGACCGACCATCTCAGCTGCTTTCGAAATCGCGAAGCGGGGAGCTTGCTTCGTTCCGGTCGCAGCATCGAGTCCGCTGGCCCGCAGCTGCCCGAGGACATTCTGCGCAGCATCGTAGAGGTCAGTGATGTCGTCATGCCCCCCAAAGCTCGAAAAGGCGTCAGGCATAAGGTCCCCGTTTGGCAGTTTGAAAAGCCCTAGCGCCATAAAAGTGCCAAGTCACGCGGAACTGAGTCTATTTCGCCAATCTCATGGCCGATGTTAGTACGCCTGGCCAAGAACGGCTGACGTCGCCACCAACCCGCCGCGAAGGGCTGATCTTGGTACGCTCGCTTTAGACGACGGGGTGCCAAGGCTGATGTTGGTTCTATCCACAGGCTTCGAGGGCTGATGTCGGTGCACTCGATCTAGGGTAACTGGCTGATGTCGGTACACACTCCTATAGAGTCTTTTCCGATAGGATTCCGATAGGGCAGGGGTCAGGTCGATGAAGAAACCGAATCGCAAACCTCGAAAGCCACTCGATCGAGCGTACCGACATCAGCCCGACATTTGGTAGTTCTAGACCCCTTCTGCCCTCAAAATCGCCAAGAGGCTTGCCAAACCGCCTTTTGTAACGTTGTGTGGTCCTATTCGCGGCGAACAGCCAAGGTGGGGCCATGCAATTTGAACTGCCGATCGGACAGCGTTATGCTCGGCAACTCACGGTAACGGATCCGCCAGCGCTTCGTCTCGAGGCACAGCGAGCCGGCCATACGTTGATTTTCGATGCGATGCGCGCCGTCAACGACGCCGATCTCGTACCCGCCTATCTGCATTCGGCGCTGTGTGCCATGTCGCTGCCCGCACGTCGTCCAAAAGACGAGATGGCGCCAATCATTCGCCAGGACGGTCGATATACGCTTGCGATCACACCAAAGCCTGTCTTGCGCCGCATTGACGGCGAGATGACGCTGCAAAGCCTCGGGGTGCCATTCGGGTCTTACCCTCGCGTGATCCTTATTTACATCATGTCAGAAGCAGTTCGTACCGGATCGCGCGACGTCTATCTTGGCGGTAGCTTCGCCGAATGGTTGCGCCGACTCGGCTATGAAAAGGCGACGCACGGCTCACGGGGTACCGCCAGTCTGCTTCGGGGCCAGTTAGAGCGCTTGTTGGCCTGTGAGTGGATGATCCGCTGGGACGACAATGCCTCGGA
This sequence comes from Polymorphobacter megasporae, assembly GCF_018982885.2. Taxonomy (NCBI): domain Bacteria; kingdom Pseudomonadati; phylum Pseudomonadota; class Alphaproteobacteria; order Sphingomonadales; family Sphingosinicellaceae; genus Glacieibacterium; species Glacieibacterium megasporae. Next base: position 251,700 of record NZ_CP081849.1, on the reverse strand, counting down.
CGACGCGGCCTTTGCGGTCAAGGAGGTTAAGCTGGCGAATGAGTATGCTGGCTTGAGGGGGAAGGACGGACAGTTCATCAAGGAAATCCGTCTCGCCGATGCGTTCTTCGAACATCTGCGCGAACACGCTGTCCCGCTCAATGAGGCAGCAATCCGAGAGTTGAAGAACAATCCAACCGCGCTCGATCTCTACACCTACTTTGCCTATCGTCTTCAACGCATCAGTGGCGATCGCCCCCAGCTCTTGTCCTGGCAACAACTCGCGTGCCACCTCGGGAACGCGACCGAATCGCCGCGCAAATTTCGCAGCACGATCCGGCAAAGTTGGGATCTCGTATCAGGCGTATATCCAAACGCGCATATCGATCTCAATGGACCGGTCATCAAAATGTGGAGTTCACCGCCACCGGTCGAGAAACGTCTTGTCGGGCCGCACCTGCACCTCGTCAAACCTCCACAAGAAGTGACTTATGAGAGCGGCAAGGCGGATATCATCCTGACCCCAATTGCTGTTCCTCAACCGCCAGTACTGCCCGCGGCATTTCCGAGCGGCTCGTTGTCCTTTGGCGGCGACGCGGAGCGTCTGTTTCGTCAGATCGCACGCGAACATGGCGGTGGTTACGACGTCGACTCGATCGCAGGTGCGTATCGCAACCAAGTTGGCGAGAAGCTGCCGATGCTGTCAGGCCCGCGTCTGGAGAAATCCTTTCGGATGTTCTGCGTCAGTTATGCCGAGCGACGCGGACCGGTATAGTTTTCGATGCTCTGAGGCGGATTATCAATCTACCTAGGCAATGCGAAGACGAGCGATTGCCTGTCCGAAAAGCGAGACCTAACTCGACTGCGATACTGGCTCGACCTGGCACCAGAGGCCGAATTCGCTGAGTTTTGCCGACAGTTGCTGCAGGGCCAAAAAAGGACATCCTGACGCCGGATCCGCAGTATTTAGCTTCGACTGGTAAAGCAGGTCACGCGTGCACGCTGTCTCTGTCGACCGACAGCGTACCTTAGAGAGTGGTATTCGTAATACCGGATAGACTTTTCCCCGAAAGTTTCTTGTAGCATGCGCAAACGCATTGGGGCCTGGTCAGACTAACGACGATCTCAATATTGCGTGTGTAGCTCAAATGACATCGACACGGCATGCGATACGAGCGCCGGCAAGTTTAGCTGCGGGGCCGGTGTAACCTCATTGAAGTAGCCGAGTATCTTCTCGACATAGCTCGGCGTCTCATGGTTGAGCGGGATACCGCGCCAGCGATCGACCGCACCGCGTCCGGCATTGTACGCGGCAAGGGCGAGCGGCACGGATTGGTAGCGGTCGATCATCGATCGCAAATAACGCGCACCGCCTTCGATATTCGCGGCCGGATCGAAGCGGTCGATAACGCCGAGGTCATTTGCGGTTTGCGGCATCAGCTGCGTCAGTCCGCCGGCACCGGCGGCGCTGACCTCGGACGGTCGGTAACGCGATTCCTGCATTACCAAAGCGTCGAGCAGCCCGGCGGGCAGCGCGTGGCGGCACTCGGCGTCGCGGACCAGCGGCCAGTACGCTAAGCGACCGGCAATCGTCGCTGCCGCAAGCCCACGATGCGGCGCAGCTGGCCGTTTCGCGCAACTCAACGTGGCCGATGCGTCGCTGGCGTCGCTGCGCCCTTCTGCGCGAGCAGAAACGTCCGCTGACGCTGGCACCGCCCATGAACCGTGTTGATAGACGACAAAGTCGCCGGTCGATCGCGACTCAACTCCATTCGCGCGCGCAATCTCAGTCGGCGCGGTGCCGTCAAAAGTTACCGAGCTGACGGTGCCAGCGTGCGCCGTCCCCGCCAGCAGTCCTAAGACGGCAAGATGCCTCACCTGCATTGCTCAAGAATCTTCTCACGTCTTGCATTCGTCAAGGGTCAGAATAGCAAAATTCGCCCAGTTGCCGGTCAACTGTCAGAAATTAGAGGGGAGGGGGCCTGTTTTTAGCGACCCTGCGAACGACAAGGAATATTGGATGATTGACAATGATCAGGAGCCGATCGTGCGGCCCTATGTGCTGCTGCCAAGCGGAAACGTAATCGACCTCGTCGATCCGTCGCCGATGAGCTGGTCGAACAATGACCTCGCGGTCGGTCTATCGCGAACATACCGGTGGGGTGGTCATTCGGCGTGGAAGAACCCACTGTCGGTCGCTCAGCACTGTCTCACCGTACTTGCAATTCGGGAGCTTGACGGCCCGCTATCGCCCGAGCTCGCGCTTTACGAATTGGTCCACGATGCAGAGGAGGGGCTGATCGGATGGGACTGCGTGTACCCACTCAAGCAGTTCCTCGGCGCGCCGTTCGCTCAACTCTGCGCTCGGCTGACAGCCAGGATCGCTGAACGCTACAAATTACCCGCGTTGACGACCGAGGAGCGCCGCCTTCACAAGTTGGCCGATCGCCGCGCAGCAGCGAGCGAGGCGCTTCACGTGGTTCGCTGGTCGCCCGAACAGATCAGCACCACCTTGAACATTGCAGACGAGCCGCTTGGCCGAGATCCGCTCATTTATGGGATCGATCGCGGAACCTATGTCGCCTGGGAACCGTGGACGAGCGAATATGCGGCAGCAGAATGGCTGTCACGATTCACGCTCGAGCTTGCCCGCGCCGGAGTCTGGTCGTGAACCGTGCGACCGTCTCCCATGTTGAGCTTGAACAACAAGCTCGTTCAATCGTCGACCAGCTCGGCGGAAAATGGACGGCGCGCGGCGGCATGTGCCGCTGCCCGGCACACGACGACAGTAGTCCGAGCCTGTCGGTCAGACTCGGCGACACCACGCTGCTCGTCCACTGCTTCGCCGGCTGCAACGCGATCGATGTCCTGAAGGAGCTACGAGCGCTCGACAGCGGTGGTGTCAAGACGAGCCACGAGCGGCAGCGCGTCGAGCCCTACAATCTGCAGCCGCTTGCCGAGCGATTGTGGATCGGCGCCCGCACCCTATCAGGATCACCCGCCGCAATCTATCTTGAGTCGCGCGGCCTCGTCTCGCGGAGCGCCCAAATCCGCTTTCACCCCCGCGTTCAGCTCGGGAGCGGCGCGGACGCCGCCTTTCACCCGGCGATGGTCGCCGCCGTTCGAGATGATAGCGGGCTCGTTGCCGTCCACCGGACGTTCCTCAACAGCGGAACTGGATCCAAGGCCGCTTTCGATAACCCCAAACGACTGCTCGCGGTGCCCGGTGCCGGTGCGGTGCGCATCGGTGTGGCCACTCGCGTGCTCGGCCTCGCCGAGGGCATTGAGACCGCCCTGGCTGCCAGCAAAATCCACTGCATCCCGGTGTGGGCGGTGCTCGGCAACGAGCGCTTTGGCTTGGTTACAATCCCGCCGCGTGTTGAACGCCTCGTCATCCTCGCCGACAACGACGCCGGCGGCGCGCGCGCCGCGCAACTCGCACTTGATGGCCAACACAGCGATGGACGGACAATCGATGTTATCTGGCCACCTTCGGCGCACAATGACTGGGCGGACGTGCTGATGGCCGGGAGAGGGGAGGGGGCTGCGCCGGATTGAGCCGGCCATGGCGGCGCGTGCTCGACCGGAGAGACTCTCATGACCGTTCAGATGATTGCCGCGACGTCGCCGAGGCCGACCTCGGCAAGCTTCCGAGCACGCTTGGCATCATGATCGATCTCGACTTCAACGGCACCGCCCTCGTCGCCGCACTGGCTCGTCGCGGCACGAAGGTGCAGCGCGCCGGCACCCCGCTGACGCTCGCGTCGGTGCTGGTCAACTTCTTGTTAAGGATCGAGATCAAGGATTACGTTGCGGCCCGGCTCGACTGGTACAAGTCGCTCGGCTGCTTCACCGAGATCGTCTCGTACAAAACGCGCCTGTTCACGCCCGTTGACCGTACGGAGGCGATCATCGCCGAGCTGATGGCCTGAATACATCGCCGAGAGGGGAGGGGGCGGCCCGGGGTTGACCCCGCGACTTCTTCGACGGGGCATGGAGACCCCCGATGAAGCCAGCCCCCACCCGTGTCGCTCGCACCCGCGCCGAGACAAGTAGTCCAGCAAAGCTGATCACCGACGCAATTATCGCTCGGCTCGAAGCCGGGGTGAGCCCGTGGCGGCGCACATGGGCACTGTCACGCGGCCATAGCGGCCGACCGATGCGCGCGTGCGGACAACCGTACCGCGGCATCAACGCGCTGTGGCTGTGGGTCGTCGCCGACACCAACGGCTATGTCAGCCCGACGTGGATGACGTACCGTCAGGCAGCCGAACTCGGCGGCCAGGTCCGCAAGGGCGAGCGCAGCACGATCGCGGTGTTCTATAAGACCTATCTCGCCCGCGACACCGCCAGCGTCGCTGACACGAACGACGGTGACGAAGACCGCACCCGTCGCATTATGAAATCCTACAACGTGTTCAATGGTGCGCCGTAACGGCGGAAGTAAAGAGGAGCTCTACCATGAGTAGATGATCTTGCTGGTTATAGATCATGTCCACTGGACTAACCTCGGCCAGCAATGGCTGTAACCCCGAAAGGGGCGGGGAAAAGTAGCATGTTCAGAAAAGGTCCGGAAGCGCCAAAACCATTTGCGGCGTCATGGATCAGGGCAAGACGTGTAAGGTGAAAGCTATACTGCCTGAACCCCAGTTTGCAGCGGCAAATAACGGAGCGGTGTCGCAGAATGGTTGACGCGGCACATCGGAGAGATGGAGGAAAGGGCGTTGAGTTCCTCCCGAGCGAACGGTTTTACCGTAAGCCTGCCAGCCTCTCCGGCGCACCCTCTGTAGGGAGGGGTAAGTGAACGAACGGGGCACCTAACCACGTCGGAACTCCAACTTCCGTAATTACGGGATCGCCTAAACAGGATGGCTTGCAGACCTGCACGGCGACGGAGCCGCCATAGTACTCGAAAGCCCGGTGTAACGACCGGGACAGCCCCCACAATTGGTGGGGGACGGGCGCGGCCATAAGCGCAGGGCAACCGGCGCGAAACGCCTCAACGCTCGGGGGAAGGGCGGCAGCGACTGCGATCAGACGTCCTCACAAGGAGGTGTGCTAATGCTGCCAGATACCATTGAGAGGGCCGTCCGGTCACTCCCGACCATAATCAGGTCGGGTCGGCAGGTTAATGGTCTCTTCCGCTTGATGAAAAGCCCGCTCCTATGGGAGCATGCTTATCAAAAGATCGCGCCTAATAAGGGGGCGATGACGCCGGGTGTTGACGGAGAGACGTTCGACGGCTTTTCGCCGGAGAAGGTCTCGTCGATCATCGACCGGCTGGCGGATGGAAGCTATCGACCAAAGCCGGTACGTCGGGTTTACATTCCGAAAGCCAACGGCAAGAAACGGCCGCTTGGCGTGCCGACCACGGAGGACAAGCTCGTCCAGGAAGTGGTGCGGACGCTGCTTGAAGAAATCTATGAACCGCTGTTCTCACAGCACTCTCATGGATTTAGAACGAGGCGTTCGTGCCATACGGCGTTGGAGTCAATCCGCGCCCAATGGACGGGGGTGAAGTGGCTGATCGACGTTGATGTTGTCGGATTTTTTGACAACATCGATCATGATGTTCTGATCGGTTTGCTGGAAAGACGGATTGCGGATCGGCGCTTTGTGCGTCTCGTCCGCGGCTTGTTGAAGGCAGGCTATATCGAGGACTGGGTCTATCATCGGACCTACAGTGGCACACCGCAGGGTGGGGTCGTCTCCCCGATGCTGGCTAATATCTACCTGCACGAACTCGATTTGTTCGTGCAGGAGCGGATCGCCAGCTTTACCAAGGGGGACAAACGCGCGCGGTCGAAAGACAGCAGGCGTATAGGCCTACGAACTTGCTACCTTCGGAAGCAACTGGATGCTAAGCGTGCCAAAGGGCATGCTGACCCCCAGAAGATCGACTCCATGTTGGAGGAGATAGGTCGGCTTAAAGCAGAACGGGCGACCGTTCCGGCATCCGACGCCCTTGACCCAAACTATCGGAGACTGCGATACTGTCGCTACGCCGATGACTTTCTCATCGGGGTGACCGGCAGCAAGGCGGAAGCTCGCCAGCTCATGGACGAGGTCAGGGTTTTCCTGGCCGATACTCTAAAGCTGGAAATCTCTGCTGAGAAAAGCGGAATCCGAAAAGCGACGGACGGGGCGCGGTTCCTTGGATATCAGGTCTGCACCAGCACCAACCGTAACCCGCATAAGGCGATCTTCAGTGGTCGTCCGACATTGCGGCGCGGCTTGGCGGATCGGTTGCGGCTCCGAGTTCCAAGAGATCGGGTTGTCCGGTTCGTCAACGACAAGGGTTGGGGGGATTATGAAGCCTTCCAACCCCGTGGCCGACCTGAACTGCGCTTCGCGAGCGATGTGGAGATCGTTCTCGCCTACAATGCACAATGGCGCGGCTTTGCGAACTATTATGCCCTTGCCGACGATGTGAAGCGCAAGCTGAATAAAGGCGGCTACTTCGCCCTGTTCTCTTGCGTCAAAACCATCGCTTCGAAGCATCGGACATCGGTTCGCAGTGTCTTCGCGAGAATGCGGCGTGGGACAGACTTCTTCATACGCTTCGAGGTGGGAGACGAAGCCCGAGCGATCAAGCTGTGGCAGTTGAAGGACCTTCGGCAGCACGTCCGAACGTGGGGAGGGATAGACATACCCCGGTCCACCCAGTTCGTGTTCAGCAGAACGGAGTTAGTCGAACGGCTCAACGCGCGTCAGTGCGAGCGTTGCGGTCGTGAAGATCTTCCCTGCGAAGTCCATCACGTCCGCCGGATCGCTGAGATGGCGCATGCCGGGTTGTCTCGCTCCATGCGAGCAGCACGACAGCGCAAGCGCGCGGTTCTCTGCGTGCCTTGTCACAACGCCGTCCACGCCGGACAACCAACCGACCGCCAACGGCGGATAGCACGCAGTCGTGGAGAGCCGGATGCGCTGAAAGGTGCACGTCCGGTTCGGAGGGGGGCCGAGCAATGTTCTCAATGAGACGTTGCCGGCCTACCCTACTCGCGCAGGTCGACGGGCTTCCCGACCGATTTTCGTCATCTGCGTCCATCGCGGTCGAACTTGGCAGTTCGCAGGAGGAGGCCCATCGCGCCGAGATCGACGCATTCATCGCCGGCACTGGCGCCGCAATCGTCCACGGCGGCAACGAGGCATGCTACTATCCGAGCTTCGACACGATCCACCTGCCACAGTCCGCGGCGTTCGACACCTACGCCGATTACGGCGCGACGGCAGCGCACGAGCTGACGCACTGGACGGGGCACCCAAGCCGCCTCGACCGCGACCTCGCCAACCGGTTCGGCAGCGATGCCTACGCTGCCGAGGAGCTCGTCGCCGAGCTCGGCTCGGCCCTGCTCGGCGCCGACCTCGGCCTGCCGGTCACCCACCTCGACAATCACGCCAGCTATATCGACCATTGGCTGCGCATCCTGCGCGCCGACGAGCGCGCGCTCATGACCGCAGCGGCCCGCGCCGAAGAAGCTGCGACCTTCCTTCTCGCCCGCGCCGGTCGCGCACCCGGCACCACCGATGATGCCGACGGCGAGCCAGGCGACACGGCCTCGCCCGATGAGCGTGCCTACGCGCCGCTCGCGCTCACTGCACGCCATGCCGCGTTATGATCATCCGGCGTATCAGTCCGCGTTCGAAGACCTTAATGCGCTGCTCGCGGCCAAGCTCAACGGTCGCCCCGACGTCGAGTATATGGACACGATGATGTACGGCTTCTGGGGCGATGGGCACAGTTGGCCGTTCGAAGGCAACCTCTTTCCAAGTGACGCCGTCGCCGAGCAGACGTGGCTACGGATGCTCGCGGTGCAACTGGCGCACTGGACCCGCACGCCGCTCGTGACCAACACCCAGCCCGACTTTAACCGGGTGGGTAATGCGGCGATGCTCGATCGCACCGTTCGCAGCCGCAACTGAATCCGGTCCGACACGATCTTCATCGAGAATACGCAGATCGAAGCCCTCAGCAATCGTCCGCCATGGTGTGCGGCGGTGAGCGAGGTCGGCATGACGCGCGGAGACGTGGATGTGCTCGACATCGACGAGGGTGTCACGCTGAACGAACGGATCATCGACCATGTCCTTGCCGTCGGCGCCAATTATTGGTCGGTCTGGAACTGGCACGACGAAGCGGTCGAGCATATTCTCAGTTTCTACGACCGCGACCCTGCGCCGGTTGATCGTGCTGCGCGACGGATTGGGTACCGTGTCTATCCTGCCTTCATCTGGGCGTTTGGTGACGGCGGTACGAACGGGCTCGTCGTCGGCCTCGCCAATGACGGCGTTGCGGCACCTCCGGGTACCGTTCAGCTTAGCATCTCGGATGCCGGGGGCCAGGTTCTCGCGCGTGGCTGTGTCGACGCCGGCTATCCAACGCCTGCCGGTATCCGTCAGGCGATGCTGCGCCTTCCCCTGGGCATTGCGTGGGAAGGTCTGCATTTGCGGGCGGAGCTGCTGGTGAAAGACGTGGCTCACCCTCTCAAATGGGCGTGTCGGCAACAGACGGACAGCAATGGAGCGCTCACCTTGAGGCGCAACGTTCGCGCCAGCTGACCAATCTCATTATTCAATTGGGCAGCGAGCAAATATTCTTAAGTGCGACCTGCATCGTCCGGCTGATACCGAGGCCTGTTGGCGGCCGCGCGCATTCCTTTGCGAAAAACCGCCAGCGTTTATCCCTCGGCGGCGAACATCTCCGCGTAGATGACCTCGATCTGAGCAACTTCTTCATCGGCGAGCGCCGCAAATTCCTTCGTCCGGCCCCGCTGCGACAAGAGACCATCGTTCTGCGCGAGAAAACCACGCAGGAGTTCGACCTGCGCGGCCGGCATATCGACGATCTGCTGGATGCGGTCGCTGAACCGATCAAAGGCTTCGAGGAACCGGATCTCTTCCGGCATATCTCGCTCGATCGTCTGCTCGACACAGGCGTAGAGGAATTCGACATGCGCGGTCGCATCGAAATAGCGATAATAGTCGGCGGTATCGTTGAGGACCTGGACATTGCCATCGGCGGTGGGCTGCCATCGGATGAGCGGCAGCAGGGGGGCCGAATAACTCTGCAACACTCGGCGATACTCATCGATCCGCCGGTAAATCGCAACACTTATCGGGAAGATCAGCCCCGGCGGGTTGAACGCGGCAAGCGCGAGCGCGTGGTGGATGAGCCAGCGGTGAAGGCGGCCGTTTCCGTCGACATAAGGATGGATATAGACAAATCCGAACGCGGCGCAGGCAGCAGCGGCGACCGGATCCGACCGCCCACGCGCCGTCCGCTCGACATACTCGATCAGGCCACCGAGCAGGGACTCGAGATCCTGCGGCCTGGCGCTGATATGATCGGGGACCGGCATGTTGGTATCGCGATCATGGACGCCGACGAACCCGCCTTCATCGCGTAAACCCAGCCGGACGAACCGGGGATCGCCAATGACGATGCGTTGCAACCTGTCAAATTCCGCAATGCTTAAGGATCGCGTGCCGGCCTGGGCGATTGCCTGGCCCCATCGCGTTGCCCGATCGCCTGACGGACGCTCGCCCTCGATGGCAAAGGACGACTTAGAATCGTTCAGCAGCAGAAAGGCGGCAGCGCGGGCCAGCAGATCGCGGCGGATGCGGCCGACCGTCTCTCGTACGCGAACGTCGAAGGCGCGTGCCACATATGCGTCGATGGTCGGTGTACGGCGAACCATCGGGCAAAAGGCGGGTGTACCTGGCAGGTTGTTAAGCACGCGGTGGCGCGGCGATGGCTCGCCTTCAGCCAGTGCAAGCTGCTGCACTGCGTTGATTGCCGGGACCAGTCTGATCTTGCCGGCGTCGGGAACATGGAGGCGAAGACCGGTCTGCCATTCATAGAGAAACCAGATCCGGCGGGCATAAGCACCGGTCGGCGCCGCCGCCACGATCGCTGCGATATCCGCAGGGTCGATCACTCCGAACAGCGCCGAGAGCACGGCAAGATCGACGCCCTCATACCGCAGCGCATGTGTGAGTTGCTCAGCGAGGTCGTTGCCGGGCGCATGGCGTGGGGTCTGCATCAACCAGCGGTCCGTCGAGACCGGATGATGGCGCTGCGCAATCGCGGTCAACCGCGCGGGCAAGGGAACGGCGAGGTCATAGCGCGAGATCAACGCGGCATAGCCCGCAGGCGTACCAGCCTCCGCAAGCGGGAGATCGTGAAAATCATTCACTGACTGTGAGGGCCATTCACCCATGGGGCTCTCCGCGAAAATCATTCACTCGGTCTAGGCCGCTTTGCAAAGACCATTCACCGACTGCGAATATCTATCACAGACGGCCAGAAACGCGAAAATTAATCACCGCAGTCAGAGGTGGCTCGCTTTATCTAAATAGCGGCGCGATGCTAAGGGGGGCGTCCGCCGGTTTCATGCCGCTGCGAGAAGCGGCTGGTTGAAGTAGACGTGACCGTCCATTACGAGCACCACGCCAAGAAGAAGGAATTTGCGCCCTCGGCGACGGTGTTCAAGGTGCTGCAATGGGCAGTGAGCAAGCGCGCTTACGGTCTCGATCCGACCAATGCAGCCAAGGCAAACCTCATCCTGCCTGGTGCCGACCAGCCGCTGCCCGCGCGAACGCACCAATGGTGCATTCACCAAGCCCGGACACCCCCACCACCTGGTCGTCGACCTGACGCTAAGAAGACTTCACCAATGGCTGACGACGCTATCGAGGGCGATCGGCTGACGCTATAGGTGCATCTTCGCAAGACCAGCTTTCGCGTCGGCGTAGAGGAAGGGCGGTGGCAGATACTTCGCTACGCTTTCCCCGCGCTCGAGGTACGGGTTTTCGCCCGCTTCTCCGGCACGGCAGCGACTATGGATTCCAGCTGCTGTGCGACCAGTTCCCGGCAATCGGGCCGTTCGTGCAGCACTGGAATCCTGTCAAGCGGTGCCGGCCGGACCTGCCCTCGCAGCCGCCTTCAGACCTTGCCCAGCTTTGTGATCGCCTCGCGGACAGGGCGCTCGTTCCTGCAGTAGTCAGCCCAGGCCGAGGATTTCCGGATCACCGCCGGCACGGTGCGCACCGTGTATCTTCGGCAGGCCTCGTCCGCACGCATCGATCTTGGTTGGCCAACACACGCCACGTCCGCAGCATCACGCCGGCCGGTTCAGGAGATTGTCGCCTCGATCTGGGCCAGAACGTCATCGTACCGCTCTCGCGACGCTACCCGTCCGTTCTCGTGAGCCTGAAAGGCTGGCGTGTTGTGGACTTGTGGTGAGCCGCTGATTCTTACTAAAATGTCGATGGAGGCGAGTTTCGAGAAGCCTACCGCTTTCTCGATCAAAAACAACCTTCAGGAATGACAGCTATCGCCTCCGACTTTTTGAAAGCTGCCGGTCTGGCCGTTCACCACCCCTTGGTCGCCGCTGCCGCGACTCCATCCCTGGCGCGGCCTCGGGGGCCGTATCCAGACAGTCCGCTTCCGGGCGGTGAAAGCGGGATAGCTGCCATTGCCCAAACCGAGGATCCGGCGGCGGCTCACGCTCTAATTGCGGACGTCCCTCTTCGATGCGAAGGTGCTCGAATGAATGGCTTCTGGATAATCGTCGCCACTGTCTCGCTGGCCGGCTGCAGCCCAGGTCAAACGAGTACGGAGCAGCTTGTGCAAGCTCAAGCGAACTCTCGGCTTGGCTCTACAGCGAAGTGGAAACTGGACCCGGCGTTGGGTGCCGCTAGCCTTCAGCAGATGCGAGACAGTGCCTATCTTTTTTGTCGAGCCAAAAAAGCGTCAGACAGAGGGTGCGAAGCGCAGCAGGACTGGTCGCTTTTTGAGTATGCAAACTCTTTCCGGCTGGTGCGCTTGTATCGGTCGGAGCAATCTTTGACCTTCCCGTTTGCAATGGCGCATCAACGAGATTCGACGGCGTTCCAACGAGTGCGAGACTACTGCCAAGCGACGTATCAGGATCAGGGATCGGACGACGCTCGCAGTCTTGGGCCTTGCATGGCGGCGGGCATAGGTGGTGATTTTTTTGGGATTCTGCCCGTCTCCTGAATGTTGGCCAACCACCCCTTTGGTCGCCGCTGCGACGGCTCCGGTCCTGGGGCTGGCTTGGGGCCGGTTGCCGCCTGGCGGCTTTCGGGCAACCATTCGCGGTAAGCGGACCTTTGTTAAGCGGGAGCTACAGTCGCGAAAACCATTCATGCGGAGGTCCACGGTGCCGTTCGCGCATCCGGAAATTAGACGTTTTTTCAGCGTCCGTTGAGTGCTGCATCGCGCAACCTCGCCAGTGGCCGGTCTCTTATGCCAGAACCGGCCACTGCGATGAAAGTGAATCAGCCGGTTGACGTCGCCCCCTGGCATCAGCGAGAACGGAACCGCCGGTGGGGTCCCGGTTCGGGGGAAGTCATGACCAGATCACTTGCACTAGCGCTCGTTGCCGGCCTTATGCTGACGGCCGAGGCTCCCATGCCGCATGATACCGGACTTGCCATTCCGTCCGCGCAGTCGCGCGATCTTCTCGTATCCTGCATCGAAAAGAAGATGGCCGGCAATTTGGTGAAGGACGAGCCGCTCGGCAGCTCGGGCATCTCGATCGAGACAATCAAATACCCGAACTCGATATTCTTCGGTCACCCGACGCTATTTTTCGACATCACTGAATCGGGCGACAATCGGCTGATCAACATTCACTATCGCCACCCGATGAGCAAAGGGGCAGCGGCAAAGTGGACGCGGATCATTGGCCGTAAGTGCTTCCCCTACGAGCTCGAAGCCGCAGGCGGTGGTAAGCTGGACGCCGGAACCGACTGAGACGGCAGCGAGCTCGTCGCCGGTGCAATAGTCGGCGGCACAGGCGCAGGTGTCGAGTGAGATAAGCGCGGATGATTCCCGAAAGCCGCTTCCGTGAACGGTGCGGGCTTGTTCTTTCCTTGTTCGGTCAGCCGGAAGGTGAACGGATACTCGACACCGTTGAGATGCATGCTCACCGTCACATCGTACGGGGCTGCAATGCCGCTCGGCTTTTCGATAACGACGATGCCACCGTAGCTGTTGTCGGGGTCGATGGTCGTGGTCTGAAGAATATCGGTTGCCAGTGTCCCGAGCGTATAATCGAGGCGGTTCTGAACGCCAACGATGCCTGCCGTACCTGCCGCGACGGTAGCACCCGCGGCGACGGCACCCAGCGAGTTATCTCGGTAGCTTGATGACCAGAAATAGGTGCCATGCGGGGTCCGAATGTTGCCGTACGACTGGCTGGTCGTGTGTGCGGTCGAGACGGCCGCTGCTGCAACGCCTGAAAGCAGCGCAATGCCGACCATCGACCAGGCGGCACGGTTCTTCGCTCGCCGTTGCAGTTCCTCGCGACTGAGTACCGGTATAGGCTTGCCGGCGATCGTTGCCGTGACATTCTCCACGCCGAAATTAACGGAATTGTCGGCCTTGTTGTAGACCGCGACGCCGAAGGTAGCGTGATTATGATCAAGCGGAAGGGGCGTCACGGTCACGGACCCGCTCGCTGTTTCGAGATTGAGCGTCGGGATACCTGTGCGGTAGCGGACCGTCTCGCTGCCAATCTGCACCGGGTACAAGATAAGCTCCGTGGCGGTTGCCTGAGTAGCAATAGCTAGCCCCACTACGAGCCCAATGACACTCTTCATGCGCCTCCCCCTTCCGAATCCCGCCGCCCCCGCAGCGATTAACATAGGCGCAGCGGAGGTGCCCGTGTCAATTGCCATTGGCGCTCCGATAGAGCGTTCATTGAGCGGCTTCTTTGCAGCAAAGACCCAATGCCGGCCGCTGAGGGCAACTTGATCGCGCCCTTTAACGGATGTAATTCAAGGGCCGCTTTTTGCGGAGAAGGGGCCGTTTGCCGCCTGGCAGCTTTTGCGCAAGCATTCGCGGTAAGCGGACCTTTGTTCATCTACCTCCTGGCGGTTTGCGCGCTGCCGTGAGGGCAGTGCTGCCTTCGGGCGGAATGGACGCGATCGCCTTCGACTACTTTCTCCGCCCCATCATTTTCGGTTCAGTTGCGGCGGAAGGCAGCCATGCGGACGGGAGGTCGGAGTGGGGGCGGGATTCTCATCACCGCGCCAGTGCTCGGCATGACGACGGCCGAATGAAGCAATCGATGGCTACTGTCTTCGGCGCTCGAGGGCGGACCAGGCATGTCGTAATGGTGCATTGGTAACGATCTCGCTCTTGGCTCTCGACTGCCAGCGTTCAACCTGGTTATGCAAGGCACCGACCTAAGTGCGCTGTCGCCTTCGTCCGTCGACAGGGTCCGCGTCACGGGCCGCACGGTGTCGGATCGTAGAAGCGGATTAGGCGGGCCCTTCGCAATCTGCGGCTGGCAAAGCTCGGTCGTCTCTAGCGTGCAGTGGGTTCCCTACATTCGACAATCTGTTCGCGACGTAGCAAACTCGCAGCTGTTAGATTACCGGCTGCTTTGTGATTTTGTGCAGAACATTATCGAATCCTAACCGACTTTAAGGATCGGCTGAACCTGCAGCTCACACTGCGGCGGCGCGTTCGAGGTCGAAGACGTCGATCTGCATCTGCTGAAACAGTTCGGCGAGAGCCGACGCGCCTCGGGTCGCGCCGTATATCCTTTCACTTTCAGATATCGGCAACGCGAGCAGCCACGCAACGGTCCGATCCGGCAGACGCTGCGTCTCCAAATTCCAAAGGAAGGGATCGTATAGCATCACGTGCCGCATCGCCGTGTTCTTCAAATACATGCCGACTGCATCGATGTGCACGGAGTCCGGCAGCAAAGGCGCGCCGGAGTTCATGACATTGAAGGCGCATGTGGAGAGAATATTCGCCGTATCGGTGAACTCGTCCCGCGCCGCAATCAACAGCTCGACCCGCAGAGGCGCATCTCCGACCGAAGTCTCGATGTCGACGTCGGACAGGCCGATCGTGGCATGGGTCGTCACTCCGGTTGTCGGGCTATCCGATGCGGATAGTATCGCGATCGACGACTTCTCCGCCTCGTCCCAGTAGGTGACGACCTTCACGCCGTCGCCGCCCAATGCCGATTTCAGGTATCTGGCGAGCGTCTTGTGACTGATCGGGACTTCCATCGCTCAATCTCCAAGGTAGGTGTCGGTGTCGTCCTCGCCGCTGTGGCCGCGGTTGGAGGACGGCAGTTCCGGCCGATAGTGGTCGGGGTTGTTGTATTCGTCGAGGAACTGCTGACGCGAGATGCCCCGATCGGCGGCCGAGACCTGATGCTTGCGGAACTCGTAGCCGGGCTTGTGACCCATGTCCCAAGGATCGTCTGGATCCATGGGCTTGCTGCTCACCGGATCGATGACGGTCCCATCTGTCGTCTTCGCGCTATTCCAGACCTCGTCCCTTACGCCAGTGCGGAAGCCCGACGGTCGGGCGTAATCGCCCATGTATTGGAGATGGGCGTTGCCTCCGTTCATGCCGAGCGCGTTGGGATCGACCTTGACGCGGTAGTTGAAGGGGTCAAGCCGGCCCCCGGCGGCGCCTGATGACAGAGCGCCGCCGAGAAGACCGCTGCCAAGGGCGAACTGGCGCTGACCGCGCGAGCCTTCTCCGAAGAGCCTACCCCCCACCTTGTTGCCTTCGTATCCGAAGCCGGCTCCACCAGCGAGCCCAGCCGCCAGGCGCGCGGCCATCAGCAGCTTGAGCCCCTTCGCCGCCATGGCAATGGCGCCGACGCCGCCGATCAGACCGAGTGCGCCGACGATCAGTTCGGCGGCGAGCGGAACTTCCGGGTCGATGGCGAGGAGCTGCTCCTTCGGTCCGCCGATGTTGGTGTCGTCAGACGCGGTCGAGATCTCCGCGCCGCAGGTGGTCCGGTCGCCGATGCGGGCAGCCGGTAGGCCGTCGATGTGGACGAGCTTGCTTCCCTCGGCGATCTTCTGGTTTCCGTGATCGTCGCAGGCGACGTCGTCGGTCGCCCGCGCGGCACCGACGTGATTGGTGTCCGCATCCTCGCTTGCCTTAACGATCGAGCCGGCATCGTAGGTCGAGAAGCCCCCGACGAATTCACCGAGGACGCCGCCAAGTCCGGCCCCGCCGGCGGCGGCTATGGCCACCGCGGCGAGGCCGCCGGTCGCGCATACCGCCGCGATCGCCGCGCCGGCCAGCGCGCCCATGATCAGCCCGGAATAGGCGTTGGTATGGCTGATGCGGTCGCCGAGGCGGGCGGCTTTAGGCAATGCCGAGACCTAACCGGCGAACCGGAACGTCTCGACGAGGCGGTCAAGAATTAGCAGCTGCTCGGCGGTAAAGGCGCCATTGGCGCTGGCCGTGATGGTCAACGACTGCTGGCCGATGAGCGTGAACACCTGCCGCTGGTCCAAAAACCCCTCACCTCCGGCGAGGCGTGCGCCGGTGATCTCGGCCGGTCGACCGTCGATCTCGTATTCGCGCCGCCACAGCAGTTCGTAATCCTTCAAGGTCTGCGCGAGGGTGTCGAGTTCGTGCCCGACGTGATCCTTCAGCGAAGTTCCTGCCGCCACCGTCATCCGCGTAATGACGATGTTGAACGGGCTCGGCCCGGACGGCGTCAGCGTGAACAGCCCGACGGTCTGATCGTGAAGCTCGTCGGCGATCTCGAAGGTTGCCTCGTGCATGCGGTAGAGCATCGTCGACCCCTTGCATCCCGGCCAGCTGGCCGATTTGACGCGTCTAGGGATAGGCGTCGATGCCCGCAAGGCCGGGATCGGCTGCGACGATTATAGTCGGGGGTCCGTCGTGATCGTGCCCGGCACCGGAGGCTCCAGAGTTGCCCATGTGACCGGTTCTCAATTTGAGAGACATGGGACACATTGGCCGTGCAACAAAATTATGTGGGCCAGAACCGGGCCCCGCGCGACGACGCCGAATTCGTTTTACGCCCAGCGTGTCGACCCCGGGACGTCACCTTGAACGCCGGCATACCCTGCCGCCCCCTTGCGGAAGGGATTGAAGGGAACATCGACATCGCCGAGTTGCTGGACCAGACGCGGCATCCTGTCGCGGAACGAGCGCAGAAGGCGGACATAGCCGGCGTCGGGCACCATCCGGTCGGTCTTCAGGACGTCGGTGAGGTTTCGGTGCGACCGCCGTATCGGATACCCCTTTTCCGACCGATACATGTTCTCAACGAGGATCGCGTCGAATTCGGCCACCGTGTCGAAAGACCAGCCCAGCGGATTCGCGAACAACTTGCCGGCGACGTCCTCGGAGGCATGCTGCAGCTCGTGCAGAAGCGTCGCCGCATGGTGCTGCCGCGACGTGAAGCGCCAGGGCGTGTATTGAAGGATCACATCTGACCCGAGTCCGGTCGAGACTTGAGCCGGCACGGCCTTGCTGCCGTCTCCATACCTTACCGGATGAGCTGGATATTCGGCGTTCGCGAAGCTCGTCGGGAGCGCCCCTGCATTCTTGTCCGTCGACGGATAGGGCACGACCCGGACGAACCGGGCGTGGCAATGCAACTCGTGCAGGACGCACAGCCCGGTGTTCGACCGCGCGATCTCCCCCAGATTATACATAACCGCGGCTTCCCAACCGCTGCGATCTGCTGGTTTCAACGATGACGCATCGACGATGAGGCGCCGCTGGAAGGTGACGGTCATAGGTGCATCTCCGTGACGTTCGTCAGCCGCAATCCGACCCGCTGCGATCTGAGCGAACCAACGTGTCGCCACACGTAAAGGGCACCATCACACTCCTCGCAGACGAACTGCGATCCGACCTTGTGTGCGCACGCTATCGGCGAAGACGGTCGCCGGTGCTGTCGTCGTGCGCATGTGACTTCGGCGCCGATCGGACACGCATTCACCGACCACGGTAATCTCTTCAGTCGGCTTCCACGGCGCTTGCCGGGATCGACGGCATGCGCGACCCCGGCGAGCTTAAGGTCAGATCTTCTTGGCGGTCGTGAAGTCGTATCCACCGCGGACCGCACGTTCCGCATTCGTATCATCGCGCAGGAACTGATTGAAGCTGACCTGACTGAAGTTCAGCGCGATGTTCTCCATCGGCTCACCACCGGAACTCTGACCCGAAGTCGTGAAGGACGTGCAGATCACGTTCTTCATGACATATTCGATGTATTTCGCCTGAGCGCCGTCCGACGCCTGGATGGTAACGGCGAGCTGCGCCTCCGGCGTATTTTTCCCTTCGAGCGCCTGCAGCATGAACTGTGTCGTCGTGTCATCCTGACGCTTCACCAGGTGGACGTCGCCCGGCGTCACCTTGCCTGACGACGCGCGGTTGCCTGCCGCACCTGCCGTCGTCTGCACGGCGACCGAGAAGCCCCAACTATAGGAGTCGATCTCGATCCAACCCTTATACGGGCCCGCAGTGACGGCCCCCTGCAACGAACCAAGTTTCAGATAAACCGGCATTTCGCTCCCCTGCCAAATCGCGCATTCGATCCGAGAGGATTACGTCGGTTGAAGTCTTCAGGATAGCCTGATCGAACGTCGCTGATGGCAACAGCGAGCACGCCTGGATATTGCCAGCGCGACGTCGTCGTTGACTCTCTCGCAGCCGCCTTCAGACCTTGCCCAGCTTTGTGATCGCCTCGCGGAGAGGGCGCTCGTTCCTGCAATAGTCAGCCCAGGCCGAGGATTTCCTGATCACCGCCGGCACGGTGCGCACCGTGTATTTCGCAGGATCGAGCCCCTTTTTCACCTGTGACCAGCTGATCGGCATCGACACCGGCGCGCCGGGCCGTCCGCGCGGGGACAGTGGCGCCACCGCTGTCGCCATGCGGTCGTTGCGGAGGTAGTCGAGGAAGATGCGCCCGGTGCGCTCCTTCTTCGCCATGTTGATCAGATAGCGGTCGGGAGCGTCGGCGGCCATGGCCTTGCAGACGTCGCGGGCGAACGCCTTGGCCGTCGGCCAGTCGACGCCTTTGCCGTCGAGCGGGGTGACGATGTGGAGCCCCTTGCCGCCCGTTGTCTTGCAGAAGCCGACCAAACCGAGCGCCGACAAGCGGTCGCGGACCTCCTTCGCGGCGGTAATGACGGCGTCGAATGGCACATCGGGCGCCGGATCGAGGTCGAACACGAAGCGGCCCGGCTGCTCGGGCAGGAAGGGCTCGCAATTCCACGGGTGGAGTTCCAAGGCCCCGGTCTGGGCCGCTGCGACGAGCGCCTCGACGGTGTCGAACCGGATGTAGGGCTGGCGGTCGCCCCGGACCTCCACCTCGGTGATCAGGGACGACTGGCCCTTCGACGTGTGACGCTGGAAGAAGTTCTGCTTGCCGTCGATCCCATCGGGCATGCGGATCATCGAGCACGGTCGGCCCTTGAGGTGGGGCAGCATCCATTCGCCGACCGCCTCGTAGTAGCGGGCGAGCTCGACCTTGCTCACGGGTTGGCCGTCGTTCGCGTCGGGCCAGAGCGCCTTGTCGGCATGCGAGATCGTCTGGCCCATGACGACGGCGGATCCACGCGGCATCACCGTCGCCGACCGGACGGTCGTCGTCACCACTGCCGTCGGTGCCGGAGTGTGGAGTTCGGTCGTCGGCGGGGCCGGTGCCTCGGCTTCGACCTCGGCCGCCGGCTTATCGTCGCGCAGCCCTTTGAACGACGCCTGGCGCAGCGACCCATCGCCGGTGAACCCGGCGTATTGGATCTCAGCCACGAGTTCGGGCCGCAGCCAATGGATGTCGGCGGTCTTGCGAGGTGCGCCCTTGCCCTTGAACGGACTGATGTCGCTGGCCAATGCCTTGAGCTTCGGCATGATCGCGGCGACGACGTCGCGGCCGAACCCGGTGCCGATGCGGCCGACGTGGACCAGTTCGCCGTCGCGATGGACACCCGCGATCAGCGAGCGGAACGCGTCGCCGTTGGTCGTCCAGCCCCCGAGCACAACCTCGTGGCCTTGGCGGCACTTCGATTTCGCCCAGCTCTCGCTGCGACCGGAGACGTAGGGCGCGTCGACCTTCTTCGAGACGATCCCCTCGAGATCCATGCGACACGCCGACAGCAGCACGGCGTCGCCCGCGGTGACGAAGTGATCGACGTAGCGCAGGTTCGCCGCGTGTCCGTCGAGGCTGGCGGCAAGTCGCTCCTTCCGCGCGAGCAGCGGCAGCGGGCGGAGGTCCTCGTGGCCATCGAACATCCGGTCGAATGCGAAGAATACGAGATTTTCCGTCTTCCCGTCGGAAATCGCCGCCTGCAGCCCGGCGAAGCTGGGCGCGCCGGTGTGGTCGAGCGCGACGACCTCGCCGTCGACGATCCCGTCGCCGAGCTTGGCACCGGCAGCGACGATCTCGGGGAATTTCGCCGACCAGTCGAGCCCCTTGCGGCTAAGCAGCGTCGCCTTGCCGCCGACGGTCCGCAGTTGCATGCGGTAGCCGTCGAACTTGATCTCGTGCGCCCAACCCGAGCCGGCCGGGGGCTTCTCGACCATCGTCGTCAGCTGCGGCTCGATGAACGCCGGCACGACTTCAGCCACGACGGCGTTGGCCGACTTGCCGGGCTCCGCGGGGGACTTGGTCTTCGTTTCGGCGGCCGCCTTCGGTCCCGCCGTCGCGGTCGAGCGGTTGCTCTGCCACACCGCACCGGCGTCGGCACCGCCGGCGGTCATGAACGGCTTCGCCGAACGGCCCTTACCGGCGGCGATGTCGGCCATTGTGCGCTTCGACGCCACCGAGCGGTCGTCGTCGCTCGGACCGGTGACGTTGCCCTCGACCGCCCCCTCGTCACGGTGCTTGATCAGCAGCCACGCATTCTTCGGCCTGCCGCGGCCGTCGCCCTTGAGCCGGACGATGACCCACGAGCCGTGCATCCGCTCGCCCTCCATGACGAACTTGAGCTCGCCCTTGGCCAGCGCCGCGGCGATGTTCTCGAACCCCTTCTCGGGGGCCCAATAGCCGCGATCCCACAGCATCACCGTGCCGCCACCATACTGGCCCTTCGGGATGGTGCCCTCGAAGTCGCCATAGTCGAGCGGATGATCTTCGACCTCCATCGCCATGCGCTTGTCGGACGGGTCGAGCGACGGTGCCTTCGGCACAGCCCATGACCGAAAAGTGCCTTCGAACTCGAGGCGAAGGTCGAAGTGGAGGTGGCTCGCTGCGTGCTTCTGAATGACGAAGCGCAGCGCCTGCGACGGCACGACCTTGGCGTCGTCGCCCGACGGCTCGGCGGTCTGCGCGAAGTCCCGCATGCCTTGGTATTTGTCGAGCTTGGTCGTGGCCATCGGCGCCTCGGTAGGACTGGTCGATAAACGTCCGACAATCACAATGATCGCACTTGATCGATGAGTCGATTTTCTCGTCGCGGCGTTGAGGGTGAAGGAGAACAGACCATGCCTCAAGCCGCGACCCGCCGGTTCAGCGTCCACGCCCGGCACATCGACCAGCATCACGCCCGATTGCTCGACGAGGCATCGTTCGAGGCGGCGGCGGTCGCCTACGTCGAGGATTTCCATCCACCCATCGCCGACGACAACGAGATGCGGGTGATCGTGCGCGAAGTCGGCACCAGCCACGAGCATTGCTTCACCATCGATCTCGAGACCGGCGCGACGACCCCCTGCGGGTGACGATACCGGGCGGGAAACGATTTCGCGCGAGGGTCGTTGATCGATCCTGGCGCCCTCGTCCGCGCCGCGAGGAAGCGACATGGCGTATCGTCCAAGCTGGCAGGGTCATCTCAAGCTCTCACTCGTGACCTGTCCGGTCGCGATGTATACCGCGACCAACGCCGCAGGCGACGTCCACTTCAACCTGATCAACCCCGAGACCAACAACCGGATCAAGATGATCACGACCGACCCCGACACGGGGCCGATCGAGCGGTCGAAGCTGGTCAAGGGCTATGAGGTATCGAAGGGCGAATACATTCTGCTGACCGACGACGAGATCAAATCGGTCAAGCTCGAGAGCACCAAGACGATCGACATCGAACGCTTCGTCGCCGGCGACGAGATCGATCGGCTCTATTGGGACAACCCCTATTATCTCGCGCCCGACGGCAAGATGGCGCAGGAGGCATTCGGCGTCATCCGCACCGCGATGGAGAAGTCGGGGCAGATCGCGCTCGGGCGCATCGTCATGGCGACGCGCGAGCGGATTCTGGCGCTCGAGCCGCGCGGCAAGGGTATCCTTGCCTACACGATCCGGTCCGACGCCGAAGTCCGCAAGTCCGACGAGATCTTCGCCGGCATCAGCGACGACAAGGCCGACGCCGGGATGATCGCGATCGCCGAAAAGATCATCGAGCAGCGCGAGGGGCCGTTCGACCCGAGCCAATTTGTCGACCGTTACGAGAAGGCGTTGAAGGACCTGATCGAGGAGAAGAAGAAGGGTCACAAGCCCGCCGCCGTTGCCGAGCCCGACAATACCAACGTCATCGACCTCATGGCGGCGCTCCGCGCCAGCCTCGAGGGTAAGAAAGGTGCCGCCAAGTCGGGGGCCAAGGATGCGGCGAAGGACGACAAGGCCACGGCCAAGAAGGCGCCGGCGGCAAAGCCGCGGGCGCGCAAGGCCGGCTGATCAGCCGGTGCCACCGGCCTTCCGGTAGGCGGTCCGCGCCTCGACGACAGCACTGGTCGCCTGTTTGCGCTGCTCGACATACCGTGCCTGCGACGCCTCCCGTTCCGCATCGAGCTCGTCCTGCCGTCGGCGGAGTTCGGCCTCCTCGCGCTTGCGGTCCTCGTCGACGTGGCGGAGCGCGGCCTCGGCCTTGTCGAGCGGCCTGCGATCCGCAGGCTTCGTCTTTCTAGGCGGCTTAGCGGGCGGTTTTTGGGGATGGACGTCCTCGGCCCACTTTCGCGGCGCGTCGGGGATCTCGGGAAGGCCACGGGGCTTCAGTTCGAAGGGGTTTGTGGTCCCGATCAGCCGCCGAAGCGGCACGCCGGGCTGCGCCCGCGCCGCCTCGACGGCCTGCGCGTCGTCCGTCTGCCTCGCCTGGCCGCTGGCGAACAGGTTTTGCCGGGTGCCCCACGCCTCGAGCGCTGCCGTCTGGCTGCGCGCCGCGACGACGGAATCGTAGAAGCCCATCTGGGCTGAGAATACCTTGAGCTTGGGATCGACCGCCTTTTTCATCAAGCCACTCCGAATTACCTCTCGATGTTGTGGGTTGTCCCCTCGCATCGCGCTACTCCGAAATCACCGTCGATGGATCCGCTATCCGCCGACCGTGTCATCGTCGCCGGGGACGCGCCGCGCTGTAGATGACGATCGAGTGGTTCCCACCCCCGAGAGCGTCGATCATCTAGGCGCCGACGACCACTCCATGATGCTGAATTCAGTCGCCGACCCAACGCGCTGAAGGGCCGAAGACACAACCCGGCTTGACGTCGGCGGTCGTTGATAAGAACATAGAGCGAACAAACGAGTCGCGCTTTTCATGTCCGCCATCGCATCCAGATCAGAATCGCTGTCGCGTCTCCGGGAGCATCTCGCTGTCGTCGAGGGCGCGACCCGGCATTCCGCGCTCGGCTTTTCCGTTGCCGCGCTCGACCAGAGGCTGGCGGATGGCGGGCTCCACGCTGCCGCGGTGCACGAGTTCGCTCCGGCCGCGGCGTCGCTGGGCGACGATGCGGCGGCGACCCTCTTCATCGCCGGCGCCGCCGCGCGGTTTGCCGCCGACGCCGACGCACGCGTGCTGTGGGTCGTCGGTCGCTTCGATCTATATGCGCCGGGGCTCGAGCAGGCGGGACTGACGCCGGCCAAGGTGCTGTTCGCCGAAGGACGCGACGACAAGGAGGTCCTGGCGCTCATGGAGGACGCGCTCCGGCACGGCGGGCTCGCCGCGGTGGTCGGTGAGGTCAAGCGGGCCGACATGATCGCGACGCGGCGCCTCCAGCTCGCCGCCGAGGGTGGCAGGACACCCGCGCTGTTGCTGCGGCGCTGGCGGCGGCGTGGCGTCAGTCCGTTATCCGAGCTGTCCGCTGCGACGACGCGGTGGCGGATCGCCTGCGCACCGTCGGGGCGGCTGCCGGTTCCGGGCGTCGGCCGCGCTCGGTGGCTCGCCGAACTCGTCCGCCAGCGCAACGGCGATCCCTTCACCCTCATTGTCGAGGCTTGCGATGACACGGGTCGCCTCGCTCTACCTGCCGATGCTCTCGATCGAGCTGATCCGGCGGACAGAGCCTCGCGCGCAGCTTGAGGCTCGCGCTCGATCTCTTCAGACGACGCACGGATGCCCGACGTCGGCGGTCGGGGGGTGGCGTCCGGGGGCCCGCTGGTCGCATGGCGACGATGCACCGGCCGGTTCGCCTCAGCGGTGGCGGGGGGCCGCCGAAAGGACCGCGCCCTCGATCAGGCCGCTGATTCTGGCCGAGCAGGTCGGCAACAAACAGTCCGTCGCGTCCTCGTGCCCGGCGGCCGTCGAGATGGGGCTCGTCCGCGGGATGACCGTCGCGCAGGCGCGTATCCTCGTGCCCGATCTCGACGTCCGTCCATCTGACACCACCGCCGACATGGAGATGCTCGGCAGGCTGGCGCTTCACGCGGTCCGACATTGGACGCCTACGGCGGCCGTGAGTGGCCTGGATGGGCTATGGCTCGACCTGACCGGGGTGACGCATCTCCACGGCGGCGAGGAGCGCTTCTGCCGCCGCGCGATCGGTCTATGCCGCCGTCTCGGTTTGACCGCGCGCATCGCAGTCGCGGGTTCGCCCGGCGCCGCGCATGCGCTGGCGCGGTTTGGAGGGCAGCCCATCGTCCGGATAGCGTGCGGCGGAGATGCCCAGGCGCTGGCGGGTCTGCCGCTGGCGTGTCTGCGGCTCGTTCCCGAGGCGCTCGCCGCCGCCGCGCGGTTCGGCCTGGAGACGGTCGGCGATCTGCTGCCGCTGCCGCGCGGCCCGCTTGCCCGGCGGCTTGGGTTGGCGAGCATTCGCCGCCTCGATCAGGCATTGGGGCGGATCGCCGAGCCCATCGTCCCGCTTGTGCCCGAGCAGGCATGCGTCGCCATCCGACGGCTGCTCGAGCCGATCGTCACCGCCGAGGCGATCGAACAGGTCGTCGCCGACTTGCTGCGCGATCTGGTCGGCGAATTGCGGAAGCGCGGCGTCGGCGCCCGCGCCCTCGTCCTGCGGCTGGACCGCATCGATGGAAGCGAACAGCGTATCTCCGTCGGGACCGTCAGTGCGACGCGCGATCCGGTCCATCTCGCCCGCCTGTTCCATCTCCGCGTCGAGCGCATCGATCCCGGCGATGGCATCGAGACGATGGTGATCGCCGCGTCTCACGTCGAGCCGCTCGGCGCCACCGCGTTGGCCTCCGGCCTCGGCCGCGGCGACAGGGCAGGGGACGTTGCGACCCTGGTCGACCAGCTCGCTGGCCGCGCCGGTGCCGACGCCGTGTTCACCGTCGGCGCGGTCGAGAGCGACGTGCCCGAGCGCGCCACCTGCCGGACCGGACCGCTCGATGCACCCTCCGGGTGGCCCCTGTGGAAGCGGCCGGTCCGGCTTCTGCGTCGGCCCGAGATGCTCACCAACGTCGTCGCGCTTTTGCCCGATCATCCGCCTCGCCGCTTCGCATGGCGGGGAGACATGCACGCGGTCGTCGCCGGCGATGGTCCCGAGCGCATCCACGGCGAGTGGTGGCGGCGCGATGCCGAGATCGAAGCGGTCCGCGACTATTATCGGGTCGAGGACGACCGCGGCGCCCGGTTCTGGCTGTTCCGCCGCGGCGACGGGATCGATCCCGCGACCGGCGACCTCAGCTGGTTCATGCACGGACTGTTCGGGTGACGACGTCGCAGCGATCCGGCTACGTCGAACTTCAGGTCACGAGCCATTTCTCGTTCCTGCGCGGCGCGTCGTCGCCCGACGAGCTCTTCGCCGCCGCCGCGGGGCTCGGCCATTCCGCGCTCGGCGTCGCCGACCTCGGCTCGGTCGCCGGCATTGTCCGTGCATGGGAGGCGGCGAAGACGACCGGCGTCCGCCTCATCGCTGGCAGTCGCGTCGTCCTCGACGATGGCCGCGGCCTTCTGCTCTACCCGACCGACCGACCGGCATGGTCAAGGCTCAGCCGTCTTCTGACCCTCGGCAAATCGAGGGCGGGCAAGGGTGGCTGCACGCTGGGGTGGAGCGATGTCGCGACGTGGTCCGACGGGCTGATCGCGATCCTCCTGCCCGACCTTCCTGGGGACGCGACGGGGCGACGTCTGGCCGAGCTGAGGGCGGTGTTCGACCGACGGGCTTACTGCGCGCTCACGTTCCGTCGCCGTCCCGACGACATGGTGCGGCTGCACGACCTCGCCGCCCAGGCGGCTTCCGCCGGTGTTCGCGCGGTCGCGACTGGGGACGTCCTGTATCATGCTCCCGACGCACGGCTGCTGCAGGACGTCGTCACCGCAATCCGTGAGAAATGCACCGTCGACGCGCTCGGGTTCCGTCGCGAGCGCCACGCGGATCGTCATCTCAAGACCCCGGACGAGATGGCGCGCCGGTTCGCCGCCTTCCCGGACGCGATCGCGGCGACGGCGGACATCGCTCGCATCTGCACGTTCGATCTCGGCCAATTGAGTTATCAGTATCCCCACGAGAAGGTCGTCGACGGACTGACCGCGCAGGAGTCGCTTGAGCAGCTGACCCGGGAAGCGACGGCCGCCATGTTCTCGGGCGACGTGCCGCTGCCGTATCGGAAACAGATTGCGCACGAACTGCGGCTGATCAACGACCTTGGCTACGCACCCTATTTCCTCACCGTCAACGCGATCGTCGCCGAGAGCCGGCGGCGCGGCATCCTCTGCCAGGGCCGGGGATCGGCGGCGAACAGCTGCGTCTGCTTCGTCCTCGGCATCACCAGCATCGATCCGATCAAACACGAGCTGCTGTTCGAACGCTTCGTCTCGGGCGAGCGGAAGGAGCCGCCCGACATCGACGTCGACTTCGAGCACGAGCGCCGCGAGGAGATCATCCAGTGGATCTATGAGAACTACGGCCGCAATCATGCTGCGCTAACCGCCGTCGTCACCCGATACCGGGCCCGCGGCGCAGTGCGCGAGGTCGGCAAGGCGCTCGGTCTGCCCGAGGACCTGACCAAGGCGCTGACCGGGTTGATCTGGGGATGGAGTCAGGAGGGGGTCGGCGAGAAGCAGGTCGCCATGCTCGGACTGAACATGGCGGACCGCCGACTCGGGTTGGCACTCAACCTGGCGCGCCAGCTGATGGGCACCCCGCGCCACCTGTCGCAGCACCCGGGCGGGTTCGTCCTGACCCACGACCGATTGGACGACCTTGTGCCGATCGAACCGGCTGCAATGGCCGACCGGCAGGTGATCGAATGGGACAAGGACGACATCGACGCGCTCAAGTTCATGAAGGTCGATGTGCTCGGCCTCGGCATGCTCGGTTGCATGAACCGGGCGTTCAACCTGCTCGACGAAACGAAGGGCGTTCGCGTCGGCATGGCCGACCTGCAGGACGACGATCCCGACGTCTACGCGATGATCCAGAAAGCCGACACGCTCGGCGTGTTCCAGATCGAGAGCCGGGCGCAGATGTCGATGCTGCCGCGGATGAAGCCGACGCGGTTCTACGATCTCGTCATCGAGGTCGCGATCGTCCGCCCGGGACCGATCCAGGGCGACATGGTCCATCCCTACCTCCGTCGACGCGAGGGCAAGGAAAAGCCGGAATATCCCCGCCCCGAGCTCCGCGCCGTCCTCGAGAAGACGCTCGGCGTGCCGCTGTTCCAGGAGCAGGCGATGAAGGTCGCGATCGTCGGCGCCGGATTCACGCCTGCCGAGGCCGACCAGCTGCGCCGGGCGATGGCGACATTCAAGGTCACCGGCGGGGTCAGCCATTTCTTCGACAAGCTCGTCAACGGCATGGTCGAGCGCGGCTATCCGCGCGAGTTCGCCGAGCGGACATTCAAGCAGATCGAGGGCTTCGGCAGCTACGGGTTCCCCGAGAGCCACGCCGCCAGCTTCGCCAAGATCGCCTACGCCTCGTGCTGGATGAAGCATCATCACCCCGACGTGTTCTGCGCGGCACTGCTCAACGCCCAGCCGATGGGGTTCTATGCCCCGGCACAGGTGGTCCGCGACGCTCGCGACCACGGCATCGAGGTGCGACCGGTGTGCGTCAACGCCAGTCGCTGGGACTGCACGCTGGAGAAACGCACCGACGGCGCCGGTGACGGCCGCCTCGCTGTCCGCCTTGGGCTGCGCCAGGTCCGCGGCCTCGCCAATGTCCACGGGGCCGCGATCATCGCCGCGCGTGGTGAGCGATCATTCGGCTCGGTCGAGGAGGTGTGGCGCCGGGCGACGGTTCCCCGCGCGGCGATCGAGCGCCTCGCCGAGGCGGACGCGTTCCATGCGCTCGGCGAGGACCGGCGGCAGGGACTGTGGAAGGTCAGGGGGCTCGGCGAGGCCCCGCTGCCGTTGTTCGCAGCCGCCGACGCGCGCGAGGCGGCGTTCAGCCCTGAGGGGATCGAGCCGGTCGTCGCGCTGAGGCCGATGTCCGACGGGCGCGAGGTCGTCGAGGATTACCGGTCGCTCCAGCTGTCGCTACGCGCCCACCCGCTGACGTTTCTGCGCAACGAGCTCGCCAGCCGGGGCATCGTACGCTGCGCCGATCTCGTTTCCATCAAGGACGGCCGCCGGGTCGAGGTCGCCGGCATCGTCCTCATCCGCCAGAAGCCGGGGTCGGCCAAGGGCATCCTCTTCGTCACCGTCGAGGACGAGACCGGCATCGCCAACGGCATCCTCTACCCAGACCGGTTCGAAGCGCAGCGGCGGACGGTGATGAGTGCGGCGATGATCGGGCTCAAGGGCCGCGTGCAGAAGGAGGGCGAGATCATCCACATCATCTGCGACCGCATCGTCGATCACAGCGACCTGCTCGCGCAAGTCGGCCGGATGGACTTCCCGCACATGACGGGCCGAGGCGACGGCGCCCGCCATGCCGGCTCGCCCGATCGCGGCGATGCCGGCTGGAAGCCCGCACCGCGCGACAGCTACTGGCCGCCGCACGACGGTGGCATGGACCCCGAGGACGCCATCCGGGTCAAGACCCGCGATTTCCGCTGAGCCGTGACCGATCTCCCCCGGCATCAGCGCGTCATCGTCTCGTTGTCGCTTCACATCCTGAGAGCGGCGATGGTCCGTTCGGGCACCTCGCCGGTCGCCGGGGTCGAGGTGCGGCTCGCACTGCGCTGCCTGCTGCCGCATTGCCCCGAGCGCTGGCCGCTCGAACTGTTCTGGGACGCTGCAGGACAGCCCAACGAGATCGGACGGGCGCAGGGGACGACGGCGGCATTCAATGGCATCGTCCGCCAGCTGAGGATCGCCGGTCGCCATGAGGACTGATCCCGATGGCGGCAACGACGCGGGCACCATGTCGCCGTCGCCTGACAATGCGGTCGATCATGTCGGATGTCGATTGAAGACGCTCGGACAATGTGCACTGCATCGCAGTGTCGATCGCCGCATGGAATACCGTTGACGAGCGCGAGCGCAAGCGGTTGGCCGAGCGCAGCCGGTCCCAGTTCACCCTCCATATTGTAAGGTAGAGTTTACATTACGTTAATGAAATGAGGTGTTTACCGTAGGGCACAGGCGCCTGGCACGAAACGTGCATCTAACTTAACGTGCATCTAACTTATCGACACTTCTGGGGTTATACTATGCGTACTCTAATCGCTCTTGCCGCCGCCTCGCTCGCCATCACCGGCCACGCTGGCGCGACGACGCTCATAGACGGCAGCTTCGAGACGCCTAACCTTGGCGCCGGCGGCTATAGCTATTCGACACAGCCGGTTGGCTGGACCGGGACGGGCGCGCTGGTAAATGCCCAAGGCAGCAGCGCCTGGTACGGCGCGACACCCCCAGCGGGTCAGGATGGTGACCAGTTTTACGCCCTTCAAACGAGCACTTCAATCTACCAGAATTTCACTGCCACCAAGTCTGGCACGCTTATGGTGTCATGGCTGTCCGCGGGCCGGCCGAGCTCGGGATCTTACGGCGGCGATCAAACTTATGACGTTTCAGTAACCGGCTCGGGTATCGAGCTCGGCTCGCTTGGCACCTTCACAACTCACAGTGGGCAGGCGTTTGAGCAGCTGAGCGGCACCGCCGTAGTCACGGCAGGGCAGATCTACACGGTATCATTCCGTGGGCTGTCGACGTCGGATGAGACAGCCTTCATCGACGGCGTCACGGTAGGCAGCGTGCCCGAAGCCGCGACATGGACGATGATGATCGCCGGCTTCGCGATGGTCGGCTCCGCCGCCCGTCGACGCTCGAAGTCGTTGGTCGCGTAGGGGACACTTACGAGCAAGCCTAGGGGCCAAGATCGTCTGGCATAGCAGTTTTTCGGTGTCACAGCGGCTTTGATTGGCCAGAATTTAGGCGCGTAGTTGCCGGCCGGCGACGTTTGAACGAACGGCCGCCTACTCCAGCCTCAGCGCCCCAAAGCTGCCCGGCCGTAAATCCACCCTGTTATCGCCGGTCCGAATTCGCGCTCTCAATTGCCGCTGGCGGCTTCCGTATTCCGGGGGTCTTGGGCCGGTTCCGGACTGGCGACTCTCGGCAAAGAGCTTAGGAAAAGCTGACATTCGCCGCCGGGCGATTTTGCTGGCAGCTGCCGCCCTCAATTGCAGATGCTCCTCACTTAAGGCAAATTGCGTCCGACATGTTGCCGGACAACACCACACCTGACGTCAGGCGGTCATCGACGCCTATGTGTATCGACCTTTTTGCGGCCCAAGCTATGTCAGCGGCAATTTTGTTGTCGATGGTCGGTTTGATCGGCGAGTTACCTCGCAATGCCGAATGCTCGCGGCCCTGGACCCCATTGGTCGCCCCGAGCACCCGGCGCAGTTGATCGTCCTGCTGCGGATCGGGGCAAATCCGGGCCGTCAGCGCAAGCCTGCTGAGGCTATTGGGTGACTTCAAGATTAAGCCGGCTAGGATCGAACCCGCTGGCGTCGAGCGCAGATTTGGTGAGACCGACTACGTTATCGCTCGCGAATCGCGTCGGTAATACGTTGACCGACACCCGGGGGTGGTGGGACCCAGCGGTAGCGTCGGCGCAGGCTTTGCGCAGAAGCCATGGCAATGAGGGGCTAATAATAAATATCGATCGCCGATCCTTCGGCCAACGGCCCCGGCGCTCTCTTCCTTTTAACATCAATTGTAGATAAATATCGGTTGCTATCCCAAACCAAAACGAAGGTGTCTAATGATAGGGTATGTCCGCCGTAACGTTGTTGAGACTCGATTGGAGACTGCTTTAGTCTTGTATAGATCGAGGTATGGGTATGATTATCGTATAGGACCAATTTCGACGCGGAGGTCTGAGCAATCAAATTGGTTTGTTGCTTGTTACTTCCATAATTGGGCTGGTGCGTCCGAGCTTTTTGTTGTTGTGGAAAAAATTAGGAGGGAAATGCCGCTGATTTATCCTTACGAGTTATAACTCTATATTTCTGAAATCTTTGTGATCTCTCGATACTAATCTGCGCCTGACGGATCGGAGACGACCTGCTCCAATTCGGCGATGATGCCCATCGAGCTGCGTTAGCGGGCGTTGATCATCTTGAACGGCACCAAGGTCTTTGCTTGGCCTTGCTGCCGTAGGCGCGGCCGATAAGAGGGTTTGGCGAAGGCATACCAGTTCTGCTTGATCGACTGCAGAAAGAGGTGGTTGAGCAGTAGGGTCGGCTCCGCGCCATCAATATTGGCGGTCATGCCGCCCCCCGATCTGTTGGCCGACCAGCGCCTGACCGGCGCTGTGCGGCAGGAGGATGGTAACGACCTCGGCAAGCATTGCCGGATCGAGCGCACTCCCCCCCCGTAAAGTCCTAATGTTTGAAGGTGCTTGACCACGGCTTACAGGCTCGGACACGAGCGCGGCAACTGCTTTCTAGCCTAGCTGGACTGTTTACGCGGATGTGGCGTATCGTCGGCGACATCCTAGCCGGCTACCGGTCTACTCGCTGCTCTGCCTCAAGAACTTCCCGATCCTTTCGACGGGTTCGACGTCGAAGCTGTCAATCTACACCGGCACCGAACATCCTATGGACGATGGTCATGCTGTATTACTTATTAGACTCGTCGCCATCGCTCACTGGTCGTCATCTGCATGCAGACCGGGCTGGCGCCGCGCTTCCTCTCCTCCGTCCTCTGTACATTCAGCGGGCTCATTTTCGATACCACCATCAACGACCGCCGCGAGAGCGAGCGCCTGACCCGTCTTCAGTGCCAGACTCCCGTTGCTGGATAAGCGATACCCCAATCCGGCATGTGCTTTCTTATCGATTTTCCCTTAAAGCGAATAGCGTCCGTGCCGGACAACGTGCCTGTCGAGCTTTCAAAAAGTGTCGAGCTACCAGTTGAGTGTTCGAGTGCGTGTTGTTATCGGGTTGAAGCTGAGAATCAAATCACCCGACAGAAATATTGCTCAAAGGATGAAAGAATGGACGACGGCGAGCACTATGAGGAGCTACCCTTAAACCTATTGGGCATGCCCAATAGGTCCGACATTCAAACTTGGCGCCGCATAATCGAGATGAAACACGGGCAGTCGGCTAGAGAGCTTTGTGGTGTCCGGGAGGGACCCGGCGGCAGCGTCCTCGGGGTTTTTCGCGCCAAGCAGACTAGATCGTAATCTGTCGCTCAACCTGTCAAAGGCCTTACTCCTCCTGCGGGTTTCAACATTCTGCTGCGGATGGTTTGCCCCAACATCGAGACTTCGTCACGATTGGACATCGAATTTGACCTAACCCCCCCATTTTGCTCATTTGCAGTTAGGCTATGACCTCGACCCCGACGGAAAGTCGGACGACGAAGCGAGCCGTCAACGGGAGGACAGATTTTAGGGAATTTGCGTCTGCCCGATGTCGCTGCAGCTAGCCGAATGTGTTGACTGACTCAATACAAGCCTTGTATGTGCTATATCGCGTGCGGCGGCAATCCTGCTGGTTTTCGGCTTCAGCAACGTCGGCTGCAGGGCGCTCTGGAGCGTTGATTTTGAGCAAGGTTGACCGATCAGAGTCTGGCTCACGCGACCGTACCAGCAGTCTAGACGGTCGCGCACAAGAATCGTCGCTCTTCGCATCAACTCTATCGCGCCTAATTATAGTATCAATCATCTTGGTTTATATCTGCTTTGCGGGCTTCGCGTATGCGACCGGCGAAGTGGCGACCTCAGATTTAACGATTGCGGAGAAGTCATCTATACTATCGTTGTATAAGACATAAGGTCGTCTGGTTCGGTGACGCTCAACTTTCGTACGAGTTTTATCGAGACTGTTTTTGGAGCGCTGTGAGTAATGGGTCTCGTTGCTCGCGAGCGCGTGAGCCACGGCAAAGCCTTGACGCGACGGCCTGCTGCGGATCCATCTGAGGATGTGGCGCTCCCAGGCGTCACGTCGTCAGCAAACTCGACACCTGTCGTAGCCTGATCAAGAAGCGCTCTATTTGCGCGAAGCGCCGAATGTAGCCGTTTCTAAGCCGCCAGATGCATCTTTTCGAATGTAGCGGTGTTTAGGTGAGCGGAGGACGCCCGGTAGCCTCTTCTTGCTTAAGTCAGGTAACAGGCATTTAAACAGGGCTGTTTAAGACTGCTTTCACGGACTTGGGCAATTATGATGATAAGAGTGATTAGCTATCTCGTTGTAATGATCCTTTCCTCTGCGATTGGTTTAAACCTACGCACCTCCCGGACAGCTTTCACGCCCGAGAGAATTCTTCTTTGCTTTGCATTTATGCTGTTGGCGTCGTTTGCGATCGACTTTATCTTCGAGGCATCTGCAGCTGCCCGCGTAAGAAAGAATCTACGACGGTGGGGAATCGCCAAGGATGATGAAGATAAGGTGGAGTAGCAGGCTTGACGTACAGTAGATACCCGGCGGCTCCATACTTACCGGCTTAATCTTCCTCGCGGGCATAATTTCGTCTAGAGAGTAAAGCACGTCGCCCATTTACGCTATGGTAACGAGGAACGTTGATGTATTCCCGCCGTAAGCTGCGAGAGGTGGCATCGGGGAGAATTCGGTATGTCGATTGGAGATTGGAAAAACCCAACCTATTGGCTTGGTATTGATGCTGAAGGTCCTGACGCAGCATGGCTCGAGCATATCCGACAGGGCCTGCGCGAGAGCAGCATGCGCTCTCGCGCTTACGAAAACCTCAGTTGTCTGGAGACGCCGCCGGTGATCGATGTGACCAACGGATGAAGATCGAGCAGTTGCCGAGCCACCGCTCGGATTGACTGCGAGCATTCGGCATGGGAGCCGCCCGATTTCTCTTCATATGCGGTCATTCTTAGGCTTATCAAAACGGCGCTGCGCCTAACTTCCCACCCCTGCAACAGATCAACGCGCCTTCGTCGCGAGATCTAATGGTTTCTTGCCGAAGCCTTTATTCACGCGGGCTTGTCGCTGGCCGATGTTGGTCCCAGATCGTGGCGTAGGAAGGCCATTAGATTACCACGAGAACCTACCTCAACGTACTTAGTTGGATGAGCCCGAACGGATATGCCGCTACCGTGGTGCTCAAGCTGCTAACCAGTCGCCGAATGTCAATTCTCGAGCTCAAGATATTCGAGGCCTCTCTCAAAAGCCTGCAAGATTGCCGCCCGTGACACTTGGACATTCAGTTTCACCGTCCAGTTTCGATCAGCGCCGGGTGAATACGCTGATGGTTCATCGACCGCGGCGATCGTGTTCTCGCTCGGTAGGTGTCGACCTTGCCGCCGAACGTCGGCAAGTCCACGATACCACCTTGCCTCTGCTTGACAAGGTCAGCACCAATATCGGCGTCATATGGACCAAATGTCCGCAATGACCGGCCATTCGGTGGCCCATCCCCTCCAGCAGCGCTGTTCCACTATTCGCGCGACCGGAGCGGCGAGCATTTGCATGATTATTTGGCCTACTACAACGGCATCATGAAGGCCTGCTCCTATGCCAGGTACGACGAGCTGCTCAAGTCGGAACGCTCCGCCGGGCTCGTCGCCCGCGCGCTGTGCTGGACACACCACGGCGCAAGTTCTCCGTTCTCGCCGACGTCGCCACCCTGGTGAAGCACAAGCTCGACATTGCCCCCTGTGATCTCGCCATCTCCGCTCTAGGCGGTGGCGCGGATCGACTGCATCTTCGACATTGAGCACGGAATCTGCGGCAAGACCGTCAACGAGCGGCTTACCGTGCTTCAGGATTCGCCACCCGGCTCGTCGCAAAGCTCGAACACTGGTTGCGCCAGCAGCGTGCGACGCTTGCCCGGCATAACCCGGTTGCGGTGGCGATCAACTGAATGCTCAAGGATTGGCCCGCGTTCACTCGCTCCCTTGCCAATGGCTGCATCTTCCTAACCATCAACGCCGCCAAGCGGCCTCTGCACGGGATCGCCCTCGACAGTAAGTCGTGGCTGTTCGCCGGCTCCGAACGCGGTGGACAGCGCGCTGCGTTGATTTGCTCGCTCATCGGTACCGCCAAGTTCAACGATATCGACCCGCAAGCCTCGCTCGCCGATGTAACATGAAAACGATTGGTTTTGTCGACTAGTTCAACAGCTATAGGCTCTTTAGCTCTATCGAGCACTCCCTGCCGGCAGATCCCGAAGCCGATTGCAAAGCCGCCAAAGAAAACCTCGATACGGAAGTGTTTCTTAAACTGGACCGCCTTCGGGACACCGGAACGCTTCAGACCGTCCGGTTACCGAGAGGAAGGGCGCTGGGCTTGAGCGTTGACATTAGTGCTACCGACTCGGTAATTGAGCAATAATGTGCAGGATAATATAAATGTCAAATTTGATTAATCCCGCAAACGACGATTGGCCGATGGCCGCGAGCACAACCCTACAGCAGACTCGTGTGATAAAACTTATTTCAGATAGTACTGAGATTGCCGATCATTATGAGATGTTTAGGGGGGAGCTTGTCGGTGTTGCGCTTGAGGAAATTACGGCGTTCGCAATAGTCGAGCGCCTGGAGCTATTTGATCTTACATATTTCTCAATCGACCCAACGCCGCTGCTTCCATCGGCAAAGTACTTTATCATAACATAGTTGATACCTCCTGGTTAAGTCTAAAATAAGATCTCGCGTTAGTGGCAACAAATAATCCTTTATCAATATTCGCGGATCATCGTCTCGGTGGGAAAACCGTTATCGCTTTTGCTGGAAAAAAGCGTGGCGCGCTGTAACAAGCTTTGGGCTTACATGGCAGATTGCTCGTATAGTAGGCCCTTCGAGAGGTGGAAGCGTCGGGTTAGGGATCACGACCGTAACGATCTTTTCGTTCGTATCACTTATTGGGCTGGATAATGTTCTCGTAAGGTCGATTGTCGGAGAATCACATTTTAAGAATGAAGCAAATACCAATGGCGTGTTTGTACTAGTGACACGCATCGTGGCAATTAGCGGAATTGCCACTTCTTGCAGCCTCTTTCTATACAGAATAATCCCTAGTTAAGACCTAGGCATAATGCTCACATGTGCGCCATTCTCGCAGTAATCATTTGGACGACTGTTCCACTTTGGCTGCAGCGAGTAGCGTCGGTATTACTGCGCGCGTCGGGACATATTTTCCATTCCCAGATGATAGATGGACCCTTGGGTGCTACCCTTGCGGCGTTTGGATTGTTAGTCTGGCAATTATCGGGGTCTAGAATCGCGGTT
This sequence comes from Polymorphobacter megasporae, assembly GCF_018982885.2. NCBI lineage: Bacteria > Pseudomonadati > Pseudomonadota > Alphaproteobacteria > Sphingomonadales > Sphingosinicellaceae > Glacieibacterium > Glacieibacterium megasporae. The sequence continues at coordinate 215,183 of NZ_CP081849.1, read as the reverse complement.
GTTAAACCGGCCTTAATGTACCTCAGCGACAGCTTGGTAGCATGTTTTGTCGGGTGGATCATGGCACGCAGGGTAGCCCCGAGCTAGGGCTCAGCAATTCTGTCACGGGCAAGGCCTCTCATCGTTTCGTCTTTGCCGATACTCGCGTCGAACCTAAGTGATCCTTTTTCCGATTGTTACAAAACATTATAATTATGAATCTATTTCGTCACAGCAGTATTAGGTCAATATTGCGCGGCATGGCAGATCGTGGCGCTTATTGGTCTTATTCAGGTTGCGATGGACTCCGTTCTCGGCCCTAAAATTGCAGCCGCGGAGAGAGTCGATAATAAAAGGTCGATGGTGCGCATTGCAAGAGGAGCAATTGCTCTAAACCTGGTCTTATCATCGCCGTTATTTCCAGTAAACCGCTCTTCTGAATTCATGCCATTGGTAATTTTGCTCGTTTAATGGAGACGAACGATGCGGCGAAGCCGATTTACCGAAGAGCAGATGATTGGCGTGCTGCGCGAGCATGAGGTTGGCGTGAAGGCTGCCGACCTTTGTCGCAAGCATGGGATTATCGACGCGACCTTCTACAACTGGAGGTCGAAATACGGTGAGTTGACGGTGTCCGACGTGGCGAGGCTGCGGGCACTCGAGGATGAGAACGTCGGCTGAAGAAGTTGCTGGCGGAGTCGATGCTGGATGTGTCGGCGTTGAAGGATCTGCTGGGAAAAAACTGACCCGCTCTGTGGAGCGCTACGCTGCGGTGGAGAAGCTGATGGCCGACCATGGCTTCTCCGAGCGTCGCGCCTGCAGGCTGATCGCGGTCAACCGGTCGGCATGGCAATATGAGCCGCTTCGCGGGAAGGACGATGCTGTGCGTGTGCGGATGCGCGAGCTCGCCAACGAGCGTCGTCGGTTCGGCTATCGCCGACTGGCGATCCTTCTCAAGCGCGAGGGTAATGGCATGAACTTGAAGAGGGTCTATCGGCTATATCGCGAGGAGCGGCTCACCGTGCGCAAGCGTGGCGGTGGCAAGCGCGCGCTGGGCACGCGGGCGCCAATGGCGATCCCGCGGGGACCTAACCAGCGTTGGAGCCTGGACTTCGTATCGGACTCGTCGGCCTACAGCTGGCGGTTCCGGCTTCTGAAGGTCATCGACGACTACAGCCGGGAGTACCTGGCGTGCATTGTCGATACCTCGTTGTCCGGCCGGCGCGTCGTGCGCGAGCTGAGCGCCATTGCCGAACGTCGCGGGCTGCCCTGCACCGTGGTCAGCGACAACGGCACCGAGCTGACCAGTCGGTGATCTGGCTAATAGAGGCCACCGGAAGCATTGTTATCTTAATTACCTTAAGCCGAACATATTGCGAACGTTAGTTCATGCGGCCATTCTTGTGCCGCTGAGGTTGAGCGGCCATCGGCCCGATCGCCGCCGAGCGCGCGAAGGGCAAACTGCCAGGGCGTCGCCCGGTCGATCCCGAGAAAGCAAAAGCCGAGCTTAAATTCGTTGCATCGGGCATGTCGCCGACCGAGGCCGCACGCCAGCTCGGCCTTGGCCGGGCGACCGTCTACCGAGAGATGGCCCTCCCAGGGCGCGCCGCGCCGCGTGAATGGATCGTTTATGATCCGTTCAGCTTAAGGTAATTAAGATAAAATTGTTCAGATGGCCTCTGATTGGCGATTCGACCTGGGTCGACGCTAACTTGTCAGCGTAATATTTCATGGAATGCAGCTGTCGTTACCACATTGTTTACATTGCCGCGGCGCAGCAATCGTGCCACACGGTATGAGCCTTCGGGCGGGGAATTACGGCCGAGGCGAGCAGGAATGCTAGAGGCAGCTAATAAGGGTGCACAGTTTGCGGTCGGGCGTCGGCGTCACCCGCCGTATCTCCTCTATGGACTATTGATCGCGTGCCTGGGCATGACCAGTTACTTGCTTGGGGTTTCGCTCGTGATTCCGCGGTATCTTATGCCTTACGGGCACTATCTCGACCCGGTAGCTGAGTGGCTTGTCTGGTATAGCGGCATTCCACTGACGATCGGCATGGCGCTTATGTTGTTCGATTTGCTTTATTTGTTGCAGCACCGAAAGCCTAATTTGCCTGTTCGGTATGACGCGATTGATCGACGCCGAGTCACGGTCGCGCTGACCGCCTATAACGACGAGGAAAGCGTCGGCCCGGCGATCCGCGACTTTGCCGACAATTCCTTGGTCGAACGCGTGATCCTGGTAAGCAACAACAGCGTCGACCGCACGTTCGAGCGCGCCGTGGAAGCGGGCGCGATTACACATAATGAATTGCAGCCCGGCTACGGTCGCTGCGTGTATCGCTGCCTGAGCGAAGGCGCAGCGTATGACGATACCGAATTTGTCGTGCTGTGTGAGGGCGACCTCACATTCCGCTCCTACGACATCGAGAAACTGCTCGCTTACGCCCCACACGCCGATATCGTAAACGGCACTCGGACGGTGGAGCCTCTGCGCCAGCACCAGACACAACTCAGCACATTCATGTACTACGGCAATCTGTTCGTCGGTAAATTACTTGAGGCCAAGCATCTCGGTCGTGGTACGATGACTGACGTCGGCACGACTTATAAGCTCTGCCGCAGAAGCGCGCTGCTGCGCCTTCTTCCGGCGCTGAACCCCGCCATCAATCTTGAATTCAATGCGCACCTGCTCGATCGCGCGCTAGGTTTAGACCTTGTCGTCGTCGAGTGCCCTATCACCTTTCACCCGCGCGTCGGCGTGAGCAAGGGTGGTAACATCAACAATTTGCGCGGGTTGAAGGTCGGGCTTCGTATGATCGTCGGGATAGTGTTCGACTGGCGATGGATGGCATGAACAACACCTATCACGAGACCCGTCTGGCGTTGGACCCCAAGCGGGCAAAGGTCTGGCGCGCGCTGTGGCGCTTCTGGTTTAGCAAGCGAATAGGCGTCGACGATACCGTGCTCGATCTCGGTTCCGGGTATGGCGACTTCATAAATACCGTGCGGGCCAAGCGGCGGATCGCGACCGACCAATGGCCAGGCTTGCGTGACCACGTCGTCCCCGGCGTGGAGGTCATTATCGGTTCGGTCGCTGAGCTCGTTGGCATCGAGGACGGATCAATCGATTACGCCTTCGCCTCGAACCTGTTCGAGCATCTCCGACAGGATCAGTTTGCCGCCGTACTAGTGCGACTGCGCGAGATCCTGTCAAGGCGCGGCAAGCTCACGATCTTGCAGCCAAACTACCGGTTCGCTTATCGCGAATATTTTGACGATTATACCCACGTTGCGGTCTATTCGGACATCAGCCTCGTCGACTTTCTCGGGGCGAACGGGTGGGAGGTGCTTGAAGTCCATCCGCAGTTTCTGCCGTTGACACTCAAATCTCGGCTGCCGACGTCGGAGTTTCTAATCGGTGCCTACCTCAGAAGCCCCCTCAAGCCAATGGGTAAGCAGATGCTGGTCGTCGCACGCCCGCGCGCGGCCGCCTGAACGATGTCCCCTTTAACGCGTAAAAGAGTCGAAGGTACGTATCTCGTTCTCTTGGCGATGCTCATCTCCGTGCCGGTCGCTACCGTACTATGGTGGTTCTACCGGGCGGTGCCTTTTCCCTACGCGCTCGACTACAATGAGGGGATTGTCTGGAAACAGATGGTCGAGATCGCGGCCGGCCGGGGATATGCCCCCATCGATGGCTTCCCTGCGATCGTTTTTCATTATCCCCCCGTCTTTCATCTAACCGCTGCCGCGCTGGCGGAGACGGGCCTTGATCCGCTGGTCTCGGGCCGCGTCGTTTCACTGATATCTACGGCCGGATCAGCGCTGATTATCGGCGACCTTGCGCGACGCCTGACGCAGCCGCGACGTCCGTTGATCGCCGGGGTAGCGATGGCGGCGGCGATGATCGTCTTTCTTCTCTTCCAGGCGGTCCACACGTGGGCACCGCAAATGCGGGTCGATGCCATCGCCTGCTTTTTTGCTCTCGCCGGGTTGTGGTGCATTACGCGAAGCGATCAGCGGCCGGCCTTGATCTACCTTGCCGCGATTTGCTTCGTCCTCTCCGTTTTCAGCAAGCAGGTTTCGGTCGTTACCGCGGCAGCTAGCTTCGGAGCATTGCTGCTGCTCAGGCCGCGACGCGCTGTTCCCGCAATCACAGCAACGGTGCTGCTCGGGCTCGTCGTAATTGCTGCGCTGACATGGCAAACCAATGGCGGGGTGCTTCGCCACTTGTTCCTGTATAATATCAACCGCTTCGAAGTCGCTCGGTTACTTCCTAATTTGTATCATGCCACAAAATCGGACATCCCTTTGTTAATGCTCGCGGCTGTGGGGTTTTTTTTGATTTTAACCAATTCAAGGCATAATCGACGTCGCTGGTCTGAACTTGACCTCACGACTGCCGCGATGTTGCTCTTCGTTCCGATTGCGACGTTGTCGTTGGTGACCACCGGTAAGTTCGGCTCGAGTAGCTCTTACTATATTCAGTGGGAGGCGGGGCTGGCGGTCTTCGCGGCGTTCGCGTTCGCGTTGCTGGTGGAAGCGGCTTCGAAGCAGCTTGCGAACGGTTCGACTGTGCGCGCTGCCGGTTGGGCCGCGGTCCCGCTCATACTGACACTCTGGACGCTCGGCCATCGCGACTTGAGGCACGCGAGATCGCTCGAGGTGCTGCGGCTTCAAGACGCCGAAATCGTGCGTCTTCTCGACCCCGTGAGGGGCGACATCATCTCCGACGAGATGGTGATCCTGATGCGGATGCACCGAAACGTCGTCTGGGAGCCGGCGATCTTCGCCGAGCTCACCCGAGCAGGCAGATGGGACGAGCAGCTGGTGATCGAGCGCATTCGCGACCACCGCATCGGTGCTGTCGTGAGCGATGGAGATCGCGGTTTCATTTGGTTTGACGAGCGCTACAACCCGGCCGTGGCTGCGGCGATGGACGAGGCGTTGCCCCGCAAGATTAGAGTCGGCCTGCGCGTCGTCCACCTGCCCGCTGTAACGCATTCTTCACTGACAGCCACTGCGCTTAGCGAAACACCCAGCGCCGCTGCAGCAAGAAAGTAAGGATTGGCGTCAGCGTCAGGCTCGGTACAAGCGCCACCCAGTTCGGCTGCATCAAAATTTTGGTCACTAGATAGGTGATGAAAAAGTTTGCAAGCATTCCGGCCGACTGGACGAAGAAAAAGCGCAGCGGCTGGCTGACTTTTTCATCTCGGCTGCCGTGCCCAGCGAAGCTCCAGCGGCTGTGGAGCTGGAAGCTGATCAGCAGCGAAACCAAGAATGCCGGGACCACCGCAATGACAGCTTGCCCCGGCGGTAACAGGCGGTTTGCGAAGAGAAGATAAACCAGCGAGTAAACCGCGGAGGCGCTTGCGCCCGCTACGGCGTAGCGCGTTAGCTGGGTATACATCCACTTTTCCAAATTTACTGACTACGCTGAGACTGCATAGACGACATTTTGTCCTCTCGACCAGCATGCTGATGGTAAGCGATGGTCTCACCCCGCTGGGGGGGGGTAGCTCCAAGGCATAAGCTCGTTCAGCCGTAGATTGCTGCAGGTTTCGATCATGCTGGAGATGACGGCCCAGTTCTCGCCTCCGTCGTCGGCTGCGCGACAATCAGGTGAGAACGCGCGTCAATCAGGATGAGAACGGCTTGCCGGGGTGCGGCTGAAGGGAGGGCGTAGCCCGAGCGGAGGCCGGACCCCGGCAAAAGCGTCTTTCCCCGCAAGGGGTAGGTCGTCCGCTGATCGTGACCGACCGGATATTAGGATGGATTTTCTCGTCGAGGGATCTGTTCGTGCCCGGTCGACACGTCACCGATCACCAGATGAGGCTCTACCTGAAGTTCCGAGAGACAGACGCGCTGCGTTTCGCGGCAGCTAAGGCGTCATTTAGCACGGCGTCCGGATATCGCTTCGAACAGGACGGCAGGCTGCCGTCGCACAAGGTGCCGGTTCGCATGCGGCGGCGGCCCAATCCGCTGGCGGATATCTTCGACACTGTGGTCGTGCCGATGCTGACGGCGGCACCGGGGTTGCGCGCGGTGGCGGTGTTCGAAGAGTTGCAGCGACGGCATAGCGGCCTCGCTTCGGGCGTGCGGCGGATGCTTGAGCGTCGGATCCGAGCATGGAGAGCGCAACACGGCACCGATCGCGAGGTGATCTTCCGCTAGATCCACGACCCGGGACGGATGGCGCTGTTGGACTTCACCGATTTGGGCACGTTGGGCGTCACCATCGCCGGTGTGATCCTCGATCATCGCCTCTATCACTTCCGGCTGGCGTGCAGCGGCTTCGGGCGTGCGCACGTGGTGCTCGGCGGCGAGAGCTACGTGGAGCTGGCCGAAGGCCTGCTGAACGCGCTGTGGGCGTTCGGCGGCGCACCGCTCGAACACCGCAGCGACAGCCTGTCGGCGGTGGTCCGTAACTTCGACGCCGATGCCCGCGCGGACCCGACCACGCGGTACGACGCGCTCTGCGCGCATTACGGCATGGTGCCGAGCCGCGACAACCGCGGCGTCGCGCACGAAAACGGATCGTTCGAGAAGCCGCACGGCCACCTGAAGAAGGCGGTTGCCGACACGCTGCTGATGCGCGGCAGCAGCGACTTCACCGATCTCGCTGCCTATCGAGGCTTCATCGACGAGATCGTCGGGCGCCAGAACGCCCGGATCGTCAGGCGCATCGAGGCCGAGCGCGCGGTGCTGGAACCCTTGCCGGGGCGACGAACCTGCGACTGGGAGGAGACGATCGTCACCGTCACCTCGTCGAGCGGGTTCACGCTGCGGATGGTGTTCTACACCGTCCCGTCGCGGCTGATCGGGCACCGGTTGCGGGTCCGACTGCGTGACAACCGGCTCGACCTGTTCATGGGTGGCACGCAACTGATGACCCTCGATCGCGGTCGTGCTGATGCCAGCGGCAAGCGCGGCCATGTCGTCGACTATGGGGCTCCGTGGAAATTCCTTCAGCCATGGACGCTAAAGCGACAGGAAGGTCTTTGGATTGAACCGATTGGCTTGCAGCGGGCGGTAGCGTTCGAGTGGTTGGTCAATTTCGTTCCAGATATAGTCGCCGGTAAGCGCTATATAACTCCAGGGGAGCGGCGTGATTTAAGTAAGAAGGGCATCCGGAATAGTCACGCCCTAGTCGGCGACGAAGTGGACGGCGCGGCTGAGGTAGACGGTGTCCCACAGAATGATGGCGTTGACCACGAAGTTTAGCCCGGAGGCGCGGTGGGCCATCGTTTCGGTGATCCGGTTGCTGAGTTCACCGAGCTGATGGAGGAAGACGGCACGAGCGAGAGCGTGGCGGCTTTCGCCCTTGTTAAGTATGGCGTGCGAGCGCCGGCGCAGCTTGGGATCGAGCAGCCAGTCGCAGATAAAGATCGAGCGTTCGATCCGGCCGATCTCGCGCAGCGCGAGCGACAGGCCGTTCTGCCGCGGGGTGGCGGCGATCTTCTTCAGGATTACCGAAGGGGGCACCAGACCGGAGCCGATTGAGGCACCGAGACGCAGGACCTCGTCCCGGTGAGGCTCGATACGGCGCGTGTCGATCTTACCACCGACCAGCGGGGCCAAAGGCGCGTAGGCCGGGTCGGGATTAATCACGAACACCGGCGCAACTTGAGGTTGCGGATGCGCGGGATCAGCCGGTAGCCGAACAGGTGGAACATCGCGCTTGCGCAAGAATGGTCGGAGACGGTCCGGTCAAGCTCCGAGATGTCGCTGATCATGCTCGATATCGACAACTTCAAAGAATTCAACGACGCTTTCGGTCATCAGGTAGGCGACGACTGCCTGCGGGCGGTCGGACGAGCAACCGAAGCCGGCGTCGACGACCCCGCGCACCTGGTGGCGCGATACGGCGGCGAAGAGCTTGCAATCGTCCTGCAACGGTCGTCGTCAACCACCGAGATACTATGCGCCGAGCGCGTCCGCCAAACGATCGAAGCGCTGGCCATTCCACATCCCGACGCATCGCACGCCAGCAAAGTTGTCACTGTCAGTGTCGACGTTGCCACTGCGGTGGCCCGATCTGGCGGGTCGGCCGAAATGCCTCACGTCCTGCTGACTGCGGCGGACCAGCGCCTTATCGTGCAAAAGCCGAGGGACGCAATTGCGTCAGGATGGCGATCGTTATTGCCGCTCATGATGGCGTCGCATCGTCAGTCATTTAATCACAATCCAATCTCAAGGATTTGCGGTCGGCCATTGAACACGGATGTAAATTTCTGAGCGCTAAAATCGGGCCGAGCGCCCGACCTTGGGCTGATTGATCATCCCGATGTCGATACAGCCGGTACACGGCTGAGCGACATCACCCCCGCTCGAGCACGCACGACGCGACCTCCGCCACAGCCAGCCGACGAATTATTAGACAGAATCCGGATAATAGTGATCGCCAGCACTCGCGTGCGGTAATCTGATCCACGTCTCGTTGCGGCTCCGGCATCAGCCCACCACTCGACGTCGAAGTGACCGGCTCGCTTGCTGCATTCGTGCCGCAGTTCAAATTGTCAAAACGAACAAGAGGAATGGGTTCGGCCCGAATGCAACGGCCGCTATCACACCTTCACCGCTGGCCAATGCCCAAGTTAAAATAATTTTAACGCTTATTAGTGCCACTTAATCATAATGCGTCGGTATGCTTTACAGTCCCAGTTTGACGAGCTGAGACGATTGTACGATATCAGACACTTATGCAGTCCCGGCCACTTGGCATGGATTGTGCGTAATTGTACATTGCCAGTGTGTGGGTGACGAGGCCTCTCCTATAAAGCCTCGCCGAATTTGTCGGTAAACTAAAAGGGGCAAAACATGAATATCTCAGCGAAACTTGCAATGATCACCTTGGTTGCCGCAGGGCAATTTTCGATTTCGACGCCAGCTGCCGCTGTGACCGAAATCTTCGCCTCGTACACTCCGACCCGGCGCGGGTCGAACATGCTGTATTTTAAGACGGGCAGTAACGACGGCAGAATTTTTACCGTGGCAAACTCGACTGCGACCCTTAAAGGCGCGACCGCGGTGAAGTTTAGCTTCGTCGGCGGACCGTTAGCCTCGCTTGGCATCCTCAACTCGGCTTTCACCTTTGATGGTATTGCGATCGACAATCCCGCGTTGAGCCTCGGCGGGCTGCTCATTCAAAGCCTGGACAGCGGCACGTTCTCGTTCAAATATACGGGTCTTACGCCACTCATTGTCGGCACCAACGTCTATCTGACGGGCGCGAATCTGTTGTCGGGTAAGTTCCTCGGCGGCCAGATCTTTGGAACTGCCGCAGGCAGCGCCGGTTCGGTGACCGCATCAACCCCGCCCAAGCCCGCGGTCACGTATACATCTGATCTTCGCACGTTCGATGAGTCGCTGGACAAGGACTTCGCACTGGCGTTGACCGCGATCACTCCGTTTCTGACGCGCGTCAATTCGGACTCGTCGATCAACACCTTCCGCGCAGTCTCCACTGGGGGCTTCTCGACCGAGCTGTCGGTTGTTCCTGAGCCGCAGATTTGGGGCTTGCTCGTCGCGGGCTTCGGCCTGATCGGCTTTCGCCTTCGCCGGCAGAGCGCGAAGGTCTATGCCTGCTGAGCCGTTTCCCCGGCCGCACTGATTGATTGTCAACAGTCGGTGAGGCTGCTGGAGCATAAAGAGTACTCCGACTGGTCAATCCGATTCTGTCGAGCGGTCGCCTGGCGGGCGGCCGCTCGATTGGACGGACAAAAATCGGATGGTTCGGATATCGTCAGCAAGTTCATCTCTGGCGGTCCCTGGCAGGACTGTCAGAGGAACTAAAACCTCTCGACGTTGCTGTAAAACAGACAGAATCAGTCGCGCAGTTGCGGGGTCTGGAAAAGCGCATTCCTGCCTCCGGCTCGGAAATCTATCCACCTTTCGCGAGGACAATCAGCTTCAACGTGGCCAGCGTGACCGCGATCCTCGCCGGGCTAATAGACTGAAGGTCAGCAATGTCGATCCAATTATAAAAACCTCGACTAAGGGTCCAACATTGCTTTGCTGAACTACGGTTATTGTTGACGCGGTGCCACGCATGGGAGACATCGGCTTGTTGATTTCAAATGCTAACTCATTCTTCGACGAAATTAATCCCCTTGCATGAGGTCTCATAATACTGGCCAGACTTGGCTCAGACATGATAAAAGTGGAGAGAATCGCTAAGATAGGGAGGTATGCGCGGCAAAGGGTCATAATACATCTCGCAACACCAGAGAATAGGCCCGGTAGTTAGGTTAACGAAGACTGAATCAGTAATTCACCAATCCAGAGTACGGCGAGGACGCCAAGGCCAGTATGCCACATTTGATTAGTCATAAGAGCTATACGTATGACCTGACTATTATGGCCCACCAGGAACATCGGAATAACCGACTATTGGTGGCTAATAGAATGTGAACACTAACATAGCCTGACGTAGTTCGGCACACACCCTCGGGTCCGACGGGATCGATAGCGTGGGCGTGCCATTCTACCGGAGACTGACGGATGTCGCCTGCGCCGCGCGGTCCCGGCACCGATATGGCCAATCCGCACACGCCAATGTATAACCGCGGCGTCGGCGAGATAGGCATCACCGGCGGCTCCGCGGCGATCGCCGATAGGGGCTATATCGCAACCGTCGAGCGTATCCACGAATTACCCGTCACGCTCGCCAGACTGCTTTGAGCAGCGCCCCGCAGTAGTCGGTGAACGAGCATCCGATTTGGGATGACCCAGCAATGGCGTGAGTGTCGGGAATTGGGTTATGTCTCTTTGAAGCTGACGGACAGCCACCGGCCGAGCGGATTACCGCGCAGCCTTTACGGGACCCAAAATCGGCATTGGCGACAAGGAGGTACAAGTCCAGCAGCGCGTGTCGCCCAAAGGGTCGCGGGAATACATTACTAGAGTTTGGTGTTATGCGACACAGAGCGATGAGATTTGCGTGCAAGAATGCTGGACTCTCATTACGTGATATGACCCGAATAACCGAAGTCACGCCGATTGTCCTCGTGATCGAAGGCGAAATGGTCCTGCGGATGCGTGCCGTCGATGTCCTAAATCAACACGTTACGTTATCGTAACGTATTGGCACGGTCCTTGCTCATATTCTCCGGGAGAGCACCAAAGATCAGTTCCCGGAGAATTTTGACGAACCGCACCACCGCCGCCTCACTTGCCGCGCTCGCTGCAGCGCTCGCGATCACGACGCCGGCCTCGGCCGCGCTGACGATCTTCGCTGCTTCCGATGCGACGACGAACAGCATCGGCTACACCAACCAGGACACCTACACCGACACCAGCCAGACCCGATCGAGGCACTGAGGCGCGGGACCTCGTCGCAGCGATGTCAGCGCCAGGTCCAATCGTTCGTCACGGCCACGATTCCGACTAGACGAGAAATCTCGTAGCGCAGTCTCGGGGCTTCACGCATCTCGGACTTTCGTACGCCTAACGGCATCCGACCTTCTCAGGTAATCGAAATGACGTCTGTCGGTCGCTTAGAAAGAAACAGCAGACCCTTCTTCATCAATTTAGCCCTCCACGATAGACGCTCGGGTCCTGTTGCCTCAGAGCCCGATTCAAAAGTACATCAATGAGTTGAGAGCCTTGCGATTCTGCGTGTGAGCATTCGGATGCTGGCGATGGTTGCCCATGCCGTGGCGCTTTCGATGGATCGCTCCCAGTCTTTGGCGAGACGTCGGCAGCGGCCCAGCCACGCGAAGGTCCGCTCGACAACCCAACGGCGGGGCAAAAGCACAAAGCCCTTGGCGGTATCGGAGCGCTTGATGATTTCGAGGGTCCAGCTGCCATGGCCTTCAAGCGCGGCCTTGAGTTTGTCACCGGCATAGCCACCATCGGCAAACACATGGCGCAGGAACGGGAAACGGAAACGGATGGCTTTGAGGACATCGACAGCGCCGTCGCGGTCCTGAATGTCGGCGGCATGGACCAGGATAAACACCAGAAAGCCGCAGGTATCGGTGATGATATGGCGTTTGCGGCCCTTCACCTTCTTGCCGGCGTCATAGCCGCAAATTCCGCCGCTTTCCGTTGTTTTGACCGATTGGCTGTCGATAACGCCAGCACTGGGTGAGGCCTCGCGGCCGGCCTGTTCGCGTGCTGCCATTACCAGCAAGTGGTTGATTGTCGTCAGCAGCCCACTATCCCGCCAGCTGTAGAAATAGCCGCGCACTGTCGACGTCGCCGGAAAGCATTTGGGCAGCATCCGCCAGGCGCAACCGCTCGACGCAATATACATGATCGCATCCATCACCGCCCGAAGGCAGGTCGTGCGACGACGCCCGCCGCTGCGGGCTGCCGGAAACAGCGGCTCGATCAACGCCCATTCCGCATCCCGTAAATCGCTTGGATAGCGCCCCCCCTTGCGCATATGCTGACGGCGAGCGGTATCAGTCCAAGGCAAGTTCTTCTCCTATCGTCTCGACAACGACGGTGAATCACAACCTACTGGTATCGCTCAACTACTTTTCGTTCAGGCTCTCAGGGGCGCTGCAGGATAAGCATGATTCTAAATCTGCACATTTGAAGCTGACCACGATGTCTCGGCCCGAAAGAGCTCTGCCGAGACGCACAGGGCAAGGTGCAATCAAGAGGACTGCTGCCTCGAGAACGAGACCGCCTCTCTATCGTAATTTGCGGTCGGCAGCCGAAATCCGCATCAGCAGCCCGTAGCCCAACTGGTAGGCGGGGCGATGTCGCTGGCACGGGTTTCAACGATGATGTCGAGCTGATCGCAGGCGAGCATGTCGACGAGACGCGGCGGAACCCTGCCTGGTAGGTAGCGTCGCCGTCGACTATGACGTAGAGGTCGGTGCCGATGTCGGCGAAAACCGGCGGACGACCGAGCCATTGCTCTGTCACCCTCCCGATAAGCCGCCTCGTGGCCCATAGCCATTCAATCTGCGATTTGATACCACCCATGCCAAGGTATTTCGGAGGGCGACGATGATAGTGCAGTCGCGTGTTGAAGGTAGCGTCAACCGCTTTTTGGAGTCGCGCTGGATAGTTGGAGCCCTCCTCATACTGGGATTGGTCCTACGGTTGGCATGGCTGCGCTACAGCATATCGCCCACACTGAGTATAGGCGAGGCGCTGAATGTCGCGCGAGACGTCGCCGAGCATGGAGTGATCGGCGATGCCTTCCGTCAAGGGCAGGGGCCAACTGCCCACGTTATGCCGATTCCGCCCCTGATAGCCGGTGGAGTCTACAGAATTCTCGGTTTCCAGACGAGGATCGCGGATGACGTGCTCACCTTATGGTCTTTGCTGCTAATCGGAATATCGATTTGGTTCTTCGACCTAAGCTTCAGGGCCATGGGTTCGCCACCGCTAGCAAGGGTCGTTGCGATCGCCTTCATCTGCGTCGTGCCACTAAACTTTGCGCTCGAGGTCAGCTGGTTCCGGGTTTGGGATGGAGGTCTTGCGGTCGCAGCAGCGTCGATCTTTCTTTTTCTACTCGTCACGGCGGATGGCAGGCCGGCGGACTGGCCCAGGATTGTCGGACTGGCCATCGCACTCGCCCTCTTGTTCTTCATCCAGCCCAACTTTGGCTTAGCTGGGATCGTCTGCGCAGCTATGTTCATGTTTCGCAACATCTCACCACGGCGATGGGTGGGAACCGTGGCAGCTGCCCTAATTGCCGCCATCGCCGTGTTCGCCCCTTGGACAATCCGCAACTTCTGCCAGATGGGCAGCCCAATCATACTGCGAAGTAACTTTGGGCTTGAGATGGCATTGGCCTTCTATCCCGAGGCTGTCACGACCAGCGACCAACGGCAGGCGTATTTTGCCCGGCACCAGGCGATTCATCCCTATGAGGATGGCGGAGGCTATGAAGCAATGGAGCGCGCTGGCGGGGAAGTCCTCTATGCCAAGCAACTTGGCGCGGCGACGTCCTCGTGGATGGCTGCTCACCCCGCCGAGACGTTCCGGCTTGCGGTCCGCCACTTTGTTCAAACGCTGTTTCCGCCGCGCTGGTATTGGACGATGTTCTCCAATACGGGCAGCGGCAATAGCACGAAGCAGGCTCTTAACTGGCTCATCTCCGGCCTCGGCGTGATTGGGATCGTCAACGCGATCGTCCGGCTCGACTTCCGTTACTGCTATGCTGCCAGTCTAGTCGGGGTAACGCTTCTGCCGTTCATGCTGGTTCAGCCGACACTACGCTACCGCTATCTCGTATTTGCCCTGCTGGTGTTCTTCTCGACCGACGTCCTAGTCCGTTACGGTAGCAGGCTCGGCGTTGCGGTCACGGCTCGGTGGTCGAAATAATCGGCTTCGGCCGCCCCCTAACGAACCGCTTGAGGCTGAGCGCCGGCTTTTCGATGAGGTGCCACGAGATCATCGCGACTCCGAGCGAGGCTACGGTTGCAAGAACGAAGTTGTAGTACCACTCGCGTGTCGCGGGAAACAGCAGAACGAGGGTCTGCTGGATTGGATAGGCATAAAGGTACATGCCGTAGCTATAGTCCCCGCGCTGCAGGAAGCCGATGCTCGGCATTTTCTGCATACCGACGAATATCATGATATAGACGAGGAACGGCTCAGCAAAGAAGGTAGTGTTGGGCAGCTTAAGCAGCAGGTAAGCCACCGCTACCGCGACGACGAACAGCCAGCGGTTGACCGGAATTAGGTGGCGCCAGTGATAGGCGACGATGCCGGTGAGAAAGTAGTAGACAAGCACGGGTCCAGGGTAGGTTCCGTGAAGCTCCCATGCATCGGTACGGATGTTGATCGCTGCCGCCGCGACAGTGCCGATAGCCCAGAGGATCGTCAAGAAAGTGCGCCTATATGCGAGGCTGGTCGCCATCAAGAGCGCCATCGCGGCGTAGCAAATCAATTCAGGGTGAAGCGTCCAAAGGTTCTGATTGACCACTCCAGGTCGTGGATTGTGCTCGAACACGCCAGGAAGCGCGAAGTGAATCCAGCCGATGATATTGCCGAAATATACGTGTGTCCGGGGATCATTGAAGTAGGCTATGAGCGGCAGTGTGGTGAGCAACGGACCTATAATGAGCGCCGCTAGCGTCACTTCGGTCACGAGCGCTGGAATGATCCGAAGCGCTCTGAAGCTAAGGAATACGCGTATCGACCGGGTGCGAAGGGCGCTGCCAGTCACTAAAAAGCCGCTCAGAGAGAAGAATATGGGCAGCACGGCAGCAAAGACTGGTCCGAACGGACCTGTAGCGATATGAGGCGGATGCTCATAGCTCACGTGGAACGAGTGCAGCAGGATTACCAAAAGCGATAGCGAGATACGCCACAGGTCGAACCCCGGGCCGGAGCCACGATGACGATCCATGACTTCCGCCACCGATTTGCCGGTGAAAAGCCGATATCCGGCCGATGGATTTAATCCTATCATACGTACCGATAGACCCGGCATTCATTAGTTTCTACCCCTCCCGTTGCACCGCAGCAAATTACCGGTCTTGTCAGCCTCAGGAAGAGTGGATCGACGAGGATCATTGCTTTTCGGCATATCGAGCATGGCGCAGGATGTGATCGGTTTTCGATGCTTACCGCTGACGGGTAATCATGAGAGCTGAATTTTATGCCAGGCGATCGGTGGTAGTCTCTACTCGCCTGCGTCCGCCTGAACTGATCAAAATGGACGGGGGCCAGATCAGTCGGCGCTGGCATATTTTGCCGACGGCTGTCTGATAATTCTAGATCGACTGCGAGGACGGGCGTTAGTGACGAATTCTCGCTGCTCGCAGCTGATGTGAGAAATCCCCGACTATGGCCTTTTGAGTAGGCGGTCTCGCCGAACGTCATTGACGAAAACATTTATGCAGAATAGGCATCTGCGTTCTGTTCAATCTCCGGTCGGTGAGAATGTATCATTTCATAGACGGTCTATTTTAGAAGTGCGCTTGTCGCTATTTATGCGCCTGAGCGTCGTCTTCATCCTAGTCGCGGTGTTGTTCGCTGCAAATTACTATGGGGGAGATTTGAATTTTCACGAGGCGTCCCCCTGGCCAATCCGTCTGGCGGGGTCTTTGGTTAAGTCTGGTATGCTCGATCTAGTGATTGCCGCGACAATTGCATTGCTCGTGTTCAAAGGTCGAAAATCATAATCGTGCGCTCGGTAGGTTGGCCCATCTTCGAACGCGCTTAGGCCAATCCGAGGGTTATCTACAATTTGCCCGCGCCTAGGTCGCCATCCATGCGAGGCGGTGCCCTATAAAACGGCATCCGGCGGGCTGCCAACGGGGGTTTAGCTCGCCCCCCGTTGACCATTACTATATTTGCCACGAAATACGGTAGGATCTATCGATCTTCTGCTAAGCCAATGTCACCTTCCGCTACCCTCGTTACCGATTGCGTATGGCTGGGCTAGGCCTTCGCCTGGTAGGTGGCGCCAGTCGTCTCAAAGATAGGGCGTTATGCCTTAGTCACACAGGTATCATACGACGATACGCGGACCGCTAGCCCTCGCTAACAAAATCAATGCGCACGCAGACGGCCTCAGGCAGCTCTGCTTCGAGCTGCCACTCATCAAGACTGGCAACCACCCAGTGTCCGCAATCACCAAGCCACTCAGTCAACGCTTCATGAGATGTACAATTTTGTCGCGGTCGGCGTTTTTTATCATTCTGATCAACGTCGAGCCCATCTAAGAGCAGGATGTTCAACCAAGTGCCAAGAGATAGCAGCGAACATCAGCGAAATAGCAATCGAGAAAAACATATTCGGATATGGGGACACCCCTAAGCCAGATTGAATAATAGCCTGCTGAGCCGGGAATCCATAGATATACAAACCATAGCTGTAATCGGGCAAACGCGAACTTACTTTCTTTATTGCATCTGGAACAAGGATCGAGGTAACGAGCATAAGATATATAAATGAAAAGGCTACAAGCTGCGTCCCGAGTTCTCCTCGTTTAGTAGCTAGTGCAACTACGACAAACAGGGCCGCAAGAGGCCAGGAGAGATATATTTTCTCTCTATATAAATAAGCTATAACGCCCGTAAAAAAAGCGAGGATAAGGTGACGTAATGGCCCATAGGATTCAGCGACCTCTATAGGGATTGAGCAATCGACGATAATGCCTACAACCAACACAATCAACAGTGCCGTCCTATTTTGCAAAAGCCCTGTGGCTCGAAGAACAGCGAGCAGCCCGTAACATAAGACTTCTCTACGAATTGTCCACAAGGACCCATTCACAACATTCTTGAGTGTAACATCGTTAAAAACCGATTCCACTGAGTAATACTTGCCAATTAATAAGGCATTCCGAAATAAATACTTATAGATCGATGGTTCGCGTAGGTAATGTCCGAGATCATCGGAGCTGAATCCAAAACCGAGAGCAACTGTCGTCAAAAGCATAACAAGTAGTCCCGGCAATAGCCTAAATGCTCTTGCTTTGATGAATACCGTAATTCCCTTTCGGACTAGTCCTCCAGTAACAAGTAGGCCGCTTAACGCAAAAAAGAGTATCACCGCAAATGTACTAAATGGATACGAAAAGATAGTCCTTGTTGGGTCGTTGTTAGCCTGACCCGTTAAGACAAATCCATGCGAGAATATCACAGCAGAGGCCAAGACAAATCGAAGAATGGTAAACAAGTTACCGTCTAAACGTAGATCATTATTAACAAGATATCTTCCTGATAGTGACTGTATCCTCATTTTTCTATCTTATAAATCATACAGTATGTCTCTTTATTCTCAAGGTCGTCCGTTCACACTCCTTAACTATCCCATTCCGGAACTTAATAATCTTGCAAGGGAAGAAACAGTTGGATGGAAGACCGCTAAGGGTGAAGTTTTTACCAGATCACTAAGCTCCTCCTTCGTAAGCTCCCACCATTTTGTTTCCTCAATCGCATCAATAGTCTTTTGGTCAAATCGGTAACGAATTATCTTTGCTGGTGTTCCTGCAACAATAGTGTACGGCTCGACACGACTAGTCACCACGGCTCCGGCACCAATTATTGCACCACGGCCTATAAATTTACATGATGGAGTGACGGTAACGTTGTGACTAAGCCAGACATCATCTTGAATTATCATTAGCTGTGGTGCTGGAAGTTCTGACGAAACCAAGCCAAAGCGCTTTTCGTAAAGAAACGGATGAGTGGAAAGCGCTTCAACTGGATGATTGGCATCCAGTACTCGCGCCGACTTAGCAAACGAGGAATAGCGACCAATACGCGTCCTCGGTGGTACGCGCCACCTATCGAAGCATCCATAGCTATAGAGGCCGACATCAACATCGAAGCTATTGGAAAACCACCGCCTCAAGCTCAGACTCTCATACTCGTTACGAAGAAGAATGCGTAAGCGAGCCTTTTCAATGATAGAACCGACTATTCCCATTCGGCGCCCTTTACTACGTTTGAGTCCACGCTTCAGTCCTATCTTTCGGATTAAAACGAAGTCAGCTTTTTTGAGATCAATTCACGCACTCGTGCGACCTCGTCCTTATTAAAGCCGAAGGTCCCATCCACAAGTAATCCCAGGCTCCAAACGGGATTAGCTCCGACCCCCTCATAGTTCTTTCCACTAGGCTCATTCATAATATTATGTGCTACTCGGTTATTTTCACCACCAAACACGTGTATTGTCGTGGAGTTTTTTGCTCCCGACATCGTTGAAAGATGATTTCCACTGATCTCACTATCTCTACAGTTATAACAAGCAATGCCCTGTGGAAAGGTTGTGTCTATTCTATTACCAATAATACTAACTCGATCTGCACCGCCGTCTTTAGGATTAAACAATGTAAACCCTTGTGTTCCACCGGACGCTAGATTATTGCTTATCTCAATATCCGAAAGAGGAACATGACCAGTGAGGCTCCACATCTGAACACAATCCGGGTGCGCTCCCTCCGAACGGTTTGTATCGGCGCATGTGTTTGAGCTTACTTTTACGTGGTGACTTGCTACTACATTAAAACCGTCACTTGTCGATCGACTTGATATATTATTATAAATATATCCCTCATCGACGTCAATAAAGCCGACACCAGCCGAGAGGTGGACGAACAAGCTATTTATAACCGAGGCATTCTTGGTCGATGTGAATAAAATACCGCGACCAGTTCCTGCACCCTCAATTCGAACTTGGTCTATTAAAATCCGTGAGCCCCCATATACGGAGATCCATCGACCAAGGGCGGTGCTCCCTGAATTGGATCGAAATAAGCCCCCATGCAGAATTAATCCCTGCACGTCCCGAATTAATAGAGTGTCTTGGAAAGTGGCCTTATCGCCGTCGATCACCAACGCGGGAGCGAAGTTCCGGCCTTTGAGTTCTATTCGATCAAAGTCGCCAATCAGCCTTAGAGTGTCGCCACTCTCGGCACGATCAAAGACTTGCCCAATGGTTGACTTCGTTACGGATAGTATCGCAGCACGTGTTGTAGTTGAAAGCGCTAACGCGGCTATTAATAAGCAGACCTTCGCCGACTTTAGTAAATTTGGGTTCAAGGTTCCTGTACTCGCGATCGGGCAGGCACCGCGGTGAGGCTCAATCGATTGGCCCAGTAGTGTTCCGGCCTGAAATCTCATATAACCTCCAAAAGCGCCGATACCTGACCTTCGCAGTTTTCCATGGAGGCCGAATGCGGTAGGAGAGCAAAGCGCGAGGCACAAGTTTTAGAGGACATGGATTCTTATAGCAGTTTAGGCCGACCCACGTCGAGCCTCGGTTTGGTCAGCAAGACTGGATATATCTGGCGTAGCGTTGTCTCGGTGCGCATCTTCGTTTTGAGCGACGAAGTGCGAATCTCGGGGAGTTCACCCGGCGCGAGGCCGCTCGACCGCCGCTCACGCTTTATAATAAAACCCTAGACTCGAGTGCCTAGTGGATGGGATGTCCCACATGTCAATCGATGTTTTCCTGGTTTCGCACCCACCTCGTGGCGGTTCTTCGTGCGCAGGAGGATCACGCTCAAAAAAAGTCCGGCTATGCAGCGGAGCAGGATCGTTCCGACGTCCTAAAGCGCTGTGTGTGGTTCGAAGGCCAGCTCGGCCTCGACCCGCACCGCCTTGTGTTCATCAACGAGACCCGAGCAAGTCCCAAGATGGCGCGGCTTCACGGGCCGGAACCGCGAGGGGCACGACTGTGAATGAGCGTGCCATGGACGTTGGACGACCCCGACAGTAACCGGCGCGCTGTGGCTGACGGGCATGACCGCGCCTTTGCCGAGTAAATCCTGTTGTCGACGCTCAGCCCCGACGACGAGGTCATCATGGACTACCTGCCAGCCGACAAGGGTGCCGCAATCCGCAAAGCCATGGGGGCGAGCGGTGCCAGGCTGATCTTCCTCCCACCGTACGCGCCCGACCTCAACCCGATCGAGAACGCCTTCTCAAAGCTTAAAGCACTGCTCCACAAAGCCGCCGCCCGATCCGTAATCGTAAGCTGATCTACGCGGCGATGGCGAGAGTCGCGGGTTTCCGCCAGTTCCAGAGCATGAGCGGTCGCCTCGGAGCGGCGCGTGGACGGCGGAACAGCGGTCAATGACGAGCTGTGCTAGTTCCTAGAGGTCGAGCTGGCTGCGACCGAGATCACGGGCGAGTTGATCGAGGACGTCCATAAGCCAGACTTCGGATCGATGCCGCCAAGGCGGGCGGTCCCGAGCGCGGCGTAGATGATGGCTCCGCGCTACCTGTCTTTGTCGGAACCGAGGAACAGGAAGTTCCTGCGGGGGACAACGATGCCGCAACGAATAAGTTCAGCGATTTTCTTGTTGATCGCAAGGCGGCCGTCGGTGGTGAGCCGGGCAAGCGCACCCCAGCGTCCGAGGGCGCGATGCAGCACCTTCGCCAGGTCGTTCTTGCCGGATAGGCGCCGGCGTTCGCTCTCCATCCAGACCCGCAGATCGGCGAGCAGCGGCACTGTGCGTTCGGCGCGGATGGCGCGGCGACTCTCGGGAAGGAGTTCATTGATGTCGCGCTCGATGTTTTGAGCACGCCGATCCGGCGCAGCCCTTCAGACGCGATCGGGACTGCGTCGCCGGGACGATGCAGGTTCTGCCCACGCGGGAAGTGCGGCGGCAATGGGCGACGCCACGGATGACGATGGATAGGCTTCACCGACCCCGATACCGCCCTGGAGCGATCCGCTCGGCTTAGCCCTCCTCAACGTCCTCGAACAGCAGCTCGAGCTGGGTGATCTCGGCGGTCAGCTTGTCCGACGACCGTCTGACGCTCATCCAGCGAAGGACGGCGAACTGGGCTTGGATCTGCTCGACAAGGAGGTGGGCCTCGGTCTCATTACCATTTTAGCTTCTCCTTTCGAGTGAACATAGACATCCACTGACGAGGGCGGGCAATCGGACTTTCCATTATGTTGTCTTCGCAATGTATTTACCATGTTGCAAACTCGACTGAAGTTCTCCGTATTTATTTAGCGATAGCGCTAGACCAACCATGATAAACATTAAGGTGTGATTATTAGTTTCAGACAGGACGAGTTTTATAACAAGAAAAGAACTTAGCATCGCCGCAATAGGGGCACGCAAGTCATTCTCGGCAACCTCAAGCTGAATATATGCCCTTGCGCAACTGAAGGCAGTAAGGACAAAGATCGCGCCAAAACTAAGCAGGCCAATCACTCCTGTATCCATTAACAAGGTAATTACATAGCTATCCACAGTGTTTAAGCCATTGACACCGACATATCCCAGTACCTCGCCGCTGCGGCCCGGCCCATACCCGATTGGGTTGTGAAGGACTCTGGTCAACGCTAGATCTCGTTGCTCTTTCCGCGAGGCGTCACTGGCAGCCTGACTGCCACCCCCGAGTACTGACTGAGAAAGTGTATGACTACTGGCAATGACACCAAGGAACAACACGAGGCCGATGGGGGCAGCATAAAAAACCGACGCAGCCACTAAACTAGTGGGATGGGATTTTAGACGCTTAAAGGCAACAAACATTAAATAGACCGCAGTCGATACCAATCCTCCTACAATACCCAGCCGTGACTGCGTGCGAACGATAGTAAACATTATTAATGGAAGACTGATTAGAGAAAGCGTTCGCACGAACGGCCGAGACGGGAAAATTATCTTCATAAGAAAGAAAGGGATCATGACTGCTAATACTTCGGCGAATAACAGGCTTACTGCATAAGTCGCACGAACTCGATAAAGCCCATTTCCGGATCGCGCTTGGGAGCTTAGGATGGTGCTGAGTAGGACGGGATCTATCCGAAGAAAATGGGGGATGTGCTCAGCCCACGGTGGCATCTGCATCTTGTATTCCAAGAGGCCGATGAAACACAGTATTACTACCGAAACCATTAAAATATTAATGGCACGCGCAGCCTCGACTTTGTCACGGAAAACCGTCAGGGCACCAATAAGTGGAAATAGCAGATAAACTTGTGTGTTGATGAATGCAGTTAAAGACGAAGATTTATCGTCCGATATGGGTATTGTCACCACCTGGATAGCTTCCCACGTGAGAAAGCTGATCCAGATCCATCCGGAAGAACGAAGTCGATGTTGCAGGTATTGGCGCAAGTCTCCCGACACGGAAAGGCTGAACACCAAGACGGCGCTAAAGGTATACAAAATAAGTCGGGTTGGGGTGATCCAAGGGAGCCCTGGAAGACTTAATGCCACGTACGAGGGCCATAGCAGAAAGCTATATAAATGCGTCTTAAAAAGTGTCCTGAGCATCGCTGCCGGATACCTACCAATATCGGGCAACATCCAAAGGGATAATAAGGCAAGAACAATAATCGGGATAACAAGGGTGAGATAGTACTGTTGAGGTAGTAATACGGCTGCCGCGCCACATATAGCAGCGATTCCCATCTGCCCTAGGAGGCGCAGAGCCCTGACCGACCTCCTAGAATGGGGTGGATCCTTCGAGTACCCGGGTAGAACGACCCTATGTTGCATCATAAGCCTTAAGTGGACAAATCAGCCGCGAGGATCACACCCGCAAAGGTCCGGGCACGATGATATGCCAGTAGCAAGGTTCGTCACGACGGTCGAGCGACGTTGGCGCCGTTCGGATTTCGGCCGCCTCGATGGTAATACAGTTGACAGCGCCGCGTCGATCGGTGACGAGAGTGCAAAGCGGGTCGAGCCTATCGCGGTTGCCGCTAACGAATACGCGATCAAGCCTCCGGGTGGTGGTGACCCGCCGCCGCGCTATTTCTGCCGGTCATATGAAGGCTAGTTGGTGAAGGCGGGGGCACCGCCCCCCCCGATCGTCGAAGGCGGTCTGCCGACTGATGCAGTGGTCGCCCAAGTGTAAGTTTCCACGGACGCTTATCATATGCCGCTCTAGCGGCAGACCAGATCCGCTTTCGCCAAAGCGTCGCCCTCGAGCGCTCGACCTTGGCAGGCTAGACCAGCCGGGCCGTTTGCGGGCTGATCGCGTCGCGCGACCGCCTGCTAGCCATACCGAGACACGGCCGGTGCTGTTCGCCGAACAGACGACTGTACCGGTGGTCGATCAGGGACGACGACGCATCGAAACCGGGCCGATTTGGGCCTATGCACGCGATCATCGAACATGGGGAGGCACCGATCCGGCGGCGTTGGCACTCATCGAAGCGCTCGACCGAAAGTCGGAGCGGTCAATGGCGCATCTCGCTGAGTTCAGCGGGATGTCGGTGGCCGATGCTTCTTGCAGCGGCAATATAATAACTCTGGTTATTGGGGCTATGAGGCGAGGAGCGCGGTGAGCTGCAGTGCCTATCAAAAGCGCATATGTCTGGAGTGGCAACACCGGTCGCGGGCGGATAAAGGTAATGATGCCTCGACATAGGCAGCCTGCCAGGACCATAAGCTATCCCTAAGGAAGACTCACGTGGTCTTAGTCAAGGCATCATCAAGAGGCAGCTACGGATGAAAGACGATAATAACGACACCATTCGACACACCCTAGCGTTATTGAGTGTCTATGTTGAGCATAATCACGTTAAACCCGAAGAACTGCCCAGCTTGATTACGTCAACCCATGCAGCGCTCAGGGCAGCGACAACGTCATTCCCTGACAAAGCTGCCGACGTTGACAGTGAAGTTTATGACGCGGCCACATCGGTTCGAAAAAGCCTTGCATCGCCAGATTACATTCTCTCAATGGTCAATGGCAAGCCGTATAAATCACTCGGCCGCCATTTAGCTAGTCTGGGAATTACCCCACAGGAATACAGGGAGCGATACCGTTTGCCGTCAAACTATCCAATGACAGCGCCTACATACTCTCTTGAGCGAAGCAATATAGCAAAAAGGCGGGGCCTTGGATCAAGAATTAAAGTGCGAAACTGATCGTCCGAGGAGCTGTCCACGTGGCAGCCGCAAGTCGCCCTCCGGCCACCGGTCTTAAATACCGGGAGAGACCATTCAGTCGCCTTTGTTGACTTGCGTGGATTTAACTACGATGCCACCCCACCGTTTCGCGTGTGTTTTCGCTGCGCTTAATGGCATATCTGCAGTAAATCCATGTCCGTCATCGACAAAATAAAGTCGCTTGCCACCAAATCGGCTTCTAGCTCTTAGTCCAGAAAAGAGCCAAGCGCATACCGTCGCCGAGAGCATCATTACAGGTGCCAACTTCGAGATTTTGGACGTAGTGTCGCGAAGTCTGGTATGATTCAACATGAGTAAGTCGCCATCATAATTTCAGAAGATCAATATATACGCTTTCTTTAATTACATTAGATAGCGCTGCCGTGCAAGGAGGTGGCCAAGCCGCATGATCTAGCCGACGGACTTTGAAGCCGCAGGCTGGCGGAACGTCGGGCTCGTCGGCCGTAGCGGGGATCGGCTGCGTGCGGCTGCTTGCTGCGCCACGGCGAGCGTCGCCACGACCGTGGCCGGCGTGATCAACAACCGCATTTTAATCTCCGCTCAATGTCCACGCCCCAGGATAATCCGCGCCGGCATGCCGTCCGAAAGTCTATCGTGGCGTGAGCTTCCCTTCGTCTGCCGCCGCTGCTACCGCGATGCAGCACATAGGCGGAGGGCATTCGCGCATGCGGATAACGATGATCGGCGCGGGCTATGTCGGGCTCGTCTCAGGAGCGTGCTTTGCCGATTTCGGCCACGATGTCGTCTGCGTCGACAATGATCCGTCGAAGATCGAGCGGCTTCGCGCCGGGGTCATGCCGATCTTCGAGCCCGGCCTCGCCGAGCTTGTCACCGGCAACGCCCGCGCCGGCCGCCTGACCTTCACCACCGACCTCGCCGCCGGGGTCGCCAACGCCGAGGCGGTGTTCATCGCCGTCGGCACCCCGTCGCGCCGCGGCGACGGCCATGCCGACCTCAGCTATGTCTTTGCCGCCGCGAAGGAAATCGCGCGGGCGTGCACCGGCGACACCGTCATCGTGACCAAGTCGACCGTCCCTGTCGGCACCGGCGACGAGGTCGAGCGCATTCTCCACGAGGCCAATCCCGACGCGCGTTTCGCCGTCGTGTCGAACCCCGAATTCCTTCGCGAGGGCGCGGCGATCCGAGACTTCAAATTCCCCGATCGCGTCGTCGTCGGCACCGAAGACGCGGCGGCGCGCGCGGTGATGACCGAGATCTATCGCCCACTGTTCATCAACTCGTCGCCGCTGCTGTTCACCGCGCGGCGCACCGCCGAGCTGATCAAATACGCCGCGAACGCCTTTCTCGCGACCAAGATCACCTTCATCAACGAGATCGCGGACCTGTGCGAGGCGGTCGGCGCGAACGTCCAGGACGTCGCGCGCGGCATCGGCCTCGACAACCGGATCGGCTCGAAATTCCTCCACGCCGGCCCGGGCTATGGCGGATCGTGCTTTCCGAAGGATACGCTCGCGCTGATCAAGACCGCGCAGGACTTCGGCACGCCGGTGCGGATCGTCGAGACCGTTGCGGCGGTGAACGACCAGCGCAAGCGGGCGATGGCGCGCAAGGTCGTCGCCGCGTGCGACGGCAGCGTCCGCGGCAAGACGATCGCGATCCTCGGCCTGACGTTCAAGCCGAACACCGACGACATGCGCGATTCACCCGCGATCGCGGTGGTCCAGGCGCTTCAGGACGCCGGCGCAAAGATCCGCGCGTTCGACCCCGAGGGCGTCGAGCAGGCGAAGCTCGTGCTGACCGAAGTCGATTATGCGACCGACCCGTACGACTGCGTCGCCGGGGCGGATGCGACCGTGCTGATGACCGAATGGGACGCATTCCGCGGGCTCGACATCGACCGGCTGGGCAAGGCGATGGCGCACCCGGTGCTCATCGACCTGCGCAACGTCTACCGCCCCGACGAGATGGCACGCCGTGGGATCGCCTATACCAGTGTCGGCCGGTAAATCAATGCCGTTAGGACTGAACAGTGGATTCGACACCTTACAGACGCCCGCCAAGGAAAAGCGCATCGAATTTTATATTTTATCAATCGCGAACCGCCTACGACTTACATCTAGCGATGCCAAGCGGCCTCACCCTATCTTTTTACTTCAGTCTATGTCTCGATGATAGCCAAACGTAACATATGAAAAACATAATCAGTTTATTTGGATCTGGTCGACTGGCGGGGCAGTCTTTAGTTGCGTTTGGGTTTCGCCTTCTCGGAGCGGCTGTAAGCTTCGCACTGAGCTGGATGATAGCACGCCGCTTCGGTCCTCAGGGTTCTGGGCTATTTGGACTGGCGGCGTCTACCATACAGTTCCTTGGTTATGTGGCCATTGGCGGCCTCGATGTTGTGGTGGTCAGGGCGATAGCCGGAAACATGCGTGTTGGAAAAGATTCCGAAGCTCGCGGATCTGTCGTATCGTGTTTCATTATCGTGCTTGTAATATCCGTGAGCCTTTCGACTTTACTACATAAGTATATCGATATTGTATGCCGGGGCATTCTTCACTCTTCTGACGTGATACCGTTGATGCAGATCATGTTTTGGTCTGTGATCCCCGTTTCACTAGCGCGTCTAGCCTCCGCTACCCTGCGTGCGCATCAAAAAGTCGCGATCTCGCAATTCATTGATGGCCCTGCGCAGACTGGTTTTGTCGTGATATTCGTCGCCATAATGATCGTGATCGGGGGAAGACTAAACCTCGTAGATATCGCGTTGGCATCGCTGATCGGGGTTACCCTGACAATGCTATTCGGCTGGTATTTGTACGCCAACTCATCTGTGTCGCGCGGGCCGAAAGACCGGATTTCGACGTTTGCCACCGTCGCCGCAGGGATACCTATTCTTGTGGCGGCTATCAGCAACAGCGCAGTTGAATGGCTATCGAACGTCTTAATAGCGGAAAACTTATCGACGGTTGATGTCGGTGTTTTTCGAACTGCTTGGCAAATCGTGGCATTGTTGGGACTTGTTCAAGTCGCATTTGACAGTATCATCGGGCCGAGACTTGCGGCACTCTGGAAGGTTGGTGACTTATCGTCTATTGCGATTGTTTCTACCAGAATGTCGCTCCTGGCTATGGGACTTGCGTCTCCTGTTGTTTTTGCAATCATGATATTTCCGCAAGACATCCTAGGCTTGTTTGGTCATAAGTTTGTCATCGGATCTTCCGCTCTACAGGTCTTGGTCGTTGGTCAGATTATTCGTCTAGCTTCCGGACCCTTGGGGAGCATATTGGTAATGAGTGGTAGTCGACTGTGGGTATACCTCTACTCAATGGTCAACATAGCCACATTCTTGATAGTAAGTCATTGGCTGATCGGCGGATATGGCCTCGTTGGAGCGTCGGCAGCGACGGTCATCACCATCTGCGTTCGTGGTTTGTTCACCGCTATCGTTGTTAGGCTGCGCTTAGGTGTTCCAGTGTTTGACTGGCATATATTGCGTCGAGCGCTTACGATTAGGGAAGTGGTATCTAAATGATAAGCCTAGTGCATGAAACTGATCACACCGTTCCGACAGTCAGTGTAATAATCCCAAGCTACAATCGCTCGCTTGTAGTAGTCCGCTCGGTAATGAGTGTTCTACTTCAGGATCTTTCAAATATCGAGGTAATCGTGGTGGATGATTGCTCGACTGACGATACAATACATCTTCTACGGCAGATAAAAGATCATAGACTTCGTCTGGTCAAACTAAACGAAAACGGCGGAGCCCCGAATGCACGCAATGTAGGCGTAGAACATGCCAGATCGCAGCTTGTTGCATTCCAAGATAGCGACGATTATTGGCTCCCGGACAAGCTTTCTAAGCAGCTCGATGCCATTATAAAGAGTCATGCAACTGAGGCCTGCTATTGCCGGCTTATTCAATATTATCCTACAAACGTGCGCGTTGTTCCATCTGCGGATGCGGCCTCCGTGTCGGGAGATATTTCAATTGCTGTGTTGAGGGACAGCTTTGTCAGTACTCAAACGCTGTTGATGACGAGGGACCTATTCCGACGGTGCGGTGGCTTTGATGTCCATATGAAGCGCCTCCAGGATTGGGATCTCGTTATACGACTGTCTCGATTGACCCAGTTTGCTTTTGTGGATGAAGCCCTTGCTATAGCATACGAGACGCCAGGCAGCCTTACGAGCTCACCGCTTAACGGCGTAAGAGCGCGGGAGGCGATTATTTTACGATATCAATCATCAATGGTGGCGCGGCCGAGTGTGATCGAGCGACACTACTCGATTATGGCCTCGATATGCTTGCATCACGATGAGCCGGCCTTGGCGATGCGCTATTCACTCCGAGCGATCCGCAGTAGGCCGCATCGTCCAAAAAATTGGATCATATTTTTGGCATCCATCATCCTTTTTGTTGTCAAGGTTAGCCGAAATCACAAATAGGAATTAGGGTCCCCCGGATTCCTCCAGTCTGAAGGTGAGCATCCGGACTTCATTTGGCGGCCCGAAGAGTCGCCGCAGCAGCATATTCGTTCGGCGTCAGCCAGCCAAGCGACGGGTGAGGCCGACTCTCGTTGTAGAAGCTGCGCCACGCTTCGATCTTGGCCCGGACGTAGGCCAGCGACAGGAATTAGTGCGCGTTCAGGCATTCGTCGCGCAAGCGACCGTTGAACGATTCCACAAAGGCTTTGTCGGTCGCCTTGCCAGGCCGGGAAAAGTCTAAGAGCCCGATTCAAAAGTACATCAATGAGTTGAGAGCCTTGCGATTCTGCGTGTGAGCATTCGGATGCTGGCGATGGTTGCCCATGCCGTGGCGCTTTCGATGGATCGCTCCCAGTCTTTGGCGAGACGTCGGCAGCGGCCCAGCCACGCGAAGGTCCGCTCGACAACCCAACGGCGGGGCAAAAGCACAAAGCCCTTGGCGGTATCGGAGCGCTTGATGATTTCGAGGGTCCAGCTGCCATGGCCTTCAAGCGCGGCCTTGAGTTTGTCACCGGCATAGCCACCATCGGCAAACACATGGCGCAGGAACGGGAAACGGAAACGGATGGCTTTGAGGACATCGACAGCGCCGTCGCGGTCCTGAATGTCGGCGGCATGGACCAGGATAAACACCAGAAAGCCGCAGGTATCGGTGATGATATGGCGTTTGCGGCCCTTCACCTTCTTGCCGGCGTCATAGCCGCAAATTCCGCCGCTTTCCGTTGTTTTGACCGATTGGCTGTCGATAACGCCAGCACTGGGTGAGGCCTCGCGGCCGGCCTGTTCGCGTGCTGCCATTACCAGCAAGTGGTTGATTGTCGTCAGCAGCCCACTATCCCGCCAGCTGTAGAAATAGCCGCGCACTGTCGACGTCGCCGGAAAGCATTTGGGCAGCATCCGCCAGGCGCAACCGCTCGACGCAATATACATGATCGCATCCATCACCGCCCGAAGGCAGGTCGTGCGACGACGCCCGCCGCTGCGGGCTGCCGGAAACAGCGGCTCGATCAACGCCCATTCCGCATCCCGTAAATCGCTTGGATAGCGCCCCCCCTTGCGCATATGCTGACGGCGAGCGGTATCAGTCCAAGGCAAGTTCTTCTCCTATCGTCTCGACAACGACGGTGAATCACAACCTACTGGTATCGCTCAACTACTTTTCGTTCAGGCTCTAAGTGACGCGGTCAAGATCGCAGAGGCCGCGATTGTCAAGCTCGGCCGAGGTGCTTCGAAACCGAAAAATTGACCGACCGGCGCAGGGGTCCGCATCACCGGCACCGGTCCGAGCGACACCGTCTTCGTGTCCAAGCCGGCACCGGGCTGATCCATCCTTGCAGGAACTAAGAGTCACCCGCTTCTCATCGAGCGCAACGTCATGGCGGGCGTGCGGCTTGCCCGCGCGTATCTGCCGGGATGGAGGCGAACGGCTGGGGCCGCTTCCTGATGCTGGGATCGGAATCGGCGTTTAACATCCCGGTCAACATGATCCATCAGGGTATAAGCAAAACTGCTGACGTCGCGCTCGCAGACGGCTGTCCAAACGCATAGCCGGCACCGCGTGACGGTGATCTCGGTGCTGCCCGGTTACCACCCTGTCGGACGGCGTCGAGAAGATGCTCGAGGCCATAAGCGTGAGGTCGGGCGAAATCCCCGACCAAAAAAAGGGCATGTTCCAGTACTGCCGGTCGAAATGAGCATATTGCCGATAGTTACGGAATTGTATCGAAAGTTTGGTTGGTCCATGCAATGACTCAAACCCGGGCGCAAAGTTCTATTGCTGTTACGAAACGAACTTGAGATAAACTTTCTATTAGGCTGGAACAACTGCAATGCAGGAAAAGTGTTGGTGATCTTTACAAGCCA
Organism: Polymorphobacter megasporae; assembly: GCF_018982885.2. NCBI lineage: Bacteria > Pseudomonadati > Pseudomonadota > Alphaproteobacteria > Sphingomonadales > Sphingosinicellaceae > Glacieibacterium > Glacieibacterium megasporae. The sequence goes on along the minus strand of NZ_CP081849.1, from coordinate 184,574 downwards.
CTATTTACCCAATTTACCAGCCTAAGCCAGAACAATGGCTTATCCGGTCGCGAGATATTGGCACGCCGCTTGCAGCGTTAACCACGCTGGTATGGGGGATCGGCGGACCTCAATGCATCTCAGTTGGAGCAATGTCATATGATCAAAGTTTTATCACTTGCCACAGCGGCCGCGCTCATGGCGGTGAAGGCTTCGGCCGTTACGACCATCGTGCCACTCGGCGTGATCGTTGTGCCGCCGACGCAGACGTCGTCGGTCGGCGTCTCGTTCCTTAGCAACGGTATGAACAGCGCCTATTACGAGTTCACGATTTCTCAGCCGAACACATCAGGTGTCAGTAGCTTCACCAACAGCGCGGTGGGCGGCACCGGCCTTTTCAACTTCACGTCGATCGGTCTGTATTCGGGCTTGGGCACCGGTGGCACCATGCTCGAAACTGGGACGATCGTGCCGCGCGCCGGCGGCACGATGCAGGCGTATCTGGGTGCTTAGAGTCCGTTTGAGAATGCTCACGGGTGGACGATCCGTCTTAGCATCAGGCTGCCGAGGGCGACGTGGATCATGGCTTCGGAGACATCGATCCGCTGTTCGTAATCGCGGACGAGGCGCTTCCATCGTGTCATCCAGCCAAAGGTGCGCTCGACCACCCATCGCCGCGGCAGCACTTTGAAGCCGGGCTCCTTGTCGGTGCGGCGGATGATCTCGAGGACGAAGTCCTGGTAGATGGCCGCGTCCATCAACTTGGTGCGGTCATAGGCGCCATCGGCGAACAGGTGCTTGAGCCAGGGCCACCGCTTGCGGATCGCGGCAACGATCGCCTGCGCGCCGGCGCTGTCGGAGATGTCCGCCGTCGTCAGGTTGATCATCAATAGCCGCCCGTCGGTGTCCACGGCAATGTGACGCTTGCGGCCGAGGACCTTCTTGCCGGCGTCGAACCCACGGCTTTGCGCTGCCGGAGCCTTGATCGACTGACTGTCGATCACTGCTGCACTCGGGCTTTGCTCACGACCCTCGCGTGCCCGGTCCAGCATCAGCGTGACGTCGTGGAGCGTGCGAAACAACAGCCGCCGCACAAGCCGCCGAAACCACCAATAGACCGTCTGCCATGGCGGAAAGTCGTTCGGCAGCATCCGCCAGCCGCCACCCGTCCGAGCAAGATAACGCAAGGCGTCAAGCACCGCGCGAAGATCCGTCGTCGGCTTACGCCCTCGTTTTGGCGCGGGTGGCAGAAACGGCTTGATAAACCGCCACTCCTCGTCCGTCAGATCGGTCGGGTAGCGCTTCGCTCGCTGCTCAAATCCAGCCATCCGGCCACGGCTCGCTCGGGTCCACATCCCAAGCTTGAATCACAACCGCGCCACCCCTTCAAGCCATTCTCAAACGGTCTCTTACACCTTCGCTCCGGGCCAGAGCTACACGATCGCGTACAGCGGAACCACGTCGGGTGCGCCCGCCTCGGTTGGCAGCAGCGTCACATTCGCCCTCGCCACCGCCGCCGTGCCCGAGCCCGCATCTTGGGCGCTAATGCTTGCTGGTTTCGGTATGGTCGGATTTGCGGCCCGTCGCCGCACTGTCACCGTCGCAGCCTAGTTAGCGAAACTCGTAGGATGAAGAGGTGCGTCGCAAGGCGCGCCCCTTTTTTTCATTGCTTAGTGGGTCTCGGTGAAATCGTGGCTCGACGAGATGTGGGCCCTCGCGGGCGAGAGCCGCGATCTCACCGCTTGGCGATCACGCATCCGCCCTTCGCGGTTCCGCGATAGCGCCAAGCTGCCACGAATGGAATATCGGACGCATTAGGGCCACGCTCGTTTTGCGAGTGACACTATGGCCGTCCTTGGGTCGTCGCCGCCGCGAAACAAGTTGGTAGAGAATAGCCGTTCTTGCCCTTACTCAATCTGGTCAGGCGCTAAAAAAGTAGGAAAACTTGCCGCTTCACGTGCGGAGAGGCGTTGCGGCTTTCGCTCACGTCAGCAGCCCTAGCCGGTCCTCGTCGGTGTAGACCTCGAACCGCGTGAGCGTTGCCAAGCCAAAGGTCGTGGTCAGCGCGACGTCGGTCGCGTCGCGGCCCCGCGCCATCAGGATGCGGCCCTTGCGCGGGCGATTATGGCGGGCGTCGAACGTGTACCACTCGCCGTCGAGATAGGCCTCAAACCACGCCGAGAAGTCCATGTCGCCGACGATTGCCGGCAGGTCCATGTCGCCCATGTACCCTGTGCAATAGCGCGCGGGGATGTTCATGCAGCGGCACAGGGTGATTGCAAGATGGGCAAAGTCGCGACAGACACCCTCGCGCTGCTGATGCGCGTCCCACGCCGACTTGCCAGGGTGCGCGGTCGCATAGTCGAAGCGAATCTGGTTGTGCACGTAATCGAGGATTGCCTGCACCCGCGCCCATCCCGGTGCGACGCTGCCGAACAGCAACCATGCCGTGTCCAACAGCCGGTCGGTTTCGCAGTAGCGGCTCGCGAGCAGATAGACGAGAACGTCATCGGGCAGTTCCTCGATTGCCGATTGCCCGGCATCGCGTTCGACGCGGTCGGGCTCGAACGGGTCCTCGATAACAAAGCCGCAATTAATCGTGATCCCTCCCGCCGGCATCGTCAGCCGCGTGCAAACGTTTCCGAAGCGGTCGACGTAGTCGTACACCGGCACATCTGGGGTCGACATGATCCGCTGCGCCGTCCGCAGGTCGCGATTGCGCGAGGCGTGGACGCTGAGGTTGGCCAGCATCGGCACTGGCTGTACGGCTTGAAAGGCGATCGTAAAGCCCGCCCGGATTAGCATGCAGATTCCCTTGGTTGCGACGATGACGCGCGTTGTAATCGAACGTGTACGTCAGCTCCGCGCCGCCGAGGGCATGAAAATGCGCGATCGCGAGGCGCCGGGTCTTGAGCGGGACAGACTAGGCCAGTTGATCGCTTCGGAGTAAACGAATGGCCGATGTTAGGGAGGCGGAAACTACTCGGGAACGTCGTCTCGCTTTCCGCTACCGGCTGCCCCGAAACGGCCAGTCCGGAATCGTTGCCATTCGACTTAAAGTCAGGTTGTGAGTGAATGTCCGGTTCGGGGAGCGGACAAGGGGTCCGAATGGCGAATTCAGCGTCAGCGTTTCCGTTGAATACCTTGTGTAGCACCGATACCGACGCCATCAACTGCGCTGTAGTGCTTTGCTACAAGCGGAGGTTCTCCTGATCAAGATCGTGAACGGCTCGAGCCTCCAGCCCTTGTCCGGCGCCACGCGCAGTATCGTACTGCTGCTGCACGGCTTCGGCTCGAACGGTGCCGACCTGATCTCGGTGGCGCCGCACTGGCAACGGCACTGCCCAGACGCTTTGTTCCTCGCGCCGAATGCGCCCCAGCGCTGCGGCCCAATGGCGGGCGGTTACCAATGGTGGCCGCTCTCCGCATTCAGCCCGCAAGCACTGGCGGCAGGCGCGACCTCGGCCGCGCCCGCGATCGACACGTTCATCGACCGGAAGCTCGACCAATATGGCCTTACTGAAGCCGATCTAGCGATCGTCGGCTTCAGCCAGGGGACGATGATGGCGCTCCACGTCGGGCTCAGGCGCGCCCGGCAGGTCGCCGCCATAGTCGGCTATTCCGGCATGCTTACTGGTGCGGCCGACCTCGCGCATCTGCCGATAACCAAGCCGCCCGTGCTGCTGATCCATGGATCGGCCGATCCGATCGTTCCGGTCGCCGCGCTCCACGCCGCCAAAGCCGATCTCGAGCGGGTTGGCATCGCCGTCTCGGAGCATGTCTCGCCTGCGCTCGGCCACAGCGTCGATCCGCAAGGGCTGAGGCTTGGCGGTGCGTTTGTGGCGAAAGCCTTCGCCGACCAGCGGGCGGAGCCGTAGCCTCAACCTCGGCCAGGCGACGTATTGCTTTACGACAACGAATGCGGTTCAGCCGCGCGAGCGCGCTGCCCCGACGGACGCTGTAGCAAGATGACTAGATGTCTGCTTTTGGGAAGGCCCCGCGCTGCCCTGAACGTCCACTTTTGGGTCGTCGGGGAGCGCGGAGTTAGCTGAACGAACGTCCGCTATCCTCATACGATCGCCCCAAAGCTGCTAGGCAGCAATCGACCAGTCGCCGCGCAAGGCGCCGTCGCTGACGGCAGGGCAGGGCAGGGCAGGGTTGGGGTGGTTATCTGCCGTTCACCGGTTGAACATAAGCGTCGAAATGGTCGAGTGTCTCGCCTTGTGCTTCGGTTCGCCATTGGAGACGGATATGCCATTCCCGCTCGCCATCGAGCGATACGAACAATGATTGCCCATCTTCATAAGGCAAGAACGCTGCTCCCAAAAAAGTCCAAGCCTCCCCAATGGGATGAACGTCGCCATCAAAATCAGCGAATGGCGCGGCGACAACATACCGTCCACCGACGATCATCGACCCGAACGAGTGCTTAGCGCCGTTGGCAGAACAGTGGCCGTGCTCAAATGGTCCAATCATCGCCAACCTATATGGACGAACCGTAATTTCCGAAAGTTGGGGCGGAAGCCGCTATCGGATCCGCGCTTGTCGAACGGCAGCTATGCCGCGTCTGATGCCAGAAAGCGGACAGGCTCCTACCGGCCCCGAGGCCGCCCAAGAACCTTAGCCGCGGCAGCGGCGACTGAGGGCTGGGGAACGGACAGGCAGCTTTCAGAATGTCGGAGGCGATCGCTGTCATTCCCAAAACGATGGATGATCGAGAATCTCTTTATCGTGGTGACATTGTCATGGAATAGCAGGAATCATGCTGGCAACCGCGACAATCGATGGAGAGAACGCCCCGACGATCGGAGGAACGGACGCGCCCGTACCTTGGTGGAGCTTCACCAAGACGGTGCTATCTGTTGCGGCGCTCAGCCTTGTCGATCGTGGCGCGCTGGACCTCGACGCCCCGATGGAGGAGCGCCCCTTCACGCTGCGGCAGCTCCTTCGGCATGAGGCCGGCCTACCCGACTATGGTTCGGTCAATCGCTACCATGAGGATGTAGCGGCCGGGAAGGCTCCATGGCCGGCTTCAAGGATGCTCGTCGCCGTGCAGGCGGATCGTCTGCGGTTCGTTCCTGGCACCGGTTGGGCCTACTCAAACATCGGCTACCTGATGGTGGCGAAGGCGATTGAAACGGGCTCGGGTCTGCCGCTCGCAGCGGCACTCTCCTCGTTGGTGTTCGATCCTTCCCGCCTCCAAACTGCCCGGCTCGCCATGTCGGCCAACGATTTGGTCGACGTGGAGATGGGCGGGGCGGCCGGCTATGATCCGGGATGGGTGTATCATGGGCTGGTAACTGGAACGGCGGCCGATGCAGCTCGCCTCCTTCATGCCTTGATGTCGGGCAAGCTGCTGCAACCATCGACGCTATCGGCCATGCTCGAAGGGCATCCGTTGCCGCAACATCGTAGCGAGGCGCATCCTGATCCGGCCTATGGGCTTGGCGTGATGCTCTCGGCTACCAACCCGCGACTTCATCCCATAGGTCACACGGGAGAAGGCCCCGGTAGTCGGATCGCCGTCTATGCGCTCGCTGATCGGATCGCGGCGGTTTGGACGGGCTTGCCTGCCGGCAATGATGCGGAGAAGATGGCTGCTCGCCTGCTCGCCTGCTCGCCTGCTCGCCTGACCGACCAAGTCCAGTTAGCCCGTTTCCGCAAACGAACGTACAGCGGGAAAGCCCTGCGCGGCAGTGGTCTCATCGTCGCCAAACGAGCCGCTTTCCCAAAATCTGTTCCCGATTAAGTTTCCCCGTGCCTGCCAGACATGGAAATACGGGAATCTGATGATGACTTGAACGGTAGGTTTCAGGATCGTGCGCAGGCAGACTGAACGACCTACCTTGAGGAGCGGAAGCTGCCGGCAGCGTCGTCTGTCGGCGAACGGCAGCTTTGCCGCAGTCACCACCTCAAAGCGGCCAGACGGCTTCCGGCCCCCCCTCGTGTCGGCGCCAGGCGCTGTCGCTGCCAGGGCCGGGTGGGGGTGGTGAATGGACAAGCAGCTTTTAGAGGGTAGGTAGCGATAGCTGCCATTCCCGGAAAGGGTGGTGAAAAGGGAAAGTGGCAGTGCCCGTCTACGTGACGGGTAGCATCTATTGGCCCGATCGAGTCTCAAGCTCTCTCACCGCACGTTCAAGGTTGGCTCGAACAATTATACGGTGAAACGGCGCGATGATCGTGAGGTAAGCCCGCCCGAGCCGGTTGTGGCAATGAACCACGGTCGCCGCTACCAACTCGCGATCACCCGTGTCAGTTACGCGCAGTCGAATTCCAGCCCGCAAATCCAGATGCCGGTCGTCTACGCCGATCACCAATTCGATTGGGGTAGTGGACAGCACGGGAAAATAGCCAATGACCGGTCCACGAGCTGCCGCCTCGGCCCCGATCGTGCTTGAGGATTTGACGCCCACACACTTCACCACCGTATCACTCACCCGCGTTAAAGCGCGTATCCACCCAGCCGGCCGCTCGAAGGCTATACGAGCTATGGTGTCGAGGTCGCAGCTTGTCATCGGCACGGTAATCGCGAAGGCGTCCAGTAGGTCCGCCCCATGGTAGAACGGCAATAGCACGCCATCGGCCGGCATCGGCACGGGCCTTCCGCCAATGGGCCATGCTCAAGAGTTGAAGGCGAACGCATCGCCAGCCGATGCTGCAAGCCGCGCTGCCCTGTAAGGCGCATAGTCCGGATCGGTGACGAATGCCTCGACCGCCTCCATTGAGGGAAAAGTCATCAGCGCGGCACGATCCGGATCGGGACCGGTGCCTTCGTAGCGTGTGACGCGATCCGAAACGGCGACGAATGCGCCGCCATGCGTTCGCATGATGCCGGGCACATTGGCTTGGTAGGCGTCGGCCCATGCAAGGTCGTGCGCCTTGATCGTGACGAACAGATATGCGGCCATTGATGGTGCTCCCCCGGAGGGCCTGCCGGTATCAGTATGTAGCACACGCTACATAGCATAAGTATGTAGCGTGTGCTACACCGGGAACATGAGCAGCCGGGAAGACCGTCGTGACGCCCTCCTCGATCGCATGGCAGACCATGTCTTGTTGGAAGGGCTAGCGGGAGCGACGCTCAGACCGCTTGCGGCCGCAGCCGAAACCAGCGACCGGATGCTGCTCTATTATTTCGCGGACAAGGACGAACTCGTCGCCGCCGTATTGGAGAAGATCGCAGCCCGCATCCTTGCCGATCTGAACGACATGATCGCACCCCGGCTTCCGTTCGGGACGTTGCTGCACGCTGTCTGGGCGGCGCTCGCTTCGCCCCAGCACCGGCCATACATGAGTATCTGGTACGACTTGGCGGCAGGGGCCGCACGAGGCTTAGAACCGCACCGCAAAGTCTCAGGGGTGATAGCCGATGGCTATCTTGCATGGATCGAAGGTCGATTGGCTCAAGACGCTCATAGCCTTACTCAAACAGCACCTCTGTTCCTAGCCGCGCTGCAAGGGTTGTACCTTCTCGACGCCATTGGCCGGCCTGACATAGCATCCGACGCCATGACTGCGCTTGCAAAGGAGTGCGCCTAACCACCGGGTGCTGGCTAGAACAGCCTTCCCAAAATTGAACGTACAGCAGGAAAGCCGCGAAGTGACGGTAGTTTCAGCATCGCCCAACGAGCCGCTTTCTCAAAATCTATTCTCGATTGAGTTTCCCCGAAATGGCCTGCCGGACATGGAAAAACGGGACTCTGATGAATGGCTCGAACGACAGGTTTCGGGATTGCGCAAAAACAGACTGAGCGATCGGGTTTGAGGGCGGCAGCTGCCAGCAAAATCGCCCGTCGGCGAATGTCAGCTTTTCCTAAGCTTGTTGCCGAAAGCCGCCAGTCCGGAACCGGCCCCGAAGTGCTGAAAGTGTTCACGTAGCACGGATCATAGCCGTCGCAAGCGTTCGCGGCGGGCCGACGATCGCCGCGTTAGCAGACTATCAAATTTTCGTACTTGCGTCTCCCTGCAAGCTGCGCATCATCCTCCAAATGAAAAGAGGATCATTCGCGATCCAGCGAGGCAGCGGCGGTCCCACGGCAGTCGAGGCGCATTCTGGACAGAGCTTCGACCGCCACACTCATGATGAGTACGGGATTGGCGTCATGCTCGCCGGTGCGCAGCGGTCGTGGAGTGGACGTGGAACCGTCGAAGCCATCGCCGGCGATGTTATCACTGTCAATCCAGGCGAGGTCCACGACGGCTCGCCGATCGGGGAAAGCCGTCGTTGGGCGATGCTCTACGTGGCACCCGGTCTGATGAAGACCATTGCTTTGGATATTTACAACGGCGATCGCGGAGACGTCGTATTTTCCAATCCTGTGGTGCGTGATAGTCGCGCCGCCGGGCGCTTTGCTGCGGCGTACGCTTCGATAACCGACAGGGAGGAGATAGATGCCGCTGATGAGCGCCTGACGTTGCTTATCGCGGGAATGATCGACTATTCGCCGCGCCCGATATCGGGCGTGTGTTCATCAACTGCGCGTGCCAAGGCCAGGATCGATGACGATCCGACCGGAGATCATCCATTGGACGCTCTGGCCCGAGAGGTCGGAACCGGCCGCTTTCAGATGTTGCGTGGTTTCGCTCGCCTCACGGGACTAACGCCGCACGCCTATGTCGTACAGCGCCGACTCGACCTCGCAAGATTGATGCTCCGGCAAGGTGTCGGACTGGCTGACGCGGCAATCGGCGCCGGGTTCGCAGACCAGAGCCACTTTCACCGGGCATTTACGCGGCGATACGGCCTTACGCCCGGTAAATTCGCGGCGGCAATGCGTTAAGCTGCTGCAATTTCGTTCAAGACCGCCGCTTTGTGCACCGGCATCAATCGTCCGCCATAGGAGACGATCGATGCGACCTCACGATGATCACGCTTCTGGGACTGTGGTCCCTCCGTTTATTCGACGATGCGACGAGAATGACGTGTCTGTCATTCTGGCGGTGATCAATGCCGCCGCCGATGCGTATCGCGGCGTTATCCCAGCCGACCGATGGCGCGAGCCGTACATGCCGGTTGAGGAACTTCGGATCGAGATGGCAGGCGGCGTTGTCTTCTCAGGGTATGTCCAAGACGGATCACTTGTGGGTGTCATGGGTATCCAGCAGGTACGCAACGTCTCCCTGATTCGTCACGCCTATGTTCGACCAGACGTGCAGGGGCGCGGAGTTGGCTCGAAGCTGATCGCTGATCTTCAAAGCGCTGGTGATCACCCCTGTCTGATCGGAACATGGGCAGCGGCGATCTGGGCAATTGAATTCTATAAACGACACGGTTTCAACCTCGTACCGCACGAAGCGATCGGACCCCTCCTGCGAGCGTATTGGAACGTTCCTGGTCGGCAAATCGACACGTCGGTCGTACTGGCGCTGCCGGCGCTTAGTGCAAGCGCTGCAAGCCAGTTGATCGCGGCCTCGCTAGACCTACGTTATGTCTTCGCAGCTCGATAAATCGCCCGATCAAATTGCCGTTTCGACAAAGATCGTAACAATTCTTCGGCAGCCGTCATCAAACAGCAATTGCCTTGTATTGCTATCCTAATACGGCGCGTCGTCGGCGAATGAGAAGTTAGAGGTGGTCCCATGTTGATAGCATTTGTCGCCTTGCTCCTTTCGCCTGTAAACGTCGATGCGTCGGTCGATCTTAGGACGATCATTGATCGTTACACCGTGTGGCGCGGTGGGATTGCTTTCGAACATCTGTCGTCAATCCGCGAGTCGAATACTCTCGACAGCGGTGGGCTTCACGGAACCGAGAAGATCCTCACTGCTCGCGACGGGCGCAGTCGCGTCGACCTCGATCTGGGGCCGTTGCAGCAGATCCAGGCGGTGACACCCGATGGCGCGTGGGAGGTCACCCCGGCCGCGCAAGTGCAGTCGATGGCCCTGATTGACACGCTGTCGTTGCGGCGCAGTGCAGCCCTCCAATTTGCCGATGCGTTGCGTGGTCGAGGTGGGGCTAAAGTCGAACTTGCTGCACCCACTACCGACAGCGGCCGCACCTGGGCCACCGTGCGGGTTACGTTCGGCGACGATGATATCTACGATGTTCTGGTCGATCCGGTATCCGGCGAACTTGGCGGCATTCGAGTGACGGCAGAGCGGCAGCTGCAGATTGAGCGGTTCAGCGACTGGCGGCCCGTCGACGGGGTTCGGATGCCATTTCTGAAAACAATCGAGGGGGCTGTGCCGAGCGACAACGAAACGCATCGCGTTATTACCATGAACATCAACGAGCCTGCGGGTCCGGGCAGCTTCACCAGACCATCCTTTATCAGGAAGACGGCGTTCACCGGCGGAGCATCATCGACTGGATGGCTGCACTTCGAGTTTTACGACGGCAACCGCATTTTCATCCCGGCGAGGATCAATGGTCATGACACACTAGCGCTTCTCGATAGTGGTGCGACAGTGTCTACGATCGACAACGACTATGCGAAGCAAATCGGGATCAGTGCCGCAGGGCGAGTTACCGCCGGGGGTACAGGCGGGCTTGATACTGCGGGGTTCGCAGGTGACGTCGATGTCGAAGTCGGCAACCTCAAGATCGCCGGATTGACCGTCGCCTCGCTCGACCTGAAGCCAATCGCCCGGCGAATCGGCCACCCAATGCCTTTCGTTCTCGGCGATGAACTGTTCAACGAGCTGGTTGTCGATATCGATTTCCCGCACCGTCTGATTGCGTTTCGCGACCCGACAGGCGTGGCGCCGCCACCAGGTGCCGCCACGGTCCCGCTGAGACGGCTCATCGGCAACCGATCGGTTCCGGTCAGCGTCGAAGACGCGCCGCCCGTCGAGTTTGAGTTCGACCTTGGCAACGGCTCGCCAATGGAGGTCTATCCAGCTTATTATCAACCACGCCAATTGCTCGCGGGCCGGAAGAGCTCCGAAGTGCTTGGTGGGGCGGTCGGTGGCTTCCACCCGGAAATTATAGCCACCCTCCGCCGCATCGAGTTTGCGGGCGTCACCTTTAATGATGTCCCGGCGAGTTTTACCCGTGACGTCGTTTCAGCATCGAACTCAAATCGCGTCGTGGGCAACCTTGGCCTTCCGGTCCTGGCAAGGTTCCGGTTGCTGATCGATTATCCACAGGACCGGCTTTACGCGGTGCCGCTGGCTGATGCCGGTTCGTCAGCCTTCCACAAGGACCGCCTTGGCTTGAGCATGTCGGGAGAGAACGGCGTGCTCATGGTGCAGTTCGTCTCGCCCGGTAGTCCGGCGCAGGCGGCAGGGTTCAAGGCTGGCGATCAAATCGCGGCATTGAACGGCGAAGCATCGGCGCTCTGGACGGACGAGCGAGTTGCATTGCTCCGCGATAATTCAGGCACCGCCCCGATCACATTCTTGATGATGGATGGCAGTACCCGACGGGTTATACCGAAAGCCTTTTATTAGTCGGCCTAAAACAGAAATTTCGCTGTAACCCGGCGCGTAAGAGTATCCGCCCCGAAGTCGGGCATTAGCCGGTACGGTTTCAGTAAGGAGCGGACTCTTGATCGTTCTGCTCACCGGGCCGCTGAATTAACGGCTGTTTTTCCGGGGCACGTGCCCAAACCGCCTGACCGCTTACGGCCCGGTCCAAGCCGAAGGGCCGCGGCTGAACGAATGTCCAGTTTTGGGAGGCTGCCGGGCGGCGCTGAACTTTAAGAATGGGCGCATCCAGCCCGGCCGCTATCGTGGCATGCCTGACACGGCTGGCCTGTCTGCACCGCGAAGCTGGGGACTTCAGCGGCCGGGGCGATCGTGAGGAGCTCTACGAGCGCTGCCGCGAGCATCGCAATCGTGAAATCGCGACGGTCAGCCTCCCGTTGATTCTCAATGTGATATCCCATCGAACAGCTGCGACAGATATGGCCGAGCGGCATGGGCGGCCGCAAAGCCGCCCACCAACAACATCACGATCATTGCGAGAACGATGCGGCCCATTGCTGTCCTGAAGTCATGGCCTCGCGCCGGTTTCCAACTCGGGGCCGAGGCGATCAAACGACGCGTATGTCGTTTTCGACCGAGGTCGCGCCCGGCGCTGCCCACGCGGTGGAGCCAGCAAGCATTCGGTCGTATGGGCTTTGTGCGGTGCCGGTCAGCTTCACCTTGCCGCCGTCGGCGGTTACCTGAATTGTTTCCGGATCGAAGAACCACGACCGGCCGAGTGCATGGTCAATGTCATCACGGATGTTTTCCGTATTGATCCGGGCTTTCAACGTAAGCTGATTGGATACGCCGACGACGCCCAACAGATAGCGGACATGCTCTTCGGCCGCCTCTTTCTGGAACTGCCATTCGACCTCGCCGGTCAGCGTGACGCGGCCCTTCTCGACCGTTGCCCTAACGTGGTCGTGTGGGACCTGGGTGTCCCACGCGAAGCGGTTGACGATGGCTGCCGCAATATCCCGGTCGTCGCGTTTGACCGAAAACGGCAAGTGCACCTCGAGCTCCTCGGCGACAGCCTTGACGCCCCTCACACGTCGCGTCGCGGTTTCCGCGGCATATTTCTCGGCAAATGAGTGGACATTGCCAGTGAGGGTGACGACACCGGATTTGGCCGTGACGCCGATGTTGCCAGCATCGAGCCGCGGCTCCCAACCGAGCTCGGTCTGGACTGTGTCGCGCAAAAGCGTGTCGCTCATCATCGCGTATCTCATGCATCGCTCGCCGTGAAGCGGCGGGCTGCGACGCGAGATTGCGCTTCAAGCGCGGGAGCGACAGGCTCGGATTCTACCCAGATGGTCCAGATTTACAGCGCGATACAAAACGCTGACGCAGGTTAGCGCCCCCTGCGCGATCAGTTGGCTGCGCATGAGTAGTTTCCGATGGCTGACGTCGCACCGCGAAGCGGCGCTTGTAAGTCTTTCAGATCGGCCGTTAGCCGCTTGGGAGAGCACTTTGAGGGCAGACGTCAGCAATGTTTGATAACGTCTCGGCGATCGACCTCGCGCGGGCGCAGTTCGCCTTCACCGTGTCGTTCCACTTCATCTTTCCGGCGCTGTCGATCGGGCTGGCGAGTTATCTCGCGGTGCTCGAGGGCCTGTGGCTGCGGACCGGCACCGAAGTCTATCTGACGCTGTTCAAATATTGGCTGAAGATCTTCGCCATCGCCTTCGGAATGGGCGTCGTTTCGGGCATCGTCATGGCGTACCAGTTCGGCACCAACTGGGCGGTGTTCTCCGATAAGGCGGGGCCGGTGATCGGGCCGCTGATGGCCTACGAAGTGCTGACCGCCTTCTTCCTCGAGGCCGGCTTCCTCGGCGTCATGCTGTTCGGCATGGAGCGAGTCGGACGCAAATTGCACTTCACCGCGACGCTCGCGGTCGCGGCCGGCACCTTCATCTCGGCGTTCTGGATCATCGTCGTCAATTCGTGGATGCAGACGCCGCAGGGCTATGGAGTCAACGCACATGGCCAATTCATCCCGCTCGACTGGTGGGTGGTGATCTTCAACCCGTCGATGCCGTACCGATTGGTGCACACCGTCCTCGGGGCCTATCTGACTGTCGCCTTCGTCGTCGGCGGGGTCGGCGCATGGCACCTGCTGCGCGAGCGCCATCACCGCGAAGGTCCGAGCGAAAGCACCCGCGTCATGTTCTCGATGGCGATGTGGATGGCGGCGATCGTCGCGCCGCTGCAGATCGTCGCCGGCCACACCCAGGGCGAGAACACGCTCGCCTACCAGCCGGCAAAGATCGCCGCGATGGAAGGCGACTACCGCAGTTATCCGCACGGCGCGCCGCTGACGCTGTTCGGCATTCCGGATCAGGCAAACGGCGTCATGCGCCACGCGGTCGAGATTCCCCTGCTCGGCTCACTGGTCCTGAAGAACGACCTGCATGCCCCGATCGCCGGTCTCGACGCCTTTCCGCGCCGCGATTGGGCCCCGGTCAACATCGTTTTCTGGACGTTTCGCATCATGGTCGCCATCGGCGTCGGCATGGCCGCGCTCGGGCTGTGGAGCCTCGTCGCGCGGGCGACGGGCAATCTCTACGGCTGGCCGTGGATGCACCGCTTCGCCGTGCTGATGGGGCCGACCGGCTTCGTCGCGGTGATCGCCGGCTGGGCGACGACCGAAAGCGGGCGGCAGCCGTTCACCGTCTTCCACCTGCTGCGGACGGCGCAGTCGGTGTCGCCGCTGCAAGCGCCGGCGGTGGCGTCGTCGTTGATCGCCTTCGTTCTCGTCTATTTCGCAGTGTTCGGCACCGGCACATGGTTCATTCTCAAGCTGATGGGGCACTCACCGCATCCGGGCGAGAGCGGACCGTCTCGCGGCGACGTTACCCGTACTGCCGGCATCACGCCGGCCCCTCAGCTCGATCCCTCGATCCTGAGCCCGGCAGAATAGGTCATGAACATCGACCTCACCATCGTCTGGGCCGGCATCATCGCGTTCGCGGTGTTCGCCTACGTCATCATGGACGGCTTCGACCTTGGCATCGGCATTCTGTTCCCGTGGATCGCCAGGGGCGAGGCGCGCAACGCAGCGATCAACTCGGTCGCCCCGGTTTGGGACGGCAACGAGACGTGGCTGGTGCTCGGCGGCGGCGGACTGCTCGCAGCGTTCCCGCTCGCCTATGCGGTAATCATGCCGGCCGTCTATGTGCCAATTATCGCGATGCTGCTCGGGCTGGTGTTCCGCGGTGTCGCGTTCGAGTTCCGTGCGCGCACCGGCCGACTGTGGATCTGGGACGCGGCGTTTGCCTTCGGCTCGACGGTGGCGGCGCTGGCACAGGGTATCACGCTGGGCGCGATCCTGCAGGGAATCACCGTTCACGGCCGCAGTTACGGCGGCGGCTGGTGGGACTGGCTGACGCCGTTCAGCCTGCTGACGGGTATCGCGGTCGTCATCGGCTACGGTCTGCTTGGCACGTGCTGGTTGATCTATCGGACGGAAGGAGCGTTGCAGGAGCGGTGCTACCGGCTCGCGCCGTGGCTCGGCGGAGCGACGCTGGCAGCGGTCGTCGCCGTCAGCGCGGCGACGCCGTTCCTCAGCTACAACTATTACGATCGCTGGCTGCGCGCACCGGGCATCTACCTGACCGCGCCCGTCCCGATCCTCGTCGGCGTTGCCGCGCTGCTGTTCGTCCGCAGCCTGTCGCGGCGGGCCGAGCTCGTCCCGTTCCTGCTCGCGCTCGGCGTCTTCCTGCTCAGTTTCGTCGGGCTCGGCATCAGCATGTTCCCGTATCTGGTACCGCCGTCGATCACCATCTGGGACGCCGCCGCACCACCGGCGAGCCAGATCTTCATGCTGGTGGGCGTCGGTATCATGGTTCCGGTCATCCTTGCGTACACCGGCTATGCCTACTGGGTGTTTCGCGGCAAGGTCGGCGACGAAGGGTACCATTGAGGACGCTGGTTTTGCCACCGGGACTGAAGTGCTGGCTGTGGTTCGTCGGCTTGTGGGCGGCGGGCGTCGCGACGGTCGGTGTC
Source organism: Polymorphobacter megasporae (assembly GCF_018982885.2). NCBI lineage: Bacteria > Pseudomonadati > Pseudomonadota > Alphaproteobacteria > Sphingomonadales > Sphingosinicellaceae > Glacieibacterium > Glacieibacterium megasporae. The sequence goes on along the minus strand of NZ_CP081849.1, from coordinate 169,181 downwards.
GTCTCGCTGATCCTGCGCGCCTGGATCGGGCACGGGTGAGCGATAACGAAAAGCAGCCTCTCGCCGGCCAATATCCAACGGACGCCTGTCTACCCTTCAGACCTCTCATCATGGAGTCCTTCGAGTAAGACGGCGGTCAGGACGCACGTGATTTGCGAGGGCTGGCAGTCGCTTTAGCCGCTTCTCCCTGGAGGGCTTCCGTACATTTTTGGGACATCAGTATACGGTAGCGCCAAGTCGTTGATATACGGTAGGTTTAACAAACAACTAAGTCTAAAACCCGGCTGATCGAGGTCGCCGCGCTCGCGCGGAAGCGTTTTCACAACCCTATTTAATCAAAACTGTGAAAGGTGAGGAATTTTTGGAAGTCTACCGTATATCGGTGATCTAACAATTCACTGCTGCGGTGTTGACGTGACCCCCGTTTTTTCCTCCATCTGGAGCTAGAGTCCGACCCATTGGAGGGACGGACAGATGAAGCGGAAGCAGTTTTCGGAAGAGCAGATCATCGGCATCCTGAAGGAGGTGTCATCGGTCCTGCAATTCTCCGCAAAAGTGGGCTTTGAAAATTCCCTGATTGGCATTCCTTTCGGTTCATTCCGGCGGGGCTAGCCCCGCCGGAATGAACCGAGCCGCCATCGATGCCAGTTCCTCCGTGGAGACGGGAGGCGGCGATGGTTCGACTTGGAGAGCTGATGATGATCCTTGAGCTGCATCGACAGGGCGTGTCGATTACCGCGATTGCCCGGCGGACCGGGCGCGACCCCAAGACCGTGCGCAAGTATATCGAGCGCGGGATCGAGGCGCCGGCTTACGGGCCGCGCTCGGTCGGGCGCCCGAGCAAGCTGGGCTCGTTCATGGACTTCCTGCGCGAGCGGGTGATGGCCTTTCCCGATCTCAGCGCCGCCCGGCTGACGCGCGAGATCCGGGAGCTCGGCTACGCCGGCGCCTACACCGCGGTGAAGCGCTATCTCGCTGCGATCCGGCCGGCGAACGGACCCAAGCCGTACGAGGTGCGCTTCGAGACCCCGGCGGGGGTACAGGCGCAGGTCGACTTTGCCCGCTTCGTCGTCGACTTCACCGACGATCCCGGCACCAGCCGCATCGTCTGGCTGTTCAGCCTGGTGCTCGGCCACTCGCGCTTCATCTTCGCGCGGTACGTCATGCACCAGGATCTGCAGACGCTGCTGCGCTGTCACATGCAGGCGTTTGCTGCGCTCGGCGGGACGCCGATCGAGATCCTTTACGACCGCATGAAGACTGCGGTCACCGGCGAGGATGATGCCGGCCACATCGTCTACAACCGCTCTCTGCTGGCGCTCGCCGGGCATTATCGCTTCCAGCCCCGCGCCTGCCGGCCGTATCGGGCGAAGACCAAGGGTAAGGTCGAGCGGCCGTTCAGCTACATCCGGCAGGACTTCTTCCTTGGCCGCCGCTTCCGCGACCTCGACGATCTCAACCTCCAGCTGGCCGACTGGCTCGCCACCGTCGCCAACGTCCGCGTCCACGGCACGACCCAGCGTGTCGTGGCCGAGGCGTTCGCTGCCGAGCAGCCCGAGCTGCAGACGTTGCCCGTTCACCGCTTCGATGCCGTGCTCAAGCTCGAGCGCCGCGTCAGCCACGACGGCTTCGTCGCCGTCGGCGGCAACTTCTATAGCGTCCCCGATCGCACCCGGCGGGTGGTCGAGGTCCAGCAACTGCCCGATCTGGTCCGCATCCTCGAGCTCGGCCGTGTCATCGCCGAGCACCCGGTTCTTGAAGGCCGCAAGCAGTATCGCATCGACCGCAGTCATCGCACCGGCGGCAGCGGCGCCGCCCGCCGTACCGGTGTTGCTGCGGGTATCACGCTCGGCCGGCTCGGTGATCATGTGCCCCTGCGCTCGCTCGCCGTCTACCAGGCGATCGGCAGCCAGCTCGCCGCGGGAGGTCGGCCATGACCCTGCTCGCCGCCTCGGGACGCGTCGACAACATCCGCCGCAGCCTCGTCGGTCTGAAGATGCCCCGCGCGCTCGAGATGCTAGACGCGACGCTGCGCCGGATCGAGCAGGGCCAGATCGACGGCATCGAAGCGCTCGACGAGCTTCTGCTCGAGGAGCTGTCGCTGCGGGAGAACCGCCGGATCAAGGCGGCGCTGCGGATGGCGCGGCTGCCGGTGGTCAAGACGCTCGCCGGCTTCGACTTCTCGTTCCAGCCATCGCTCGACCGCAACCGCATCATGGCGCTCGCCGGGCTCGACTTCATCCCGCGTGCTGAGGTCGTCCACCTGCTCGGGCCACCGGGCACCGGCAAAAGCCATCTCGCCACCGCGCTTGCCGTCGAGGCAGTACGCGCCGGCAGACTCGTCTACTTCATCCCGCTCGCCGACCTCGTCGCTCAGCTCGCCAAGGCCGAGCGCGAAGGCACCCTGCGCGAGCGCATCCGCTTCCTGTGCCGGGCGTCGCTGCTCGTCGTCGACGAGATCGGCTACCTGCCGGTGACGCCCGGCGGCGGCAACCTGTTCTTCCAGCTGGTCAACGCGCGCTACGAAAAGGGCGCGATGATCCTCACCTCGAACCGAGGCTTCGCCGAATGGGGCGACATCTTCGGCAGCCCGGTCGTCGCCACAGCACTCCTCGACCGGCTCCTGCATCACGCCGTCGTCATCCAGATCGAGGGCTCGAGCTACCGCATGCGCGAGCATGCCGCTCTCATCCCCGAGAACCTGCGCGCCAGCCATCTCGCCAACCTGCCCGCCGAGCCCAGGCGACGCGGACGCCCGCCAAAAAAGGATCGTGACGATCACCAACCCGGTTGATCACCGAAACCTAACCCGCCGCCGACCTAGGGAATTTTAAACGCCCACAATTAGGGAAACTTCGGTGCCCGTTGACAGGAGGCTGAGGCAGGCGCGGTGGTGACGGAGCTTTGCCGCAGGCACGCGATGTCGAGCGCGACCTATTATGCGTGGAAGGCGAAGCTCGGTGGCCTCGAGGTGTCCGACGCGAAGCGGCTGCGGGCGCTCGAGGAGGAGAACGGCAAGCTGAAGCGGCTGCTGGCAGACACGATGCTCGACAACGCGGGGTTGAAGGATCTGCTGTCAAAAAAATGGTAGCGCCCGCCGCGAAGCGGGAGGCGGTCGCGCACCTCCAGACGACGTTGGGGATGAGCGAGCGGCGGGCGTGCATGGTCGTCGGGGCGGATCGCAAGAGCATGCGGTATCGCTCGTGCCGGGCCGATGATAGCGACCTGCGGTCGCGGCTGCATGAGCTGGCGCAGCAGCGTCGGCGGTTCGGCTACCGGCGGCTGCACATTCTGCTCCGCCGCGACGGCATCACCATCAACCGCAAGAAGACCCAGCGCCTATACCGCGAGGAGGGCCTGACCGTGCGTCGCCGCAAAGGACGTAGGCGCGCCGTTGGCGCGCGGGCACCTGCGCCCGTGATAGCGCTGCCCAACCAGCGCTGGAGCCTCGACTTCGTGCATGACCAGCTTGCCACCGGGCGCCGGTTCAGGGTGCTCAACATCGTCGACGACGTGACGCGGGAGTGTCTGGCCGCGGTGGTCGATACATCGATTTCGGGCCGACGGGTGGTCCGCGAGCTGACCGATCTGATTGCAAGGCGCGGCGCACCCAAGATGATCGTCAGCGATAATGGCACTGAGCTGACGTCGAACGCGGTGCTGGCCTGGTGTGGCGACGTCGGCATCGACTGGCACTACATCGCGCCGGGCAAGCCGACGCAGAACGGGTTCGTCGAGAGCTTCAATGGTCGCATGCGCGACGAGTTGCTCAACGAGACGCTGTTCTTCACGATCGGCCAGGCCCGAGCGATCCTTGCCCGCTGGGTCGACGATTACAACACCGAGCGGCCGCACTCCTCGCTCGGTTACGCCACCCCGGCGGCGTTCGCCGCCGGCCTCGAAAAGCAACGGGCGGGGTTAACCCCGCCCGTTGCTTCGCCCGCGCTCGTGCGCGACAACACCAACCGGTCTCTGGTTGCCGCTGGATGAAAGCCGGGGGTCACGTCAGATCCTACATGCCAGATGACGAAGCGAGCTGAACGGATAACCGCTTTCAGGCAAGGGTCCGATGTCACTCAACGGCCAGGGTTGTGCGCGAACGATCTGGCGGCCTTCAGATGGCGATACTACAAGGCTCCAAGGCTCAGCCGTCAGTCATTTTGAATGCCGGGTCGCAGGCGCGTTCGACGGCGTCGGACCAAAATGAAATGCGGCGGAGTTTTCCTACTAAGCGAAAATCGCTGGCTCGGTGAAGGTCCAGTCCATCATTCTCTAGGAAATTCTCTAGGTCATACCCGTAGTAGATGATGTCCCCTCCCATGACAGAGAATATGGGGTTGCCGCGATCATGAGGTTCTTCGGGAATAAATCGGTTCCCGCACAATGGGATTAGCTTAGGAGCTTCGTTAGCCATCCTCTGAACAATCCTGCTCTGCTCCGCCTTACTCCGTGGTCGTTCGCCCCATTCGGGCCACCAAGTGGAATTATAACGGGCATCGTTAACCATGCCTTGGATTGGCTTTGCAAGCATTTCGTCAATTTTGTGCCCGTCCAAAAGCCAGTCGTACCACTTTGACGGACGGCGACTTCTAAATAGGTCAGATAAGTCGGGAGGGAAACGGAGACCAAATCGCTCTTGAGCAAGAGTTAGTTCTGCCTCGGAGTAGCCCGGTCCCTGTTCCCGCTCGGTCATCATCGGCTCCAATGCTCCATGTCGGCCCCTGGTACTAAGTTGGCACAGGCGTCACTAGGGTGGAAGCTGCCGATCTTCCCCTCCAACAAACCGCCGTTTGTTGTGACGTCCGCGATCGTCGGTCGGAGCGGCCAAACGGGTGTTATTTTTTATATCAACCCGTCCAGAAACCTGTAGCCGGTAAACCCCTCTCACTGTAGATTCTGTGGGGAGGCAAAAACTGGCGATGCTGATCGGGTACATGCGGGTGTCGACGGGGGAGCAGAGCCTCGACCTTCAACGCGACGCGCTGAAGCGCGCGGGATGCGAACGGGTGTACGAAGACGTCTGCTCAGGCCGCGCCACCGATCGTCCGGGCCTGGCCCAGGCAGTTGAGGTCGCTCGTGACGGCGATGCCCTGGCCGTGTGGAAGCTAGACCGCATCGGCCGTTCGTTGCCGCACGTCGTAGGACTGGTCGGCGATCTGCAGAAGCGCGGCGTCGGGCTGAAAGTGCTGACCGGCGACGTCGACACCACCACCGCGACCGGCCGCCTGGTGTTTGGCATCTTTGCGACCTTGGCCGAGTTCGAGCGCGATCTCATTCACGAGCGGACGATGGCGGGTCTTGCGGCTGCTCGCGCCCGCGGTCGCGCTGGAGGGCGCCCGCGTGTCATGACAAAGCAGAAGCTAAAGGCCGCGATGGCAATGATGGCCGATCGCGACAACGCCGCGCGCGATGTCGCCAAGCAACTCGGTGTCTCGGTGTCGACGCTCTACGCCTATGTCGATGCCAAAGGGCAGCCGCGCGACCTCGCCGGTCCGCTGTTGGGCAAGCGCACCAAGTCCACGCGCGCAATTTAGCCGATCGATGCCGGTCGGCTTTCTCTCCGACGAGCAGGCAAGCCGATATGGGCGCTTCCTGGGCGATCCGACGGCAGAACAATTGGCGCGGCATTTTCACCTCGACGACGCCGACCGCGCCTTCGTCGGCGAACATCGCGGCGACCACAACCGTCTTGGAGTTGCAGTCCAGCTCGGCTCGATCCGCTTGCTCGGCACCTTCCTCGAAGACCCGGGGCTAACGCCGGCATCGGTCGTCCGCTTCTCCGGCGACCAGTTGGCTATCACGGGTTCGGCCGAGTTGATGGCGACCTATGTCGCGAGTGCCGGACGCTGGCGCCATGGCCCGCGCATTCGCGAACGCTATGGCTATCGCCTCCTGACCGATTTCGGCGTCACCTTCCGGCTTCATCGCTTTTTGTACGCGCTGTGCTGGACCGGCACCGACCGACCTTCGACTTTGTTCGAGCGGGCGGTCGCCTGGTTGCAGGCTGCCAAGGTCATTCTGCCGGGCATCTCGGTGCTCGAACGTGCTGTTGCCAGGGTGAGAGCCCGGATGCACAATAATCTGCATCGACGCCTGACCGAAACGCTCACGGTCGAGCAACGCGAGCGGCTCGACGGCCTGGTTACCGTGCCGGCGAACGAACGCCAGAGCCCGCTCGATCGGCTGCGTGACGGGCCTTACGTACAAAGCGGTCCGGAAATCAGCCGCGCTATTGCCCGCCTTGCTGAAATCCGCGCTCTTGCAGATGGCCTTCCAGAACTCGACCGCGTGCCGCCGGCTAAGGCAGCGGCGCTCGCGCGGTTCGCATCGGCGGCGCGTGCCCAAGCGGTATCGCGCCTGCCAGATGATCGCCGCGCTTCGACGCTGGTCGCGTTCACCCGCACGCTGGAAGCGAGCGCCGGCGACGACGTCATCGACCTGTTTGATGCAGTATCGACGACGATGTTTGCTCGCGCCCAGGCCGTGTCACGAGAAGCGCGCATGCGGTCGCTCAGGGATCTCGATGCCGCCGCGCTCAAACTTCGCGCTGTCGGCAAGGTGCTGCTGGACGAAACCACCGTCGACGCCAATGTACGTTCTGTCGTCTTCGCAGTGGTCGACCCTGAGGCGCTCGCTGCCGCGATCGAACGCATCGGCGCTCTCGCGCAGCCTGTCGACGACATCTACTTCGTCGAGCTTCGCCAACATCAGCGCAGGATTAGCTACCTTCCTAAATTGCTGGCTGGCCTCGAACTAGACGCGGCGCCGGCGGGCAAGCCTTTGCTCGATGCCATCGAGTTCTTGAGGGTCGTTCACGCCGGCGGCAAGCGTCCAGGGCCGCCACCGACTGCCTTTGCTCCGAAGAGCTGGGCGAGACAGCTGCGGAAGGAGGACGGCACACTCGATCTGATCGGCTATCGGCTCTGCATTCTCGACCGGTTGCGTCACGCAATCCGGCGGCGCGACATCTTTCCGTTGCGATCGCTGCGCTATGCCGATCCGCGCAAAGGCCTGCTTTCAGGCGCCGCATGGGAAGCCGCAAGACCGGTTGTCTGCCGGACCGTCGGGGTGTCGGCATCATCCGATGATGAGCTCGACGCCCTTTCGCGGCGGCTCGATCTTGCCTACCGCGAGACCGAAGCACGCCTGCCAGCCAACGCAGCGGTGACGATCGTGCGGTCCGAGCAAGGCGCGGACCTCTCCCTCGAATCCCTGGACAAGATCGACGATCCGCCAAGCCTGATCGCTCTGCGTGCCGCGGTAGATGCACTACTGCCACGGCTCGATTTGCCGGAACTCATCCTGGAGGTTCATGCGCGCACGGACTTTGCAGCAGCCTTCACGCATGCGAGCGAAGGGGCCGCTCGGGCCGAGGACGTCGCCACCACGATCTGCGCGGTGCTCGTCGCCGAAGCGACCAATACCGGCTTCGAGCCTCTCGTCCGATTGGACGCGCCCGAACTGCGCCGGTCGCGACTGAGCTGGGTCAAGCAGAACTTCCTGCGCGCCGACACCCTGACCGCCGCAAACGCCATGCTCGTCGCCGCCCAGAATGCGATCCCACTGGCCCATGCATGGGGCGGGGGCGAAGTGGCGTCCGCCGATGGGCTGCGCTTCACTGTGCCCGTGCGCACGATCCATTCGGGGCCGAACCCGCATTATTTTGGCCAGAAGCGGGGCGTGACCTGGTACAATCTCGCCTCCGATCAGTTCACCGGGCTCAATGCGGTAACGGTGCCAGGCACGTTGCGCGACAGCCTCCATTTGCTCGCCGTCGTGCTCGAGCAGGAAACCGAACTCACGCCGACCGAGATCATGACCGATACCGCCGGCTATACCGACACGGTCTTCGGCATCTTCCATCTCCTCGGCTACCAGTTCAGCCCTCGCCTTGCCGACATCGGCGGTGCCAGGTTCTGGCGCATCGATGGCAAAGCCGATTACGGCGCGCTCGACGAACTCGCCGCGCACCGGATCAACATCAAGCTTATTGCCGAACACTGGGACGACCTGTTGCGCCTTGCCGGCTCGCTGAAGCTGGGCGTCGTCCGCGCCGCTGGGATTACCCGCACGCTGCAGACCAACGATCGTCCGACCAAGTTGGCTCGGGCGCTTCAGGAACTGGGCCGCCTCGCCAAGACGCTTTATATGTTGCGCTTCATCGACGACGAGAGTTACCGCCGCCGCATCCTGATTCAACTTAATCGCGGCGAAGGTCGCCACCAGCTGGCGCGGATTATCTTCCACGGCAAGCGTGGTGAATTGCGGCAGCGCTATCGCGAGGTCAGGAAGATCAGCTTGGTGCGCTCGGCCTCGTCGTCAATCTCGTCGTCTTGTGGAACACGATCTACATGGACGCGGCGCTGGAGCGCCTCCGCGCCGAAGGCTTCGACGTCCGGCCCGAAGATGTCGCCCGGCTGTCCCCGCTCGGCTTTAAGCATATTAATATGCTCGGCCGGTACGCCTTCACGTTGCCGGAAACCGTCGCGCGCGGCGAACTCAGGCCGCTCCGCGATCCAAACGCCGTGGGCATCGACGACGCGTGACCGACCTTGTGTAGGTTTTCTGTTCCACTGCTACTCAGACCCCAGGTACGACCTGCGGCTGCGCGCACCGACGGTCGAAACGGATCGCGTTTCCAACCAAAGCTGAGTCCCGCGCAACGTCACGTGGACGGCCGCAACTCCTCAATGTCGAACTCGCGGCCGCCGATCTCACCCGTCCCGTTCAGCATGTCTCCGGCTAGCGCACGCTTACGCTCAAGCAGCTCGTCAAGCTTGACGTCGAAGGTCTTGAAGTCGTCGGCTGCCACCGTCGGATAGTAGTCGAATACGTCCCGGGTCTGCCCGATCCGGTAGGCGCGGTCGGTCGCCTGATCCTCCTTGGCGGGATTCCAGGTCCGCGTGAAGTGCACCACGTGGTTTGCGGCCTGCATGTTAACCCCGAACCCGACGGCGACCGGTGAGAGGATGATCACCCCGAACCCCGGCCGCTCCTGGAACGCCTGGATTCGCTTCTGGCGGCTGTCTGCCGCGCCGCCGGCCGCCGTCGTGTCGCCGTTTATGACATCCACCGCGATGCCGAAGGCCTCTCTGATGTAATGCCGCAGGAGGCGCTGGATCGCCTTGAATTCGCAGAAGATGATGACCTTCTCGTCGCGGTCGCGCACTGCGGCGAGGGTCGCGATCAGCCAGTCCAGCTTAGGCGACCGCGATCGGTAGGCCTCGACTGTGTCGTACGCCTCAGCGCCGTCCCCGCCGCCGGGTTCCGAACAGATCAAGCGTAGCCGGTGGAGCAAGCCCAGATGCGCTCCTGCCTTGTCAGCTCGTGCCCGGAACCCCTCGATGGCACTGACGTAGAGGCTTCGCTGGGACACGCTCATCGACAGGCGGCGGCTAGCGGGATCCACGACCTTTGCCTTCAGGTCGGCGGCCACCTCGGACTTCATGCGTCGAAGCAGCTGTGGCTCGATAATGGCGCGAAGCTCCTCTACCTTTGCTCGTTCCGCGTCGCCGTTCGCCTCGATTGGCCTGCGGTAGTCGGTGCCGAACTCGTTCAGTGCCCCCAGGAGCCCTGGCTGGACGAAATCGAAGAGGCACCAGAGATCGACGAGGCTGTTTTCGACCGGGGTGCCGGTGCATGCGATCCTGAAGGCTGCCTGCTGCTTCTTCGCGGCGCGGGTCATCGCCGCGTTTGGATTCTTAATCTTCTGCGCCTCGTCGCAGACCATGATCGACCACAGTTCCCGGGCAAAGGAGAACTCGAGGTCGCGCAACGTCTCGTAGGTCGTAAGCACCACGTCGGCGTCGCCGCGCCAGTCTGGCTTGAGGAACCTCACCAGGCCTTCACGGCGCAACTGCTCGTCGACCGCCGAACGGTTTACCCTGAGGTCGGCGAGGCCGTCGCCATACGCTGTCAGCAGCTTCAGCGATCCGGGCAGCAGGAACTTCTCGGCTTCCTCCCGCCAGTTCTCCAGAAGCGTCAGCGGCGCCACGACGAGCGCCGGCGGAGTGCCGGGATCGTCTTCCCGTGCGCGCGCAATGAGCGACAGGATCTGCACGGTCTTACCGAGCCCCATGTCGTCGGCGAGCAGCGCCCCGCGACAGCGGTCAGGCGCCAGCGCTAGGAGATGTTGCATCCACGCCAAGCCGGCGAGCTGGTGCTCCTTCAGCTCCATCTCCGGACGCAGAGCGGCCGGCAGCAGCGGCGCTGCCCGAGGCGCCGCGAGCGCTGCCAACCGTTCCTCCCTGTAGTCGACCTGTTCAATGTTCCCCTTGAGGATGAGGGTTGGACGCTTCCGGGTCGAGGGCGGCCGCGAAGGATCGAACGTGCCGGACCGCGCCTCCGCCCCGACCTGCGCAAAGGTGGACAGTATTGCCTGCGCTTCTCCCACGGGCATGGGTGACGGGCAGCCAGTGACGGACACCGTGTCGCTTCCGGTGCGGCGGGCCTCGTCGAGGTCCGCGCGGAGCTGGCCCGCGACCTCGGGTGTCAGAGGGATGGATACAGGCTGGCCCGTCTCGGGATCGGTCCAGCCGATTAACGGCACGAGGTTCTCGGGAAACCAGCCCTCGCCATCTTTCTTCCGCGAGACCTGCGGCGAGTAGAACGAGGTCTCCTGGCCAATACCCCCGACGCGGTCGGAATAGCCGGTGAGGTCGTAGACTTGACCGTGGCTGATCAGCGACGCGGCGTAGCGGTCGACCGCACGGCGCAAGGCAGCGCAGTGAAGGGCGCTGTCGCCGTCCAGCTCGAATTCGTAGTCGTCCCAAGCGCACAGTTGCAGCCCTCGCGCCATGTGTCCCTCGACCCGGTCCACGAATTCGCGGACGTCGACATCGTCGAGCATCACCTGCCGGGTCTCAACCCGCTCGCCGGAGCCAGAGACGATCATCAGCCCCAGTGCGCCCTCGCCGTGAGTCTCCGGAACGATCGCCGCGAAACGGTCGAACGAGATGCCCGCCTCTTCCTTCGCCTGCTCAAACTGCGCAGTGTCCAGAGCGTCGGCCGCGTCCGGACCGAGCGCCGCGACCGGATTGACCAAAAACGCCTGCGCCCGCTCCCCGGCAATGCGGCGCCCTGGCATCCGCTTGATTTCGCGGAGCACAGTCGCAACCTCGGGCGACACGATGACCTGCACTACGCCCTCCGGGGTGACGAGGTCGTACCGGTCGCGGACCTTGGCCGAAGCGTCGAACGCGCCGAGCCAGTGGCTCGGCGCCCCCTCGAACCAGGGCTGGACCTCCACGAGGCCGAGGTCCTTTTCGCGCCGCAGCGACAGCTGGAGCTTGTCGGGAGTGAGGACCACCGTTCGGTAGAGGAAATCGTCGAGCATCGCGCCCGCGGCGAGAGCATCACGGCGGATGCCTCCCCAAGCACCCCGCTGCGCCGTCTCGCCCCGCTCCTCCGGCGGACGGCGCCCGAAGGCCCTTACGCGGTCGACCAGCCGCCAGACGTCCAGAGGAAGAAGGTGCGCGACGCCGTCCAGTTCGAGCACGCCGCCGCGAAGCTGTGCGGCGTGGATCGTGCGCCGGTCACCGTCAAGCCATCCGTCAATGGCGACCGAGAACGCGGCATCGGTCAGCGATCCGCGGCTGACGAGGCGAGGAGCCGCCTCTATTTGCTCCGGCAGGCCGAGCACCTCCATCTCGTCCCGGCGCTCGGGGTCCTCCAGCAGGCCGTAAAGATGATCCCAAGCGAGGAGCTGTCCGCCCTCCACGCCAGAGGCGAAGCCTTCGTCGCAGAACTCCTCGACGAGCGCCGACGCAGCGGCCGACCGCGGAGTTTCGTCAGCGCCGGCCAACAGCACGAGGCCGGTATCCTCAACCCGGTACCGCGCCGCCGGAACGGCTGGCTTCGCGGCAACCGACTTACGCCCCCAGATCACGACTTCAGGTACCAGGCGCCGCGCCGTTCCGACCATACGAACCCACGGGCCCGCAGAACGGCGGAGGCGGGACCGCGCTCGGGGGCGTAGGCCCAGAGCGAACCGCCCTTATCGCGCAGGTCGACCGACTTGATGGAGTGCGCCGCGAACACGGCGAGCGGGTCCGACGTCCTGGGGACCGGTCGGTCGACGGGGAGCGCGGGACGTACCCAGGAGGGCGCAGCGCCCCACGGCGGCGCGGCGTGCAGGGGGCGCGGGACCGCGATCTCCGCCGTGCGGGCCGCGCGCGACGGAGAGTGTCCGAGCAGCTCCGCGATGCGGCGCTCGATCTTGTGCTCCCAGCGCTCGCCGCCGACGTCCGTGTGGATCATGCGCGCGAGGTGCGAGGGATGCTTCAACGCCGTCTTGTTCCCAGAAATGGATGGTTGCTTCAGGTCGAACGGGGCATCGGCCGCGTCGAAGGCGAACATGGCGTTCCCCTTCTCGCCGAACTCCACGAAAACGCGGCCACCCATTCGCATGATGAAGGCATTGTTGCGCGCGGTGCCCGCATCGTCGAGACGCAGAAGCCGCCCGGCCATCGCGCTGCGGAGCGCCCGGAAGTCGGCAGCCGGGTTCCGGTACCCCGTCTCGCCTAGCGCGAAGTGCATGTCGTCTATACGATCGACGTACCCCTTCCAGAACGCGACCCGGCGCTGGTCGTTCAGCCGGTCCTCGGAAAGGAGCGAGAAGAACTTCTCGATCAGCGACAGTTTCAGCCACGACGAGACCATCTGGCGCGTTGCGTCGTCCACTGCGGTCCAAAGCGTGTCGTTCCTCTCGAGCCAGGGATTGCCCCAGCGGGCGACGGAGAGATCGCGAAGGGCGGGCTCTACCTCGACGGCAGCACACCTCGCATACCGATCGAGCACCCGTGCCAGCGCGCCGTCTGCCAGCAGGTCGTGATCAGCGATCAAACCGACGACCCTCGGCATCACCCGTCTAAAGCGCGCGTCGTCGTAGGCGACGGCGGCATCGATCTGCGCATCGAAAATCCGCCGCATCATCCACGACGAGTCGCCAACGCCCAGATCGCGCCTCAACGGCTCGAGAACCTCCGCGTCCCCCTCAAGGAGGGCCGACCCATATCGGTCGCAGGGATTTTCGCCGAGGAGGTTCGGGTGCTCGTCGATCGTGACAAGCCAGTCCGGCGGACTGCCCGAGCGCTCGAGTGTTGGTAGGTTATCGTTCAGGTACTCGCGCAGCATCGTCCAGTTGCGGCGTCCGGCCTCGACAGCCTCGGTCGGATCGTAGCGCACATAGCCATCGAGAAGGCCGCGCCAGCACCTGCGATAGGGACGCCTAGAGGCCCGGAAGCCGTCGACCTCGTGGATAAGGTTTGGGAACCGGTCAGAATCCTCGATCAGCGCCGACGCCTGCGGATCGCGCAGCGTGGTGCCCCAGCAAACGAGCCGAGCAGCCCGCGCGTCCGGAAGCCTGCCCGTTTGCCTGAACTGGGAGACCTGCTCACGCAGGCGATCCGTCGCGGCCCCCGAGGCGGCGCCAGCGCCGCCGAGCAAGGCCCGCAGTTGATGGGCCGCCGCCCTCAACGCCGTGAGATCGGGCTCCGGGACGTTACGCAGCGCCGCCTCGCCGAACGACCGCATGCTGTCGCCGAGCCGGGCCGCGCGGGGGCTCAAAGCGCGCATGCGCCGAACTCCCCGTCATAGGCGACCGCGGCCCGGGCGGTCGGCTCTTCGATACCGAAGAACTCGAGGCGGAGTTCGATGCGGCGGCTGGCGTCCAGCGATTCCTTGGCCGAATTCGAGGAGTAGCCCCCGACAAGAAACAGCCGCCTGATCTCTTCCAGCTCGGAGCGAGTCATAACGCGCTCGCCCGCGCCCGGCGCCGTCATAAGCGCGCAGAGCACCCGCTGGCTCCGTTGAAGGCTCAGGTTGAGGTTGTAGAGGTAGCTGCCCCTCCGGTCAGTGAAGCCCTCCACGACGATGCGCTTGAGCCAGCGGCGGCCCGCGGCGTCGCGAGCGATCGCGAGAACCTCGGGGACGAAGGCGCGTAACAGGCGCTCCTGATCAAGGCTCAGCGTGTGGCTCGACGTGTCGAACCTGGCGCGATCGCCAAAATCTATGACCGCTCGGTTGAGATCGACGCGGACTCCTGGCTGCCGCTCCGCCGCCTTCTGTATTCGCCCGAGAAGCTTCTCGATAGCCTGTTGCCGCTGGCTCTCGAGCCGCTCCTGCTCAGTGATCGTCTTGGTGACCGAGAGAAGCGCGACGCTCATCACGAGGAGGAACAGAACCATCAAAGCCGTCATGAGATCGGCGAACGAGATCCAAAATGGCTTCTCGCCCTCGTCGCGGCTCCTGCGGCCGACACTGATGCGCTGTCCGAACATTCAGATCACGCCGCCTAACGCGTTCCTGCGGGGAGCGCGAACTCGAGCTCCTGTATCGCCTCCTTCAGCAAGCCGGTCGCCTGAGACAACTCCTGGTGGAACTGGCGGTTGGCCTCGACCACGGTCCCCCGCATGCCCTCGGAGAACTTCTCGTGAGAGGTCGCGATGACCAGGGCTACCTCGTCCAAGAAGCCGTCCGCCTCTTGCTGGGCGGACGCGAGCTTCTGTGCAGCGCCCTCAATTCGCGCAAGCACGTCGGCCGTCAGCGATGCCTCGCGCGACGCGAGCTCCACCGTCTTTCGTAGGCCATCCAGCATCGTGCCGACCGCGTCTCGCGCGCTGCGGTAGTCCGTGACCACCGAATCCAGGCTACGGGCGGCGCCGGCAACGCTGCCGGCCGCATCGGCCAGCCCCGTGGTCACGGCCGCCATACGTGAGAAGCCATCGGCAGCCTCGCGGCCCGAGGTTTCGAACCTACCGGCGGCAGCCAGGAGCGTGTCCGCTCCGCCGTTAAGCCGCGCGAAGGCGCTCGCGGTCGTCGCCTCGATCCGGGAGACCATCTCACGGACCGCGTCCAGCATGCCGTCGACGTTGGTCGTAAGTGCACCCACACTATCCCCCATGCCGCCGACGTGACGCGCAGTGTCGGCCGACCGGCGGTCGTCCTGCTCGGTCTGGCGGCGCGAACGCTCGTCGGCCTGACGCTCGACACCGGCGACTGCCTCGGCCAGCCTCCGGCCTAACTCGCTGAGCATCTCCTCCAGCCGGGCTCGGGTTACATCCTGCGCCGCGCTCTGCCCCGTGCGCATCTCGCCCAGCGCCGTCCGCAGTTCCTCCGTGATGGAGGCTTGACGGGTCTCGGCCGACTGTACCGCCTCGAGCAGCTTGGCCGCCATGGCGTCGGTGGCGCGGGTGCCAGCGGTCTCCATGCTCGAGGTAAGTTCCTGAAGGCGGTCGACTGCAGTCTGCATCGCCTCCACAGTCCGCTGCTGCATTTCACCGATGCCGGAGAGCTGCCCACCGAACATGCCCTCGAGCCGGTCGCTGAAGCTCGCGAGGACGTCGGTTAGGAGATGCGTGACCGCGGACGACTGGTCCTGGCTGACCCGCCCGACCGCCCCCGCGATCTGGTCGAGCGGCTCCTTCAATGCGGTCGTGAGGGCGGTGGCAATCGAGCTGCCCAGCTCCCCAGACCGCTCGTTGGTGGCGGCCATCTGCCGCTCCGCCAAGTCGGTGAGGATGTCCTTGAGGTCAGCGACAAGCGCGTCTTTCAGGATCCGTGTTTGGCTGGCGGACTCCTCTGACGAGGATACGAGGCGCGCCAGGTACTCCTCCCCGGCGCCGGCCTCGTAGGTCGCGTCCACGCCGTGATTCAGTCGCGCGAGCTTCTCGTAGAGACCGTTCAAGCGGTACTTCTCGATTACTGTCGCCACCATAGCGAGCAGGATCGCGAACGCCGATACCGCGAACGCTTCGCTGACGCCGTGGAGCAGGAAAGTAAGACTGTTGCGGACGACCCCGGCGTCCTCCGAGATCCGGAAGACCCAGAGGCCTTTCAGCAGGCCGAAGAACGTGCCGATAATCCCGATGCCGGTGAAGATGCCCGGCAGATGCCTGAAGAACTCGGCATGCACCCGGCCGTCGATGACAGCGTGCGGCGACAGGTACATCTCCGCGGGCACCGTCGAGCGCACGGCCACCTCGACCAGCTCGCCGGTCGTAGGATCGAGCGCCTTCTGTGCATGGAGGGTTTCGCGATACTCCTGCCAGATCGCTCCGAGCCGTTCGTCTCCGGCGAAGCAGGGGGTTAGGTTGCGCCCGCCCGCCGCTCGGGCGGCCTCAACCTTCCCGGCGACGTCAGCGAGGGTAGCATCGAGGGCATTCGCCGGCAGCAGGAAGTAGCGCACGAATGCGTAGGCGAAGCCGATCAGCGTGATCGCGACCACAACCGGTACGATCGGAAATTCCGAGAACGTCATCAAGTGTCGATCCCCCGCGACGCCCCCTCGCGACGCTCCGTCTGGAGAAGATGCAATTCCTCCAAGCCCGAACACTATGGAATTTCGTTCACAGATAGTACAGCATCGTCAAATAGGGGGCTGTCATGGAAGGATCAGGAGGCTGGCTCGCGCGAGTTGCGAGACGCTTTGGCGCGATGCTGGGTGGGCAAGAAGACGTCGTCGCCGACCAGCCCGGCGCCGCCCGCGCCGCGGCGCCCAACATGCCGTTGCCGGGAGTTGAGCAACAGCCGCTCACCGCGGTCGCCGGTCACCCGAGCGTCCACGTCGATGCCAGCGGCCGCTACGTCTCCGGCGGGTACTCATTCTCCACCCTGGATCAGGCGATCAACTACGAGGACAGGCGGCACACACCCCAAGCGCCCGCACCGGCGATGCAGGCCGCCGCGCCGGTCACCCATGGCAGGGCGACGCCCCGGTGGATCCCGACTCCCGAGACGATCTCCGCGGGAGGTCAGTCGGTCGTCGCGGACATGGTCTACCACGGCACGCCGTTGCGCTACGATCCCCGGCACGACCAGTCGCGGATCGACCCAACGCTGCGCGTCGACCCACGGGGCGACCCCTACGGCAGCACACTCGACTACTGGCCATCTTACCAGGGCCTCGACCCGCGAGCGCGCGCGACTTACATCGCGTGGCTGGAGGGCGGCCGCACCGACCGCGAAATCCCGATCGGCTACGTCTTCGTGTTCTTCTACGGCCTAGAGCAGCGCCTGCTGCTCGACGACTCTAGGGACGAGGCCTGGGCGATCTTTGCCGAGACGCGCCGTCTCCTTGCCATCCACGGCAATAACCACTCGTTTCGAACGTACGCGGCCAAGCTGCTGGCGCTGTCGGCCCTTTACGAGGACCAGGATGACGGTCCGCCCACGGCCGCCGCCGCTGAGAATTATGACCTAGAGATTCCGCTCGACGTGCGCGTGCGCCTCGGGCGCAGGCTTCGCGATGGGAATGCCTTTAATGCGGACGACGCGTTGCGCTGGGTGCTATCGCTGCCCGACGTCTACCTCCGGACGCCGGGCCAGCGATGTTTCGAGGAACTGCGGGCGCTATGGTCGGTGCGGTTCGCGGCGCGCCATCCAGATGGTCTCACGATCAGGCGGCCCAAGGCCACTATCAAGCATGAGTATCGAGCCGCGAGCGGGAAGTTCACCACGAGTCTCAACGTTGGCGAGCTACCGGACGTCTCGGGGACGACGGCCGTGCTCGGGCCGCTTCGCGCGCTGCTGGACCTCTGCATAGATGACCTCTCCCAGCTCAGCCGCCTGCTCGGGCGGGAGCCCGAGGCGCGGGGCATGCTCCGCGCCGATTTGCTGCTGCCGCCCGAGCTGCGCGAAACCAGTGCTCGCCTTACATCGTGCCGTGAGAAGCTGGCCATGATCGTGTCGGGGACTGGCCGAGGCGTCCTAACCGCCGCGGAGCTGGCCCGGACGCTCGACTTCGAGCCGGAACCGGGTTCCGACAAACTCTCCGCCGCCATGGTGAGGCAGATCGTCACCGCTCTCGATGCGCTGCACCACGGATGCGAGCCCGACCGCCGGTACGGGCCGGGCTCCGCCCTACGCGCGGACGCGCCGGTGGCGCTGTTCGCGACGAATGGCGGCGGGTCCGTCGACCATGAGCGCCCCGCCTACGCCGCCGCGCGCACGATGGTCGAGATCAGTATTCTCGCGGCAGCCTCCGACGGCGAGGTTGTCGATGCAGAGCTGGACACCGTAGAACGGCGGCTGCGATCCAATCCCGACCTCGCGGCGCACGAGGTCGCGCGCCTCATGGCGTGCGGACGCGCCCTCGCCGCGGACCCGCCGAAGGTCCGTTCGGCGTTCAAGCGCGTCGGAGAGGTCCCGGCCGGACAGCGCGCGTTCCTGGCGGCGTCCGCCGTAGAGGCCGTGCTCGCGGACGGGACGGTCCAACCGGACGAGGTCAAGTTCCTCGAGGCGCTTCACGCGGCGCTCGGGCTTCCCGCCGCGGCGCTCTACGCCTCGCTCCATCGCGGCGCCGAGGACGTCGGCCCTGTGACGGTGTCGAGCGGCGGCGCCGAAAACATAGTGCCGATCCCGCCGGAGAGGTCCGGTAGCTCCGTGCCGATCGACGCCGCCAGGCTTGAGCGCATCCGGGGCGAGACGAACCGGGTGTCGGCGCTCCTCGCCACGATTTTTGTGGAGGACGAGCCCGAGGTGCTTCAACCTGCCACGCGTGTTCCCGAGGCCGGTGCCTTCAAGGGCCTCGACGGGCCTCATTCTCAGCTGCTGCTAGCGCTCCTCGCCGGCCCGCTTCGCCGCGAAGACTTTGACGCGGCGGCTGCTGCCCTTCGACTGATGCCCGACGGGGCGATTGAGACGATAAACGAGTGGGGCTTCGACCACTTTGGCGAACCGGTTCTCGACGATGACGACGAGGTCCGGGTTTCGCCCGACGTCATCGAGCAGCTTGAACCCGTGGGAGCGTCAGCTTGAGCGCAATTCGCCGCAAGGACCGCGACCTGATTCTGCAGGCCCTATCGGCCGGCGTCGTCCCGCGCGCAGGCCTACGTTACATCCAGGTCGGACGCTCCCGCGAGGTCGAGGCGCTCGTGCGCGATATTGACCGGATCGCCGACGGCGGGTCCTCGATGCGCTTTCTCATCGGCGAGTACGGAGCCGGCAAGACCTTCTTCCTCAACCTAGTGCGCCTCATCGCGCTCGAGAGGAAGTGCGTCACCATCCACGCCGATCTGGCTCCCGACCGGCGCGTGCACGCCACCGGCGGACAGGCGAGGGGCCTCTACGCGGAAGCCGTGCGCAACATGGCGACCCGGACGCGGCCGGAGGGAGGCGCGCTGCCCAGCGTCGTCGAGCGGTTTGTCACGGAGTGCGTGCGCGAGGCCGAGGCGACCGGCAGCCCGGTTGAGCGAACCATTGACCGCCGACTCGCCCCATTGCTCGACATGCTCGGCGGTCACGACTTCGCTGCCGTGCTGAAGGCCTACTGGCGGGGGCACGAGGAGGGCGATGAGGCGCTCAAGTCGTCCGCGCTTCGCTGGCTTCGCGCCGAATACGCGACCAAGACCGAGGCGCGACAGGCGTTACCGGTACGCAGCATCATCGACGACGCCGACGTCTACGACACCTTCAAGCTACTCTCCGGCTTCGTCCGTATAGCCGGCTACGCGGGTATGCTCGTGGTGTTCGACGAGATGGTGAACCTCTACAAGCTACAGAGCGCGCAGGCGCGCAATCAGAACTACGAGCAGATCCTCCGCATGCTTAACGACGTGCTTCAGGGCAACGTCGAGGGGCTTGGCTTCGTGCTCGGAGGCACACCCGACTTCCTGCTCGACAGCCGGCGCGGCCTCTACAGCTACCAAGCGCTGCAGTCGCGCCTCGCCGAAAACAGTTTCGCGACGGAGGGACGGGTGGACATGAGCGGGCCGGTTCTCAGGCTGCAAAGCCTGTCGCCAGAGGACCTGTTGATCCTGCTGTCAAACATCCGCGCAGTCTTCGCGCTCGAGGACCCGGAGGCGTATCTTGTACCGGATCAGGCCCTCACGGCCTTCATGGAGCATTGTAATCGGCGGATTGGGGAAGCCTACTTCCGGACGCCGCGCAACACGATCAAAGCCTTCGTCCAGTTCCTGTCCGTGCTCGAGCAAAACCCGGGCACCGACTGGCGCGCGCTGATTGGTGGGGTAGCCCCCGAGGCCGAGGAGGACGAAGGCGGCGAAGAAGCGGACGACGAGCTTGTTGACCTCCGGATCTGAGTCCACCTCTTTCGATCGGCTGCATCCGCAGGTTCAGCGGTGGATCCGCGAGCAGGGTTGGACCGGGCTGCGCGACATCCAAGACGTTGCCATCCGGACGATCCTCGGGTCGGGATCGGACGTGGTGATCATGGCGGCGACCGCCTCGGGAAAGACCGAGGCGGCATTCCTGCCACTCCTCACGCAGGCGGCTGCGTCCGGGCCCGGCGGCCTGCGGGTACTCTATGTGAGTCCACTCAAAGCCCTGATCAACGACCAATACAGGCGCCTCGAGCTGCTGTGCGAGCGGATGGAGATGCCGCTCACGCGTTGGCACGGTGACGCGCCGGCCGGCGCCAAGACGCGCCTGCTGGGCAGACCCGAGGGCGTCGCCCTGATTACGCCGGAGTCGATCGAGGCGCTGCTGCTGCGACGTCCGGCTGAGGCGGCACATCTCTTCCGGGGCCTGGATTCGATCGTCATCGACGAGCTGCACGCGTTCCTGAAGGGTCCGCGCGGCCTGCATCTCGCTTCGCTGCTGCGCAGGGTGGACAAGCTGTGCGACGCGCGGCCGCGCCGGGTCGGCCTGTCGGCGACGCTCGGCGACGAGACTTCGGGGAAACGCTGGCTCAATCCCGCCCGGCCTGACGCTGCCGTAGTGCTACGGTCGGAGGCGAAGGGACCTGGCCTCCAGCTCCAGATACGCGGGTACGAGGAGCCGCCGAACGCAGACGGCGTAGACGATCTGGCGGAGGACGGCGCTCAGGACGCGCTGAGCCGGATCGCCGACCATCTCTACGGCCACCTACGGGGCTCGAACAACCTCGTCTTTGGAGGTTCTCGAAGGACCGTCGAGGCGCTCGCCGACCGCCTCCGCCAGCGCTGCGTCCAGAACAACGTGCCCGAAGAGTTCTTCCCGCACCACGGCAGTCTGTCCAAGGAGCTGCGCGAGACGCTAGAGCTGAGGCTCAAGGCCGGCGACTTGCCCACCACCGCCGTTGCGACGACGACGCTCGAGCTCGGGATCGACCTCGGAAGCGTCGCCTCGGTCGCGCAGATCGGGGCGCCGAAGTCGCTCGCGAGCCTGAAACAGCGGCTCGGCCGGAGTGGCAGGCGCGGCGAGCCAGCCGTGCTGCGCATTTACGTCCGCGAGAAGCACCTGGCCGCCGACTCCGATCCGCTCGACCAGCTCCGCCTCGGGACGGTCCGCGCGATCGCCTCCGTGCGGCTGCTGCTCGAGGGGTTCGTGGAGCCCGCCACGCTGGACCCGTCGCTAGCGACGGTGGCGCTGCACCAGACGCTCTCGACGATCGCGTCCGCGGGCAGTATCCGCCCGGCCGCGGCGCACCGCGCGATCTGTGGGCGCGACAGCTACCTCGAGATGAAGCCGGCCGACTACGCCGACCTGCTGCGCGGGGCGGGACGGCAGGGAGTGGACCTCCTGGAACAGTCCTCTGATGGGCTCCTGATGCTCGGCGCCGCCGGGGAGCGAATGACCGATGGACGAGACTTCTACGCCGTCTTCCAGACGGACGACGAGTGGCGACTGGTGTCCAGCGGGCGCACCCTCGGCACGGTGCCGATCGCCAACGTGCTCGGGATAGGATCGCTGGTGGGCTTCGCGGGGAGGCGCTGGCGCGTCGAGGCGGTCGATGACCGCGGCAAGGTGCTGGAGGTGCTGCCGCACCGCTCGGGGCGGCTACCGAAATTCGATCCGGTCACCGGCGAGGCCGTCCATGGCCGGCTCTCGGCGATGATGCGAACGATCCTCGAGGACCGCGAGGAGCCCAGCTACGCCGATCCACAGGTGCGGACCTTCCTCGCGGAGGCGCGTTCCGCATACCGGAGCCTCGGTCTAGACGCGCGAAGCGTCTTCGAGGCCGGCGACGACGCCTACCTCATGACGTGGGCCGGGACCGCCGTGAACGACCTGCTAGCAATCGTTGTGCAGGCCGCCGGTTTAGAATGCGAGGCGAACGACGTCGGCATTGTCGCGGTCGAGTGCTGCGCCGATGAGCTGGCCCGCCTGCTTGCGTCAATCACCGAGTTCCCGTCGATCGAGAGCCTCTCCGGGTTTGTCGAAAACCTCCGTTTAGCGAAGCTGGACGAGTTCATCGATGAGAACCTTCTTCGGCGCCTCTGGGCAGCCCGCAACGTGCCGGTACGGGAGGAGGCGATCACAGTTCTCGCTGCGGCACTCGACCGTATTTAAGCGCGGTGTCGTGTAAACGTTCAAAAAAAGGGCCGCCACCGAAGCTCGCGGGCACGTAATGGCCTCGCTTAATCGTGGAGCGGAGAATGCGGTGCTCCGCGCATCTACGACGACCATCTCGGGTTGATGGATGGGGTGCCACTGCCTCTACGCTGCGACGCCCGCCCGGGCTTGTTGCGCCCATACTGATGAACGTCGCCCGCCCGAGGTTCGACGGCCGTCGCGCGGTCGACGCCTAAGCGGCCGAAGGTGTCTTGGCGGGTCCGCCCAGGCGATACGCCGACACGCGAAGAAGGCCGCCGATCCAAAGCCTAGAGCGGCCCAGATGTCTGATAGACTGTGACTACCAACAGGTTGACGAGCGCGAGTCCGTAAAGGACATCGGATAGCATGAGCGATAATCTCACCTGCTACCTCGCTGCCTTTACGGAAAAAGCGCAGAATGCCGGCCTACCCGTCCGTCACCCAGGCAAAAACTGGTCACCCTTAGAGCCGCTGGACCAGAGGTCCCACGTCAGTCTCAGCGTCACCCGGCACCGCATCCAAGTGAATCTCAACAATGAGAACGACGACGAAGGGACGAAACTCGCTAGGCTGCACGCCGACCGAGTGACCATCGAGGAGGAGGTTGGAGAGACGCTCCTATGGGAGAAAAAGGACGGCCGTAGAAAAACCACCGTCCGCGCGACGATTAATGTCGGCTACGCTGATGAGGACTGGGACCGGCAGCACGCATGGGCTATCGGAATGATGAGGCAATTCCAGCGGAGCTTCGGTGTGCGCCTCGATTAAAAGCTACAGTTGGAGATTGCCAAGCCTCGATGATGTGAGGCGCGAGCGACGGTGGCGACCTCAGCCCAGATAGATCCAGCTATCCCGCTCTTTGCACCGCGATCAGGTCGCGTCTCGGATCGTCGGTGGTCAGCAGGTTGGAAGCCTGTCGTTGATCCAGACTCCTCCGCCATCTACGCTCGACCGGTGGCAACAGTCGAAAGCATTGCATGCAGCGGCAGACCTATATCGTGCACGGCCGTCTCGCATCCCGTGAGATCCGCCTCGACGCCGCTCGCCACCAGCATCACGGCACTCAGGTCATGGCTTTCGAGCAACTGGCAGCACGACTAGCCGGCGGCTTTGCCCAGCCGATCGACGCGGAGGCGCTGCGCGATGCGATCCAGCGCGTGCTTCCCGACACGAATCTTGGCGAACTCGACGCGATCAAGCTCCTTCCAGGCATGGTCGGCGCGGGCGCCGACACCCTCTACAAGGTCTGGCGCACCGGCATCGATCTATCGGCGCGCGCGGGCGAACATCCCAGGATCGCCGCCATGGCGACTCTCGAGGAGGCCGTGCTGGCGGTTCTGCCGCGCGCCATGCTCCGGCCGGTCGATCTGGCGGATCGCGCGATGAAGCGGCTCCAGCACGCGCCCGCCCTATTCGGCGAAATCCACATCCAGGGTATCAGTGAGCTGTCGCCGTGCTGGCGCGAGCTGCTGTCCGCCCTGGCCGACACCCTGCCGGTACGATGGAATGCCGGCCCGCGATCGGTACCCGCCTGGCTCGACGGCTCGGCGGTCGAGATCGTTCGCTCTGGCCCGACTACGCCTTTGATCGAGGCGGCCAGCGCCGCTAACGGCTATCACGAGGCGATCGAGGCGCTGCGTTGGGCGCGCGAGCTAATTGCGAGCGGAGCGGCTAAACCGTCCGAAATCGCGATCGCGGCGGCGGCGCCCGCCGCGTATGACGACGAATTCATGGCGCTCCGGGCCGACGCCAACATCGATCTTCATTTCGTCCACAGCATCCGCGTTGTGATGACGCGCGACGGTCAGACCGCTGCCGCGCTCGCGGACATTCTCGTGCGCGGCATTTCGCAGACGCGTCTGCGGCGTCTCGCAACGCTTCTCGCTGGTACAGGCCTTTTCAAGGCGCTCCCGGATGAGTGGCAGCGAATCATGCCGCCCGAGGCGCCTCTATCCTCCCCCGATGCCTGGGCAAGGCTTCTCGGCGGTCTGACAGTCGACCGGTGGCCGGACGGCACCGACCATGCCTCTGAGTTGCGGACGATCATCGACACGCTCGCGGGTGGCGTCGCCCACGCTGAAGCGATCGGACGCGCCTTTTTGTCGAGCGGAGCGTGGCGCATCTGGCAAAAGGCGCTGCTCGCTGGAAGCCCGGCGGCGATCGACGTCACGATCGATGGCCTGCGTCAGGAGGATGCCTGCGAGGCCTGCGTGTCGGTCGCGTGGATGCCAGCATCGGCGCTGGCGGCCTCGCCACGCAAGTTCGTCCGCCTGCTAGGCCTGACTTCAACCGGGTGGCCGCGGCGCATCTCGGAAGACCGGCTGCTGTCGGATCACATCATCCCAACAGCAGAATTGGACCCGTTGCCGGTAACCGCCGCCGATCGTCGCGACTTCGAGACGATCCTGCGTACGACGAGCGCGCAGGTCGTCCTGTCGCGACCGCGTCGCGATGGGGAAGGGCGCCTGCTCGGCAAGAGCCCGCTTCTGCGGGGCCAGCCCGAGGCGCGCTATGTTCGTCGTAATCGGCGACCGGCGCACGCGATGAGCGAAACCGATCGTCTGCTGGCACGCCCGATCGACTTCGGCGCCTATCTGCAGGCGGCCTCGGCGGCGGCGTGCTGGCAGGACTGGCAACGTCCCACCGTCACCGCCCATGACGGCTTGGTTCGCGCCGACCACCCTGCGGTGCTGGCGGCGCTCGAACGGGTTCAGTCGGCAAGTTCGCTCGCCAAGCTGCTCCGCAACCCGCTTGGATTCGCCTGGACGTACGCGCTTGGTATCCGGGCTCCGGAAAGCGCGGAGGAGGCGCTGGTGCTCGATGCCCGGCAGAGCGGCATCCTGCTTCATGATACCCTGGATCACGCCGTGCGGTTGCTCGAAACGGAGGGGGGTCTGGCCGTCGCGCGACCGGATCAGGTTATCGCGGCGATCGAGGCCGCTGCAACGGCGGTGACAAGCCGGTGGCAGGGCGAGCAGGCAGTGCCTCCGCTTGTCGTGTGGCGCCGCACGATCGAGGAGGCCAAGCAGACCGCGTTGAACGCGCTGCAACATCCCGAGCCGTCGTTGTCCGATCAGAAAAGCTATACCGAGGTGCCCTTCGGAGGACAGGCGGCCAAGTCCGACGGCGCGATCCCCTGGGACCCGGCCATGATTGTTGAAATCGCCGACACCGGGTTTAAAATCTCTGGGTACATCGACCGCCTCGACCTAACGGGCGACGCCGCCAAGGCGCGCGTCATCGATTATAAAGGCGGCAGGATGCCGCCGAGGCCAGTCATCCTACAAGGCGGCAAGGAACTGCAACGCTGCCTCTATGCCTATGCGGTCAAGGCGCTGCTCGGGGAGGGTGTCGAGATCGACGCGGCCCTGCTTTATCCGCGCGATACAGAGGCTCGCCATCTCGATGCCCCGGCCGAAGTTCTCGAGGAGCTTGCCGAACATCTCCGCGCGGCGCGTGCGAGCCTGCTCGCGGGTCGCGCGCTGATCGGCCCGGACAATGGCGGCGATTATGACGATCTTAGCTTCGCGCTCCCGGCGAACGCCCCCAACGGCTATTGCCCGCGCAAAATCGAACCCGCCCGCGCGGCTCTTGGCGATGCGGCCCTCGTCTGGGAGGCGATCTGATGACCGACGCGACGCGCCTCCTGCGGGACGAAGCCGCCCGGCTTGCTGCGATGACGGCGCATGATCGTTCAGTGCTGGTCGAAGCCGGTGCCGGGTCTGGCAAGACCGCAGTGATGGCAGGTCGATTAGCGCTGCTGCTCGCCGGAGGCACAGCGCCCAAGACGATCGCGGCGGTGACCTTCACTGAGCTTGCGGCCAGCGAACTGCTCGCACGCGTCCGGGACTTTGTCGATGAGCTTCTCGACGGCCAAGTCCCACGCGAGCTTAGGATCGCCTTGCCGAAAGGCCTTTCGGACGAGCAGAAGGCGCATCTTGAACAGGCGGCGGCCGCTATCGACGAAGTCACATGCTCGACGATTCACGGCTTTTGCCAGCGGCTGATCAAGCCCTATCCGGTCGAAGCGAATATCGACCCGGGCGCAGCGTTGATGGACCCGGCCCAAGCCGAACTGGTATTCGGTGATATCGTCGACCGTTGGCTGCGCGATGCGCTTGACGCGGGCGACGAGAGTCTCGTCGCGGAGCTCGTCTTCCAGAACCCGACCAAAGCAACCGAGCTTATCGCAACCGCAGCTGCCGCGCTGCGCGACAACCGTGTCCTGCTGCCGCCGCCGGTCGGTGCGATTCCGCCGCTGGTGACGGCGTTCCGTATCGCCGCCGAGGCATATCGCGCCTTTGTGGTCGGGGCCGCGGCACAGGAGGAAGAGAGCATTGCCGGGGCTCTGGCCTTCGTCGACATGGCGGCGGCGGTGGCGGCCGCCGAGACCGACCAGTCGCCAGCCTCGCTTGTACGGCTTCTGGTGACCCTCCCGCATCCGTCGCTGTGCACCGCCAAGGGAGCGTTCAGCGGCTATAAGAAGAAGGGCAAATGGGAGACGGCAGCAAGGGTCGCAGGCCTAGCCAAGGCCAAAGGCGGGGTGCTGAACGCGCGCGCCGAGGCGCTGCATCTCGCCTGCTGTCATGGCTGGACGACCTTCCGGCAGAATGCAGCCGGGCGAGTGCTGGCCGACTTGCTCGTCGTCATCCAACCGATCGCGGACCGCTTTCGCGCCTATAAGCGCGCAGCGGCACTACTCGACTTTGACGACTTGATCTTTTCCGCGCGCGATCTCCTGCGGGACCATAAGGCCGTCCGGCGCGCGCTATCGCGCCGCTACGCTCATGTGTTGGTGGACGAATTCCAGGACACCGACCCGGTACAGACCGAGATCTTCTGGCGTCTGTGCGGCGAGCCTGCGCCTGATGCCGATCCGCGCGACTGGGCCGCCTACCGGATCCGGCCCGGCGCTCTGTTTCTGGTTGGGGATCCCAAACAGGCGATCTATCGATTCCGGGGCGCCGACGTCGCTGCCTATGTGCGGGCGCGCGAAGCGATCCGAGCGCTCAACCCCGACGACCTACTTTCGATCTCAACCAATTTTCGATCCTGTGCGGCGATCCTGGCTTATGTGAACGATCGCTTCGCGCCACACCTAGCAGAAGAAAAAGGCCAGCCCGGCTTCACCGCTCTGGACAGCTTCCATCCAGATCACGGTGAGGGCCTGTGCGTCGCAACTCTTCCGGTCGCCTGCGCCGACGAGAACGGCAAGGCTAAGGCGGGCATGCAGCGCGACTGCGAGGCCGAAGCGGTGGCGGAGATGTGCAGCCGGCTGATCGGCAGCCAGATCATCGTCGATCGCAAGACCAACTCCAAGCGGCCATGCCGACCAGGCGACATCGCGTTGCTGGCGCCGGGCGGCACCGAACTGTGGCGCTACGAAGAAGCGCTTGAAAAGCGCGGCGTTCCCGTAGCAACCCAGGCCGGCAAGGGCTTTTACCGCCGCCAGGAGGTTCAGGACCTAATCGCGATCACTCGAGTGCTCGCTGATAGTCGTGACAGCCTGGCGCTGGTTGCTCTTCTGCGCGGTCCGCTGGTCGGCTTGACCGAGGAACAGCTGCTCGATCTCGTCTGGAGCCAGCCGCGTGATCCTGAGCGGTCCGACGCCCGGCCGCGGCTCAGCATACACCTCAATGCCGAAGCGATCGCCGATCCTCATGCCCGCGACATCTTGGAAAAGTTGCAGGCGCTCCGGCGCGGGATCAACGGCACAACGCCACACCAACTGCTCGCCGAGGCGGTCGACCTTCTGCGGGTGCGGCCCATTTTACTCCAGCGCCACGGTGGCCAGGCCGAGCGCCCGCTTGCCAATGTCGACCTCTTTCTAAGCCTTGCACACCCATACGGCGTGCGAGGTCTCAGGGCTTTCGCCGATGCGATGACGGCGGCCTGGGAGGGAAAAACACGCTCGGCGGAAGGTCGGCCGGATGCACAGGAGGAGGCAGTGTCGCTGGTGACGATGCACGCCTCCAAGGGTCTGGAGTGGCCAATTGTCGTGCCGATCAACACGATGACGTCAGGCATCGACGTTCGTGACCCGATCATTGCGGGCGATACGAAGACGATCTTCCTGCCCATCTTCGGCGTGCCGCCAACCGGATATGACGATGCCAAGGCGGCGGAAGTCGCCGAGCGCGAGCGCGAACGTGTGCGTCTCTGGTACGTCGCCGCGACCCGCGCGCGCGAACTTCTCGTCCTGCCCAAGCTCGACGTGGCGCCAGCAGGAAGCAGCTGGAACGCGCTGATGGACTTCGATCTAGATGGATTGCCGGTGATTGCGATCGATCACCATCCGGAAGGTTTCGAGACGATCGACGGCGATCCGGAGAACAGCCAGACGCGCGAGACGTTTGCGGCCGAAGCGGCTCGCGTGGTCGCGGCGACGACGCGGCTGCGTTGGGTCGCGCCGAGCCGCGACGAGGATTCGCAGGGGCCGCTCAAGGTGCCCACCGAGCCGCAGATCATCGTGGCAGCCGAGGAGGCGCTAGAACCCGACGTGACGATTGCGGTGCAAGGCGGCCGCGAGCGCGGGTTGGTCATCCATAAGCTGTTCGAAGAGGTGCTGACCGGGGAGACAGCTGGCGATTCAACCGCGCTCACCGCCCGGGCGGCGGAGCTGGTGCAGTCGATCGGCCGCGAGCCGGGAGCGGACGCGATGTCGGGCCTTTCTCCGGAGGAGATGGCGGGGACGGTCGCCAAGACCCTGCAGCTGCCGGAGATCGCGGCGCTTAGTCCCAGAATTATGGCCGAATTTCCGGTGTACGGCCTCACCGACGATAACGGCTTCAAACTCGCCACCTTTGGCATCGTCGACGCATTGTGCATCGGGGAGAATGGAAAGCCCGAACTGATAATCGACTGGAAAAGCGACGTCGTTCCAAATGCAGCGGCTTCGGATCATTACCGATCGCAGGTCCGTCAGTATCTGGAGGTCACCGGCATCCCGGAAGGTCTAGTTGTGTTCGTGACCACCGGTGATGTGCTGCGCGTGTCAGCAACCGCCGTTGGCCATTCCAAGATTGCCGACTCCGTATAGCCGATGTAAACCGCGTTTCCGATCTAATCCTTGACACTTTCTCCTGGTCTTTCGCACAGCTTCGCGGTCACCGTGTCAACGATAGAGGAGACGTGATGCTGACCATGAGTTCGGATCCTCGGGTCGTCGGTCGCGCCTTCGAGGTATGGCGGGCCGCGCTACTTGAGAAGGGCGTGAGGGACGGCGCCCTCTGGCGTTTGCCGGAGCAGCGCATTGTCTTCCGCAACCAGCCTGACAGTCGGAGCGAGCGCTTGGGCTCGCGAACTTCGCTCGGGACGGACTCAACCGGTAGCTACTGGGCCGTCCAGATCAACGAGGCGGATACGCCGGGCGACGCGAACGTGACGTCTGGCATCGCGGTCGACGAAGGCGGGGTCGTCTTTCTGATAAGGCAGGGGCGGCTGAACTCGCCAGTCGCCGGGAACAGTCCCATCCTCGAGGAGGAGTTCAGTCGTTTGACCGGCCTCAAACCTACTACCGTGCTCAAGGGCGATACCAGCGGAAAGAAGCGGGAGTGGCACATCGTGACCCGGCTCGACGTCGGCCCGGACGAGATCCTGGATGCCACCGGCCGCTTCGTCGACCGCTGCTCGCTGGCGCGCCTTCGCTACGCTGAGGCCGATGGTGATCTGCCGGACACGGCACCCATAGGTGGGCTCGGTCGTGACGAGGATGCGGGGAGCTACACCGTCGGAGCTCGGGAGGCGCTAGAGCCACTAGAGGTAAGACGGCTACAAGGGGAAGTCTGGCAGGCGCTCACTTCGCTTCTCCGCCCGACCGGTATCGCGATCGACAAACCGAGGCACGCGGCCGGCTACGAGGTCGACGCGGTCGTCGCCGCGCCCGGCGGTGCACTTCTGGTCGAAATAAAGACTGGAAACTCGGCAGCCGACGTCTACGGCGGTATGGGGCAGCTTCAGCTGTATCCCAAACTGCTACCGAAGCTCGGCGACCACGATCTCGTCCTACTCCTCCCGGCGCTGCCTCAGCCTGCGCTGGTGAAAGCGATCGGGGAATGCGAGGTTCGCCTGCATACCTACCGGCTACCTACCACCGCAGGTGGGAGGGTCGAGTTCGAGAAGGCTTTCCTTCGTCTGTGCGGCCTCAATTGAGGATCGTTGGCTCAAGCAGGCCAGCGGGTACAATATGTAGTGGTGGACCTAAGGCAGGCCGGATCGTTCCGGCATGGTTGTGTCATGCCAAAGTCCGATAATCTAGATTATGCTAAATTATATCAATAAGTTAGACTAGGACTGAAACTACGTTCATCGCTTCCGCGCTAGGCGATGCCGCGTTGCGACCTTTCCCGGAGGCAGCGCCGCATCGTTATCCGCACAGTCGCGGATGATTCCGTCGGCATTAGACCACTAGCGCGCGTTCGCCTGCGGTCGCCGTCAGCCACCCAACGACGTCGCTGTCGAGGGTACCCAAGGTTTCGGCGGGTCGACTAGATACGACGACTGAGCTGTTCAACGAGGCGCTCCGCCGCGACCAGCGCGGACGCGCCGTCCGCCGCCGTGGCGTCCGCACCCGTTTCGTCCGCTAGCGCGGGATTCTCGCTGAAGATTTGCCCGCCGACCATCACTCCGACAGCGGGATTCTGCGACGCTCCACGCAGCGCGCGGATCAAATCCGGCATATTCGCGACATGTTCCACGTTGCTGACCGTTAGGCCGATAAGTTCGAACCACTGCCGACCGACGATCGCCTTTAGAGCGGCCAGTCCCGCGTCGGGCGCACTCCATGTACGCCATCCAGCACGCCGGAAGAACTCCTCGATCATCACCAAGCCGAAACTGTGCTGGTCGCCCGGCGGCACGGTGAACAGCACGCTTCGGTCGGCGCGGGTGCGCACACTCGTACACGATGCGCGCACCCCCATCTCGTGGACGACCTGCTGCAAGCGCCATAGTCCCATCGTCACGTCGACGAAGTCGCACATATCGTTGTCCCACCACGACCCAAGCGTGCGCGCCGCTGGCGCGAGCAGATCGAGGTAGATTGAGTCGATCGAAACGCCACGTTCGAGAAAGCGCTCGGCATAAGCAACCAGTTCGAAGACTTCCACCTTCAGGGTCATGCCGGCAATCGTTTCGGCATCGGCGCGACTGATCGTGGCGGGCACGGTCAATGGCCGCAGTGGCGTCGCTGCGTCGTTTCGGTGCGCAAGCAGGAGGCGTGGAATGATCTCCCCTTCAATAAGCCGCGCCATGCGTATCGGCGAGGCTTCTCGCGGATACGACTGGAAGCCAGAAGGTGTGACTCCCGACGTTTCGTGCACTGACGCCATGTGCGATCGTCCCCTGTTGCCCGGCCCGAGTGCGCCTCTGCTGGCGATCTTCTCCAAGCCAGTAAGAGGCTATGAGCATCGCAGCCATTGCGCAACGCGTATGACATCGGAGGGCGTATATCGACCTCGGCTACCCTGCGAATGCCATCAGGGGCGAACCGAAACTACAGACACTTGCCAACATGCGCACACATGCGCTGGCAGGGGGCTCGGCGCCGTCGCTTGGCCGCTTCCGCCCAATTCTCGCCGTCCGGTGGCCAACGATTCTCTCGGCGCCGCCCCGATCGGGCAGCCAAGGATCTCTGCAGGCTATAAAAACCCCGACCCTGCATGATCGCGAAACAGCTCTTGGTTGCGGACATAGTCCGACAGAACCTCCATCGACTTATGGCGACTGACTTCACGCATTTTGAACACGGTGGCCCCCTGTCGAGCAGCCTGAGGCCATCGCATTGAATGCCCCGTAAACAACGCTAGCCGAGAACATTCCACAAACGCAGCCAAGGTCACGCCGCAAGTTGTTGGCGAGACATGTTGAGCGGTCGACGTCCGCCACCGGACCGAGCAGCGCGATCCCACAGGAAATCGCCCGAGAACGCGATGTGACTCCATCCTACGGGGGAGAAATGGGCCAGCAAGTCATCGGGCACCGGTTCGACGATTGCGCGGAGGTGGGCGACCGCATCGGCGATATATGTCGAGTTCCAGTAGACGATCGCGGCGATAACGAGGTTCAGTCCCGACGCGCGGAACTGCTGCGCTTCGTGGGTCCGATCTGCAATGCGGCCCTGCTTGAACGTGCAGATCGCGCCGGTGAAGGCGTGACGTTGCTCGCTCTTGTTCAGCCCTGCCTGACACCGTTGGCGGAGGGCCGGACTTTCGAGCCAGTCGAGCATGAACAGGGTCCGCTCGATGCGGCCGATTTCCTGGAGCGCGAGGTCGAGCTGATTCTGCCGTTCGTAGGCGGCGAGCTTGCGCAGCATGGCCGAGGGCAAGACGGTGCCGGCCTTCAGCGACGCGACGAGCCGGACGACCTCGTCCCAATGGTCGCGGATCACGTCGACCTTTACCCGCTTCCCCATGATCGATTTGAGCGACGGGTAGTGAGACACCGGTTCGAAGCTCGCGAGACGCCGATCGGGAAAGTCGCGCAGGCGGGGGCAGAACCGATAGCCGAGCATCCGGCAGAGCGCGAACAGGTGATCGGTCGCGCCGCCGGTGTCGGTGTAATGCGTGTCGATCGCGAGGCCCGTCCCGTGATGGAGTAGACCGTCGAGGACGTAACGCGCTTCGTGCGTCGCCGCCGAGATCACCTTCACGTGGTAGGGACCGTGCTGGTCGGAGACGTGCGTGTAGAACGAGAAGCCCGGATCGACGCCGTAGCGCGCGTTGACCTCGCCCGCTCCCTGGCCGCGTTTGCCCGAGCGGACGAACTGGCCGTCGGACGACGAGGTGGTGCCCTGGCCCCACACCGCCGCAATCGGCAGTACGTGATGGGCGTCGATGATCCGGGCGAGCGCTGACTTGTAGGTCTCGGGGCGGATATAGGCCGATTGCGTCCAGGTGAGCTGGTCGGGTGTGACGCCCTGGCTCGCCTCAGCCATGCGCGCGAGCCCGAGATTGGAGCCATCGCACCACACGTCCGAGCAAGATAGCGCAAGGCGTCGAGCACCGCGCGAATATCCGTCGTCGGCTTGCGCCTTCGCTTTGGCGCGGGCGGCAGAAACGGCTCGATAAACCGCCACTCCTCGTCCGTCAGGTCGGTCGGGCAGCGCTTCGCTCGCTGCTCAAATCCAGCCATCCGGCCACGGCTCGCTCGGGTCCACATCCCAAGCTTGAATCACGACCGCGCCACCGCTTCAACCCATACTCAAACTGTTTCTGAGCAAGTCAAATGACGTACCAGATCAAAATAAATAGCAACCTACCGGCCAAACAATAACGGCCTACCATCTCTTGATATAGTCGACACGACCGATAGGTAGAGGTCGACTCGCAACGGCGATGAACCATAAATTAGGTGGAAACGCCTCCAGTCGCACTCAGTTTACGAGTCTCATTTTACTTGTCGTTGAATTCATTGGTAATATTCGTTAACAAAAACCTTGATTTCTTCGTGTTGGACTTTTATAGCCCGCAGACGCAATCAGGAGGTCCTCATGACAAGATTCGTTCTCACAACCATGGCGGCGTTGTTGGCTACGGCGGCATCGGCGCAGACGGTGCCGAGCAACACTTCGGGCTCGTACAACACGAGCAAGCCGGTCAATGACTCGACCAATGGGTCGTACAACCCTGTCACCAACCGGACAGCGACCGACAACTCGAATAGCGCGAGCGGCTATAACGACAACGCGAACAGCGCCAGCGGCTATAATACCGCGAACACGACGACTGCTACCGATCAGTCGAACCGTGCAAGCGGCTACAACACAACGACCGACACGGATGCATCTAACCGTGCCAGCGGCTACAACACGACGTCGACCAACACCGACGCGTCGAATAGCTCGAAGAACGGGTTCAACACAACGACCGATGCTTCGAACCGCGCCAGCGGCTATAACAACAATGCCAGCGGCTATAACACCGACAATTCGAATCGTTCGGTGAACACGACGACTAATCGGACGACGAACAACACCGATGCGTCAAACAGGGCGAGCGGCTACAACACTGCGACCGACAACTCGAACCGGGCCAGCGGTTATAACACTGACAACTCGAACAACGCCAGCGGCTATAACACCGATAACAGTAACCGCTCGGTCAGCACGACGAAGACGAGCACGGACGCTTCGAACCGTGCGAGCGGTTACAACACGGCGACCGACAATTCGAACCATCAGAGCGGCTTCAATACCACGACTGATGCTTCAAACCGTGCCAGTGGTTACAATACTGACAACTCTAATCGCCAGACGGGGTTCAATACCACGACTGACAACTCGAACCGAGCCAGCGGTTACAATACCACTGACAACTCAGACCATTCGACCACAACCAGTCTTTCGAACAGTGGCCGTGGGTCGACCGCCAATGGCGGTTCGGCGAGTTATGTCGACTCGTCGATGACGGGCGGCCAGGCGACGACCAACGCCGCCGGTTCAGCGGCAACGTCGAACCAGTTCGGCGGCGGCTCGGTGGTCGCTTCTTCGACCTTGGCGAGCTATGTGACGGGAAACACCGTCACGTACGGGCTCGGCGGCGGTGAAGGTGGCACAGCCACACCGGGGACGACCGGCTTCAGCAGCACGGGTACGCCTGGCAGCAGCACGGCCGCAGGCGGCAGTGGGGCCTACGTCAACAACAGTGTCAATTTCTCGGGATCGTCCTTCTCCGGTTTCGCCGGCATCCAGGGCCTGAACGTGAACACTGGCGCCAACGCCTCGCAGAGCGCGGCGGTCAACGTATCGCCGTCGATCGGCACGCTGACCATTCGCTA
Organism: Polymorphobacter megasporae; assembly: GCF_018982885.2. Lineage (NCBI taxonomy): Bacteria > Pseudomonadati > Pseudomonadota > Alphaproteobacteria > Sphingomonadales > Sphingosinicellaceae > Glacieibacterium > Glacieibacterium megasporae. The sequence continues at coordinate 134,153 of NZ_CP081849.1, read as the reverse complement.
AGCGCAACGCCTCGGCGGGCGGAGTGGGCCGTGGTCCACTCCGCCCGTCGCTACCGCGAGGATCGTTAAGATGGTCACGTTGAGACTGATTCTGTTGGCGGGCCTTGGTCTGAGCGCGCCCGCGATGGCGCAATTGGGACCGCCTGTGTCAGACGCCGAACTCGGCGAGGTCGCAGGCAAGACCGATATCGCGCAGGCAATCCGCGCGACCAATGCTACGACACTGACCGACAACCAGGTCAACGGCAACTCGATTACCGGCGTTATCTCGATTAGCGATAACGCGCTGTCGAACTTTAATGGCTTGGCGATCATCAGCGCCAACACGGGCAACAACGTCGCGATCAGCTCATCGCTTAACGTCAATGTTTCGGTTCATCCGTAGGACAACCCTTATTGCCGTGGCGGCGCTGCTCCCGGGCTGCGCCGCCGAGGTCAATTCGGGCGGTACGGCGATGACCTATGGTGGCCAAATCGAGGCGGGGTATCCCGTCCATTCAATGCTCGAGCAGAAATTCACGACCGTCGTTCGGCAGCAATATGATTTTAGCTGTGGGTCGGCGGCGTTGGCAACTCTGTTGCGCTACCATTATGACGAATCCGTCGACGAGAAAATCGCGTTCGCCGGGATGTGGCGCGACGGCGACAAAGACCAGATCCGCAAGCTCGGCTTCTCGTTGCTCGACATGAAGCGGTTTCTCGCCAGTGTCCACATGAGCGCCGACGGCTACAAGGTGACGCTGGCGCAGGTGGCACACGCGCGGTTGCCCGGCATCGCGTTGATAGATGTCTTTGGTTACAAACATTTCGTCGTGCTCAAGGGGATCGATGGGGCCGCAGTGCTGCTCGGCGACCCCGCCGTGGGTTTGCGGCGAATGTCCGTGGCCGAATTCGCCAAGCACTGGAACGGAGTGCTGTTTGTGATTAATGGTCGCGACGACCTAGCCCACGCCTCGTTCAGTCGCGCGTCTGAACTTGCCTTATCTCCTGGTGGACGGAATACTCTGTCGATGGAGCCAATCAGCCAGGCAGCACTCGCGCTGACAAGACCGGGACCCGGTGCCATATGAAGTGCGCTGTCTTACTTATTGCGACCCTCTTTGGCGGCACGAGCGCGGAAGCGCATCCGCTTGGCGCGACTATCACCGATTACGAGTTGGCGACGATGCGCGGCGGCATCCGACTTCCCGACGGCACCGATGTTGCGATCGGGGTGGCGATCGAAACACAGGTCAATGGCGTGGTCGCGCTCCGTACTCAGTTCTCGACAAGCCAGCCCGGGGTGCAAGTTTACGCTGGCGGGCTCCCAGCGACGTCCACCGGTGCCGTCGCAGCCGATAGCAGGAGCACCGCGCCCGTCGTCGACTACAGCCGCAATGCCGCGGGTACGCTGATCACGGTGGCTCCAGCGCCGACGTCAGCCGTGCTCAACGTCGGCACTGGCGGCTCGTTGCCGCCGACCGTGGGCACTGCGCTCTCGGTCCAGCCCAATGGTACGCCGGTGGCCACGGCGCTTGGCAGCGTCGCGTTGCGCCAGACCAGTGGTGGGTTTACCTCAGAACTTATGGGCAATAACTTCGATGTGCAGCAAATGATCGGGCAGGCGACGGGCGCTGTCATTCAAAACACCGGCAATAATCAAGCAATCAGCACCACGACCTGGATCAGTGTCGATTTGCGCGGCATCCCGGTGCCGTCAAACTTGGCATCGACGCTGACCAGTGCCGCTCGCGCCATTGTGGTTCATTAACATGTATCGCATTCTTATCCCCGCCCTGCTCGCTGGCAGTGCTGCGGGAGCCCAGACCGTTTCCTCTAGCTTAGCGGCGCCGTCGCTTGTTGAGATCCAGGCACTCGAAGCTCAAGTCGACCGTCAGGAGGCCGATCTAGCCTCAACAAAAGCAAGGCTCCATGCACTCGAGGACCAGGTCCTCGGCACCCAGCGTGCACGCGGTGCAGAGGCGCAGCTTGATCCGCCCAAACCTATCCCTGGGGCACCGACGCAAGGCACGGCTTCGCCGCAGCAAACCGCGCAGACCGCGCCTGCGCCCGATCAGTCGCAGCCGGTTGGCCAGGCCCCGGCACCGCGTGAGCGCCAAGCCGAGGTGGCGGTGCTTTCCGAGCAGGGCGGCATCATCACCCGGCGCGGGCGATTCACCGTTGAGCCCGCGTTGGAATACGCTCGCTCAGATCGCAATACGGTCATATTTCGGGGGATCGAAGTACCGACCTCAGTTCTTGTCGGTGTGTTCGACATCAATGAGACGCGCTCCGATATCGTCACTGCGTCGATCGCAGCGCGTTACGGGTTGTCCTCGCGCCTTGAGCTGAACGTCCGCGCCCCGTTCGTTTACCGGGCCGACTCGTCGGTCTTGGCTCCTGTTACCACCGGAGGTGGTGGAACCAATGCCGTAACGACCCCGAATGTTGCGGCCCGGGGCCACGATATCGGCGATATCGAGTTTGGGGCACGTTATCAGATTACAAGCGGGACACGTGGTTTCCCGATCTTGATCGGTGGCCTGCAGGTCGTTTCGCCAACTGGAACGAATCCGTTCACGACACCGCGCGACCCCGGCACTGGCGTCGCGCTCGCCTCGGCAACCGGTGGCGGTTTTTGGGGCGTAACTCCAACGATCACAGCGCTATTGCCGTCGGATCCCGCGGTGCTGTTTGGATCGCTTGGATACACCCACAACTTTGGGCGCGGCTTTGATGGCGTCCAGCTGGCGAACGACGTGTTGGTCGACTATGTTAAGCCGGGCGATGCGGTTCAAGGCAGCGCCGGTATTGGCATCTCGTTAAATCCGCGGGTGGCGGTGTCATTTGGCTATGCCCAAAGTTGGTCGTTTGGCACGCGCACCCAGGGCCGCATTCTCCAGACGAGCTTCAGCACCGGAGCTGTGACTGGCTCGACACCCTACAACCAGACGACGCGCGATCTTCAAATCGGGCGGTTCTTATTCGGCGTCAGCTACCGAACGGCAGCGGCGACAACGATCAACTGGAACGTCGAAGTGGGTGCCACACGCGACGCAGCCGACGTAAGAACGACGCTACGGCTGCCAATTACCTTCGGAAACTGACGCGCTGGTGTCGATCATGCACCCAAAAGCAGCTCGAGCTGGCATTTTGCTCTAGCAAGGACAACGTCAACGTTGGACCGGCTTGTGGCCAAACTTGGTTCTGCAGACGCCCAGTGAGTAAGATAGCTGGCAGGTTGGAGCGATCGGAAATGCTCCAACCTGCCAGTCTTGAATCAGGCAGTAACCGCTGTGGAGCGACGCCGTGTGGCAGCGCCGACCATGCCGAAGCCTAGCAGCATCATGGCCCAGGTTGCCGGCTCAGGAACGGCTCCGACTGAAAGGTTGTCGAGTTCAAGAGCCAACTGGCCCGAGCTGAAGCCTACGCGAGTAATCCCGAGATTGCGGTTAAAATCGAGGGTGACGTTACGATTAGTATCTGCTGCACTCTGATCGCCGTTTGCGGGCGGGAACATGCTCCCGGTGATCGTCTGAACGAGAGTGTTTCCGGCGTAAAACGTCAAAGTGTTGTAGCTGTCGATCGAGCCCCAGTCGGCGTTCAAACGGGTCAATACGCTGCCACCGCCAAGTGCGCCGACGTTGAGGAAGGCGCTGCCCGAAGAACCGGTTCCAGGCACAGCCAGATACTTGGTTTCGTCGCGCACGCCATTGATGACTGGCGCGGCTGCCGTCGCGTCCGTTCCCGACGTGACCTTGTAATTACCGGAAAACCCGGGGGCCGATCCGTTATTGAAGTCGATTAACGTCGTCGACGCGCCTGCTTGCGCGGCTGTGAGTGTGATTGAAGCAACACACGCGGCATAAATAAGACGGTTCATGGCGATTCTATCCCCTTTATGTTTGTCTATCGAGAATAGCATATCTTAACGTCACATGAAATAACGCTAACATACGTTAACCAATTAAAATCAGCGCTCGCTCGACCTCGTTGAGGCTCATCTCGTCCGTCCCGCCAATCGTAGAGCGACGTCGCTGGGGGCTGGAGCAGCTGGCGCCAGCCACCAAGATGATCGACACTATTAAGGGTTTCCGTACCGAAATCCCTCAGAGTAGCGGTAGGGATTTGCCGATTATATCAGTAGGTTAGCAGTCTTCGCGCCTGTGCATTATTGGGACACAGATATACGCTAGCGCCGTCGAAGGTCACGCTGCGGGTAACCGAAGCGGCATAAACCCGTCCCGATCCAGCATCGTGGCGTCCGACCAGACATAGTCGCCGGTGAGATTGATGTGGTCCCATCCCAGCGGCGAGAGCTGCGGGATCAGCGTTTCGTCGATGGCCTGTGGGCGCGGCAACGGTCGGGTTTTTCTTAATCTGAGGTGGGCAACTCAAGACGTGATACCAACCGACCATTCAAGTGCGCAACGCGGGTGCGCGAACGAACGTCCGCTTTTCAGACTCAGACACCAGAAGCAGCCGGTCTGTTTTCGGCCCCTTTAGAGCAACAGGGTACCCCATCGCAGCCAAGGACCCGTCGAAGTGGCTTGACGGGTAGCAGACCTAATTTGGTCGCTTCGAGTCTCCATTAGCTATCTGGTAGCCTTCCGGTGCTGGCATGATGACTGATTGCGCGTATAATTTTTGAGCGTAGTCTGCGCACGCCGCGGTTGATAATCGGCCGGCGTTTCGACTTGGGGAGACTTTGATGAAGCGGACATTGTTAACGATTGCTTTCGTTGCCCTCGGGCTGCCGGCCATTGCTATGGCGCAGATGGCGGACAAAACAACCTCGACTACGACCACCATGTCGACGAAAGAAACCAGCGAGCCAAAACCCATGGTCGTTCATCATCACCATCACCATCATCACTATCACCACCGGATGATGCATAAGTCGACGATGACCAAGACCGATGCCGCCGGGACAGGGACCATGACCAAGACCGATGTAAAACCGACGCCAAAGTAAGACGTTTCGCCGCGCGTCGGGTAACCGACGCGCGGCAATGGCGAAATGCTTAGCGTTTATTCGCCGGACAGCTATCTATGGTTCACTGCCGGAAAGCAGTCAGTCAGCGAACGGGCCCATCGCATCCGCCGAAAAGTATCTGGATCGGCGGTCAGTTTCGGGTCAGCTCGCAGTCACAGTCTCGTTTTTCCTCCAGATCTCCTCTGAAAGCACTGTCGCGAACGCGACCCAAGCCACGAGAGGAACACCGAGATCGCTTGCGACCTTATCAGTTGGCCGAGCCGTAGCGACGTAACCGATGGCGCTGGCGCCGAGACCGGCGGAGGCGATCGTTCCCCATCCTGGAGCCCGGTGACCGAAGAATACCTCGCTCCACCCTCCGATACCGACCTGATTGATTGTCCAAAGCGCCAAAGCTTTTGTGCGGTCGGGCGTCGGTTCGGAGCGGAGGAGACGATAGCCGCCGTAGGCCAGCGCTGCTTGGATCGCGGTCCAGGCGATCGGGTAGATCGTCGTCGGCGGGGTGAAGTCGGGCTTTTCGAGACGTTTGTACCATCGTTGTGTCCGCGGATGGTCAGGTCCCGGGCTTGCGCGCTTACCAGCCAGCAGTGCCGCGAAAACTGCGCCCACGGCAATGCCTGCTGCCCATCCCGGTGAAAGTCCGCCCTGTGCGTCCGATGCCATGACTTGTCTCCTAGGCAACGATGACAGTTTGCAACGCCTTAATGTTCCACATGGGCGATGACTGCGACTTTAACCGCCGATTGTCTGTCTGGCCGAGCAGAAGCGTGCTGCAGGCGGCGGCGCGTCGACACCCTACCAAGGCAAATGTCCCGAGCGAGGCAGGATCAGGATGAACGACCGCCCGCTTGTCGAAATAAGTTGGCGTGGCGCAATGACGACATTGGGTCAGATTTTCCGGAGCACCTCAGAGACGAAGGAAATCTACCAGGCCGTCTGTCGGCAAGGGGCGGCAAGGCACGCTACCTATGCCGGTGCATGCAATCCGCCGATCAAAAACCCGTCCGATGAACTCGGCCCCCAGACGCAGACCGACCGGGTCAACGCTGTGACCAAGCCCGGCCGACACATGCGACGTGACATCGATCCCCAAGCTGCGCAGGGAGTGTTCCGCGGCGTGCAGAGATGACACGGGGATGACGGTATCGGCTAAACCGTGAACGAGCAGGACTGGCGGCTTGGTGATCTTCTGATGGGCGAGCCCGGCGGCATCGGTCAGCATCCCTGAATATCCCAATATGCCTGCGATCTGGTTTTCGCGCCTTAGCCCGACATAAAGCGCCATCATGGTGCCTTGGCTGAACCCAACAATTGCCAGGTCAGCATCTGACAAGCGGTATTGAACGAGCTTCCGCTCGACAAAAGCATTTATCGCCGGCGCAGCGCTCGCACTACCCGAGGCTAACGCCTGGGGCGTGAATGCCTCAAGCGGCCACCATTGATATCCCGTTGCCATCCCGGCGCACCGCTGAGGCGCATTGGGAGCCAGAAACAGAGCGTCAGGTAACGCTTGCTGCCATTGGGGTGCGAGGGTGATCAGATCGGCACCATTCGAGCCATAGCCATGAAGCAGCAGGACGATTTGCTTCGGAGACCGGGCAGACAACGGCTGCAGGCTCGAGTCGTTTACAATTTCAGACATACACTTCTCGATCAAGGACGCCGACGATCCGAACGTCATCGGCACTAAGCTGTTGCGGCGTCTTTACACGCTGGTCGGCTATCAAGCGACATCGCTGGTTGAATCTGAATGAACGATCGGTTCGGGAAGTGAGCAAGCTTGCCTGAGCGTCGCCTCCTTTGTCACCGTCGCCGCAAACTGCCAAGAGGGAGCCGACCTGAGTACCACCTGTCTCAGCAGAGTTCACCTTGCCGAAAAGAGCTTGTTGGGTCAGTCTTTGGAATAGGCCAGGGCCGGGGACTCGATGAAAAGCTACATAGTCCTTGTTCCGATCGCTTTAGCCCTCATGACGTCGGCCCGCGCGCAGGAGGAGCATCATCACCATCCGGTGCCCGAGCATCTCGGTACGACGCACCTCGAAACGAGCTGCTCGCGGCCGGTAAAGCCGGCCTTCGACCGCGCCGTCGCGCTGCTGCATTCGTTCACCTATGATGAGGCGGACGCAGGCTTCGCCGATGTCGCCGCCCGCGACCCGAGTTGCGCGATGGCGCATTGGGGACGGGCGATGACCCATTATCACCAGCTGTGGGACGTGCCGGTCGGTCCCGGCCTCGCCGCCGGCGTCGCCGAGATCGGGCAGGCGGCGGCGATGACGACGGACACGCCGCGTGAGCGCGCGATCATCGCCGCGCTGGGCGTCTATTATGCCAACGCTGGCGAAGTCCCGGCGGCTGCCCGCGCGATGCGATACTCCGACGCCATGGCAACGCTGGCGCGCGACTATCCCGCCGACGACGAGATCGCGACGTTCTACGCGCTGTCGCTGATCGCCACGGCAGCACCGACCGATCACACGCATGCGCGCCAGAAGCAGGCCGCCGACATCCTCGAGCCGATCTGGAAGCGCCAGCCCGCACACCCCGGTGTGCCGCACTATCTGATCCACGCGTATGACAGTGCCGAACTAGCGCAACGCGGCCTGCCCGCGGCGCGGCTCTACGCCAGGATCGCGCCGTCCGCGCCCCACGCGCTGCACATGCCGTCGCACATCTTCACGCGGCTCGGCCTGTGGGATGACTCGATTGCCTCCAACATCGCGGCACGCGATGCCGGCCTTGCGCAGGGCGACATCGGCGAGGCGCTGCACGCGATGGACTATCTGACCTATGCCTATCTCCAGCGCGGCCGAACCGCCGATGCCGCGCGCGAGGTCGCCGCGCTCAAGGCCATGACGCTGCCGCCCGGCACCGGCTTCAAGATCGGCTACGCCGGGAATGCTATGCCAGTGCGGCTGGCGGTCGAGACGCGAGACTGGGCGACCGCGTCGCAGCTGACCCCGATTGCCGGTTCCGGCCCGCAGGTCGCCGCGGTCGTGTGGTGGGCGCGCGCGCTGGGTAGGCTCCGCGCCGCCACGCCAAGTTCGGCCGACGCCGACATCGCCAGCCTCGCGGCGTGCCGCGAAGCGCTGCGGGCGGCGAACGACATTTATTGGATGACGCAGACCGATGCGCTGCTCATGTCGGCGCAAGCTTGGCGCTTCGCGGCGACAGGCGACGACGCCGCCGCGGTGGCGACGATGACGGCCGCCGCCGACGAGGAGGATGGGCTCGAGAAACTCCCGCTCACTCCGGGGCCGATCGTCCCGGCGCGCGAGCAACTCGGCGATCTTTATCTCGTCGCCGGGAAGCCGCGGGAAGCGCTGTCCGCCTATGATGCCGCGTTGGTGCTGGCGCCGGGCAGGCTCGGCGCGCTGCAAGGCAAGGCCACAGCGGAGCGTCGAATCAAGAGCCTGTAACGCCGAATGCGGATCGTGTCCCACAGAGTGGTGTAGCTTCGCCGGGGTTGATCCAGCGATCTCCGGCGAGGCCGGATTGATCAAGCGGCCATTGCGGGCAGCGTGACGAGCGGATCATCGCTTAACTGGGCGACACTTTCCAGCGTCATGTAGCGCGAGCGCTGAACCGCCCATTCGTCGTTCTGCTCGAGGAGGATCGCGCCGACGAGGCGGGTGATGGCTTCTTCGTTGGGGAAGATGCCGACGACGTTGGTCCGTCGCTTGATCTCGCCGTTGACGCGCTCGATCGGGTTCGTCGAATGCAGCTTGAGCCGGTGCTGGGGTGCAAAGCTCATGTAGGCAAGGACGTCTTCCTCGGCGGTATCCATCAACGTCGCCAGCTTGGGCACGGTCGGCCGGAGCTGGTCGGCGACCTTGCGCCACTGGCCCTTGGCGGCGTCAGGCGTTTCCTGGGCGAAGGCGGTGGCAATGAAGGCCGAGACGACGCGGCGGCCGCTCTTGCCGGCGTGCGCCAGGGCGTTGCGGGAGAAGTGCACCCGGCAGCGTTGCCACGTGGCGCTGAACACGCGGGAGACGGAAGCCTTGATGCCCTCATGGGCATCGGAGATAACCAGCTTCACGCCGCGCAGGCCACGACGCGCGAGGCCGCGTAGGAAGTCGGTCCAGAAGGTCTCGGCCTCCGACGCGCCAATCGCCATGCCGAGCACCTCGCGGCGACCGTCGCTGTTAACGCCGACCGCGATGGTGACCGCGACCGAGACGATGCGGCCGTTCTGGCGGACTTTAAGATAGGTGGCGTCGATCCAGACGTAGGGCCAGTCGCCTTCGATGGGACGCTCGAGGAACGCCTTCACGCGAACGTCGATATCTTCGCACAACCGGCTGACCTGGCTCTTGGAAATGCCGCTCATCCCTCCGCCGCCATTCCTTGCGCTTCGCGCCTGGAACCTTGGGCGGCTTCGCCCATCGCTTTTACGAGGTCATCGACCGATCGCGTCGAGATGCCCTGGATGTAGGCCTCCTGCACGACCGCGGTCAGCGCCTTCTCGGCAAGGCGTCGGGGCTCGAGGAAGCCGGGGAAGGAGCTGCCCTTCCTGAGCTTGGGGATGCGCAGCTCGACCGTGCCGGCCCGGGTCTCCCAGTCGCGCTCACGATAGCCGTTGCGCTGGGTGAGCCGGTCATCGCTCTTCTCGCCATAAGCCGCGCCCGTGAGCCCGCCGACCTCAAGGGCCATCAGTCGCTGCGCGGCAAAGCCGATCATCTCACGCAGAAAATCAGAGTCGGCGCTCTTCCCCACCAGCGCCTGCAGGTTCATCGTATCGTCGGTCATCGGTAATCTCCGTCGGTTGAGTGTCGCAACCCAAACCTATCCGAAGATCGCCGATGGCCAACCGCGAGCTACACCACCACCCGGGACACGACCCCAGCTGGGACTTAAACTCGCCACAGAGTTGGCGTGACATCGCAGGAAGATACGTTGTCGGCCGGATTATTGTGCCGTTGACTGAGGATCTTTACTGAAAGGTACGGAATGCCGACCGTCAAGTTTCGCAGTCACGGCAATCGACTGCCGCCACAGGCAATCAGGATCACGGTCCCGGGTTGGGCGGGCGGCAAGGACCCGCGAGTCGACGGCAGCCACGAACAGCCATGGCACTGCATCCCCTTCTCCGAAAGCGCACGATACGGGCTCGAGCTTGTCTACCCGTTCGACGACGACCTGACGGTCAGCAGCATCGACGGCCACGTCCGGCTCGACGCCGACTGGAAGTCCCCGCCCGGCGATGGATTGACCTGGCCCCCCTTCCGGGCGTTTGGCGAGGATTTGTATTCCTACCAGTTGTCGCTCGACCTCGAGGTACCGACCGGGTGGGCGATCAGGACCGAACCACACCCGCGCTATTATACCGATCCGACCAACACCACACCGCTTGCGGTCCCGGCGTTGATCCGCAGCGACTGGTGGCCGATGACCTTCTTTTGTATCTTCAAGGCGCCGCCGGTCGGCGTGACGCACGTCTTCCGCAAGGGCGAGCCGTTCATGAGCCTGATCGTTGTTCCCGCCGATCCGGAACTCGACCTGCAACCGATGACCGCGGACGAAGCCGCCCAGCGCGAGATGCGGGCACGACGCCTCGCGGTCAGCCGCGACCGCCTCGCCGACGGGACGAAATGGCTGTCGTCGACCAATACGGTCTTCGACGGAACCTACCGCAACATGGCTCGCGCGGCACGGGCGCGGAGCTCCGACCCGGACTAGCAACCGCTCGAAGCCCGCATGAAGCTGAATGCGGGCTATCGGGCGTGTTCAGCTTGGAGGCATCCAGACTATCGTAACTGTCATACGCCCGTGCGACGGCCAGTTCCGTCGGGCGGGCACGACGTCGACCCATTCCTGATGCGGAGGAAATCATGTCTCGCAAGACCGCCCTGCTCACCGACGCAGCGCTCGTCGCCCTGATCGTCGGCGGCGCGCTGATCGCGTCCCCGGCTGCCGCCGACCCGATCCCGCCGGCATTGACCTACGCCGATCTGTTCGAACCCGTGCCGAATGCGGTCGCCCGGCTCGATGCCGCCGACGCCGCTGTCCAGAGCCGGCAGGCGTACCTGATCCCGGTGCAATACTGGGACGGCTACGGCGATCCCGGTCGCTATCACCACCACCACCACCACCACCACCATCATCACCATCACTCAGCGCGTTGGTTTTATGACAACGGTTATGTCTGGAACGGATACGGCTGGGTGCCACGCCCGGTCTACCATCACCATCACCACTGGAATTATTGATGCGATGGGACGCCGGGCAGCAACAGGTCCGGTGTTCCTAGCCTGCGACAACCCTTCGGCGACATCAAGAAGATCGCTCGGTCGATTCCCTGACCCGGAGTAGCGGTTCAGGCGAGCCCTTGCACGGTCAGACCGTGCCAGAACGTAACGAGAGGAGAGTACGCCGTGCAACACGCCAGGGACGTTCAGGAGCGGAACCAATGCGACATATACTCGCCTCGATGAACGATCTTTGCCAAGTATCGTTCGATGACGATTTCGGCGTGGCGCTTGCGAAACAGGTGTCGTCGCTCAGCAACTATGGCCGGCGGCTGACGGGGGGCGGCGCGGACGCCGATGACCTGTTACAGGATACGATGCTGCGTTGCTGGTCCGCGCGGCACAGTTTTCGCCCGGACAGCAATCTTGGCGCATGGGCGCGGACAGTGATGCGCAACAGTTTTTTGTCCGGTCGGCGGCGCGCGCGCTTTCAGGTCGAACTTCCCGAGGAGGCATTTGACCGCCTGCTGAGCGTCGCGGAGAATCAAAGTAATGTGGTGGCGTTGCGCGATGCAGAGTGGGCCTTGAACAAGCTGACCATCGGGCAGCGAGAGGCGGTATTGCTGGCGAGCCAAGGCGTGAAAATCGAAGACGCAGCCGCGCAATTGGCTATTACTTCAGGCACGTTCAAAAGCCGGGTGTGGCGCGGACGGCTTCGGTTGCGACAGCTTACTGAGGAAGAAGTTACGCCTCACTCCCTTGCCGAACGAAAGCGAGAGAAGCCACCCCGCCAGCAACGGAACTGGAAGGGCGTGATAATCGGCTGATACCGAGAATCTCCATCGATCCCGATGTGCTGATTCCGGTGCTTCATTTAGCAGTGTCCTTCCCCGATCTTTCAAGATCAGGGCACCATCCCGCTGAGTCGGGAAGCAGGCCTCCACGACGGTCGTCACTAGCCCGGACTAAACATCAGGCGAGCGGCTTTGGGTTGGCGAGCGTGGTTTAACCTGCTGATTTGGTGTAGAGAATGGTTGTCTAGACGACCCTCTGACCCCGGACAGAAAGTGCCACGCCCGCCATGGCTGAGGATAGCGTTGCCGGTTTTGGATTCCCAGCCATTTGTCGCAAGAAAGTGACGGTGGCGTTCGATGGCGGGCGGCTGACATCGGATGGCGGCGTCCTGCTGCTGGCGCGGACGGAGCGCGCGATGGGCATCGCCGGGCGCCTGGCCGGCTGCATCGCCGACCCCCGCGACCAAAGCCGTGTTGTCCATAGCCCTGTCGACATCCTGCGGGCGCGGATACTGGCGATCGCCTGTGGCTATGAGGATGCCGACGATCTCGATGATCTGCGCCACGATCCCGGCTTCAAGCTGGCGGCGGGCAAGTTGCCCCGCGGCGCCATCGGCCTGGCCAGCCAGCCGACGATGAGCCGCTGGGAGAACGCCCCGACAACCCGCGAGCTGGTGCGGATGATGGACGTCGTCGATATCTACTGTGCCAGCTATCCCGCTCCGCCGGCGACGGTGACGCTCGACATCGACGAGACGGTCGATGTCGTCCACGGCGGCTAGAGCGGTTTCCGATCAGTTTGCATCGTAGCCGGCGTTTGTGAAGTAAATTGGCGCATTCCTGTGGCGGGTAGAGGTCGAGGATTCGACCGATGGCGTCCCAGAGTCCGTGGATGGTTCGTTCAGCGGCTTTGCGCAGGTGGGCCTTGAGCTTCGAGAACGCCTGCTCGATCGGGTTGAAGTCGGGGCTATACGGCGGGAGGAACAGCATTGTCGCGCCGGCGGCTTCGATCGCCTCGCGGGCGGCCGGCACTTTGTGGCTCGATAGATTGTCCATGATGACGATGTCGCCCGGCAAGAGGTTGGGCACGAGTACCTGGCGGACATAGGCGACGAAGGCATCGCGATTGATCGGGCCGTCGAGCACCATGGGCGCAACCATGCCGGAGCGGCGCAGGCCAGCAATGAACGTCGTGGTTTTCCAATGCCCGTGCGGCACGCTCGAGCGCAGGCGCTGACCCCGTTGGCAGCGCCCATGGCGACGCGCCATGTTGGTCGACGCCCAACTCTCGTCGATAAAGACCAGTCGCTCAGGATCGAGGTCGAGCTGCCCCTCGAACCACTCCTCGCGACGCTTCAGGACGTCGGGACGTTCCTGTTCGGTGGCGTGCGCGGTCTTTTTTTACGCGTGATCCTGTGACGATCGAAGAACCGCCACAGCGTGCCGATGCCAACCGGCGTGCCGCGCTCGGCCAGGTGCGCCTGCAACTCGACCAGCGTGATGTCGTCCTTCGTCTCGATCGCGCCCAGGATGAAGTCGGCATGCGCCTCGATCCTCGCCGACCGCCGATCGCCACCCTGCACCTTGGCCGCCGGCGTACCATGGCAGCGCGACAACTGGCGCCACCGGATCGCGCTCGCTGCGCTCACGCCGAACCGGACCGCCGCACCCCGGCACGACATCCCGCCGTCAATGGCGGCAACAACCCGATCACGAAGATCCTGTGAAAGTCCTCGACCCATCCATGCCGACCTCCTTCATCAGCATGAAGCCTGAATCAGAAAACCGAGCCCTTGGAAATCCCTCCCGATTCACGTCGGCTGGAAACCGCTCTAACCGCCGCGGTCGGCGATGACTTGCCAGCGGTCGCTGCCATCGACCTCGAGCGCAAAGCCGTGTCGGTCTGCGAACAGCAACACGGTTAGGCCGTGCTCGCTACCCACTGGCTTTAACGACAAATCTCCCCGTCACGTCGTTTGCTCCGTTCGCCGATAGGTGCAAGTATCGCCCGCTAGGCGCGATGGCTCTACAACGGCGGCTCGCCAACGCTCAGGCTGACACTGGCGAAGCCGCCATACACTGTCTTCTTTTGTAAGTTCGTCAAAAAGACGCGTCGATCAAGACGGCGATTGTCACCCGCTTTTGAAATGCGCGGATCTGAAGTGTTTCGCGCTAGTCTAAAAGAAGCAATTCGGATCAAAATGCAGCGAAGCCGCCCCGAGATTACTGAGGCGGCTTCGGTCGGCGGTGCCACGCGAGCGCGGCTGTAAACGATTCAGGCTGCTACGATCGTCCCAGCAGTGCGACGGCGACGCGCGGCAAAGCCGGTCAGCGAAAAGCCGAAAATTAGCATCGCCCACGTCGCCGGCTCCGGAACGGCGGTAACATCGAGCGATATTCCGCCGCGGTTGTCGGGAAGATAGTCGTCGAAAATTGAGAAATTCACGGCCGATGCTTTCGACAAAGTGAAGGACGACTTTGTTGCGCCGTAAGCAAAGGCTTTGGCTGCGGTATCGTAATACCCATTGCCCGGGCTGATCGGCCCAATGCCCCCGTTGGCATTCCCGTCGCCATAGCCGGTTGAGACGCCATCGATGGTGATGACGTAGCTATGCTCATAGCCTTGCGAACAATTGAAGCCACCCTCATCGCAGCCCGATGTCGAAGCGAACCGCGAGAACGCAGTGTAAGTGCCAATAATCGGGTTTACTCGGTAAGTTCCAGCTGCGAACATCTCTGGTACGCCGCTCGTAGCCGGGGTCGTATTCGTCAGTGCGTTGATGTCGACGACCACGGCACCGGCGGCAGCCGACACGGCAAGCGCGACGACAGCAGCAGCTCGGTAAAGCAAAATCTTCATGGATAAATCCCCAAAACCAGCAATGTCTGTAACTTACTATGCACGAAACGTGCCAAGTGCCTAACAGCTTGATAATTATGATCTGACTTCATAATTGAGTGATTGGATTGTAAAGGATTCCGTCACTTTTGTTATTGAAATTTAAGTCTGAGTGACCCGCCGCCTTACACCACACGGCTCTGGCAATGGATGCGGTTTCGCTGCGATGTCGCTTTCGGCACTGCGGCGGTGATCATGGCCATCGACTTCACGATGAAGTTCGCGCCGCTCTATCCGTCGCTGCGCCAACGGTTTTTCAATGTCGTGATGCCGAACTCAACAATCGTCGTCAGCCCGACTTACTGATCGGCGTCGAGAAGCTCCGTATCTGACGGATCTTGGAGACTGCACGACAAGTATGTCGCGAACCTGCGTGTCGCCAGTGACACTTTACCAAAGGGCTCGGGTAAAGTGTCACTGGCGACAGATTGGACTCGGTTGGACGTAGATACGACTCGCTCCGACTCAATCGGGATTCACATCCTGGCCCGTGTCGTCTTCGCTGCTGATCGGTAGCAAGGCGAGCATCGACCATGAATGACATCGGCATTTCACAACCGCTCGACCTCGGCACCATCCTTCGCCGGCTCGCTCACGTGTCGGCGCGTCCGCGATACGCTTTCCTGGTGCTCAACCTCATTTCCGAAGCCGCAGATTCGGCCGGTCATGCTGGCCCGATGGTCGTTGACGGAAACCGGACGTTTTTGCTCCGAGATCGGATCAGCGACGCGCTGTCGCCGCTCGCGCTCGGCGAGCGACGGGAGTCGCTAAAGCAGCGCGTCGCCGCCAGCCTCGCAGGCGAACTGCCCGCCGACCCGGACCTCGCCGAAGCCATTGTGAAGGCGGCCGTCGATGAGCGGGTCCGCGCGTCGAGCAAGACCAACGTCAGCCGCGCCGTCGGTGATCTCCTCCGTGCAGGCCTCGTGCGGCGCCATTATGCTGGCTGGCGAACCAATCATCAGCATCGCGGCGGCCAGCGCTCGGCTGTCTACACCGTTGAGGCAGACGCATTCGCAGCGTTGCGTCGGCGCTCGATGCTCCTATGAGCGGTCACCTGCGTCACGAGCATGTTCCCAAGCCACCGCGGCCTTTGGATTATCCACACGAAGTCCCGGGAATAAGTCGCGCAGGTGACCGACATTCCACGTCACGATGCTGCTCAATCCATTCTGCACGGCAACCTGGCCGATCAAGCGGTCATAGAGCCGCGGACCGATGCCACCGGCAGCGGCATAACTGCGGATCGTGTCAAATGTCTGCGCTGGGGAAAGGCCGACGAGTGTGGTCGCCGCGGCAACGCTCTCGAGGGTCGCCCATGCCTCCTCTGCAGACCAGCGAAACAGCGCGTTTGCATGCCGACGCGTCAGCGTCGCATACGCCTCCGCATAACTATGTGCCGCCACCGCCAAGCGCCGGTCGGGTCCGTCGGCGAGCAACGCAGCCGAAGCGGCGTGATGTTCGTGTTCCTCGGCGACCATCGCGATCACCACATTGCTGTCGAGCAGCGCTGCGACCCTCGTCACTACCGCTGTTCACTTCGAGTTTCGTCCAGTGCAGCGTTCGCGTCGTCGAGACTGACTTCGCGACCACGTCGCGGACGCACCAGAAGGGCCCCCTTGCGGATAAGCTTGATGTGCGGCGGGCCCCAAGACGGCGGCAGATAGGCCCGCAGCGCATCTTCGACGATCTGCGTCGTCGTCAGGCCCGTGCTGCGGGCCAGTTCGCCGGCACGCTCGCGAGCGAAACTCGATCGAATATTAAGCTGAGGAGTATCTGGACGAGACATGATGTCGACGTTCTAGCAGACGACCGGCAAACGGGCTAGCAAGATTCCGCAATTGCTAGCTTGGTCCACGAAAGCGGCCGTGAAGCGCTAGGGATTCGATATGAGGTCTTCGCCTGGTTACGGTGGCGGACGGCTGACCCAGAATTAACCCATGCGAACCAAGGCTACCGAAAAACGCCCTCCGCAAGGTTCAGCCAGTCCATAAGATCGCGATCGGCGCGTCGATCCCAAGCGCGTTATGGATAGGACATGCGTGAGCGGCAGCTTCCAACTCGGTGCGCTGCCGGTCGTCGAATTTTCCTGGGACGCTTATAGTCACCGCGATGCGAGAAATTCGGCGCGGAGAATTTGCCATCTCCTTCGTGACCGAAGCAGTTGCACCGCTGATATCGGTGTTCATAGAACGAGCCGCGATTCCCATAATACCAACCGTCCGCTCAACTCTTCCGCCTCAGCTGCCGACAAATCGCCCGAAGCCAGTGATGGAACAAGGTGAATGGCCGGTTCAGGGGCGCCAAATGGGCTTTCAATGTCCGAGTCTGGATCAATCTCGGAATGTTACATTACATGAAGGCGCCGCTTCGCCGAAAAAGATGACGACGCCGTCGGCATTTTACGGTGCCAAATTACCCCGTCTGACGACTGTAAGCCTGTCCTAGTTGGGTTTGAAAGAGCGCCTTCAAAGACTGAAGTATGGCTACGGCCCGGCTTGGCGGCAGCCGTTGTGGTCGCTGTTGCGCCGCCAAGGGCGTAGGGCGTGCTTATTCTCGTAGAGTTCCGCATCGGCAAGGCCCATCAGCGCGCTTGCCGCCATTCCCGGCTGTGCCGTGGAGAGACCGATCGCTGCCCCGATCTGCAGCCGACGCGGACCCACGACAAGCGGCCGCGCGAGCCGTTCGGTAAATGCAGCTGCCAGGAGATTGGCAGCGGTGCCCGATGGGCTGATTAGCGCGAATTCGTCGCCGCCAAGCCGCGCGACAAAGTCACCAGGGCCGGCGGCATCTGTCAGTTCGGCCCCCACGGCAACGAGCAAGTCGTCGCCGACGAGATGTCCGTACTCGTCGTTGACCGCTTTGAAGCCGTTGAGATCGATCATCCCGATGACGGGCAGCTCGCCGCGCGCGAGCCGGCGGTCGAGTTCGGTGCGGAACGCGAAGCGATTGGCGAGGCCCGTTAGCGAATCACTGTTCGCAAGCAGTTTTAGCGCGCGGGTGGCAGCGAGGCTCCCCCGCGCGGCGACCGCCAGCATGACCAGCGCGGCGAGGAGCAGCGTCGCGTGGACAGGGCCCCACCGCGCTATAGCGGCGCGCCCCGGCTCGCGCGGACGCCAGAAGAAGACGATCGGCGACCCGTTGTCTACCGCGATGGTGACGGCATTGGCGACATCGCTTGCCCGGGCATCCTTAGCTATGCCGGGGCGCAAAACGCGGAATTCTTCGACGCCGAGGCTCGGCAGGATCCGGGGCACGATCTGCCGCACGACGGGAGCGAGGATCGCGAGGCGGCGCAACGGCACGGAGGCGGGCGCAACGTCGCCGCCGGTGGGCGCGGCATTCGCCACGGCGATTGCCAGAACTTCGCCGCGCTCGTCGCGCCGGAGTGTGGTGAGGCTCGCCGGTCGCTGGGTCGGCAGCCGTGCGGCGACCGGAGCGATCATCCGGGCCGCCGCCGCCAGCGACGGACCTGTCCACGGCCGGCCGAACCGCGTGCCGGCAAAGGCGGTGCCGTCGGGGTTAAGAACTACCGTGCCGTGATAACCGAGCGAGGCGGGGCTGGTGAAGGGAAAGAAGCTGTAGGTCGACGCCGGCGTCCCCCGCGGGTCTGACAGGGTCTCGGCAACCGGCGCGGTCGCGACGTTCATCTCGACCCCGGCATCCAGGTTCGCCAACGCTGCCGAGAAGCCACGGGTTACCGCCTCTCGCGCCCGCGATGCGTCGCTGACGTCGGCCTCGTGCGCAATGACGACCATGCCGCCGCCCGCAAAGATAACGAGGAGTACGAACAGCGCGGCAAACGGCGCGATCGGCCGTAAAGCAGCGAGAGAACCGACGATCGAGCGCACAGGCGTGGCCTCCAGGCCTCCCAAAAGGAGCGATAGGCTGAATCACCTTAAGGAAGTGATACGCCGCTGCCCAGACGCGTCGCCGCTCGGCCCAAGAGGCGAGCACCGGCGACCCAAGTTGCGCGATGGCGACATGGCCGCCCTCTGTCACGCCGCCAGCATCCGCTTGCCCGAAATCGACCGTGATCCATCGCGGGCGTTGCCTGCCGGCAGCCCGGAAGACAAGCGTAGCGAATCTGACATGGAAGACCGCCGAGATGTACGCCGACGGCGCGGCCGAGATGCTCTTTGGCGAGGCAATCGCGACAAGGTCTTTATCGTCCGGCATGGCCAATCTGTAGATAGGCGCCGAAGCGGAACCCCGCCGGATTAGGGAGAGCTAATTATAGCGGTACATTTTTTCTCTCGCGGAGGGGTCCCGATCGGCACCGATCGGGACCCTGTTGATAGCGGATCTCGGCACGACTTCACAGGGTTACGCAGTGGATCAGAGGGGTCTCGCTTAGGCGCCAATTTACAGCTGTGCTCGCCAAGGGCGTGAATTCCTGTTCTGATTGGCTGACGAGGGCGCTTCGTCGCGGTCAGATTTCTGGTTACCTACCAAACCGGTCTGTCGGTCGTCGTCAATAAGGACGCAGGCATGGGCCGAGTTCCGCGGATCACCCAAGGCAGGTTTAGCGCCTCGTTGATCGGGACCCAGGCATCCTCTCCTTGCGCGTTCCGGCGGCGAATATGCATGTCGCGGGCCGGCATATAATGGCCGTTATCCCAGCGTTCCCAGAGTTTGCGGGCAGGTCGATAGCTGCTGGCAACTTCGGCGCGTGCCAGCACCGAATTGAGATACGTGCGTTTGCGGCGTGATGGCTGCCAGAGGTGATCGGGCAGCCCTTCCAGCGTTTCCATCAAGCTATCGGCAAAAAAGCCGCGAAAATAGCGATAGCTTGGATGGTCGCGATCGACCATCGTACTCCCCTGAATCTTGAGACTCGCCAGCATCAGGCTCAGCAGCCAGTATTCGGCCTGATGGCGTTCGAGCTTGACCAGCCGGCCCGCGGTCTGAACATCGAGCGCGGTCGGAGCCAGAAGGTCGAATAGCGGGCCAAGACTATGCTCTGCGAAAGCGGGCTCCGCCACCGCCCGGCACAACGCCACCATCCAGGCGGTGTGGCCATACTCGTCGATGGCGGCAAGGTCGGCACCACGCTGAACCAGTGCCTCGGCAAGCGCCAGATTGCCGGCCCGCGCGGCCATCATCAACGGCGTCGCACCACAAGGAACGCGGTGATCGACACCGTAGAGGTCGAACTCGGCGAGAACCGGCTTGAACGCGCGTTCCGCATAAGGGCGCAGCAGCCGACCGCTTTGCGCCTTCATCGCCCTGGCGACCGGGTTTTCGTGGTCGCGGCCATCAAAATAAGGCAGGAGACCGACCTGATTTTCGACGAAACCGTTGATGGCAATTGCCGCGGCGGCATCAAATTTCGTCTGGTTGGCCAAATCCTCGATGAATTTCGGCTGGCTGTGCCACAGGCCGTAATCCATGAACGCCCTTTTGAGCTTGGCCGAGGGGTCTTTCGCGTTAAGTGCGCGGGGCTCCAGATCGCGGATAGCGGCCTCCGACCATGGTTGCCATGGCGTTGGCTTGGCCTTGAGAAAGGTCTCACGGATCGAGCGGGCCTGTTCCTGCTTACCCTGCAATTCCAATTTGCGCGCTTCGAGCGCCCATTCCTGCTTGGTCGAGGTCTGGGTTGCGCCACTCAGTCCGCCGGCGTCCTCCTTGAGGCTGAGCAGTGACAGCAACGGATGGCGCATATCCGATTCCGCCAGAATCAATGTCTCGACCGCGCGGGTCATCGCGACATAGAGCGCGTTGACGTAGAATTTGTAGATTTCCAGCGACTTGTCGGTCTTGTCGCGCGCCCGGCGATATTCCAGATCCTCGTTGGCGAGATCGGCCGGACCTACGTCCCGGCAAATTTCGGCATAATCGGCCCTCGCGCCCGAGATCACATTGAACAGGATGACATGCGGGTATTCGAGGCCCTTGACCTCGTGGACCGAAAATATGAGCGGCGTGCGAAACCGCTCTCGCGCCGCCGGCTTGTCTTCGTCGCGCAGCACGATCACGGCATGATGTACGGACGCCCGAGACCGCGCATCGAGATCGCGCAGGGTCGAGTCCGTTCCCGCCAGCAATTGTACCGAACCGACCTCGCCCGAGGCGCACTCGACCAGGAAACTGCTCTCCCGGTCGATCGAACCGAAGCGGGCCTGCTTGATGCGCAGTAGCCGATTGGCGATATCGGTCACCGACTGCGTGTTGCGGAAATTGGCCCGCAGGACCGCGATCTGCCCCGATCCGACCTCTTCGCCGGCAGCACCCTGCCAAAACAAGGCGCGCACCGCCGCCCACGAAAAGAAATTGGGGTGCACAATCTGATGGGCGTCGCCGCATAACAGGAAGTTTTTTGGATTTTTCAGAGTTGCAAGGATCAATGCGAGTTGGGCGTTGGTAAAGTCCTGGACCTCGTCGATTACCACGAAATCATACGTCGGCTCGGCCAGCGACCGCCACGCATGCGCGACGAGATTGAGATCATAATGCCCACTCTGGTTCAGCCACGTCACATAACGGCCAAATAGCCCATGGATCGCTGCCCGCGCCGCGCCGGCGAGGAAGAGCGACTGGCGGACGCCGAGCGCCTGATAGTCGTCGAGGCTGAGAGACGCGTCTGGCCGGGCACCGAGCACGCCGCGAAACTCTTCGAACACGGCGAAGGCGTCGGTTCCGTGCACGTCGCCGCGCAAAGCGGCGCGGTGGCGATGGAACCAAGCCTCAAAATCGGTGAAGCGGACTTCGGTGCCGATCGGCACCCTGATGGTCTCGAGGAACTCGCGGTAGCTCAGGAATTCCACCTCTTGGCACTCATTGTGATAATCATGTGCGCCGTAGAGTCCGCGCGCCGACTGGGCGAGATAGGCCGATTGAGTGACATAGAGCACCCGCCCGCCGGCTTCGCGCAACTTGGTGAGCGTGACCGCGGTCTTGCCGGACCCCGCTGGCCCCAGCAGCACCATCGGCACCGGCCGCAGCCGCACCGCTTCCTGGACGTCATCGAACATAATTGGCTTGTCGAGGAGGACAAACTGATCTCGGGTAGGATGGAGCCAGGTCAGCCGGCCGGGATGCGCACCTGGCGGGGTCGCATCGGGCGCCAACAGGTCGGCGGCGGTGACATCGGCCACCTGTTCAATCTTGTCGGGATCGACCCGTGCGCCGCGCAGGAACCGCGACCGGTCATAGGCATGATTGTCGATAATCTCGAGGAACAGACAGACGGTCTCGCCGCCGTGGCGCACGAACTGCATGAGCAATCGCGTCTTGTCGTCGAGCTTTGCCCGCCAGTAAGGCGTCGGTGCCAGCTTCTTGATCGCGGCGGCCCGAAAATCATTACCTATGATCGCCGACCGGACCCTGCCGATGGCCTTTTGCGATCGGTGGAGGCCGAGACCCTGATAGGTGAGGACGCGCATCGGGTTTGTTTATCAACGATGATGCAGGAAAGGCCATACCGACTGCGGCGGTTGCCCGGTTCCAGAGGAGCTAAGGGCGAGAAAGCTATTTGTCGCCAGCCATCGAGTTCGTCAGATAGGGATGAGGTAGCCACGTCGAGCAGGTCGAACCCGGCGCGCCGACCGAAGATACCGGTGCAACAATTGCACAGCTGATTCGTGTTTGGGTGATTGAGGCCATCGCTGTAGATAGGCGTCGAAGCGGGACCCTACCCAATTTGAGGCAAGTGATTGTAGTCGTAGACTTTTCTTTATGCAGAGGGGGTCCCAATCGGCGCCGATCGGGCCCCCCCGCCGATGGCGATAACTGGTGCGGCATTAAAGGGTTACGCCTTGAAACCGGGAGGTCCTTCTTCGACGCTTATTGACAGGCGACGACCGGGATTCTCAGACCATCCGGTTTTAGCGCCATCATAAAGGGTTATTAAGTGAGGCAGAGGGGTCCCGCTTCGACGTCTGTTGACAGTCCGCGACGGGGGCGGTGGCCGGCCTCGGATCCGCAACTTGGCGAATGGCAGGTATGCCGCTTTGCTCGCCGGAAAGCGGCCGGACCGCTTTCAGCCCCGGTGCCGCCCCGGTGGGGGGCGATTGATGGCGTGGGTAGGCACGAGTCCACTTTGGCTTGAAGAGAACAAAAAACCAACGTTCAGCGTTATTGCGTCATTCGATCAATGGCATAAAGATACGCTAAGGCGACAGGAAGGTCTTTGGATTGAACCGATTGGCTCGCAGCGGACGGTAGCGTTCGAGGGGTTGGTCAATTTCGTTCCAGAGATAGTCGCCGGTTAGCGCAATATGGCTCCAGGGGAGCGGCGCGACCTGGGTAAGAAGGGCATCCGGAATAGTCACGCCCTGGTCGGCGACGAAGCGGACGGCGCGGCTGAGATAGACGGTGTTCCACAGGATGATGGCGTTGACCACGAGGTTGAGGCCGGAGGCGCGATACGCCATCGTTTCGGCGATCCGGTTGCGGAGTTCGCCGAGCTGATGGAGGAACACGGCGCGAGCGAGCGCATGGCGGCTTTCGCCCTTGTTGAGGATGGCATGCGAGCGGCGGCGTAACTTGGGATCGAGCAGCCAGTCGCAGATGAAGATCGATCGTTCGATCCGGCCGATTTCGCGCAGCGCGAGCGACAGGCCGTTTTGCCGCGGGGTGGCGGCGATCTTCTTGAGGATCACCGAAGGGGGCACGAGGCCGGACCCGATTGAAGCACTGAGGCGCAGGACCTCGTCCCATTGCGGCTCGATACGGCGCATGTCGATCGTGCCGCCGATCAGCGGAGCCAACGGCGCGTAGGCCGGGTCGGGAGTGATCACGAACAGCCGCCGCGAGCCGAGATTGCGGATGCGCGGGATCAGCCGATAGCCGAACAGGTGGAACATCGCGAACACCGTCTCGGTTGCACCGGCGGTGTCGATTGCGTGCTCGTGAATCTCGACCGAACTCTCGTTGTGGAGGAGCCCGTCGAGGACATACGGCGCTTCGTTTTCCGACGCTTGGATCAGGCGCGAAAAGAACGAGGCGAAGCGGTTGGAGAGGAAGCCGTAAAGCGACGCGCCGGGCCGCTTGCCGTACTTGGCGTTATAGTCGAGGGTCGCCTCGCCGCGCCCGCCCGCGGGAAAGAACTGGCCGTCAGACGACGATACGTGACCGTCACCCCAGATCGCGGCGAACGGGTGGGCCTGCTGCGCGTCGACCAGCACGGCCGTCGCCGCGGCGTAAGTATCGGGGCGCAGATGGCGGTCGACCATCAGCATCATCTGATGAATGGTGACGCCGCGCGAACTTTCCGCCATGCGCTCGGTTCCCGAGTTGGTCGCGTCGGCGAGGATGGCGGCCATTAGCGCGGCTTCGTCGCCCGCCGTCTCGCCAGTCCGGTAATGGGTGAAGCTGTCGAGGAAGCCGGTCCAGCGATTGACCTCGGCCAGCAGACTGGTGACCCGCACCCGCGGAACGATGGTGTAGAGGCGGCGGCTGAGGGCGACGATGCGTTCCCGGTCGTCCTCGCCGATCGGGCTGATCGACAATCGCTTCTCGGTCAGGGTCGCGTCAGGGATCTCGTTCGCGGCGGCGGCCGCGGCCAGCGCCTTCAGTTTCGCGTCAAGGGTCGCGGTCCGCTCGTCCCGCCATGCCGCGAAGCTGTCGGGCACGCCGAGCCCGAGGCGCTGCTCGGCGCGCATTACCTCGAACGTTGGCCGTGGCAGCAAATAATCCTCGAAGCTCCGCCACGCGCGGCTGCCCTCGACCCAGATATCGCCGGCGCGCAGCCGGTCGCGCAGGTGGACGAGGACGGCAACTTCCCAGGCGCGGATGTCGATGACGCCGTTTCCGCCGCGAACACGCCGGCGCCAGTTCCGCGTCAGGAACGTCAATGGCAACTGCTCTGGCAGCCGGCGGCCGTCATAGTGCGCCTGCAGCAGCGCGATCGAAGCCAGTATCTGATCGCTCGGCCGGAACGACTGGAAGCGAAAGGCGGCGAACACGATCCGGGCGGCGGAGCGGAGCGACTTGTGCCGATCAACGAGATCGTCGAACTCGTCATGCCGGTCAGGATTGACGAGGGCTGATGCGGTCCCGACGCTGGCGGCAAGACCGTCCCACCCCAGCGTGCCGGCAATCGCGGCAGCAAGATCGCCTCCGGCGGCACGCGCCGTCATCAGGGCCTCCCCGAGCTGCACATGATTGATCGCGACCCCGGCGAGGACTTTCGCCTCCGCAAGGAGGCGCTCCCTGCGGCCAATCTCCGCCTTGCGCCGGGCGCTGCCAAGCAACTTGCCGAAAAGGTCGATCGCCAGATCGGTCAGTGCCGCTTGGCGTTCAATGACGAACGCGGTCAGCGTCGCCGAGCGGCGTTCGGGGGCGAAGCGCAGCAGCTCGCGGGCATGGAGGATACGTGCTTCGCGGGCGATGACACCGTAGCGATTGGCATGGATCATCTTCCGCCGATCGTCCGCGATGTCGATCCGGCGCAACACTTCGAGGCGTGCAATCACGCTCCTGAGGCTCTTCAGCCTGGCACCCTCGGGGGCATCGGCGATCCACCCGAGCATCGTGCGATCACCGGTCCGCTCGCTCAGCAGGGCGTCGAGGCCGGCGAGGTGCCCCGGATCGAGTCCGCCGATGAGGTGGCGATAGGATTGTCGCCGCGCCATTGCCCGGCCCGAGAGCGCGAGCCGTTCGACCAGGCGCGCGCCCGGCACGACAATCCGCGCGGCCTTCAAGGCGTCGATTACCGCGAGCGCGATCGGTTCGCCCTTCTCCGTGGCGACCGCACCGCCAGCGGCGGCGCGAATGCACATCCGGTAAACGCTTTCGCGCATTGGCCGCAGGTCCAGCTGCGCCATGATCTCGGCGACATGCTCGCGTCGGGTCTCGTCGCGGCGGCCGTAGAGATCGAAAACCACCGGATCGATGCCCAGCTGATCGGCCACCGTCTCGAGGACGGCCGCCGGAACAGCTTCGCCGGCGCGGAGTGGCCGCCCGAGATCGCGGATGAGGGCGAGCTGCACAGCGAACCCCAGACGATTATGCGAGCGACGCCGATGCCGGGCGAACGCAATGTCATCGCGGGTGAGAGCGTAGCGGGAAATCGCGTCGTCGTGCGCCTCCGGCGGTTCGAGCAGGAGCGTCAGCGCGGCGGCGTCAAGAAATGCCATGCTTCGCGGCTCTATCAGGCCGAAGCTTTAGCCAGCGCTCCTGCTCCGGCCCACCCAGTCCGCTTCAGCATGTCGATCAGGGTCGAGCGGGGCACTTTGAAGCTGCGGCAGACCGAAGCCTTGCTGGCTCCGCCGTCGAGGGCGGCGATGATCTGGTCGGTCCGTTCCGCGTCGATCGACGGCGGCCGCCCACCTTTGCGACCGCGGCGGCGTGCGGCGGCCAATCCGGCATTGACCCGCTCGGTGATCAGCGCGCGTTCGTATTCGGCAAGCGTACCGAACAGATTGAACAGGAATGTGCCGTGCACGCTGGTCGTGTCGATCGCCTCGGTCAGTGAGCGAAAGGCGACGCCGCGCTGCTTTAGTTGTTCGACAATCTTGAGCAGGTGCGACAGCGACCGGCCGAGCCGGTCGAGTTTCCAGACGACTAGGACGTCTCCGGCACGCAGGTCATCGACACAGGCTTTTAGCCCAGGACGATCGTCGCGCGCACCGGAGGCGCGGTCCTGATGGAGATGGCGCTCATCGACGCCCGCGCCCAGCAGCGCGTCGCGCTGCAGATCGACCGACTGTCGCTCGTCACTGGTCGATACCCGCATGTAACCGACCAGCATGTGCGGCAAACCTCAAACCAAGCGTTGTCGCGCATCCTAGCGATCCGACAGGATTTGTCGTTGATAAAAACAGCATTCTCGCGAGCCTGCGAACGGCTTGGGCGGGCCCGACGGCAATCATCTGTTTGCCGACATCTCACAGAGCAGTCGCTCCCGCCCAAACCGATCATCAGGACATTCACGAGGATGTTTGCGCTTCCATCGCCGCCTACAATCTATTGCTATGAGCGCGTCACATCATTCGTCTTCAAACGAAATTCTCACGGTGCCGACGAATTTGCGGCGACCGGAATGAAACCATACGGCACCATCATAGCCTGGACGACCGGGCTCATAAGATAGAGCGCCAGTCGATCGGCTGCTTCACGCCGTGCGCCATCGCGCGCGGTGGTCAGCACCGTCATCCCATAGTTCACACGAATCGCAAGATCTGGCGGAAGCTCGACCCGATCGACGCTCATGTCGGGCGTCATTTCGTGCGAGCTGCAATAGCCGATCGACACGTTGATGTGGTGCTCGACCATGAACTCTTTCGCCGTGCTCGGACCGCGGGGCTTGGCCGACTCGATACGACCGCCGACGAGTTGTTGCGCCTTGGCTTTGAGTATTGCAGTAGCGCCCGGCCGTACCGTTCCAGCCTTGTCGAACAGTTCCCATGCGTAGTCACCGCCAGGGTCTGCTTTGGGTGTCGACGTGCCGATTGCGGTGCCGAGATCGAGCAGCTTGTCGAGCAGATTGGCGCTGGTCAGGCCGACTGCGGGCAAGGCCGACACGCAGATGCGGTTACGCGCGAAGACAACCGTCGCGGTCGATTTGCCCTCGGCCGTCAATTTCTGCGGATGTTTCATGTTCGCCGAGATGAAGAGATCGACCCTGTCGCCATCCTCGATCTTTCCGAGCAGCAGCCCAGCGGGACCTGTGTGCAGATCGACCCGGTTCCCGGTTTCGGCGGTGTAGCGTCTCAGCATCGCACCGAGCGCGCCGGTCATGCTACCCGCCGAATAGACGACCAGGGGGGCTGACATAGGCTGACCATGCCCGGCACTTCCAAGGAAGCAAGCGGCTGCCAGCATGAAGAAAAAGGAGCGTTTCACAGGCCTACCTCAATCGAGGCACGGAATGTCCGCGGCGCATCGATCGTGCCGGTGCCGCTGTCCGTGCTGTTATAGCCGTTCTGGCCAGTCGGCGCGATGTTCGCCCAATAGCGTTGATCGCCGATATTATCGACCGCCAACCGCAGTGCCACCGGCCGCCCCGTCACGTGCATCTGATATCGCGCATCGAGGTCAACCAGCGTGTAGCCGTCGACAAAGTCCGTGTTCGTGTAATTGCCAGGACGGCGACTGGCATGATTGATGTTCGTACTGAGCGTGAGCGCGGGCAGGAATGGCAGGCGATACTCGAGCAAAACGTCGAAAGTCATCTGCGACAGACCGAGGATTTGCTTGTCGGTTGTCGCGACCGCACCGGTGTCGAATAGCTTGGGGTCAATATAGGAGAGCCCGGCATAGACATTGAGCGCGTTCGTCACCCGGCCATTCGCGGAAATCTCGATGCCGCGGTTACGCTGCTGTCCGCGGATCGCGAAGACGTTGTTCGGCCCGACGAATGGATAGGGTCGTCTGATCTGGTAGAGCGCGAGCGCAAGATTCACGCGCGCCACATCAATTTTGTAGCCCGCTTCCCATTCGGTGCTGCGGTAGGGTGCGAGCGCATCGCCCGCGTTGACGGTGCCGGCCGGGGCGGCGTCGCCCTGTTGCAAGCTATTCGCAAAGGTCAAGTAGGCCGTCATATTGGCGAACGGCTTATAGATTAGACTTGCCGTCGGGCTGATGCCGTCGGCGGCATACCGCGACGTCAACACACCGGTCCGGTTGATGTTACTCGCGCGGATCCAGCTCTGACTCGCGGCCACGAGGACAGACAGATGGTCGCTGAAACCGAGTGTATCGCCAAAGCTGATCGATTGCTGGGTCGTTGTCTGGGCGTGAAAGCGGTTATTGAAGTCCGGCAGCACGGGTTGAGCAAATGCGATCGGATTGGCCAGCGTCGCCTTCCCGAGCGTGATCGCGCCGGTCCGGAACGGCGTGTAGCGCTGCCACGTGAAGCCTGTTGTGCCGATGAACAGGTCATTGGTGATCGCACCGACCCTTAGCTTGCCATTGAGCGACGCGCTGTTGCTGAGAACGGTATCCAGGCTGAAGGTCGTGTTGACGGTCGTTGCGGTATACGCTCCGGTTGTGCTGGTAATGGTGTCGGTCGGAACCGTCGAAGCTCGGTCATTGGTCATGTAAAGTACGCCGGCAGTCAAACGCCAGTCGTTGCCGAAATCCTGCAGCAGACGGCCGCTGCCAATGTGCGTGACGTTGTCGTCTCCCGCCCACTTGAGTCCATAACCCTTCATCGTCGGGTCGGGCGGCGACGGAAACGGAATGCCCTTGGCCAGCGCGAAGGTGCCGGGAAAGCCGGTCGCAACATACTGATAGGCGCTGAGGTTGCTTTCGACGAGGGTACCGGGCGTGACGCGTGCGTCGAGGGCGAGGCTCGCCAACTGGCGCTTCAGGTTGCTGTCGCCGACGTAGCCCTCGCCTGCCTGGTTAAGCAGGTTGACCCGCGCGCCGAAGATGCCGTCATTACCGAAGCGGCGGCTGAGATCGGCGCGTTCGATCAACGACCCTTGCGTATTATAGCCGAAAGTCAGCGCGTTAAGCGGCTGCGCGGTCGGGCGCTTGAAGACATAGTTGAATGTTCCCGCCGGGCTTGCTGGCCCATAGAGCGCGCCGGCAAGGCCGTTCAGAACTTCGATCCGCTCGAACTGCTCGATCGCGTAATCGGTCGTCGCGGCGATGTTGAGGCCATCAATGTGCGTGTTCTGCACGACGCCGGCCTGCAAGCCGCGGGACTGCGGCCGAATGTTCTCGCCCTGGACCGAAGGAATGTAGCGGAACAGCTCGCGCACGCTCTGCAATTGCTGGTTTTCGGCCAGGTTCACTGGAACGACGCTGATCGAGTACGGCGTATCGAGAAGAGATTTGGTGCCAAGCGGTCCGACCTCGATGGTCGGAACGCGATATGTATCATCGGCAGACGGCAGGATGCCGTTGACGACGATCTCCGGCGAAACTGTGCCTGCTTCCTGCGCTTGCGCGGCGAACGCCCCCGCCGTCGACCCCAGGAGGACGAAACAAACCCGACCGCAGCTGCGCCTCACGAATCATTTACCCCGCTGCGTGTTCACCGCCTCTATGTCTGATCGAATATAGAGAGGCAACCGGGGCCCGTGCTATTCAGTTAAATTGGACAAGGGAGGTGGAGTCGATGCCGGAAGGCTCGTTGAAGTTAAAAGCTCAAATTATGTGTGGTGGCGAGACGGCCATGGGTCCGGGCAAAGCCGATTTGCTCGGAGCGATCGATCGAGAAGGCTCAATTTCAGCTGCAGGCCGTGCCCTCGGCATGAGCTACCGGCGGTGTTGGCAGCTGGTTGACACAATGAACCGTTGTTGGGCGGAGCGCGTCGTCGAAACAGCGATCGGTGGCGGTCGCGAACGCGGCGCGCGCCTTACGCCACTCGGGCAGCAATTACTTACAGCCTATCGCGGGCTCGAGGCTACCCTTGCGAGTGCCGCCGAACGCGACCTTGGGTGGTTCACGACGGCGCTTCGCGCCGAGTCAATACCGGCAAGTGGACACAGGGTTCTGAATAAATAACGGCCTGAACTTTACCGCGTAGGCGACGGAAATCCTGCCTCGCTGAAGGCGCGCTTCTCTGAGCTCGCAAGTTACTGCATCCGGCCGCTTTTCGAATCGGCCAGCGTTCGCGCGCCTGATCGCGATTAGCGTATCTTTGCCCATTCTCCTTCTAACCCAGATCAGAGAAACAGCGATAGGTGTGCTTACCATATATCAATGACGGTCGTGCCGGGAACCCTGCCATATCCCTTAGCCTACAAGGCTGTAGAGATTCCCTCGGAGCCCCTAATCGGCGTCAATGGCCGCTCCCGCCCTCACGCCCCGCGCCGAACCGGCGTCGCTCGCCGTCATCGTCGACGAAATCACTGCGCTTGCACCCCATCGCCAGCTACTCGACCCGGCACTCGTCGCCGCCGCCGCGCGGGCGTGGTCGGCGAACACCGTGCGCGCGTTCCTGTCGGACCTGCGGCTGTGGGACACGTGGTGCCGACGCTCGCGGGTCCAGACCGGCAGCGCCACCGCCAACACCGTTGCGGCCTATGTCCGTGCGCTGTCGGGGCAGGACCTGGGGAGTGACGCGGTGCGCGCCACCGGCGAGCGTGCCGCCGCCACGATCGGGAGGTACCTCGTCCATATCGGCTGGGCGTACCGTATGGCGGGGCGCGACGATCCAACCGCAGCGCCACTGGTGCGGTTCGAGCATAAGGCAGCGCGCAAGATCCTCGGTGTGCGGCAACGCCAGGCGCGCGCGATCCGGTTCAAGGGCGACGTCACCGACCTCGACGGGCCGTCGGCGGGGGTGTGCCTCGCGACGCTGCTCAAGGCGTGCCGCAAGGACATGCTGGGCGCGCGCGACCAGGCGCTGCTGCTGCTCGCCTATGACACCGGCTGCCGGCGCTCGGAACTGGTGGCGATCGAGGTCGACCACATCGATGGGCCCGATGGCGAGGGGGCGGGGACGCTGTTGATCCCGCGGAGCAAGACAGATCGGGAGGGGGAGGGGGCGCTCGCCTATCTGTCGCCGGCGGCGATGAAGGCGATCAAACGCTGGCGCGAGATGGGGCATATCGACCGCGGCGCGCTGTTTCGTCGGGTCGAAACCTACTTCGACGGTGGTGTTCGCACGGTGGGGGAGGGGGCGCTCCATCCCGGCACGATTGCTGTCATCTACAAGCGGCTGGTCCGCGCGGCGTTCGACAAGAAGTTGCTTGGGAGCATGAGCGAGGCCGAGCTCGAGCGCTGGGTCAAAGCGGTGTCGAGCCATTCGATCCGGGTCGGAGTCGCGCAGGACAATTTTGCGGCAGGGGAGGGGCTGCCGGCAATCATGCAGGCGTATCGCTGGCGCGATGCCAAGACGGTGATGCGCTACGGGGCGAAGTTGGCGGCGTAAAGCGGGGCGAGCGCGCGGCTGGCGAAGCGGTTTTCGGCCGAGTAGTCGCTCTTCTGGACTAACCGCGCCGCCAAACTGTCCTACACACCCGAAATGTCGTTTTTAAGCGGGGGGCGACATGTCCGCGATATTTAATTTTAGACATGTCGAACGGATTTGCTCGCGGCCAATCGAGCACCTGACCCCGCCCATCAGGCGATGTCGGACTCCAACGACGCGATCCTCTTGTGGGATGACGTCGCTAGTGGATTGAACGAGACGGACGAGTCCTGTTGGGGATTCCCGGCGCCGGTCGGACGTGCGACGTTGTTGGATGCGCACTGGTATCAGGATCGAGGTCACGGCCTCAGACAGGGCTCGGCTTGAAGCGATTGTCTCGGCGCGGGGTTCGCCGCAGAAGCATGTCTGGCGTGCACGGATCATTCTGCTCACGGATCAAGGGCTGGGAACGCTCGCGATCATGGCGGCGGCCGGCAAGTCGAAGACCTGCGTGTGGCGCTGGCAGGAACGCTTCATGGCCCAAGGTGTCGATGGTTTGCTGCGCGACAAGACCCGCCCGCCGGGCATCGCTCCGCTCGAGGCGGGGCTCGTCGACAGGATCGTGGCCCTGACCCTTGAACGCCCCGACCATGAAGCGACGCACTGGACGGTCCGTGCGATGGCCAAGGCGGTCGGCATCGCTGCGTCCTCGGTTGTGAAGATCTGGCACGACCATGGCCTGGCACCGCACCGCTGGCGGAGCTTCAAGCTGTCCAACGACAAGGCGTTTGCCGAGAAGCTGCACGACGTGGTCGGCCTCTATGTCTCGCCGCCGGCACACGCGATCGTGCTGTCGGTGGACGAGAAGAGCCAGATCCAGGCGCTCGACCGTACCCAGCCGGGGCTGCCGCTCAAGCGCGGCCGCGGTGCGACCATGACCCACGACTACAAGCGCAACGGGACGACGACCTTGTTCGCGGCGCTGAACGTGCTCGACGGCTCGGTGATCGGGCGCAACATGCAGCGCCATCGGCACCAGGAGTTCATCCGCTTCCTGAACGCCGTCGAGGCCGAGTTGCCCGCCGACAAGGCCGTCCACGTCATCCTCGACAATTACGCCACACACAAACAGCCCAAGGTCCGCGCCTGGCTCGGCCGGCATCCGCGCTGGACGTTCCACTTCGTGCCGACGTCGTGTTCGTGGCTCAACGCCGTAGAGGGCTTCTTTGCCAAGCTGACCCGCCGGCGCCTGAAGAATGGCGTCTTCTGCTCCGTCGTCGACCTCCAGGCCGCCATCAACCGCTTCATCAAGGAGCACAATCAGGAACCGCGTCCCTTCGTCTGGCGCGCCGATCCAAACGAAATCATCGCCGCCGTCAGACGCGGGCACCAAACGTTAGAATCAGTCCACTAGGTGCGGGGAGAGCGGGTTTTCTTTGCGCCGCCGGCCCGCGCGGTAGATGCGCGCTTCGCGATTGAATTCATGCGCCCGAGTCCGATTTTCAAAGCCAAGTTACGACGCTTTTCGGCATAAGCAGGGGCGACCATCGGGTAATCTGCGGGCAGGTTCCACTTGGCGCGGTACGCGTCTGGCGTCATCCCGAAGGCATTCATCAGATGTCGTTTGAGCATCTTCAGCTTTCTGCCGTCCTCAAGACAGACAAGATAGTCGGGCTTGATCGACGCGCGGATTGAAACCGCCGGTGTCTGCTGGACGGGCTGCGGTTCGACCTGCGTTCCGAGGCGAGCAAGCGCTGCATGGACGCTTGCGATCATTACCGGGACGTCAGAAAGCGCAACCGAGTTATTGGCGACGTGAGAGCTGACGATGCTGGCGGTCAAGGGAAGCAGTTCATTTTTCGGATCAAGTGCGATCATACGAAATTCCTTATTTTAGGCCGACTGCTTCTGAGATGTATCATCACACTATCCTTAGATCCACAAGTGTCGAATAGCCAGTTTTATGGTCTTCGACTTCTATCGATCAAGGAGATTGGTAAAGGGAAATATACTTCCTGATTAA
Source organism: Polymorphobacter megasporae (assembly GCF_018982885.2). Taxonomy (NCBI): domain Bacteria; kingdom Pseudomonadati; phylum Pseudomonadota; class Alphaproteobacteria; order Sphingomonadales; family Sphingosinicellaceae; genus Glacieibacterium; species Glacieibacterium megasporae. The sequence continues at coordinate 100,526 of NZ_CP081849.1, read as the reverse complement.
TTTACAGCGATTGGGAGGCGGACGGTCGGTTCTTGCGGAATTCTGGGGAGAACGCCACGCGGGTTTAGAACGCCGAAGAGCATAGCTACCGTTTGTTTGGCCTCGCTGGTCAACAGCTATGCACCCCACCTTTGACCATTTTCCACTTTAATTGGCTGTACGCGCCATCGAGTCAGGCGGCCCGATAAGTCTTTCCTGATTGGCGGTGAAACTCGTCGCATCGGCTTTGCCAGCGAGCGTCACAATGCCCGCTGAGGGGATCGCTGCGGCCGGCGTGACCTTTGAGTTCGGTTCCGCGGTGCGAGGTCGCTACCTATGCTGAAAGTTTGATGGCACAGCGCGCGACGAGCTCGCCCTGGTGACGCGCCCGCCAGATCGATCGCGCTGGGCTGACGTTCACCGCGGTCGCCGGCTATCATTGTCGCGCGGCCCGGTTCGGGGTCAGCATGTCGAGTGCGATCCGGTGCATGCGCGGGCGCAGCGTGCGGGACACATTTGATCCGGGTCGGAGAGGCGCAGGACAATTTTGCGGCCGGGGGGGGGGGGCTGCCGACAATAATGCATGCGTACAGCTGGCGCGATGCCAAAACGGTGATGCGCTACGAGGCGAAGCTCGCGACGAAAGCGGTGCGAGCGCGCGACTGGCGAAGCGATTTGCGGCCGACTAAGCAGCGCCATCGCGCGACACAATCCTCTTGTGACATCGCCCAGCACTTTTATATATGGCCTATATAGATATCAACCGAGGCAGGCATGGCATCTTCGGCAGCAACGACGAGCCCGACGCGGACGTCGGGTTTCCTGATCAACGTCGATCGCGACGAAAAAAGCCGGTGGAAGCAAGCTGCCGATGCGGCCGGTCTCACCATGGCGGAGTATGTCCGCCGCGCCGTGCGTCAGGCCGACGAGGCGCCAACCGCCGATGAGATTGCAGCGGTCCGCCAGTTGGTGGTCCAGGTGAACGCCGCGGCCGACCGCATCGGAGCACGGCTCGACCGAACGATCGCTCGAGTCGACGATCTTCTCGATCCCGCGCGCGAACAGGCCCGCCGCGACGAGATCACGGCTCGTCTCGAGGCAGCTGGCACCTACCTCGATCTCGATGCGCTCGCAGACACAGTTCTATGACCTGGATGGGTGATCTCCTCGACGCGGTCGGCAAGGTGATCAAGCTCGAGGATCGCGTGACCCGGCTCGACGCGTCGGTCGAGAGTTTGACCGGTAAGGTATCGGACACGCGCGATCGGGTAATCCGGCTCGAAGGTTTGATCGAAGGCGCATTGCGCACCCGGACGACCTCTGCAGAGCGGCAAAGACTGCCCAAACCGGGCCGCTGATCGATCGTCGTCTCTTTCCGGCAGCGAACTGTGTTTACGGGCGCAGCAGTGTCGTTCGTTCAGTTGACGGTATGGTCTTGTGAAGTCTAGCTGTGTTTTGGACACCGGCCTGCACACCGTAGACTGATTGATGGAGATGAGGATGCCTTTGAAGGATTATCTCGGCGTTATCGACAATGCCCTCAAGCATGTGTTCGACCGCAAGGCAGTTGATCCGACGAAGGCACGCCGACCACTGCTCCGCGGTATCGATCGCACACTGGCGCAGTTCAAGACCGGCTCGACTGGAACGCCGACCGGCTGGTACCGCGTCAAAAATGGCGTCGTCGCACTGACAGTGAAAGTCGCCGGCGACACGCTCAACATCAACGGCGAAGCGACCAACCACCTGCCGGCCGAGCATTTCGAGGCATTCCTCGGGAGCATGCGTGCGGCCGTCGAGGCAGGTGAGTTTGACAAGGAGCTGGCCAACAAGGGCCACGGCGACGCCGAGGTACAAATCCCCAAGCGCACACCGGGATCGATCTCGCCCGAAGCCGCGAAGCTGCGCGGGGTCAAGGCAGCGGCCACCCGCAAGGCGAACCGCGAAAAGACGAAACCCGTTACGTAACGAAAGCCAGCGGCCGCTGGGCCGCGGGTTTGCACAGAGCCAGCGTCATCGATAAGCGTATCCACTATGCCCATCGATAAACTGTTCGAGCAGGCGCGCGCGATCGCGGCGATGTTTATCGCGCGGAACCAGACGATCGCTGTCGCCGAGTCTTCGAGCGGTGGACTGATCTCGGCGGCGCTGCTCGCAGTCCCGGGAGCGTCGGCCTATTATCTCGGCGGCGGCGTGATTTACACGCCGCGAGCACGGCATCGCCTTCTCAACCTCACGCGCGAAGATATGTGCGGCCTGCAGTCAGCGAGCGAACCCTATGCCGTGTTGCTCGCCAATACCGTCCGCGAGCGGTTTAGCGCGAGCTGGGGCATTTCGGAAACCGGCGCGGCCGGACCGACCGGAAACCCCTACGGCGATGCCGCCGGCCATTGTTGCTTCGCTGTCGCGGGTGTCACCACCGTGGCGAAGACCCTCGAAACCAGGCGTAGTGACCGGCTCAGGAACATGGTCGCCTTCGCCGGCGCGGCGCTCACATTGCTCGAGCAACGGATGGCGTCGAGCTAATCACGCAAGGAACTCTATAAGCGCGTATCAGCGTCGCCCGATGCGCTGGAGTTTACCAATCGAAGACTCCGGTGAGCCGAAGACGGTGACCCAACGTCACCAACCATAGAGCGGTTTGCGGCCCCACCTGCGGCATGCCTGCGGTCTTCGCCGACATCGGCCGGTCACCGCCTGTAGTCGCGATTCTCAGGCCGCGACGACGACCGAGCTGACCCGGCGACGCATCGCTGCACCAACAACGCCGAAGCCGCCGAGCATCAGCGCCCACGCCGCTGGCTCGGGGACGGTCGTACCAACGTTGGTGAACACGAACTGCTCGTCGCCGTAGTTGAAGTCGCTGCTGCCTTTAGGGAGGTCCTCAAAAGCGACATAGGTGCCAGCCGGGATGCCGTAGTCCCCACCGGCGTACGCAGCCGAGTAGACATGATTGGCCCCGTCGCTGTTCCGCGATTTCTGCGAATAAAATGTATCGCCGGTGGTCTGGATGTTGATCAGGAACGTCAGCGCGTCGCCAGCTGCCACATTACCGAAGCTCAGCGCCGTGCCGAGTGGCGTAGTGTGGTTCTGCAAGCCAGAGATGCCTGTATCGACGCCATTGACGAGCAAACCAAGGGTCTCGTTGTACGATGCTCCCGAACCGGCAAAATACGCTGTCAGGTTGCCGCTCGAGGCGGCGGTAAACGTGTATAGGATCGGGTTCTCGACACCTGGGGTCGGGTAGACCGGAATAACCGCTTGAGCGGCGGTGGCGACGAAGGCGAGCGCGGCACCGGCAACCAGCTTGGCAATCAACGACATGACCAACTCCTCGAGCTGCGGACCAGCTCTGGTTCACGTTTCGAGAAGCAAAAAACATGCCAGTCAGCGGCTCCCTTCGACAACCCTCTGCAATCGTCACACCGTGGTTAATAAGTGTAAAATAATCCGACACTTTTAGAGATCATTTAGCGATCCAGTTACGGACTTGATTGATAATGGTGTCCTTGGCCGGCCGCCGATACGTCCGAAACTTTTGGGTTCCGGACGTATCGAACGCAAGAGCCCAAGTCGCCGGCCCGCGCGTCCAACGCCCAGCGCGTCAGGCAGTGTTCGGAAATCCTAAGCCGGCTGTGCGTCGAACGACGGCGCAAGCTTGGCGCGTGGGGATCGGGGCTTCTTTGCCGGAACGGCCTCGACCGCTGGTGCGGGCGGAGCGGGCGGGGCCTTGCGACCGAGCCCGATCTTTATCGCCAGGCTGCGACGCTGCTCGGCATACGCCGGCGCGACCATCGGATAGTCTGCGGGCAAGTTCCACTTGGCGCGATAGGCGTCCGGCGTCATTCCATAGCTGGTCAGCAGGTGTCGCTTGAGCATCTTGAGCTTTTTGCCGTCCTCGAGACAGACAATGTAGTCGGGCTTGATGGAAGAACGGATCGAAACCACCGGTTCCTGCCGGATCTTCTCCGGCTCGACCTGTGCTCCGAGGCGAGCCAGCGCTGCATAGACGTCGCCGATCAGCCCCGGGACGTCAGAAAGCGCGACAGAATTATTGGCAACGTGCGCGCTGACGATGTCGACCGTCAGGGTCAAAAGTTCGTTATTAGACGCGAGATCGTTCACACCAAGTTCCTTGTTTGAGGCCGGTCGCACGCTTCAGCTTACCGGTAATTCGCACTTAGTCTGCCAGTTGCCACATTACCAGATGCTTAACCAAGATCTTCGATCTTACTTGAAAACTATGTCGAGGCAGTTTTGCCCGAGTGCGCTGGCTACTATCGCTGTAGTGAAAGGTCCCGTGGACCAAGGATGACTCGAGGCTTCGGGTTGGGTCGGTATTCTCACGCCTTGTGAATTGCTGGGAGTGGATTCGTTTGCGTTGACCGACTCGACCGGTTGTCTGTTTGTCCAGCCATGCGGCAACATCCAGCGTCAGACGAAGCTATTCGCAGTCGTGGATCAGCGATGGCGCGTATTGCCCTAGGTCAATATGAGTCGACAACTTGACCGTCGGGATGGCCTTACGCCCAGTTAGCGCCAGGCGCGCTGCAATCGATGAAAGTCCCCTTCGCCTCACGGCAGCGCGAAGAAGGAGCAGCGACGATCGGCGGGCACTTAATGGACCTGCCGCTGCGTTAAGACGACCGAGGCGGCGGGAACTGATTACCCCGCCGCCTCTGAGGATCTGAGAATTACGAGCAGGCTTTACCGTGATCGGCGTGGTCACCGGCGGCCTTTGCAGCGGTCTCGCTCATGTAGGAGCCGACCTTAGTCTTACCGTAATATCGGGTTCCCGGGCAGTGGTAGACCTTGGAGCTGGTATTGACCCAGACCTGTCCATTGCCACCCCCAGCCGCGGTTGTCATCGTAGTTGTCGTCGATCGCGTCATTGGTGCTGCAGACGTGGCGGGAGTCGCAACGGGTGCTGGCGTTGTAGCGGTCGCCCCCTTGCATGCTGTCTTGTTCGCGTTCCCCGCCTTCGTGCAATCATAATGTCGTACCGTGGTGGCGGCGGTCGTCGTGGTTGCAGGTGCCATAGGCGCCGGCGTGACGGCTGGCGCTGCAACCGCTGGGGCTGGCGTGGAAGCCGTCGCAGCCGCATCTTTGCACACGGCTTTATTGGCGTTGCCGGCCTTCGTGCAGTCGTAGTTGCGCGCCGAGGCCGACGCCCCATGCAGGGCTGCGACTGCAATCATAGTCGAGGCTAGATATTTCAGGTATGGCATCACATCATTCCCCATGTTGCCGCGATGTCGAATACGGCAACCGGAGCGTATGGTCCTCGCACGAACAACGTCAATAAGCCCTCAGCATCGAGTGGAATAACAGTGGTTTAAATACCCATCTTGCCGTGGACGAGGTATAAAAACAGGGACGAGAATTTCTCCTCGCCCCCCCACAAACGCGGACATGAGAGTCAGGCGGCGACACCGCGCGCGCGACGGCGGGCGGAAAAACCGACCAAACCGAAGCCCGCGATCATCAGCAGCCAAGCCGAAGGCTCGGGTACTCCGGCTACGACCGAAACGCCGTGAAGCGCGGCGATCGGCGGGAGCCCGTTCGGGGTTCCGACCGAGAGAAACGAAAGCACTTGGCTCGCGCCTCCGGCAGTGAAGGAAAACTTTTCATTGAACCAGCCGCGGAAGCCCTCACTCGGGACCGCAACGACCTCCGTCGCCTGGGTTGCCGAGCCGAAGCCGACAAGCAGTTGCTCGGTGGTCGCACCGGTTCGGTTGCGGAGCTGCGACGCCGCCCACGAGAACGTCACGTCGTATTTCTTGCCGGCAGTCAGTCCGTTGAGGGTCTGGCTTATCTGACCGCGGTAGTCGCTGTCGCCGTCAAGAGCGACGAAGTTGCCGCCATTCGGGCTCAGTGTGCTGAAGTTTGGACGAAAATAGCCTTGCGGATCGCCGAACTGGTTGACGGCATTGGTCGTCGTCTGAGTCCCTCCCACGAAATAGAACTGTAGCTGATTGCCGCCAGCGCCCGTCCATCCGGTGACGCCCTGCCCACCGAAACCAGCACCAAACTGAGTGTTGGACGTGTAGCTCGAAGCCTCAAATCCACCATTGGTGACGAGGTTGACCGCCGCGGCGGGCGCTACCGCAGAAGCGGCAACCAAGAGCGCAACAAGATATTTCATAGTTATCCTCCCATCATTCCCGTCTTTTGAGTTAATTAGTAAGCAAGAATTATGCCAGACTATTAACCTTTTGGAAACATTTGCGTTGGCTATGGGCACCCTCTTTAAAGTGTAAAATTATCCGACACTTTTGGCTCAGGAGCGCCAGTCAATGTGCACCGGCTGCTGCGTCTGCAGCGGCACCGTCCGCCGCGCCCGCGCTAAACCATGTCGCCATCCAGGCAAGCGATCCGCCCACAGCATGGACTTCTACACGCGCTTGCTGAGCCAATGCGAAATGCCCGCGCCGTTTCCAACCACCGCGCCCGCTGGCTGTTGCTGGGCAGCGGCATGATGCTGCACATCGTGGCGAACGGCATGCCAGGCGCGCCGCTCAATTACCTGGATCATGTCGCTCTGGCCTGCGCCGATTTCGACGCGATGATCGCGCAGCTGGACGCGCGTAGGCGGCGCGGGCCAACATGGACAGCCACCGAACCCCGCAGGTCCGCCAGACCATGTTAGCCAGATCTTCGACTACGATCCCGACGGCCAAGTAATCGAGCTTAATAACGCGAGGATCGCACACGTACTGGTTGCGATCACCTTCGGCTGCTCTGCGCCCATATCTCGCCGTTTAGCCTTGCCACGGCCGTTCCCGAAAGCTGTCGTTCGTTCATTTGGCGCAGCTGAACATGACTGGTGGAACCGAAATGGCCGATTACGGACCGGCAAGGAGGCGTTGCAGACGTTTGTTCATCGGCATCGTAGTGGCATTTGGGCGTGCGTACCGCGTGCCCGGCTCGCGCGTGTAAGTTCAATATGTCGACGATCAGCCTGGAGCGAGCGTCTTGCCTCGCCACCTTTCGATGACCTCGTCGAAATTGACCTCACGCCAATCTGCATTCCACTCCTGCAAATAGTTCACACTGCGCGAATGGGGTTCTGGTATTGGCAGCGCGAAACGGCCGACGGTCGGCATCAGTGGTGCGTCACCCACCGTCAGAAATTCTCCTTGGCTCAAATTGGGCAGTAGATCGCCGACACCAGCCGACAGATCGGGAAGGAGCGACTTGATATAGCTCTGATCGAAGGCATTGGTCAGACGCAGCGAAATGAAGTTGCTGCACTGAGAGAAAATTGTCTCAGAAACCTCGGACGGACGCTGGCTCACGACCATCAGCGTCACCCCGTATTTACGCCCCTCCTTCGCGATTCGCTCGATCGACTTGCGCGAGGAGTCATACTGCGCGCCGCCTGAGCGAGGGACATAATTATGCGCCTCCTCACAGACAAGCATAATCGGCACATCGCTGACCTGACCGCCGACATGCCGGCTCTTCGAATAATGAAACCCGAAGTCGAAGATCATGCGTGAGATCAGGCTAACGACGATGCTCAGGACCTCGAAGGGAATACCACTCAGATCAACGATCGAGACGTTCGATTTGGTCAAATAGCCTATGAACTGGCGCACCACGTCGGCGAAGTCGCCGGTCGCCAAAGGCGATTTGTCAGATTTGAGCGGGTTCAACAGGAAGCGGAGACGGGGGTCCGCGAGGCGCGTCCGCAACCTCAGGATAAGTCGATCGAACTCGCCATGAAAGGGACCGTTCGAGGCTTTCGTAGCGGTTGCCGTCGAGGACACCACGAAGCTTTGCAGCGTATCGAAGTAGCAGGAGTCACGATCAGTCACGAGCGTGTTGTTTGAAAGCTTCGGCTTACCCTCATCCGGTAACTTACCAACGACCTCCAAATTCATATTCTCAAGGTATGTCACTACCTCATCAATCGAAAAATAGACAGGGCTGTCGAAAGAGACATTTCCTAGGCCGGAATTATGGCGGCACTTGTTCCGCACCACGGCATGCCGAAATTGAGAAATCTGATTGTGTGAGTTCAGTTCACTGCTCTCGATGAACATCTCCTCGAGTTCTTGGGCGTTCATCAACCAATACGGTAATAAGAGCGTGTCGACGTCGAGCAAGTTCAGTGTGAAGCTTTCGGCATCGTCGAGCTTGAATGCTGCTGCATATTCATCATGAATATCGAAAATAACGATATGCGCGTTTTTCTGCGCGGCTTTGTGGGTATTGCCTTTGGCATCGATCCCCACGACGGTCTGCAGGATCTTGGCAACCGCACACGACTTGCCCGACCCGGTCGATCCGACAATCGCGACATGCTTGCTGAAAAAGCGATCACCGTCGATTTCGAGCTTCACTTCGGGCGCGATGCTCAATGTGCCCAAAGGAAATGGAGACTTGATCTGATGCGAGAAGATACTGCTCAGGATCTCGGGCGGCGTGACATAGGCATACTCGGTCGGGACCGGCAGGGCATGCGAGCCGCGCGTGAATTCGCCGTCGCCCGACAATGTTCCGATCGGCTGCGTGTCGATCTGGAAGCGGAAAGCGACCGATTCGGCGTCTCCTCCACTTTCTGCATCAGTGGCCTGTGAGCGATCCATATGAGAAGCGCGTACTGCGATGATCGTCGCTAACAAATGAAGATTGTTTCCCGAGGCGATCAACAGATACTGGCCGACGCCGAGCTTGGACTTGTGCTGCTCGAAATCGTGCGCGTTCTCGATCTCGATACGGATCATTGATGGAGAGCTGTCGGTCACGCTTCCGATCGGTTCACCCACGTCAAGCATAGTTATTCCTTAGTTGGAGCGCATATTCGAGATCAGAGAGACGCTCGATTTCAAATCGATGGACATCGACGTCGGGATGTACCCAGGGATCGTCAGGCACATTCACGAGAAATAGTTCATCGGGCCGTTTGGGGGGTAGCCCGGTGACCATCTCACGCCTCGCGAGACGAAGCCTGAACTCGAGCGTGGGCTGTGCTCTTTTCCTCCAAGGTTGGCGCAACAATTCCTTGACGCGAAATTCGCTGCCGCCGACAAAACCGTCGGCACAGCGCACGTTGGCATCGTGAAGCCTCGCCTGGAGCGCACCGACGTCATAGTTGCCAACGAACGTGAATAGCGGCGGATTGGTGTGCGTATATTTGAAGCTGTACGCGTCGGCGAACCGCCTAAGAAACCGCACGATCTCATCGTCGAACTTGTCGATTGTGCCTGGGTCGATCACGAAATGGCGCGCTCGGGGATTGAACCCCAGTGATCGTCTAAGGTCCTGGCGCAGGCGTTTGAAGATCTGTTCACGCGTTACAAGCTCGCGGGTCCACCGCGTGAAGGTCACTTTCCGAACGGTGTGAAGGGCGGCTAGAAAGATCGTTGGATCGACGGTCCTGTCGGTGATCGTCGATTGTGTCGCTAGATCCACGATCCGCTGGATCGCGTTGGGGTAGATGATAGCCTCAACATCCTCGGCTGAGAACCCTTTGGCTTTAAGCGATGCCACCACGGCGGCTTGGAGATCATCCGTTGTCTGTCCGAATTCGATGGTCAGTCGTTCACGGAAAAGATCATGATCGACACCGACCGCGATACGCGCGACGATCGCCTTATGCCCTTTGTCGTTGGTAGCGAGCACGATGTCGAGCTCGGCCTTCGACAGCGGCCGCGTCCCCGTCTCGCCAGGGAAGTGGCAGAATAGGCGGTAGTGGATCTCTGGCGTCAGCGCCGTATTTGTCGAAAAATGCTCGAGCATCAGGAGAATCGGCTTGTAGATCTTGCTGAGCGTGAACTTGTCGGCCTGCTCGTGATATTTGCACTGCACTGCCGTAGTTAAACCCGGCGAAACCACGTCGATATCCTCGATCGCGCCTTCGATCGTAATTGTAGTGCCGTCACCTGCGGCCAAGATCTCCGAAAGGTAGCGGAGAAATTGATAGAGATAACCCTTTATCGAATATTCCGCAGTCCGCGCCACTGGCCTCCACCCCTTTTGCGCATCGGTGGGCCGACAGACGGACAGCGTCAAGGAATCTCACTACTGCGATCAACGCGGATCTGATCTACGCCGCATTAAGCAGGCTGATCCGGTTGGCGGGCACGTGGCGGAATGCCCGATCGCGGCAAGTCAACAGGATCACCTGCATCCGTTCGGAGACCTCCAAGAGAATGTCAATCATCACGTCGAGCCGCGCGTCATCGGAATAGACGAGCGGGTCGTCGAGGATGAGCGACACCGGGCGTCCCTGCTCGAGCAGCATGTCGGCAAAAGCAATCCGGGTCAGCACGGCCAGCTGCTCCTGCGTCCCGCGCGAGAGGTTAGCGCATCCCTCGCTCAGGCCCGCGCGAACGATTGTCTCTAGACCAAGATCCTCGGAGAAGGTCAGGTCGCATCCGGGCAACAGACGCTCGATATATCGCTTGGCGCGCTTTGCAATGGGCCCGACAAACTTGCTCGAAGTTTCGGTGCGGGCTGCCTCGAGCGTGTCGCGCAGGAGCTTTAGCATATTGGCCTCCTCGCTGATCCTCTGCAACGCCGCGCGCGCCGCCTCGGCTTCTTCTCGGGCAAGGGCCTCGCGATCTGCGAGGCCCTTGCCCCCTTCGCTCTCAATCGTGCCTTCGAGACGCGCGATCTCCATTTCAAGCTTCGTGCGGGTTTCGCCCGCGGTGCGGACGCGCGCGTCGATCATCTCGATCTTTTTCGTGATCGCGGCCGGGTCAAGCGCGGTCGCGTTGCGAACGGCCTCCTCTAACTGCACAGCTGCCTCTGCTGCACGGCTCCGAGCGAGCGCGAGAGCCTCACTTAGCGCTGCAAAGTCCGGCCGATTTTCGATAGCGTGCAATTGCGCTTTGGCATTGACTAGATCGCTGTCTGCACCGGCCTGCATCGTCGCGAGCGGTGCATCCTCATCCTCGACCCGGCGTAAGGCGGCAATCGCACTATCGTGGGCTCCCTCCGCGCGCGCAAGCGTGGTATCGGCCCGATCAACTACCTTCGTGAGAGCCGCGATGTCAGGCTTGTCGTCGGCCGCGTCGGTTTCGTCCTGAACCTCCGCCATGAATAGCTTCAACGCGTCGGGGCCAGCGTCGAGACTGAGGGTGGCATCGGCAGCCGTCGCGGCATCGATGCGCGCCTGAAGCGTCCGAAGTTCGGCGGCGGCGTCGCGCGCAATATCATTTCGCGTGCGCGCTCCCGCCAGGTCCTCGACGCCATGCTCGTCAAGCACCGCGCGCTGCTTGCGCTGCGCCGCTGCGAGAGCTTCTTCAGCGCTCGCCGCCGTGAGGGGCGGCCGGATTAGTAGGTCCGCCTCGCCAAACGTTATCCGCGTCTCACGGGTCAGCTTCCTCTCGCCGACGGTTGTCGTCTCGCCGTCGATCAAGATTCCCGTGGTGTTTCCAGTCAGCGAGATCAGGGTCGCGCCTGCGTTCACTATCGCATACGCTTCGGCAACCGCACGATCACTGGCTTCGAGGAGCGCGATCGCCTTGGCCGGAATTAGATTAGCGCTGAGCTGCTTGGCCTCACACTCCTGAAGCTCGAGCGCAAGCAGCTCGATGTGTCGTATGCGCGCGCTCGATATGGCGTTGCGCCGCTGGATGGCGCGAAACCGTGCTTCGCCGGAGATATGTGCCGCGCGCGCCTCTCGGCGAGCCGTGCGCGCGGTCTCTAGTGCCAGGCGTGTCTCGGTGGCGCTCACCTTAGCGACGCCAAGTTCTCCTGCGAGCGCACAGCGTCTTTCACGTGCGAGATCCGCGGCCCGCGTTGCGTCATCACGAGTAGTCGTCGCACTCTCGTGGCGGCTCTGCAGCTCCTCCAGCCCGTTCATCTTGCCACTTGCTGCCTCCTGTTCGGCGCGGCGCGTCGCCAGGATCTGTGCGGCTGCGCGCGCTACATCCAAGGAAGCGGAGAACACCTTGCGGGCCTCGGCATCCGTTGGGTCGGCAATTTCGCGCTGGATCACCTTGAGGCGCCCGCGTGCTTCGGCGAGCTCCCCAAAGCCGCGTTCGAGGTCCGCCAGCCTTATCGCCGCTTCGCGCGCGCTTGTCTCCGCAGATGAAAGGCGTTCATTTGCCTCGACCTGCCGACCCCGTCGCTGTCCGGTCGGCGTCCAATAAAGGCTGAACTGCTCTTCGATCCGATCACGGACGCGCTTGTAGGCGGGACCGCCCATGATCGATCCGACTTCCGCCTCAAGCGTCGAGCGAACCGTGTCGCGAACAATCTGGCCTGGTGCCGTGACCGACAGCGCCTCGGTCTGCGCCACCCATAGCAACCCTAGCGCACCGTAGCTCGCCGGGTCACCGCGTTGGGTCGTGTCGCGTACCGAGCCCAGCAAGGCGTGCATTCGCGACTCGGCTTCGTCACCCTGCGCGCGGCCTTTCGGTCCGGATATCTCAATCGAAGCGCCCTTGAGAAAGCGTTTGGTTACGCTCCATGGAACGCCGTCCGCCTCGAACCTGATCTCAATCTCGGGTGCGACCGCTTCGCCATGCGGCGCGAAGGATTGGGCGAGCTGATTTTTAGTGCTGTGTCGCACGAAGAAGGCCGCGCGCAGTGCTTCTAGCAGCGTTGACTTGCCCGTCTCGTTCGGCTCGATGACAATGTTGAGTCCGTCGGTCAGGCCGTCGACCGCCATCGGCTCACGGAACTTGCGAAAGCCGTTGACGGCAATGCGGCGGATACGAAGGCTCATGGCTTCCCTTCCCGGCTATATTCGACAAACAGCCGCTCAAGCGCGCGCTTCGCTAGCGGCCCCTCGGTGCCGCCGGTCTCGATCAAGCCGCTAAGCTTGTGTGCTGCTGCGCCTAGCATGCCTTCGACCGCAAGCGCGGCAAGATCATCGCCGCTCGGCCGTCCGACAAGATCGTCCGTTCGAGAATCGAGATAGCGCAGTCGATGACCAAGGTCGTCTTCAAGCGCGCCCAAGATTGCAATACGATCGCTCAGCCCGGTGATACCGGCGAGCGACAGCTGGAGCAGGGTCGCTGGCGGATCGACACCTGCGAGCAGATCTTCGCTTTCCGCGCGGAAGGCCGCATCGTCGTGGACCGTCCAGCTTCGGATCAGCCACTGGAAACGTCCGGTACGCAGCGGCGTCACCTGCGGCTCGGAGTCGGGCGCAAGCTCGACCAGCAATATCTGCCCTGGATCGTCGCGCTGGAAGCGATCGGTTTCGGGAGTGCCCGCATACCAGGTGCGGCCATCGACCCGAAGCACGCCGTGCCAATCGCCGAGTGCCAGGTAATCAAGGGTCGACCGACGCGCGCGATCCGGCGCGATCTGGTTCTTGGTTTCACCCTGCGATCCGAAATCGCGGATCGAGCCATGCGCCAGTCCGATCCGAAGGCGCGCTCCCGGCGTCTCCATCGTATCGAACAGATCGGTTGGGTCGTTGAGATTGTGGCGATGCGTCAGCGGCGCCGGCAATAGCCAGCAATACGCTTCAATCTCTACGGGCGTCGGCTCGGTTAGGACGACGATGCTCGCCGTCGCCCGGCTGCGCACCCGATCCCATAGACCGCCGTTGCGCGCGAAATCGTGATTGCCGGGCAGCAGCCACCAGCGGCAGGGATAGCGTTCCATACGCGAGATGGCCTGGACGATCGTACGGTCCTCGGGACCTTCGGTATCGAAGATGTCGCCGGCGACAAGGACGTGCCCCGCACCATGTTCGATTGCCGCGCGTCCGATCGCATCGATCGCATCGAACCGCGCTTCGGTAAGCGCTCCACGGACACCTGGATCGAAGCGGCCAAAAGGCTTGCCGAGTTGCCAGTCAGCGGTGTGGATGATCTTCATGCCGCCGCTATATACCGAATGGGACGGCGTGCGACGTCGTCGTGTCGTAGTTGGTCATACTGCGGGAAGCGCCGGTTGCGCCCGGATCGTCGGCGCGATCCGAGGGAGCGCCTTATCTAAAACCAATTCTTTTCCAAAAGCCGCTGCGCTGCCGGCAGGAAGGTGCTTTTGGCATCACTTCCGGCGAACGTGAATGAATGACTGAAGTTGGGAGCCGAAAAGACCGGCCCATTTGCAGATTTGGGTCCGGCGTCAGCCACGTCGCGTGCACCGTTTCAAGCGTATAATTCGAGCCTGAGAAGCGCGGCACCGTATAAATATGGACGGTTTTTCAATGCCTCGATTTCCCTTAGGCTCGAAATCGAGCTTGTGCCGACCGACCGCCGCGATTCTCTGCTGCCTTCTCCTGCGTTTCGATATATATGTGCCAACTCGGCTCACTTCCTCTGGCGGTCTCCGCAAGTGCTCCGTGCAGCCTTTCGTGCCATCAGTAAGCCCCACGGTGAGCTCCCGGTGTGCCGTCCTTGATTGCGGGATAATCGCCATATATATCCCCATCCATGGGAAGACATTTCGAGGTGCCGTCCGTGACCGAAAACCTGAACCTTCTCAAGCCAACCGAGGCAGCGGTCGTTTCTGGCGTCGAGCTGAAGATCGTCAATCATGCGATTGACCGCGCCTTGCCCCTACGCGTCGTACGTCGCGGAAAGGAGAGGAGTGTTTCGGCCGAGGCCTGCTTCTACATCGCATTCTATCACAGCAGCGCGGGCAAGTTGACTGCAGACGAACGCCGTTTCGCGATCCTGGATATCGACAAACGGGTGGAAGCCGCAGGCGAGGGAACCTCGCGATGGCTTTCGTTGCGGCGCCACTGCACGGTTCGGCACGACTTTTTGGCCCTCGACCTCGACGGCTTTTGGAACGAGACGCACGAGCGGTGGGGCCGCTATATGGCGGCGCGAGAGATGGTGAAGACTGATCCTGACATTCTCGGCGGCACGCCGGTGATCACGGGAACGCGCGTTCCGGTCCATGACGTCGCCGCCTCGGTGGCCGCGGGCCTATCCCCCTCCCGCATCGCCAGCGCCTATCCCTCGCTGGATGCCGAGCAGATCGAACTGGCGGCCCTCTATGCCAGGGCTAACCCACTACAGGGCCGCCGCCCCGTACGTCGGCCTCTCGAGGGGGCAACGATCCTGTCGAAGCGCACGATCGAACGGCGACGGCGGAGCGCGTGAAGCTCTTCATCGACGAATGCCTCAGCAGCGAACTTGTCCAGCGGGCAATCGCCCGCGGGCACGAGGAGACAACGAGCGTCGTGTACCGAGGCTTGGCCGGCACGCAGGATTGGACGCTCGTGCCGATCGTCGTCGCCGGCGACTACACGCTTGTGACGAAGAACTCGGTCGACTTCCGGGGCGCGGCGGATGAGCCGGGCGAGAAAGGGCTCTACAAGGATGTCGAACTCCATCCCGGCCTGATTTGTCTGAATGGCCCCACGGGTATGGACCTCGACCTGCAGCTCGAGCTGTTCGACGTCGCGCTAGACGAGATCGATCGACTGGACGACGACCTCATCAACAAATGTTTGGAAGTGACGCTCATCGCGAACGATGAGCAGGAGAGGATCGAGATCACGCTTTACGAACTGCCGACGATCTAGCGATTTGTGCGTCTACAGTGCACAACCGAGGTGCCTGATCGGGTCTGCGCTCAGCACCGCCCAGCAACCCGCCATCCTTGACCTCAACCTTCAGCTCGGCGCGGACCTCGTCATTGAAGAATTCGATGGTAGTTGTCCAAGAGAAGAGCACACGCGTGGAGGGGCCTCCCCAGACCACTTTGCCCTCTTCGATGCTAAAATGCGCTATGCCGAGGCAGATGGTCTCATCGATCGGCCGAAGCGCGTTGGGGTTATGGTACATCTCGAGTTCGTCCGCCCAACCTTCTTGATAGTCAGGGTTCTCGACGTCGAGGTGGAAGGGTATGGGATCAAGGGCGCCGGGGTGAAGCAGTCGCCCCGATCCGGAACCTAGCGCGCTATCTCCGCGAGCATCGCGCGCGCAGCAAATTGATTGGGCCCGTCGCGTAGGACCGCATATGCCGGATGAAGCGCGTGCTGCAACGTCTGGGGAGCGAACAGATCTATGCCGTCCCCGAGCTTGGGGAAGTCGGTGAAGTCAGGTTTTGCACGCGCAAGCGTCTCGCTGCGGCGATCGCCCATGATATTCTCGGCCACCCTTGCGGTTGGGTAAGGACCCGATCGTGTAAAGCCCCGATATCGCCCCGCCAGGTCGCGTGCGAGCGCCGCCAGCCAGAACTGCCGGGTTTCCCGATGATTAAGGACGGCTGCGAGGATACGCTCGTCAGGCGTGGACCGGCACGATCCAACTGCCAGTTCATCAAGCGTTTCGGCATCCCAACCCAAAATGCGAAAGCGTTGAAGCGCTCGATGGAAGCAGTGCAGTTAAGCGCTATCACGGACATTGTGCAGGCCGGTCGTCTCACCTCATTGAGCCCGAATCAGCGAATGGATCAACTCTGTCGTCAAGGGAAAAGCCAGCTTGACCTCGGCCAAGTGAGAACGGGTGACAAGTTTGCCTAACGTGAGGCGGTCAAGATCGGGGAGACGGGACCATTAAACGAATAAGCACTTAAGCCCTCGAGTACGAGATAAAACAGCTACGTGAGATGGAAAATGGGCTGTCCGGCACTGACTTCGTCGCCAACATGAACGAGCGGCGGAAGTTGGGCAGCTGAAAAAAGGCCGCGGATGTCTGAAAGTAGGTACGAGAAGCGATGCCGATGGGGTGGATATTTAGCGCTCGACCTGTCCGCGGGAAATTCAATCCACATTTCTCAGCAGGTCGCCGCAGTCCCAATCGCTGAACCACTCTCGGCGCTTGTCAATCCGGGACACGACATCACGAAAAGCCCGCTGAATGGCCTTGATATCTGCCGATGCGCGGCGCTCGTATTTTAGCAGGCACGCGATGTCGGTGACCGTCTTCTGATAGCTACGGAGCAAGTCGGCCCAGTGCTCAACGTCCCACAGATCGAATCTGCCGCTCGCCTCGCTCTCGTCCATCTCGCTGAGGCTTTGCTCGACCGCCTCGATCAGCGATCTCACGATCAAAGCGTTGGATCGCTCCGCCACCAGTCGTAGCGCTGTCGTGCTATGTCCCGTCATCCGATCGCGATGCAGGTCGATTGGGATCCCATAGCCGCCACGAGGGCCGGCATAATCTCCTTTCTGAAGAATCGGCTGCCACCATATTCTGTCGTCAGCGAGATTCACAAGAACGAGAATTGGGGGTACGGTGAGCGAGGCAAAATAGTCGAGATGTCGCTCGTCGAGAGCAACACGGAACCGGGGTCCCAGCGGCGCACGCTCCACAGTCTTGACCTGGACCTTGAGGAATCCACCAGTCGACCGGCCGCCTGGAGCCAATGTTTCGATCTCGCCGTCTATTCCAATGTCGCTAGTCCCGACCGGCCGATAGATGAAGCCGAGCTGCTCCTCGATGAACGTCTCAAGTCGGCGCTCGCCCGCCTTGCCGATGCGCGCTGTCGGATGAAACCGCATCCCGCTCAGAGGTAGAGGCCGGCGAGATGGTCGACGGCGGCAGAGCCGGCCATTACCTCGGCACACTCTACTGGGAGGACGTCGTAAAATTCCAGCAGGCCTTTAGTTGGTGCGGTGAAAGCGGTCGTCGTCATCAGCACATAAGTGGTTGGGTACGACGAACCCTCAAGCCAGTGATTAATCTTGCCGCGCATCACGATCTCGACCGGTCCGCAAAGTTTCGCGGGATTGAGATCGAGGGCGACGCCCAGCAGTGCGCGTGCGTAGGTCTTTGGCAACGTGTAGCTATCGTCATATTCCTTCAGTTCGACAGCGACACAAACGACTCCTTCGAAAGGTGCCGGTACAGAGCTGCGCCTTAAAATGTCCGCAGCCCAAGCATCGATAACCGAGATGTCGAGCTCATGACTGTCTCCGCTTTGGCCACGGTGACGCAGGCCACTATGAAGCTCCCGCCACTTACCGATCCGGAAGTGGCATGGTTCGTCCAAATTGGTCGACGTCGCTACCGGCATATAGCCCGGGCCGCCGCGGACCCTAAACACATTTGTTGGACTACCGGTGTGGTCACAGGCAACGACAGTGTTTTCGACCGCAAGACGCGCCGCCAGTTCCATCAATACCCATGCCTCGTAGGCTTTTCCCTCGCCTCTCGCCACGGACGTGGCCGTCACCGCTACTTTCGTCGCGGCCGCTTCTACCGCATCAAGCGTCTTCTTCTTGAATGGCTTGGCCTTAATCGCCACGCGATATCTCCCAGCCTTGACGCAGCTCCGTCGCCGCATCGCTCCAGGCCATTAGCAGAGCTAAGAGCGCATCGCTTCGCTCCAACGACAGCAGATTGTCCGGTCTGAGGGGTACTGCTTCCTCAGATCTAATTGGCGTAATCTCGATTGCTTTGAGCTCAAGCGTGGCGGCCAATTCACGCAGCCGATCCGACACGGCGAGCTCGCGTTTTAGCTTGATTGACACGATCTTCGAGGCGCGTTCAAGCTGCTCCCAACGGCCGGGCGAGCGAGCATCCCGCCGAATCGGATCAACGTCAATTTCGTCAACACCTTCGTAAGTCGCACCGAAGGCAGCCGAGCGAGCGAGAGCTCCCAGGCCGGCAATCGCCAAGCGATCGAGCAAAGACTGCAGGTCGGGATCGATAGCCATGGCGCCATCTTAGCTGCCATATGTCCAGCGTCGAGGCCCAAGGCATGTGAGTGTTGGCATCTGGACCTCGCGGCACCACATCATCGCTATTCTCCGCATTAGATTGCCCATGCCCGATCGAAGACATGGCTCGACCGCAGTCCGGTCGCGGCCCTTGCGGGAACGCTCTGGCTCCTGTCGCGCGTCCGCGGATTTCGGGAGTTGTTGGCGACCGGCCGGGCGGAATGCGAAGCCATCATCGACGCGATTGTTCGCGCTGCGCGTCTCCAGCAACGTCCCATCGGCGACCTGATAGAAGCGATGCGTCCCGCTAATCATGGCACCCGCCGCGCCTGACGGCGGGTTGCTCGGGGTCGGCCGGATCGACAGCAGGGGCTTCCGCGAGATTTCCCCCTACATCCGGACGTTCGGCTACGCGGCCACCGCCTTGGCGAACTCCCGCGGCGAGTGGCCGAACGTTCGCTTGAACGCTGCACCAAACGCACTTTCTGACTCGTAGCCGACCGCCGGTGCCACGGTCGCGATGGAGACGCGCCCGCTTGCCAGCCGGTCGGCCGCCACCATCATCCGCCAGCGCGTCAGGTAATCCATTGCCGGCTCGCCGACCGTTTCCTTGAACCGGACGGCAAAGCTCGAGCGCGACATGCCGCCGACACGGGCGAGGTCGGCGAGCGTCCAGCGCCGCGCAGGTTCAGCGTGCATCGCCGATATCACCGCACGCATCTGCTTGTCGGCCAGCGCGAACAGCCAGCCCGCGCTGTGCGGCGAGCGCTCGGCAAGATGCAACCGCAGCGCCTCGATCAGCAGCGTCTGCGCCAGGTGTCCCGCCATCAGCGTGCCGCCCGGTTGCGGATCCCGCAGTTCGCGCATCAGCCGCTCGATCAACCAGCCGAGCGCCGCCTTGGTCGCTTCCGCCCGGATGTGAACAATCGGGGGCAGGATGCCGAGCAGTTGCTCGGTGTGGAGTCCGGTGAAGTCGAAGAAGCCGCCCACGCCCGAACAGGTGCCGCCGCCATTCAGGATGCCCGTCTCGCCGGCCGGGAACGACGGGAAGAAGGTAAAGGCTTCAGTGACCGGTGCGCCGATCGCGCTGCAGAGGCTGAACGCGGCCCGGCCGGGCACTAGGATGAAGTCGCCAGCTTCGAGCGCCATGGGCGCATCCCCGCCCTCGAGCGCGATCAAACAGGCCCCAGTGTGGATTGCGAAGCATTTGACGCCCTCGGCCGGGGGGTAGGCAAGCGCCCAGTCCCCGCCGGCATCGAGGCCGCGAAAACCATAGGTGCTCGGCTTCAATAGGCCGAGCACGTCCGACAAGGGATCCACATGATACTTTCTGGACGCTGGCGATGAAGCTCGGGACTTTGCAGCATGGGCCGTCCAGTGTCACCGGCATAAATCCGATCCAGCGATGCATCTTCCTGGCACCGCAGGAGATCGATCATGACCGACAACACCGCCCTTTGGCTCTCCTCCAAACGCGCCGACTTCACTCTCAGACCGGCACCTTTTCCGATCGTGCAGTCGGGAGAAATCGTGATCCGCACGCGCGCGATCGCCGTGAATCCGATGGACCGTCTGGTCCAGACCTCGGGTGACCTGATGACGCCGTATCTTCACTACCCGGCCATCCTCGGCTCCGACGTTGCCGGCGATGTCGTTGCCGTCGGTGCGGACGTGACACGGTTCAAGGTCGGAGACCGGGTCGTCGGCTTTGCCGCCAGCACCGACAAGACGCGCAACCGCGCCGCAGAAGGCGCCTTCCAGACCTATGTCGTCCTGCTCGAGCATATGACGGCGGCGATTCCGGACGCGCTCGCCTTCGAAGATGCTTCCGCGCTTCCGCTCGGCATCTCGACGGCAGCCTGCGCACTCTTCCAGCGCGATTTCCTCGCCCTGAATCCGCCCGCCAAGGGAGCGATGGCGACCGGCAAGACCGTTCTGGTTTGGGGTGGATCGACCAGCGTCGGCGTCAATGCGGTGCAACTTGCCGTCGGCGCCGGCTACGCAGTGATTGCCACAGCATCGCCGCGCAACTTCGATATGCTCAGGCGGCTCGGCGCAACGGCCTTGTTCGATTATCGCAGTCCATCGGTGATTGCTGACATCCGCGCAGTGCTCCGCGGTAAAACGGTCGCTGGCGCCGTTGCAATCGGCGCGGGATCGGTGCGGCCATGCATCGACATCCTGGGGACTTGCGAAGGCAATCGCTTCATCGCGATGGCAACGCCGCCCGCTTCATTCGATGCCGTCCCGGCCGGGCGCGACCATTGGCGCAAGCTGCTTGTCGCGATGGCTGGCACGGTCACCGGTAACATCACGCTCTCGCTACGCGCACGCAGCAAGAAGGTGACGCTGAAAATGATCTGGGGCAGCACGTTGATCAACAACGAAGTGGGACCAATGATCTTCGACACGTTCCTGCCCGAGGCTCTCGCCGACGGCCGATACGTGGCAGCCTCTGCCGCCGAGGTCGTAGGGCACGGGCTGGCGGCGATCCCAGCGGCGCTCGAGCGGCAGCGCCGCGGCGTCTCGGCAACCAAGCTGGTGGTGACGTTGTGAGCGGCTTCGTCGTCAGCGTCACCCGCTTCCGCGTTCGCAGCCTGCGGTTTCTGCCCTTCTTTCTGATCCATGCGCAACGCTGCCTGGCGCAGATCAGAAGAAGCGACGGCTATTTGGCCGGGGCGCTACGCCACGATCGGGATCACGCCTATTGGACGACGAGCGTGTGGCGCGACGAGGCTGCACTCCTGGCGTATGTCATCGGCGGTGCCCACCGCACTGCGATGCCCAAGATGAGCGCGTGGGGTGACGAGGCCAGCACCGTTCGGTGGGTTCAGGACGGCGATGAACTTCCATCTTGGCCGGAGGCGATCGAGCGGATGCGCCGTGAGGGGAATCCCATTCCGCTCTGTCACCCGGGACCAGCCCATACCGGTCTCGGCTTCGCGGCAAGCGAGCCGGCGCAGATGGCACGGATCTGACTGGTCGCATTGTCGGTCACCTGTGGGCCGACCCTAAGAGTTGCCGCAGCGAATGGCGACAATGCGTCGAACCCGACATTCACGGACGTATTCCCGAACGACGGCTTCGTCCAATAAGTCGGCCATTCGGACGCCGTCTAAGAATGATGAAATTGACGTCCGATTTCAGGGATCGGTAGAACGCCGATGAGCGGCTTAGACGGACGTCAGCAGCTGCCAGCAAAATCGCTTGTCGGCGAATGTCAGCTTTTCCCAAGTTCGGTGCCGAAAGCCGCCAGTCCGGTAACGGCCCCCCAGCGGTCTGCGCTGGGACCAGCGCTAAGGCATCGAGCGCTCGGCGGCTCTCTTCCGATATTACGGAAATATGCCGTGCGTACATTTCACGGACTTCGAGCGAGGTTCTAACGCATTCGCGAGCTTTATCGGCCGCAATCGTAGGCGTTCGGGCTTGCTTATACCCGCAGGTCAACTCCGGCGAGGTTGCGATCGCGCTTCGAGAAATTGTCGATCTCGCAGCGGTAAATCCACGTTTGGCTCTCCCAAAATGATCTTCTCCTCGATCGTTATTACTGCGAGGCCGCCGCGCGCACATGGAGATTAAAGCAGTCACGCGCGCCTTCGATCGCGGCGTCGAGCCAAACCTGTCCTTGACGAGCCCCAAGGGCGTCGATCGAGCAGACGAGCGTCCGCCATTCTCCGGCGCGATGTCGTGATGACAAAAAGGCGCTCGGTACGTCGGCCGACAATCGCTTGACCAGTACGGCGCCGCCGAGGCGGGACCCTTCGAGGACGTACAGCACGCCCCACAACCAACCGTCGCGGTCTTGCGGCGCGAAGCGAAGTAGCCGTGGCGCGGTCAGTCCCAGCAATCTAAGATCCTCGGCAAGCAGCGGCGCGCGCGGCCGCCAGGCCGGTAGCGTCTGGTCGAGAACTAGGCATGCTTCTGCAGCGCCTGTCGCCTGCGTCTGGGCGAGAAGAAAGCGCCCGTAACCGGTCTTGTCGGCTAAATCAAAGCGGCTGTATTCTTTATCGACATTTACGTGAAACGAGGAGGTCGCGTCGCGCAGACGCCCGATCGCGCTATCCTGCAGGCCGGGCTTCGGCATTATTTCTCTGATCGCCGTCAGCGAATATGGAGATGTTCGTCCTGGATCTAGCAAATTTATCACTCTCGATGGGAATTGCAGAGATAGAGCTGGCATCTACCGAGCCCGCTGATGTTCGGAACCACGCGAAGTCTCGTTCTGATTGGGGCCGGTCCGACCTTTGCGGGCGAGTTTCATCGCATCCGGCGCCAGCAGCGGGCGACCGAACATGAACCCCTGAACCATGTCAGCCCCCGAGACCTTAATAATGGCAAGTTGATCGGAAGTCTCGACCCCTTCCTGAATGACGGTCATGCCCGCGGCATGGATAAGCGCAACGACCGCGCCGACGAAATCGACATCGTCGCGGTCTTCGTCGGACTGATCAAGAAAGCTGCTGTCGAGCTTGACGATATCGGCGGGCAGCCGACGCAGATATGACAAGGACGAAAAGCCGGTACCGAAGTCGTCAATGGCAATTCTGACGCCGAGGGATCGGATGTTCCGCAAGACGACTGCAATTTCCTTGTCACTTACCATCGATTCGGTGACCTCAAGACATATTGCCGACGCCGGTAGCTCCGCTTCGAGTAAAATCGAAGCCAGACGCCGGTCGAAGCCGGGCTCGGCAAGCTGCCGTACCGAGACGTTGATCGTCAGCACCAGGTCGATGTCATCGACCGCATCGCGCATGGCCTTCGCTTGGCGCGTTGCGGTCACGATAATCCAGTCGCCTAGCGGGATGATAACGCCCGATTTTTCGGCGAGGGGAATAAACATATCCGGCGACACCCAGCCGAGCCGAGGATGACGCCAGCGCAGCAATGCCTCGAAGCCGATCAGCCGGTGATCGGCATTCTTGAGAGAGAACAGAGGCTGATAGACGAGCATCAGCTGCCCGGTTTCATTGACTGCCTTGCGCAAGTCGTGGTCGAGCTCGAACTTGCGCACGGCATGGTCGTAAATTGCTTGTTGAAAAATTGCATGGCGGTTACCGCCTCGCTGCTTAGCCTCGTACATCGCCATATCTGCCGCCTGCAAGATATCGAGCGCGCCGACCGCTTCCGCCATCGCCAGGCCAATGCTTGCCGAGACGTGGGCAGCATGACCATTGAGATCGAATGGCAGTTCAAGTGTCGCGAGGATACGCGCAGCAAGATCGCAGACACCGCTTTCGTCCAATCCCTGTGAGAGGACGACAAATTCGTCGCCGCCCAGACGCGAAACCATGTGCCTCGGGCCTGATACTGCTAGCAGACGTTCGGCGACTTGGATGAGCAGCATGTCCCCCGCGGCGTGCCCGACCGAATCATTCACCGCTTTGAACCGATCCAGATCGAGGAACAGCACGCTCACCTTGGAACTATCGGTGCTGTCGGTTGACATTTCCCGAAGTCGCTCTTCCATCCGGCGGCGATTGGCCAAGCCGGTTAGGGGATCGAAATGCCGAAGCTTGGCGAGGCCGGCGCTGGCACGCGCCGACATCTCGGCTTGAATCGCAAGACGAAGATCGCCGGCGATCGTCAGATCGGCTGCCGTCCAGGGCGCTGAGTGACCGCTTGTCGTTTCGTTCCAGGCCGCAAACGACTCGCGTGGTGACAGTCGACCGGTTGATGGATCGACGGAGTGATGCTTTGCAGGATCTCCTCCCCAAACAATGTTGCGCTTCAGTTCGGGCCGAAACCACAGGATAGACTCATCGACACTCGAACCAAACCGCATGATCATGGCGCCGCTGCCGGCCAGAAAGCATTCGGCATCTCCCGCAAGTCGCACGCCGAGATCATCGGCAGCGACGATCGCGCCGTCAGCCGTTCGTTCGAAATATGCCCATATCTGCTGTTGAGAGGCCAATGGTGGAAGAACGCCATAACAACGTCTTTCATCTCCAGACCGGATGATGACGCCGCCGGCATCAACCAACTGCAGCAACGCCGGGCCGGCCAGCATCAGGCCGTCGCCGAAAGGCCGACCACCAGAGATCGCTTCAACAAGCGTCTGCAGCGCGGCCTGTCGTGCCAATCGATCGATATAGGCTTCGGCTTCGCCCAGATTACCAATTAGCAGCGACATGATTTGCCCGAGTAATCTGGCGACCGATCGGAGCTCTGGCCCAACGATACGCGGCAGATTATGGTGGCAGACCAACATGCCCCATAACTGGTCCCCGTGGACCAGTGAAATCGTCAAGCTTGCGGCGACGTTCATGTTGCGCATGTACTGGCAGTGGATCGGCGACACGCCGCGCAGAGCACTCTGGGTCATGTCAATCGGCATGCCGTCGTCGAAAGCCGGATCGACGAGCAGCGGGACCGGATCGTAGCCGAAATCGGCGATCGCGCCGACACGGTTGAGCATAAACAGCCGCCTCGCCTGTGGCGGAATATCGGCTGCCGGGTAGGTCATGCCGAGAAACGCGTCGAGAGCGTCGATTTTCGACTCGGCGATAATGGTGCCGTCGCCGACGGTGTTGAATCGATACGCCATTACGCGGTCAAAGCCCGACAGGCTCCGCAGCCCCTTTACGGCAAGTTCGCAAATTTGCGTGCGCGATCTGGCGTGCATGAACATTTCAAGAAGGGGGTGAACCGCGGTCAAAGGCGACACCTCCAGCACATCCATCGCCGGCTGCAGGTCCACGAAGATGTATGACCCCGACCGATGCGCTTGAAGGTTGAGCAACCGGCCACCCTCCCCCCGCACGCTGATAACTTCGCCGATCGAAGCGCCGCTCTCGCCCTGCTCGGTCGCGGTGTGGGTCAAGTCGGCTTTACCCACGACATCCTCGAGCGTGTGGCCGATCGCCCACGCAGGTGGGCATCCAAGGATCTCCTCGAGGTTGGCACTGGCGTGGGTGATCCGGCGACTGCTGCAGTCTGCGAGCAAAACCGCGCCATGCCCCTGGATCACATTCGGCGTATGAATTGCTTCCTGTTCGCAGGTCGCGAAAGAAGCAATCGACCGCTTTAGTTCGCGCAATTTAACTCTCATGCGCCGATGCTCCTTGAGACGCATTAAGCTAGAACCTATCATTCACTAATATACTTCGCGAGTAGGTTTTCGCGAAAAAATGAATTAATACATGGTAAACAATCCGTCTGTCGCCGATATTAAATGGGCCATTGCTCAGTTAGGGACGATTGCGTCACCATCTGCGCTGTAGGAGCGCAAGGCAGTATCTTGCTTTTTTGAATTGCTGATGCTTCTGCGATTAACGACCTTAAAACCGCGTCAGGGCCGCCGATCGTAGATCAATGCAGTGGCAGCTTTCCCGCATTCGACGCCCGAAACCTGCCGGGCAGCAAGCGGCCCCAAACGGGACCGTGCGCAGGTTGCTCTCCGAATTCTCGCTTGCTGGCGTCGATCGCCTACGATCGTAATCGTCTCGCAATCTCGGTCGCGGCGCGCGGATTTAACGCAGGTGTAATGAAAACATGTTTATTGAGAGCACGACCGGTGGCCCCCGGTCTCGACCCCGGCCAACATAATTGTCAAACGACAATCGTGTGCCCGGAGCGATCGATTTCGACAGCAACTTCACTGAGCGATAAAGCGTACGGGGACACAGGACGTCACAAGGGTGGACGCTGTCGGGGTCAGGCGTTACGTTTGAATCGGTACCGGTCGGCTGGCTTTCGCCGCGAGACGTTCGTCGCGAGCGCGGCTTCGGCGGTCTTCCACTCGTGCCATAGCCTGACTTCGCCAAGCGACGGGATACACACCGCCTCGCCCCGATCGAGAGCGGTTAGCGATGCCGCGACGAGGTCGCGCGTCTGCATCACCATCTCGGGCGGGTAGCGGTCCAGCGAAGTCGCGGCGATGCTGTGGAAATCAGTCGCGATGACCCCGGGAATGAGCAGTTGCACGGCAACCCCGGTTCCGGCTGCCTCGGCCTGCATGTGCCGGGTGAAGGCCATTACATAACTCTTCGACGCGCCGTAACCCGCATTGCCCGGGATTTGAATCAAGGCTGTTCCCGAGCCGACATTGATGATCGCGCCAGTGCCGTCTGCCGTCATCCGCTGCATCGCGGCGTGCGACAACCGGCTTAGTGCGATGACGTTGAGGCGCAGCATCGTCGCCAACCGCTCGGCGTCGAGCGTCGCGACTCGGCCCCTCGCGGCAAAACCGGCATTGTTGATGATGAGCGCGAGCGGAGGACCATCGGCGATCCGGGCCTCGACCCGAGTGACGCCGTCATCGGTTTCGAGGTCGGCGACGAGGATTTCGCAATCGGTTGCCAATCCCGCCGCGACGTCGCGCAGCCAATCCTCACGGCGCGCGACGAGCACGAGGTCATGCCCACGCGACGCGAGCTGTCGGGCGAACTCGGCACCGATGCCGGCGGACGCGCCGGTGATCAAGGCGGTGGGGCGGGTCATCGCATCTCCTTGGCTTGCGCGGGGCTGCAGGTCGACCACCCGCAATCAGTAGGGTTTGACGAGCTCGGCAAGCGCCTTGCTCCGGAGCGTGGTATTGTCGGTCGACCCCGAACCGGAGTCTGCGCTGCGCATCATCGCGAGGCTGGTCTCGACGACCATCGCGCAGCGGTTATACCGCCGCACCATGAAGGCATCGAGCCCGGCCGCGACGCTTTCGGCCCGGTCGAGTTCCTCCGCCAGCACGACTCCGTCCTCGAGCGCGATGCTGCCTCCCGACGCGAGGTTGGGCGTCGTCGCGTGCGCGGCATCGCCAATGATCGTCACGCGGCCGCGGTGCCATGGCTGCGGCACGAGCACGTATTCGAACGGACGCGCGACGACGGGCGGCTCGTTGCGCAGCTGGTCGCGGATGCCGCGGATCAGCGGCGCGGTATATTGCGCGAGCACGCTATCGAGCAGTTCCACTGCTTCACTGTGGTCGATGCGGCGGTGGTCCATCCGCTTGCCCGCCGCGAGATAGAGGCGGTTACCCGGCAGCCGGACCGTTGCCAGCATGCCGGTCCCCGCGGGCAGCGTGTAAAAGCCCGGCGGCCCCTCGGGACCGTCTTCGAGGACGATCCGGAAGCTCATCCAGCCGGTGTAGGTCGGCTCGATGCCGGGGTGGATCACGCGGCGGACCGCCGAATGCGCGCCGTCGGCCCCGACGACTAGGTCGAACGTCGCGTTCGTGCCGTCGCCGAACGTAACGTCGACGTGGCCGCCCCCATCGGCGAGCCCGGTGAACGAGAGTCCGGTGCGCATAGTCACCCCGGCGGCGACCGCGGCGTCGGTTAGGATGCGGCCGAGATCGGGCCGGTAGATGGCGATATAGGCAGGGAGACGCGTTGCCGGCACCGGCGGTGCCGACAACGGGAGGGGGTTGCCCGCCCCGTCCCACATTGCCGAAAATAGCGACTTGCCGTCCGCAGGTGTCAGACCCGCGGCGATGCACGCGTCGAGCACGCCCAGCGCTTCGATGGCGTCGACCGCGCGGTTGGTGATCGTGATCGAGGTCCCTTCGGCGCGGTCGTCGAGCGTGACGATCGTCACTTCTGCGCCACGCCGGGCGAGCGCAATCGCCGCCGAGAGACCGGCGAGACCGGCCCCGACCACCAATACCTTTCGCACGATCACGATCATTGCCTCCAGCCGACCGATTGCAGCGGTCTGCGGCCAGCAGACTACCCGCCTATGAAGCCGATGCATCGCCGTCGAATCGATGCAGACGATAGCAGCTATCGACGATAGCGACTTGTGGGGGCGGCGGTGCGCGTTGATCGATAGCAACGAGTTCCCTCCACCGGGACCGAGCAGGGGGGTCAAGCTATGTCCGACACCGCGAGCCAGGGCCGCGGTCCGCTGCCGCAGCTTTTCGCGCACGAACCAGAGCGGATCCGCAAGGCCGCCGAGCTGATCGTGAAGATGCGGCACAAGGAGATCGAGATCGATGGCGAGACGGGTTTCCCGCCAGACGCCAGCCCGCGCAACATTGACGAAGCGCAGCAGGTCGCCGACCTCGTCCGTGATCTCTTCGCGCGCCCTATCCTCGGTTACAAATATTACATTCAGGCGCGGATCCAGCAGGCGCCAATGCTCTCGCCGATCTACGACATCTGGGACAGCCCGGCGGTGTTGTCGGAGGAAATTTCACAGCATCGTTGGATCGAGCCCGAGATGGCGTTCCGCTGCGTGCGCGACTTTCCGGCGCGCGAGAAGCAGTATTCGTATCAGGAGATCGTCGAGGGTCTCGAAGCGGTCCCGGTGTTCGAGATTATCGGGCCGCGTTTCCGCTTCGATTCGCAGGCGCACATGCGCGGGCTCGTCAACAAGTATCGCGACAATCCACGGTTCGACGGCATCGCCGACAACCACGCCTCGGGCGGCTATGTCGTCGGCGAAGCGGTGCGTGACTGGCAGGACGTCGATTTCCTCAAAATGCGCGTGACGATGGACGCAGGCGAGACGCGGATGGTCGACACGATCGGCGGCAATCCCCTCGTCGATCCCTTCATCTCGATGTTCCCGCTTATCAACGTCATGCGCAGCCGACAGGGCCTCTTCGTCGGCCAGCTGCTCGCCACGCATTCCTACTCGGGTTTCATGTCGGTGCCGCTCGACGTGAAGGTCGTCGCCGATTTTACCGGCTTCAAGCCGCTCGAGGCGATTTTTATGGCGACCACCTAATTGTGCGTACGTCGTCGGGTAAAAGGGGAGCGGAATGAAAGCGGCCGAAGTCATCGTCGCGACGCCGTCAGGGCCGATGCGCAGCTTCATCGTCCACCCCGAAGCCGATATCCCCTGTCCGGTCGTCATCGTTTACATGGATTTCTGGGGCTATCGCGACGAGCTGATGGCAATCGCCCGGCGGGCGGCGAGCGTCGGCTATTATTGCATCGTGCCCGACTTTTATCATCGTGAGGACGCGACCGTCCTGAACCAGTTCTTCGGTGCCGATGGCCGAACGCTGTCGGTGTTCAACCTCGATAAGGCGCAGCTCGCGATCGCCGCCGCGCCGCTGCACCGGCTGTCCGACACGATGGTGCTCGACGACACGCGCGCGGTGCTCGACCACGCCGATCGAGACCCCGCAGCCCTTGCGACCCGCGTCGGGGCGATCGGCTTCTGCATGGGCGGACGGCATGCGATCTCGGCCGCCGAATTCTGGCCCGACCGGTTCGTCGCAACCGCCTCGCTCCACGGCAGCTACCTGATCTCAGGCCGGCCGGAATCGCCACACCGTGCGCTCGACCGGCTTCGCGGCGAACTCTACTGCGGCTATGCCGAGAGCGACGTTACCGCCGACGGCGACATGATCGCGCGGTTCGAGGCGCTGCTCGCAGGCCAGCCGGTGCGATACAGCCGCAGCCTCCATACGGGTACGCACCACGGCTATGCGCTGACATCGCGCGATGTCTACGACCTCGCGGCGACCGAGCGCGACTGGGAGCTGATCTTCGCGATGTTCCAGCGAACGATCCCGCCCTACTGCGGCACGGTGCCGCGGTGACCGCGGCGGGATCGCGCGAGCGCGCGCTGCTGTTCCTGTTGTTCCTCGTCTCGACCTTCAACCTCGTCGACCGGCAGATCATCAACATCCTCGCCGAACAGATCAGCCGCGAACTCCATCTCAGCAACACTAGGCTCGGCATCCTGACGGGTCCGGCGTTCGCGGTCTTCTACGCGCTGATGGGGCTGCCGATCGCGCGCTACGCCGATCGCCCGACAACCGACCGGGTGAGTTTGATCGCTACCGTCGTCGCGGTCTTTTCGGTGATGACCGCGGCGTCGGGCCTCGCCGCGTCATACGTCCAGCTCGCCATCGTCCGAGTCGGCGTCGGCCTCGGCGAGGCGGGGTCGGCCCCGGCGTCGTACGCGCTGATCGCCGAACGGATTCCGGTCGAACGGCGCGCGCGCGCCATCGCGCGGCAGGGTCTCGGGGTGCCGTGCGGCATCCTGCTCGGCCTCGTCCTCGGCGGCGCGATCGGCCACGCGTATGGCTGGCGCGCTGCCTTCCTGATCTGCGCCGTCCCCGGCCTGTTCGTCGCGCTCGCGGTCAAGCTCGTGCTCAGGGACGACCGCGCCCCGCCGCGCATCGTCCTCGCCAGTGGGGCCGCGGCACCCGGTGGGCTGCGGGTCGTGTGGCGGTCGCGTGCGCTCGTGCTGCTGATCTGCGCGACCGCGACAAGTTCGATCGTGACGACCGGGCAGACGGTCTGGGCCCCCGTCGTCCTGATCCGGGCGTACCACGTCCCCACCGCGCAGGTCGGGTTATGGCTGGGCCTCGTCAGCGGCCTCGCCGGCATCGCCGGGATGCTGGCGGGCGGGCGGGTCGCCGACCGGCTGGGGAAGATCGCGCCGCGCAATTACATGATCGTGCCGATGGTCGCGGTTCTCGTCGCGCCGCCGTTCTACACCTTCGCTTATGCCGCGACTGACTGGCATGTCGCGCTCGGCCTGCTGATCGTGCCCAGCACGCTCGCGCTGTTCTTTTACGGTCCGGTGTTCGCGAGCGCGCCGCGCCTTGTTCCATCCGAATATCGCAGCTTCGCCACCGCGATCATCCTGCTGTTCATCAACCTTATCGGGGCAGGGCTGGGGCCGCTGGCGATCGGCATCGTCGCCGACGCGCTGAAGCCGGCGGCGGGCGACCAGGCACTGCGGTGGGTGCTGATGGTCTTTCCGTTCCTCAACGTCGTCCCGGCCTTCTTCTACTGGCGCGCCAGCCGTCGATTCGACGCGGCGCTCGGAAGTGCCGCCTAGCGCCGTGACTTTTCGTGTGCCCGGACGCTTTCGAGATGCTCGCGCATCCGGCTCGCCGCGCATTCGCCGTCGCCCGCGGCGATGGCATCGACGACGATACGATATTTCGCCAGCACCCCGCGCGCCCGCGACGGGGTGGTGTCGGTCCCGTACCCGGTCTCGAGCAATTGCAGGATGCCGCCGAGCATAACGGCGAGCGCAATGTTCCCGGCGATGCGTGCAAGCTCGGTGTGGAATTCGCCGAGCAGCCGGGCGAAAGCGCCGCCGTCGCCGACGGCGTCGACCGCCGCGGCGAGCAGCGCGCGCAGCCGCTCGACATCGGCCGCCGCGGCGCGTTCGGCGGCGAGCCGGGTGATCATCGCCTCGGTCGCGATCTGCGCCTCGATTAGATCGCTTCGTGAAACGCCGAGCAAGGTGAGTTGGATCGCCAGTGCGTCGGCGAAGCGGTCGGGGTCGGCGGCGGCGATGCGGATGCCGCCGCCCGACCCGCGGCGCACCGCGATGATGCCGGTGGCTGACAGGGCGCGGACCGCGTCGCGCATCGCCATGCGGCTGACGTCGAACGCATGCGCGAGCGACGCCTCGCTGCCGAGAAAATCGCCCGGCTTCAGCTGGCCGACGAACAGCTGCTCGCTGATCTGTGCGACGATGGCGGCCGATAGGGTGCCGCTGCCGCCGGCGGCGCGCCATTGTCCGCGAACAGTGAGATCGACCACACCGTCTACTAAGCACCAAGCCGCGACCGGGTCGAGTCGGCCAAATATAATATCTTTGATTGACGACGGATCGTGGCGGATGGCATTGGTCGCGGGTCGCCAAGGCGCGCAGCCAGTTGGGGAGAGCAGTATGGACGCCACGCAAAACGAACTGCTGACCCGGGTCGGGCCGGGGACTCCGATGGGCGAGGTACTGCGCCGCTACTGGTTCCCCGTCGCTGGCGTCAGCGAATTCGCGACCGACCGGATCAAGGCGATCCGCCTGCTCGGCGAAGACCTCGTGCTGTACCGCGATCTGAGCGGTGCATTCGGCCTCGTCGAGCGGCAGTGCGCCCACCGCCGCGCCGACCTGTCGTACGGCTTCGTCGAGAAGTGCGGGCTGCGGTGCAGCTACCACGGCTGGACCTATGACGAGACCGGCCAGTGCGTCGCGATGCCGTTCGAGGACACCGTCGTCCCGCAGGCAAAGTACAAGGACAAGATCAGGATCACCGCATATCCGGTCCGCGCGCATGCTGGGCTGCTGTGGACGTACATGGGTCCGTCGCCGGCCCCCGAACTGCCCGATTGGGAACCGTTCAACTGGAGTAATGGCTTCCGCCAGATCGTGATTTCTGAACTGCCTTGCAACTGGCTGCAGGCGCAGGAGAATTCGATCGATCCGGTGCATTTCGAATGGATGCATATGAACTGGGGCCGGCGGCAGGAGGATGTCGAAGCCGAACTCGGGCCGAAGCACATGCAGATCGCGTTCGACGAGTTCGAATTCGGCCTGATCTATCGCCGGATGCGCGAAGACCTGATGGAAAAGCATTCGATGTGGACCGTCGGGCGCGTCTGCCTGTGGCCGAACGCCTTCTACCTCGGCGACCATTTCGAATGGCGGATCCCGATCGACGACGAGAACATGCTGAGCATCGGTTGGATGTTCAACCGCGTGCCCAACGAGCAGGAGCCGTTCGACCAGGCGAGCATCCCAACGTGGCGCGGGCCGATCGCCGATCCCGCGACCGGTCGCTGGTACAGCAAGCACGTGATGAATCAGGACTTCGTCGCGTGGGTCGGGCAGGGGAAGATCGCCGACCGGACGAAGGAGAAGCTCGGCCTGAGCGATCGCGGCATCCAGATGCTGCGCAAGCAATTGCTGGACGACGTCGCGGCGATCGCGCGCGGCGACGATCCAAAGGGCATCATCCGCGATCCGGCGAAGGCGACGAATGTCGCGCTGCCGACCGCCGAACGCGACCTGCTCGTAAACGGTGCGAGCCGCGAGGTGTTCATCAGCCACCCGTTCTTCGGCCACCACATGCATGAATTCCTGTTCCAGGCCGGGCAGCCGCGCGAGGTGTGGGAGGATTTCTGCACGGCAATGGGGATCGACCCCGATCTGCCTGCCCCCGCCCAGCCGGTCACGGCGCGCTTCGGGGCAGTGCTCGAGCCCGAGAAGGTCGCATAGTCGCCCCGCAGCAACGATCGGAACCCGAGATGACCGCGTCGTCGCCCGCTGCACCTTCCGCGCCGCACCTCACGACCGTCTTTTCGGCAATGATCGAGGTCGGCGCGCCGATCGAACTCGGTGTCATCGACGGCGGGCGCGAGCGGTTCATCCCGATCCTCGGCGGCACTATTTCCGGTCCCCGGCTGACCGGCATCGTGCTGTGCGCTGGCGGCGATTGGCAGACAGTCAGGACCGATGGCCGCACCGAACTGCTCGCACGCTATTTTCTGAAAGCAGCGGACGGGACGGTGATTGCGATCGAAAATCCCGGCATGCGCGTCGCGGTCCCCGAGGTGATTGACCGGATGGCGCTAGGCGAGGAGGTGGCGGCGGCGCAGTATTACTCGGGCGGATCGCCGCGCTTCCGTGTCACCGACGGGCCGCACGACTGGCTGCGCAAGCGCGTTTTCATGGCGCGCGGGGTGCGCCGTCCCGACAGCCTGACGATCGAGTTCTATACGATCGACTGACGCGGTTACGCCAACTGCTCGCGCCACAGCGACAGCTTCTGCTGCGTCGCGCGGTCGGAGTAGCTGAACACGACGAGATCGGTCTCAGCCGCGAAGCGCCGCTCGGCCCAGGCGGGCACGACGACGATAGCGCCGGGGGCGAGCGCGAACAGCTCGCCGTCGATCACGAGTGTCCCGCTGCCCTCGACGACGACGTTGATCATGCCGTCGCTCGACCGCGCGGGGCGGGTGTCGAACCCGGCCGGGACCAGCCGCGCGAACGCCGACATCGTCGCCATCACCGATCCGCCGTCGACCGGGTTGGTGAACTCCATCAGATGCGCGTCGTGCGCGTGAGGGGCTTCGGCGCGGCGGAGCACCTCTAGCGTCGCACGCCATTCGGCGAACGGGTAGATGAACAGCGGGTTGCCCTGGCCGGCGACGCGCTCGGCGTGCACCGGGCGCAGGTTGCGACCCCAACGCAGCGCGGCATCGCCCGCGGGTCGCGACGTGGGCCACGCCCCGCGATCCTCGCGATGTTCGGCGAAGCTCGCATCGAGCATCTGCACGAGCGGGATATCGAGCCCGTCGAGCCAGATCATCGGCGCGTCGGTCTCGTTGCCGTGGTCGTGCCACAGCCATGCGGGGGTGAGGATCAGGTCGTACTTGTGCATGTACGCCCGCTCGCCGTCGAGCGCGGTGAACGCGCCGTCGCCGCGCATGATGAAGCGGAGCGCGTTCTGCGCGTGTCGGTGCGCGGGTGCGACCTCGCCGGGCAGGATCAACTGCAGCCCGGCATAAAGCGTATTGGTGATCCGCGACTGCCCCGGCAGCGACGGGTTCTCGAGGATCAGCACGCGACGCTCGGCCTCGGCGGCGGTGATCAGCTCGCCCGCTTCCATGAGCAGCGGCTCGATTCGGTCGAACGACCACGCCGCCGCGATCGCGCGGGTCCGCGGCCTCGGCGTCACCAGCGCGGCGAGCACCTTCCACAGGGGAGCCAGCGCCTCGGGCGTCAGCCGGTCGTAGAAATCGTCGCGCGCGGCTTCGAGGTTGGTCGGTCTGGCGAGCGTAGCCATCAGAAAAAATCCTCTTTGTGCTTGCGCGACTATGCGCGTTTGTCCACGGTTTTGCCAGCCAATCGTCAGAGGACTGATCATGCCGCCGATCTTCGCGCTCCCCGCACGTCCCGCCGCCGCGATCGCTGGCAGTGCCGATACATTCCCCGTCGGTCGGATCATTTGCATCGGCCGCAACTACGAGGCGCATGCGCGCGAGATGGGCAAGGATCCGTCGCGCGAGGCCCCGTTCTTCTTCGCCAAATGCGCCGACGCGCTGGTGCCGAACGGTGCGACGGTGCCGTATCCGCCCGAGACTGCGAACTATCACTTTGAGGGCGAGCTGGTGATCGCGATCGGCAAGGCAGGCGCAAAGTTAAGCGAGGCGGACGCCCTCGATCTTGTCTTCGGCTATGCGGTCGGGCTCGACATGACCCGGCGCGATCTCCAGCTCGAGGCGCGCGACAAGGGGCGGCCTTGGGAAATCGGCAAGAACTTCGCCTTCTCGGCTCCGATGGCGGCGATCAGCCCGGTCGCCGACGTCGGGCACATGGTCAAGGCCCCGATCCGCCTGACCGTCAACGGCGCGATCAAGCAAGACGGCGACATTGCCGACCTGATCTGGGACTGCGCCGAGCAGATCGCCTATCTGAGTCGGTTTGAGCGGCTGCTGCCCGGCGACCTGATCTTTACCGGCACCCCCGCCGGAGTCGGCGCGGTGGTGCCGGGCGACGTCATCGACGTGACGATCGGCGGGCTGACCCCGCTGCGCGTCACGATCGGCGGCAAGGAAGTCGACTTCGCATGATCCTCCACGACTTCGCGCTGTCGTCGGCGAGCTACCGGGTCCGCATCGTGTTGGCCCTGAAGGGCATCGCCTATGAGAAGCGCACCTACGTGCTTCGCGCCGGCGAACAGCGCGCGCCCGGCTATCTCGCGGTCAACCCCGCCGGGCTCGTTCCCGCGCTCGAGGACGGCGACCTGCGGCTCGGGCAAAGCCTCGCGATCATCGACTATCTCGACGCGGTTCATCCCGAGCCGCGGATGATCCCGCTCGATCCGCGTGCGCGCGCGCGGGCGATGGAGATGGCGCTGACGATCGCGTGCGACATCCATCCGATCAACAACCTCCGCGTCCTCCAGTATCTCGAACACCCGATGGGGCAGGACAAGGCGGCGATCGACGACTGGTACCGCAATTGGGTCGCGCAGGGGTTCGCCACGCTCGAAGCGCTTCTGCCCGATGCACCCTTTGCCGGGGGCGACGCACCGAACCTCGTCGACGCCTGCCTCGTGCCGCAGATGTTCAACGCGCGGCGATTCAAGCTCGACTTGACGCCGTATCCGAAGGTCAGCGCGATCGCGGACCGGGCCGCCGCACTGCCCGCCTTCGCCAGCGCCGCGCCGCCGCCGGTCTAGGGACGCCGGAGGCTAGGCGCGCCGGCCTCCCGTCGGACAGCGGCTTGCCAGTCGATTCAACCGAGGACGATCAGCGCGTCGAGGGCGACGGGCGGCCTGTCGGCGAATACGACGAGCGGGTTGATGTCGATCTCGACGATCTCGGGATGAGCGAGCAGCAGCTGTCCGATCGTTGTCACCACGCGCGCCACGGCGGCCTTGTCGACCGGTGCCGCGCCGCGCGCGCCTTCGAGCAGGCTATGCGCCTTGAGCAGCCCCAATTCCTCGATCACCACCGCTTCGGTGACGCTGGCCGGCAACAGCCGGATGTCGTTCAAGGCCTCGATCCACACGCCGCCGAGCCCAACGACGACGACGGGTCCCCAATTGGGGTCGCGCCGGCCGCCGACGACGAGTTCGAGGCCGCGCGCGGCCATCGCCTCGACGAGATAGCCGGCGATGACCGCATCGGGACGGGCGTCGGTAACGCGCTGCGCCATCGTGCCCCACGCAGCTCGCAGCGCGGCCTCATCGGCGAGGCCGACCGCGACGCCGCCGACTTCAGTCTTGTGCAACAACTGGGCCGACTGAACCTTGAGGACGACCGGGTAACCGATCCGCGTCGCCGCTACGACGGCGCCCTCGAGCGTAGTCGCGAGCGCGCCCTCGGGAACGGCTACCGCCGCTGTCTGGAGCAGCGCCTTGCCCGCATGTTCGAGCATCGCGCCGCTGCCCGCGACGCGGTCCGCGGCAGCGATCGGCGCAGCGGTCGCGGCGTTGGCGCGCTGCTTAAGGTCGGCGAAGCGCGCCGAATGCGCGAACATGCGCAGCGCGCGCTCGGGTGATCGATAGAAGGGGATGCCGTTCGTCTGCATCGTCGCCGCCAGCGTCGGATCGACCGGGGCGTCGCCGAGCACGACATAGGCCTTTGGCTTGTCGCTCGCGATCAGCGCCGGCAGGATCGCCTGGGCCTTGATCATCCCGACCTCGGGGCTCCCGGGCATGACCGCGACAAGCACGCCGCTACTGCCCGGATCCGCCGCCATCGCCGCGGTGGCCTCGGCGTATAACGGCATGTCCTTGAGGCCCTGGGCGGTGATGTCGAGCGGGTTGCTCGCCTCGGCGAACGTCGGCAGCCGCTCGCGCAGCCGGGCGAGCGTGCCGGCGTTCAGGTCGGGCAGCGTCAGCCCAAGGCTGTCGGCAAAGTCGAGCGACAAGCCGCGCAGGGCACCCGAGTCGGTGATCACCGAGGGGCCAGTCGCCTGGCCAACCGGGAAGCGCGTGAAGAATTCCGCCGCGTCGAGCAGCTCCTCGAGCGTCTCGACGAGGATGACCGCCTCGCTCGCGACAAGCGCGCGCATGACGTCGTAATTGCCCGAGAGCGCGCCGGTATGCGACGCCGCCGAATCGCGTGCGCGGTCGCTGCGGCCCGGGTGGAGCAGGATGACCGGCTTGCCGTTGCCGCGCGCGCGCCGCGCCAGCGCGAGAAAGTCGAGCGGGCGGCGGAGCTGTTCGGCGAAGACAGCAATCGCGTGGGTGTCGGCGTCGTCGACGATATGCGCCATGAAATCCTCGACGCCGGTGACCGCCTCGTTACCGGTCGCGATCGCGTAGGACACGGCGTAATTCCGCACCGTGGCAGACAGGCGCAGGCTTCCCATCATGGCGCCGCTCTGCGCGAGAACCGCGAGCGCCGGACGACCCTCGGGCGGGCTCGGCGCATTCGGGCCGAAGGCGAGGCAATTGCCCGCGACGAAATTGGTCATGCCGAGCGTATTCGGGCCGAGGACCGCGATATCGGCCTCGCGGGCGATCGCGGTCATCCGCGCCTGCGCGGCGACGCCTTCGGCACCGGCTTCGGCGAAGCCGGCGGCGAAGACGACCGCGCCGCCGATGCCCTTGCGCGCGCATGCCTCGATCGCCGGAACGATCGCGCGAGCGGGCAGAGCGATGACCGCCGCGTCGACCTCGTCGGGCAGGTCGTCGATCGTCGCGACGCACGGCCGTCCGCCGACCGAGGCGTTGGTCCGGCTGACGAGGTGGACCGCCCCGGGGAAGTCGAACGCCTTGATGTTGCGGAACGACCGGCCTCCCATCGAGCCGCCGTCCTCGCTGACGCCGACGATCGCCACCGACTTCGGGCGCAGCAGCCGTCCGACCGCGGCGAACGAGACATTGGCCGTTGGCGCTTCAGGCATCGCGGCGGTATCCTTGCAGGCCGGGGCGAATCGACTTCTCGTCGAGGAACTGCGCCATGCCCTTGTTGCGGCCCTTTTCGGGGTCCTGCGCCGCGGTCTGCTCGGCCTTAGCGCTCAGATAATCCTCGGCCAAATCCCAGTCCATCACGCCGATCCGCTTGAACGTGTTCTTCGCCTGCCGGAGCACGGTCGGGTTCTTGGCGAGCAAGGTCTTCGCCAGCGCGCGCGTCCGTTCGCGCAGCTTTTCGAGCGGCACCGATTCGTTGACCAGCCCGGTCTGCACCGCGATCTGCCCGCCGAACGGCTCGCCGGTCATGATGTAATACAGCGCCGCCTTGTGATGCATCACTTCGGCGAGCGCGCGGGTGACGTTGCCGGCGGGGATGATCCCCCAGTTGATCTCGCTCAGCCCGAAGGTGGCTTCGTCGGCGGCGATCGCGAGGTCGCACGCGATCAGCGGCGTAAACGCGCCGCCGAAACACCAGCCGTTGACCATCGCGATCGTCGGCTTGGGATAGAAGCGCAACTTGCGCCACTGCCATTCGCCCGCGGCGCGGCGGATGCGGGTTTTCTCGACCGCTGAGGCCTGGTCGGTCTCGCGGAAATATTCCTTGAGATCCATGCCGGCGGTGAACGAATCGCCCGCGCCGGTGAGGACGACGACGCCGACGCTGTCGTCAATTTCGAGCTCCTCAAGGACTTCGAGCATCTCGCGGTTCATCGTCGGGCTCATCGCGTTGCGTTTTTCCGGGCGGTTGAGCGTGACCCACGCGATCCTCTCGTCGCGCTCGATCGCAACGGTCTGGTACGTCCCGGCTGGCGACGATGCGTTGGCACCGGCAGGTGTCTGATCCATGATAGTCTCCCCAGGTTCGACGTTCTGAATGGAAGCTAGCCGTATATAAGGCTTCCGTATATTCCAAGTGAAAATGAGCATGCGCGCATCCCGCACCGTCTATCTGATCAAGCGCGCAGAGACGGTGGTCCGCACCGGGCTCGAGGCGTCGCTCCAGCCGCTCGGGCTGACGCCCCGGCAATATGTCACGCTGTCGCTGCTCCGCGACGAGCGCGACCAGTCGTCGGCCGACCTCGCGCGCAAGGCGGGCATCACGCCGCAATCGATGTCTGAAACGATCGCTTCGCTGATCCGCAAGGGGTTGATCGAAAGGCTCGAAAGCCCCGAGCACCGCCGCATCCTGATGACGCGGCTGACCGGCGCCGGCAACGCGCTGCTCGCCAAGTGCGAGGCGGCGGTCGACGTGATGGAGGCACAGTTGCTTGCGGCGGTCGCAGTCGGCGATCTCGACGCGCTGCGGCGCGGGTTGCGCGCCATCGTCAAGGCGGGTTGACCGCCGCTATTTGCGCGAGGCGCGTTTCCCGTTTGTCTCGGGACGAATCGGCGCGCGGGTGTGCTCGTTGAACCTATCGACGAAGCGTTCGAGCAAGTTCAGGAACTTAGCGGCGTCCTTGGCCGAGAAAGCGTCGAGGGCGCGTGCGCGGGCGTGCTTCGCCGGCTCGGCGACGCGTTCGAGCATTGCGTGGCCCGCCAGCGACAGCGTGATGATCTTGCGGCGCTTGTCGACGTCGTCGTCGCGGCGTTCAATATAGCCGGCTTCCTCGAGCTTGCTGACGACCAGTGCGGTCGTCGAGCGGTCGATGCCGACGAGCGTCGCAATTCCGACCTGATCGAGGCTGCCGCGGGCGCGGAGGACGACCATCGTCCCGTATTGCGTCGTCGTCAGGCCGAGCCCGGCGGTCTCCTCCAGAAACAGCGCGACGCTGATCTGATGCGCGCGACGAAGCAGAAATCCCGGGCGCCGGTAAAGTTCGTCGAGCGACTTCTCGGCCGACCCATGATCGCTCGTCACGTGCGCGCCTTCGACTGCGGTGCCCTCATCGTCGCTAGTCTATTTCAATCGCGGTGTAAGCCCAACCCTCATGGCGGCGGCGCGACGCTGTCGACGCTGAAACCGGCGATCCGTTTGTATCGGTCCGACAGCTCGCGCAGCTCGTCCTGCGAGATGTACGCGTCAAGATTGTCGACAGGGCGGTCGCCGACGAGTTCCTCGACCTTGAGATTGATGATGTCGGGCGGGCTGACGCGGTTGGTGCGGACGATCTCGGCGGTCGCGGGGCGGCGCTCGGCCTCGTACGCCGCAAATGCTGCGCGCGGGTCGCCGCCGGCGGCGAGCAGGTCGGCGAGGACGCGGACATCTATCAGTGACTGCGCCGACCCGTTCGATCCGCGCGGGTACATCGGATGCGCCGCGTCGCCGGCGAAGGTCACGCGCCCGAAGGTCCAGCGATCGACCGGGTCCTTGTCGACCATCGGATATTCAAGGACGGTCTCGGCATCACGGATCAGCGCGCCGACGTCGAGCCAATCGAACTTGAAGCCTTCATAGATCGGCAGGAAGTCGCCGCGGTCGCCAACCTGGTTCCAGTCATTGCGCTGGTTGCGGTCGGTTTCGATCTCGGCGATCCAGTTGATCAGCTGGTCGCCCGATCCGTCGATATCGTTGACGATCGGATAGACGACGATCTTGCCGGTCTTGATCGAGCCGATCCGCATGTAGGTGGAGCCACCAAGGATCGGCTTGTGCCGCGTCACCCCGCGCCACGTGTTGATTCCGGTGAACGCTACGGTCTCGTGGGGGTAAAACAGCCTGCGCACCGCCGAATTGACGCCGTCGCAGGCGATGACGACATCCGCCGTCACCGGTGCCCGCATCGATCCGTCCGACGTCGCCTTGAAGTGCAGCGTAGCGCCGGCATCGGTCTGGTCGAGCCCGACGAATGCATGGTCGCACGTTACCGCGTCGGCGCCGATCTGCGCGCGCACCGCCGCGAGCAGGATGCCATGGAGACGCCCGCGGTGGATGCCGACCTCGGGCTGCGGATAGCCGGCGAACTTGCCGCGCGGCTCGGCAAACAATTTCTGACCGAAGCGGTTGAAGAAGGCGCTCTCGCGGTTCTCGATACCGGCGGCAAGGACGGTATCGGCGAGGCCGAGCGCGGCGATCTCGCGCATCCCGTGCGGCAGCAGCGTGATGCCGACCCCGATCTCTGCGATCGCCGGGGCTGCTTCGTAAACCCGTGCCGGAATCCCGCGCCGATGGAGCCCCAGAGCGAGCGCCAGACCGGCGATCCCGCCGCCGACAATCGCGATGCCGCGTGGTACTTCCATGGCCGTTGCGTCCTAAACCGGTTGCACACCGGAGGATGCTATAATATCAGACGTCTGACAATGTCGAGACCGTACGATTCTGCGAGCGCCGGAGAGGCCGAATGATCATCGATTGCCACGGGCACGTCAGCGCGCCGACCGAACTATGGGCGTACAAGGCGAACATTTTGTCGCATCGCGGCAGCCACGGGCGCGGCGGGGTGCGGGTGACCGACGACCAGATCCGCGCCGCCGCGAACAAGAAGGAAATGGCACCGTGCGGCCATCTCGACATGCTGCACAAGCACGGCACCGACCTCCAGCTGATTTCGCCGCGGCCGTTCCAGATGATGTCGAGCTTCGAGCCGGGCCGGGTGGTCCACTGGTTCGTCGAGGAGTGCAACAAGATCATCCACCGCAACGTCGAGCTGTTTCCCGACAGGTTCGTCGGCATCTGCGGCCTGCCGCAGGTCGCGGGCGAGCCTATCGAGAACACGCTGCCCGAACTCGAGCGCTGCATCAATCTCGGCTTTAAGGGCTGCCTGCTCAACCCCGATCCCTATGAGAATACCGGCACGCACCCGCCGGGCCTCGGCGAGCGCTACTGGTATCCGCTGTATGAAAAATTGTGCGAACTCGACCTGCCGGCGCACATCCACGCGACCGGGTCGCGCGCCGACCGCGAACCGTATTCGCTCCACTTCATCAACGAGGAAACCACGGCGGTCTACAACCTCGTCAATTCGGACGTGTTCACCGACTTCCCCGATCTCAAGATCGTCGTCAGCCACGGCGGCGGCGCGATCCCCTATCAGATCGGCCGGTTCATCGCCGGCAACATCTATGCCGGGAAGGACTTCCGCGAGAATTTCTCGAAGCTCTATTTCGATACCGTGCTGTATACCGAGGGCGCGCTCAGGCTCCTGATCGAGACGGTGGGCGCCGAACATTGCCTGTTCGGTTCGGAATGCCCTGGCGTCGGGTCGCAATACGATCCGCAAGGCTCGCAGGTCAGCACGATGGACGATATCGCGCCGACCATCGCCGGTTTCACCTGGCTGACCGACGCGCAGAAGAAGATGATCTTCGAGGACAACGCCCGCCGCGTGTTCAAGCTCGACGTCTGATCCAGGAGGACAAGGGATGGCGGAA
The DNA here is from genome assembly GCF_018982885.2 of Polymorphobacter megasporae. Lineage (NCBI taxonomy): Bacteria > Pseudomonadati > Pseudomonadota > Alphaproteobacteria > Sphingomonadales > Sphingosinicellaceae > Glacieibacterium > Glacieibacterium megasporae. Next base: position 57,630 of record NZ_CP081849.1, on the reverse strand, counting down.
ATCGTTCTGGGCATGTGGACCACGCACGGTCCGACGCTGTCGACGACGCCCGAGGAGTGGCTGTTGCGCCTCCCGGCTGACCACGCCAACAAGGCGCATTGGTATCAGACCGGCCGTTACGACTTCGACACGCTCGTTGCGATGCGGCGCGACGAAGGGCTTGCCGAGAAGAGTTCGCTTGCCGAACGGACCAAGCGAAACGCCGCGTGCCGGGTCGCGATCGACACGATGGCCGAAGCCTTCGCCGCGGTAAAACCCGACGTCGCGGTGATCTTCGGCAACGACCAGCAGGAGCTGTTCAACGACACGCTGATGCCGGCGTTCACCGTCTTCAACGGCGAGAAAGTCTGGAACGAGCCATCGTCCGACGAACAGGCGGCGAAGCATCCGCCGGGCATCCACGCCGCCGAATGGGGGCACAAACCGCCTGACTACACCGAATATCCGGGGCATCCCGAACTCGCGAACTACCTGATCGGCGACCTCGTCGCGCACTCGTTCGACATCACCCGCGCCAGCCAGCTGCCGCGGCTCGAAGGTCACTGGCACACCGGGATCGGTCACGCCTTCGGCTTCGTCTATCGCCAGATCATGCGCGACGCCGTCGTGCCGCACGTGCCGTTCATCACCAACACTTTCTTCCCGCCGAACCAGCCGACCGCGCGGCGCTGCTTCGAGATGGGGCGCACTGTCGGACGCGCGATCCGGGCGTGGGACTCCGACGCCCGCGTCGCGATCTTCGGCTCGGGCGGCATGTCGCATTTCGTCATCGACGAGCCGTTCGACCAGCGGATCTTCGACGCGCTCGCGGCGCGCGACGGCGAAGCCCTGTGCACGATCGGCGAGGACTGGCTGCAATCCGGGAGCAGCGAACTCAAGAACTGGATCGCGGCGGCGGGGGCATTGTTCGAGACCGACCTCGCCGGCGACGTCGTCGACTACCAGCCGTGCTACCGGTCCGAAGCTGGGACGGGCACCGCCAACGGCTTCGTTTACTGGAACTGACATGACCGACGATATCGCCAAACGCCTCGCGCGGCTCGATGCCTGCGCGGTGTCCGATGCGCTCGACCAGCTCGGCCTGCCGTCGTCGGTGACCGGGCTCGCGCCGCGCGCCGCTCGGGGGCGCGTCTCGGGATCGATCATCACCGTCAAGCTCGCCGCTGGCAAGCCGCCGGAGGGCACGGTGCCGCGCCATCTCTGCACCACTGCGATCGACATGGCCGCGCCGGGGCAGGTGATCGTCGTCGAGCAGCGCACCGGCGTCGAATGCGCCGGCTGGGGCGGCATCCTGTCGAACGCGGCGCGAGGGCGCGGTGTATCGGGCGTGATCGTCGAGGGGCTGGCGCGCGACGTCGACGAGGCCGCCGAGATCGGTTTTCCGGTCTATGCGCGCGGCAGCACGGCGCGGACTGCGCGGGGGCGTGTCTACGAGATTGCGACCGGGGTGGACGTCACCGTCGGCGACGTCACGGTCGCGACCGGGGACTGGGTCGTCGCCGACGGCAGCGGCGCGGCATTCGTCCCTGCCGCCCGGATCGACGACGTCCTCGCCGCCGCCGAACGCATCGCGCTGCGCGAAGCCGGCATGACCAAGGCGGTGCTCGCCGGGCATCCGGTCTCGACGGTGATGGGCGGCGATTACGAACATCTGCTGGAGACGACCGGGTGAGCGACATCAACGTCGAACGGGCCGGGCGGCTCGATACCGCGACGATCAGCGACGCGCTCGACCGGCTCAGCATCGCCGGCCAGTGCCTCGGGATCAAGCCTCTCGACCATCGCTTCCGGCTGGCGGGACGGGCGTTCACCCTCAGTTATGCTCCGGTCGGGCATCCCGTTGGCACCGTCGGCGACTTCATCGACGATGTGCCAGCGGGGCACGTTGTGGTAATCGACAACGGCGGCCGGCCCGACGCGACGGTGTGGGGCGATATCCTGACCTTCACCGCGAACAAGCGCGGTCTCGGCGGGACGGTGATTGACGGGGCGTGCCGCGACACCCACCTCGCGCTTGATCTCGGCTACCCGATGTACAGCCGCAGCTATTCGATGCGGACCGGCAAGGACCGGGTGCAGCTCGACGCGACGCAGGTGATCGTGACGATCGGCGACGTCCGCGTCGCACCTGGCGATATCGTCCGCGGCGATTCGGACGGCGTCGTCGTCATCCCCGCCGACCGCGAAACCGAGGTGCTCGATGCCGCCGAGGCGATAGACGCCGCCGAGATGCGTATCCGCAACGCCATCGCCGGCGGGCTGCGGCTCGACGAGGCGCGGCGGCAGCAGCAGTATCACCTCCTTCAACGACGCGAGGGCAAATGAGCTATAGCGTCGATCTGCTCGCCGAAGCGGCGCGCCTCGGTGCCGCCACGCTGCACGAGGCGGCGGGCCGGATCGGGGCGCTGCCTTCGGCGATCAAGCCGGTCGCGCCCGGCATGCGCATCGCCGGGCCGGCGTTCACGGTGCACGTCCCCGCGGGCGACAATCTTTGGATACACCGCGCGCTGTACCAAGCTGCGCCCGGAGACGTGCTCGTCGTGTCGACGAGCGGCGGGATCGAATGGGGTTATTGGGGCGATATCCTCAACACTGCGGCGATCGAGCAGCGGCTCGGCGGCCTCGTTATCGACGGCGGCGTCCGCGACGTGGCGGGCCTGTCGGTGATGCCGTTCCCGGTTTTTTCGAACGGCGTCTGCCTCAACGGCACGATCAAGGGCTATGCCGCCACCGCGTGGACGCGCCAGCCGATCCGCATCGGCGACGTCGTGGTCGGGCAAGGCGACCTGATCGTCGGCGACCGCGACGGGGTCGTCGCTCTGTCCGCGCCGACGGTCGCCACCGCGCTGTTGGGCGGGGCGCTCCGCGAACGCGACGAAGCCGACAAGATCGCGCGTATCAAGGCGGGCGAGCGAACGATCGACATCTACGGATTCGGCGCAGCATGAACGACGATCACGATTATCCAAAGCCGACGCTGTTCATCGCCGGGGTCTGGCGGGCGGCGGGCGACGGCGCGACGATCCCGGTCGTCGACCCGGCTACCGGCGCGACGATCGCCGATCTGCCCGTCGCGACGCAGGGCGACCTCGACGAGGCGCTGGCCGCCGCCGATGCCGGGTTTAAGATCTGGCGCGCTGTTTCGGCATATGATCGCGCCCGGGTCCTGCGCCGCGCCGCCGACCTGCTGCGCGAGCGGGCTTCGCAGATCGGCGCGATTTCGACGCGCGAGCAGGGCAAACCGATCAGTGAATCGACCGCCGAAGCCTTTGCGTGCGCCGACATCTTCGACTGGTACGCCGAGGAAGCGCGGCGCGCCTACGGCCGGATCGTGCCGTCGAAGCATCCGGGCGTCCGCCACCTCGTGACCAAGGAGCCGATCGGTCCGGTCGCCGCGTTCAGCCCGTGGAATTTCCCGACGACGATTCCGTCGCGCAAGCTCGCGGCGGCACTGGCGGCAGGGTGTTCGGTGATCATCAAGCCCGCCGAAGAAACCCCGGGAAGCGCGCTCGCGCTCGCACGGGCGCTCGACGATGCCGGCTTGCCAAAGGGTGTGCTCAACGTCGTGTTCGGCGTGCCGCCCGATATCTCGAGCTACCTCATCGCCTCTCCGGTCATCCGCAAGATTACTTTCACCGGCTCGACCGCGGTCGGCAAGCAACTCGGCGTCCTCGCGGCAAGGGTGATGAAGCCGACGACGATGGAGCTGGGCGGTCATGCCCCGGTCATCGTCTTCGCCGACGCCGATCTCGACCGCGCGGTGCCGATGCTTGCGGCGGGCAAGTATCGCAACGCGGGCCAGATCTGCATCGCCCCGACGCGATTCTATCTCCACGAGAGCATCCACGACGCGTTCGTCGAGAAGTTCGCGGCGGCGGCGGCCCGGCTCAGGCTCGGCAATGGCCTCGACCCCGCGACGACGATGGGGCCGCTGGCGAATCCGCGGCGGCTGTCTGCGATGCACGACATGGTCGCCGAAGCCGCCGCGACCGGTGCGCGCGTGGTCACCGGCGGCGACGCGACCGGCGGCGCAGGCAATTTCTGGCAACCGACCGTGCTGGCCGACGTGCCGAACGCCGCGCGGATCATGAACGAGGAGCCGTTCGGGCCGGTCGCGGTGACCCAGCGCTTCGACCGCTTCGACGACGTCGTCGCGCAGGCGAACCGGCTGCCCTACGGCCTCGCGGCCTATGCCTGGACGCGGTCGGCGCGAACCGCCGCCGACATCGGCGATGTGATCGAGGCGGGCATGGTCGGGATCAACTTCGTCGGGCTGACCGGGCCGGAAACCCCGTTCGGCGGGGTCAAGGAAAGCGGCCACGGCTCCGAAGGCGGGAGCGAAGGCCTCGATGCGTACCTTCATCACAAATATATCGCGCAGGGGTAGGTCGGGGGCATGCCATTCGCCCAGGTTCGCGATCTGAAGCTCTATTACGAGATCGTCGGTGCCGGGCCGCGGCTGCTGTTCATCAACGGCACCGGGGCCGACCTTCGGCAGCGGCAGCCCTATGTCGACACGCTCTCGAAGCGTTTCACCGTGCTGCGCTATGACCAGCGCGGGCTCGGCCAGACCGAAAAGCCCGACCGGCGCTACAGCATGGCCGACTATGCCGACGACGCCGCGGCGCTGATGGACGTCGCAGGGTGGGACCGGGCGGCGGTGCTCGGCGTGTCGTTCGGCGGGTCGGTGGCGCAGGAATTCGCGCGGCGGCATCCCGCACGGATCACGAAGATGGTCCTCGCGTGCGCCAACCCCGGCGGGTCGTATGGCTATCCGCTGCTTGCGCTACACGCCAAGGACCCGGAGACGCGCGCGCGGAAGATGCTCTCGCTCGACCTGCGCAAATCGCTCGAATGGCAGGCGGCTAACCCCGAGGAGGCGCTCATCCTGATCGAGCAGGGCAAGAAGCGCGGCGGCCCGGTCGATCCGTCGGATCCGCACGCGGCGATGGGCGCGCGACGCCAGCTCGAAGCGCGCGAGGAGCATGACGCGCTCGGCTGGCTCGACCAGATCGGGGTGCCGGTGGCGCTGTTCGGCGGGCGCTACGACCTGCTCGGAACCGAGGCGGGGCAGCGCGCGATGGCGGCGAAGATTCCCGGGTCGGTGATGCGACTGTTCGAGGGCGCGCATGGCTTCCTCAACGAAGACCCCGAGGCCGTCCCGGCGATCGTCGAGTTCCTGAGCAGCTAGCTGCGCCCGTTCCGTTCGGGCGGGGCACCCGACGTCGACCGCAGCTGCTTGGCGATCCCCTTGAGCCGCTCGACCAGCCACGCCACTGCCGGATCGTTTGCGCTGCGCGACGACCACTGCGCGCTTTCGCGGACCGGCGGCAGCTCGAAGGGCAGCTCCATCAGCACGAGCGGCAGATACTCGGCGAGCCGCACCGCCAGGAGCCGGTGGATCGTGGCGATCCGGTTGGTGCCGACCAGCAACCCCCCGACCGACGAGAAGTTCGGCGCGATCACCTCGACCCGGCGCGCGACCGACCGCAACCTCGTCGCGGTCGCTTCATAGCTCGACGTCGCCTGGCCGAAGCGGACCGCGACATGCGCGAGCCGCTCGTAGCAGTCGAGTGTCATCGGCCCCTGCAGCATCGGATTGCCCTGCCAGCCAGCGACGACGAAATCCTCAGTGTAGAGCAAGGCGCTCGGCTGCTCGCTCGAGATGACGTTGTCGATCCCGATCAGGATGTCGGCGCGGCCGCGCTGCAGCGCCTCGACCGGATGCTCGATGATCGGCACGAGTTCGAAGCGGATACCCGGCGCTTCGACGGCGCAGGCGACGATCGCCGGGCGCAGCAGAATTTCGAAGATATAGTCGGTCGCCATGACGGTCAGCGTCCGGTCCGATGTCGCCGGGTCGAACGGTTCGGCGACCATGATCGTCGCGCGGATCTGCTCGAGCACCGAGTGGACCGGATCGACCAGCTTTTCGGCGCGCGGGGTCAGCGCCATGCTGCGCCCCTGCAGGACGAGCAGATCGTCCTTGAAATACTCGCGCAGCCGGGAAAGCGCGCCGCTCGCCGCCGACTGGCTGAGGTTGAGCCGGTCGGCGGCGAGCGAAACGCCGCGTTCCTGCAGCAGGGCATCGAGCGCGATCAACAGGTTGAGGTCGAGCTTTTCGAGACGCATCGAATGCGTCTACGGGCGTGCCGCGATCCTCGCAAGCGGCGGTCAAGTCGAGGCGAAGACCGCTTCGATCGGCTCGAAATAGCTGAAGGTGCTGACCACCTTTTCGTCCGCCGGGACCGGGATGAAGCCCGAATAGGAATGCGTCGCCACCAGGTTGCCCGCCTTGAGGCCTTCGCGGCTGCGCATCAGGTTGACGAGCGGGAACATCGACATGAACGGATCGACCAGCGGGTGCCCGCCGACGGTGTCGACCAGCCGCTCGTCGCCGGCGTCCATCGTCACGCGCATCTTGAGGAAATCGAACTCCTGCCAGTCCTTGACCGCCTTGCCGACGACGTATCCGCCCGAGGCATTGCCGTCGGCCAGTCCGTCGAACCGCGGGTTGATGCGATAACCGTTGACGATTTTCCGCATGTGCGCGGCGGAATCGAAGCGGAAGCGCGGTCCGATGATCTCGAACACCGGCAGCACTTCCATGCCCTCGACGATCTCCTGATAGCTGTACGGCTTTTCGCGGGGCGCGAAGTCGCGCAGCGTGCGGCACGCGAGTTCGGGTTCGATCCAGCGATGCTGCGAACATTCGGGCGGCAGGACCGCGGGGCTTTCCCAGATGTCGTAAATCGCCGTGCGCAGCGGGGCCTGTTGGATCATCGCGCCGATGTAGAACTTCCACCCGAGCACGGCGCGGCCGAGCAACTCGATCACGATGTCGTTGATGATCTGAGCCTCGTCGCGGTTGCGCGGCGCGGCGTCTTCGGGGAAGCCCTCCGCGCCCTGCAGCTCGATCTCGCCGCGACGCATCGCGACGATCAGTTCGGCCGCCTTGCGATAGCGTTCCGGCTCGTGCGGGAATTTCTGCGGCAACGGCCCGCGTCCGGCGGGGGCTGGCTTGTCTGACATGTCGACCTCTCGAGGGGGTGGAACGGTTAAAGGATCAGGTGAGTCGCGGCAGCATCCGCGTCAGCACGCCGTCGCGCTCGATGAACCGGTGGCGCAGCGCCGCAAGGATGTGGAGGACGGCGAGACCGACCATCAGCCACGCGAGATTGACGTGGATGAAGTGCGCGCCGCCCGCCGACGCCCAGCCTCGCGGGACCGGCAGGAAGGGAACGTCGAACAGGCCGAACCCGAAAGCGTGGCGGACCGGAACCGCCGAGCTCATCCACCAGCCGCTCAGCGGCAGGACGAGAAGCAGGACGTAGAACAGGACGTGCGTCGCGCGGGCGATGCGGCGCATCATCGGCGTCATCGCGGTCGGCAGCGGCGGCGGCCGGTGGCCCAGCCGCCATGCGACCCGCACCAGCGTCAGGGCCAAGATCGCGATGCCGATCGACTTGTGCAGGTTTGTTGCCGACTGCCCTGCCGCGGTCTTGAAGGTCGCGCCGTACCAGCCGATCGGGATGGTCGCGAGGACGCATGTTGCAATCGACCAGTGCAGCAAAATCGCCGTGCGTGAATAACGGGTCAACTGGTTGGGTGCATCTGCATTGGTTGCCATGACGGCTGAATGCGGTTCCCAGGACGGCATCACAAGGCGCGGTTACCGATACGAGCTATCTCAACCATCAATTCGACTGCGCTGACCGGTGTTCTATCCATCCGGTCAAGCGGACGACCAGCTTCATGTCGCGCGCAATGGAAAGACGACGATGGCAAGACTGGTGCACCTCTCGGTCTGTCCGCACGATCCGGTCCTGCCGGGGGCGGGGCGCGACGGCAGGCCGGTCTCGGTCGAGGCGCGGCGCCTGCTCGACGGGATCGCGCGGATGCGCGAGGGACTTGAGGCATCGCGACCCGACGTCATCGTCATGGCGGGCAGCGATCACCTCTGCCAGTTCTTCTTCAACAACATGCCGGCGTTCCTGATCGGCAAGGCCGAACGCGTCGCCGGGCCGCCCGGATACGAACAGCGCGACTGGGGACTCGCGACCTATGACGCGCCGATCGAAGGGCAGTTGGCGCGGTACATCCTGACGCAGGGTTTCGAGAACGATATCGACTTCGCTTACTCGGACGAGTTCGTCGTCGACCACGCCTTTTCGGTCCCGCTCAATTTTATGCGCCCACAGGGCGATCTGCCGGTCGTGCCGATCTTCCTCAACTTCCTCGCGCCGCCGGTGCCGCCGGCGCGACGCTATCTCAAGGTCGGCCACATCGTCCGCAAGATCATCGAGGAATGGCCCGAGAATCTGCGCGTCGCGGTAATCTGCACCGGCCACATGACCAACGGCGTCGGCGGTCCGTACATGCTGCGCCATACCGAGCGCCCCGAGAGCGAATGGGACCGCATCGTCAACGACGCGATGCTGCGCAACGATGTCGCCGAGCTCGTCGCGCACTCGTCTTGGGAGGAGATGTACGCGCAGGGCAACAACACGCCCGGCTTTCTCGGCTTTATCTTCGCTTATGGGGTTGCCGATGGCGCGCCCTACTCGTGGCACGACTATGTCCCGTCGCGGGCGCAGCCGCTGATGATCCTGCTCGAGTGGACCGAAGACCAGCTCAACGGAGGCCGGACATGAGCCGCTACGCCGTCAACAAGGTGCTGTGGGAAGTCGCGCGCGACGACGTTAAGGCGGCAACGTTCATCACCGCGCCCGAGCCGTTTCTCGCCGATCGGGGACTGACCAACGAGGAATATCGCCAGCTCCGCGATTGCGATTTCGCCGCCATGTTCGCCGCCGGCGCACACCCATTTCTGCTATTCACCTTCCGGATCAAATTGTCGGGCGGCTTCAGCTTTCCGATGATGGTCGAGCATGTCCGCGTGCTGTCGGCGGTCGAGCCGCCGCTCGACATTTCGACGTGAGCCCCGTCAGCGCTTGCGCATCCCGTCGAGAAACAGCTTGACGAGGAACGCCTGAAAGTCGGCGGTCGACTGCTCGAGGTCGGCCCCTTCGGGCAGCAATTCACGGATCAGCGACCCGGCCGAAGAGAAGAAGTCGCTCGCGCCGAGCACGGCGAGATGGAGGAACAGCGGATCGGTCGCGACCAGATCGACGCCGCCATCGGCGCTCAACAGCTTCCGATAGTAATCGACGACGTCGCGGTTCATCCCGCGGACCCGCTCGCGCGCTTCCTTGTTGCCGATTTCTTCGAGCTCGTCGTTGATCAACCGGTGGAGGTATGGTGCGCGCCGGACGAGCTGGACGGTTCGCGCAATATGCGCGCCTAGTTCGGCGACCGGCTTTTCCTTCGGGCGCGCTTCGAGCCGCGGGTGTCCGGTGACGCGGTCGATGACTTCGACGAGCAGCGCTGCGCGATTGCCGAAGTAATAGCGGATCAGCGCCGGATCGGCATTCGCCGCGCGCGCGATCCGCGAAATCGTCACACGCGACGGTGGCATTTCGCGCAGCAGTTCTTCGGCAGCGACGAGCAGCCGCTCACGCCCGACGTCGTTCTCGCCCGACACGGGACGGCCCTGCCCACGCTTCTTGATCGCGGGCTTCGTCCGTGGAGCAGTCGTGGCCATTGCGGCGGTATCCCGTTTCCGCGGAGGGTTGGCAACCAGCGCCAGCTTATTGTCCCCTCGTCGCGTGGCCATCGGGTTTCGCGCGCGCGATCAAATCTTGAAGACCCGGGCGGCGACGTCTTCGAACAGGGCCTTTTTGTCGCTCTCGCTCAGCGGCATCGCCTCGACGAAGCCGACCGCCTCCGCCTGCTTCTCGAACGGGTAGTCGGTCGCATACATCACGCGGTCGCGGCCGAGGACGTCGAGCGTCATGCGGAGCTGCGGCCAGTAGTTCATGCCGCTCGTCGTCACCCACAGGTTTTCGCGGATATAATCGCTCGGCAGCCGCTGCATCGGCTTCGCGCCGCCGAACATGCCCGCGCGCATCGCGACGTAGCGATTGTCGATCCGTGGCAGCCAGAAGGGCAGCGCTTCACCCATATGGCCGACGACGATCCTGAGCTTGGGGAAATGGTCGAACACCCCCGCGCTGATCAGCTTGAGGACGTGGGTGCCGACCTCGACCCCATAGGCCCACGCCGGGCCGCCGGCGACCGGACCGGACATGATTTCGCGCATCCCGGTCGCAGGTTCGCGCGGGTGGATGTAAATCGGCAAGTCGAGCGCTTCGGCGGCCTCGAAAATCGGCCAGAATTGTTTCTCGTCAAGATAATGGTCGAAGGTGTGGCTGTTGATGACCGCGCCCTTCAACCCCAGGGTCCGCGTCGCGCGCTCGAGCTCTTTCGCTGCCGCCGCCGGGTCCTGCGGCGCGACCGCCGCGAGCGCCGCGAGGCGCGTCGGATGGCGTTTGCACGCGGCGGCGACATAGTCGTTCGACTCGGCGGCGAGCGCCACCGCGGTCGCGCGCTCGAATATCTGGACCCCGGGCGACGCCAGCAAAAGCAGCTGCATGTCGATGCCGTCGGCATCCATCGCCGCGATCCGTCCGGCATCGAGGTCGGTCAGCACGCGCCCGATCCCGCCGCCCGGTCCGCCGTCGACGATGAACGGCACGCCGGGGATATGCGTCTTGTTATTCTGCGCGAGCACCCCGGGAGACAGGAAGCCCTCCTCGGTCGCGATGCGGCGGTACGCCCGCTTGCGCGGCGGGGAGGCACCGGCCGTGGCGGCGGCGCCCAGAGCTACAGTCCCCGCGAGCAGCGTCCGCCGTGTCAGCGTCATGGTTTGGTCCTTCATGTCAGGGCTTGAGGTTGAGGCGCGGGTGAAGGTCCTCGAGCGGCTTGCCGTCGACCGTCACCGGTTTGGCGTCGAGCAAAACGAAGGCGACGCGCGCGGTCGTGTCGGCGCTCGGGTTGCGCCACGAATGGATCGTGCCGCGCTGGATGACGATCCCGCCCGGCTCGACCAATGTCGTCGCGCCGTCGTCGAGGATCAGCTCGATCGAACCCGATAGCACGATGCCGTAATCGAGGCTGCTCGTGCGGTGCATCGGCGCGGTCGTGCCGGGGAACATGTCGACGGTGCGGATCACCGATCCGCTGGGCAGGACGAGGTCGACGTTGCGGCTTCGTCCGTCGGTGGCATCGTCATTGTCGACCGGCGACCCCGTCGACGTCCAAATCGTCGTCAGGATAGCAGTCCCATTCGGATTCGGTTGGCCGAGAAAAGCATCGTCGGAGATCACGACTGCCTTGCCGGCGGCGTCGTGTCCGGTCACGACGCGGCGAACGGGCGATAAGTTCTTCATCTCAGCTCCCATCGGTAATCACGGTGCCGCCGTCGACGACGATCACCTGGCCATTGACGAAGCCGCCGGCAGGGGCGGCGAGGAACACCGCCGCGCCGGCGATCTCGTGCGGCTGGCCGACGCGGCGTAGCGGTGTCATCTGCATCCGCATTTCCATGAACGGTTTGTTGTTGATCAGCCGGTCGGCGAAGCTCGTCGCGATCAGCCCGGGGGCAATCGCGTTGGTGCGGACGCCCTTCGGCCCCCATTGCACCGCAAGGTTGCGCGCGAGCTGGACCACTCCCGCCTTTGCCATCGCATAGCCCTCGATCCGGCCGTTGCCGCGCAAGCCGGCGATGCTCGCGATCAACACCACCGACGCGCCCGCGCGCCCGGCCATCACCGGCAGCGCATGCTTGGTCAGCACGACCATCGACCGCAAATTGACTGCGATAACGCGATCGAACACCGCCATGTCGAGCGGATCGGCCGACGCGCCGCCCTGGATGCCGGCGTTTGACACGAGGATGTCGATCCCGCCGAAGCGCTCGACCGTCTGCGCGACAAGCGCAGCGATCGCGGCATCGTCCGCCACGTCGCAAACGATGCCCGTTGCACCAAGCGCCTCGGCGGCGGCGGCGGTGTCGGCGGCGTTCTCGCTCGAGACGATTACGGTCGCGCCGCGCGCGATCATCGCCTCGGCGATCGCATAGCCGAGGCCGCGGGTCGACCCCGTCACCAGCACGATCCTGCCCGAAAGATCGAACAAATCCATCATTGCTGCATGATCCTGACCCCGTCTTTCGCGCCGTTTCGACGGCTTTATTCACTGCATAAGGAATAAAAAATCCATCGGCAAGCGTTGTCCTAGCCGCGCTCGATCCGCGCGATCACCGCGTCGACCAGCGCTTCGGTATTGCCGTCGCTGACGAAGCCGATTTCGAACGCGGCGCTGGCGTCGAGCGGCGGCTGGTCGTTCTTCCCGCCGCCATAGTCGACGCGCAGCGCGTGCCCCGTCCGCTTCGCCAGCGCCGCGACGAGCGATTCGAGCCGTACGACGGTAGCGGGCAGCGTCCACGCACGGTGCGCCGCCAGCGCCGCCGCCGACATCATCGCGGCGTGGATGGTATTGTCGGCGACCGCGTCCACGCTCTGCAGCCAGATGTGCGAGTCGGCGCGCGCCGGCACCGCGATGTCACGGCGTTCGACCGCGGCATGGAACAAGTCGCTCATCCATGCCGTCGCAAAGCCCGCATAGGCGCCGCGCGGACGGGCGACGATCCCGGCGGGGCGGATGGCGCGGCCGTCGACCAGGCCCCGCCGCGTCAGGTCGGCGAGGTAGAGTTCGACCATCGCCTTGTGGGTGCCGTAACTGCCGGAGGGGCGAAGCGCCGTGCTATCGGTCACGATTTGATCGGCCCGGCCCAGCGCCGCGATCGAGCTGGTATAGACGACGACCGGCGCGCCGTTCCCGGCGACGGCGTTGAGCAATGCTAGCGAACCGTCGAGGTTGACGCTCCTGCCGAGCGCCGGCTCGCGCTCGGCGGCGCCGCCCGGCAAAGACGCGAGGTGGAAGAGAACGTCGACTCCGCACTCGACCAGCCGCGCGCGGACGTGCGGGTCGGCATAGGTGCCGGTGATGACTACCGCGCTTGGGCGCTCGAAAGCCTGGACGTCGTTCAACCGGAGCTCGGTCACGGGCCCGAGCGCGCCGCGCTCGATCCGGTCGACCACCGCGCGGCCGATGAAGCCTGCAGCTCCTGTGACCACGACCCGCACGCCACCCGCTTGCCGCATTGAACCTCCCCCGACCGCTCCGGCGAACCATAACCGGTACGATCCGAAAATGGTAGATCGACAGACATCTGACAATAATAGTTGCAGGCCTTCGCGCTATTCTGTATCGCAGGAATATTGGTCGCTAGAACCAAGCAAGGGGGAGGAATCGTGAACCACATTATTTTGGCGTCCGTGTCGGTTTTGGCCATCACCGCGTCATCGGGGCAGGCGCAGACTGCGCCGACCACACCAGCGCCGCAGCAGGTTGCGGCGTCCGACGAGGTTCCCACCGGCCTGCAGGACATCATCATTACCGCGCAGCGCACCACCGAATCGGCGCAAAAGGCACCGGTCGCGATCGCGGTGATCAAGCCCGAGGAATTAATCCGCCAAAACGTCACCCGCGCTGAGGATCTGTCGCGCGTCGTCCCAGCCCTCATCGCGACCGCATCGGGCGGTCCGAACACAACCTTCTTCCTGCGCGGCGTCGGCAACACAACGGCGAACGCGTACAGCGACCCGGCGATCTCGTTCAACTACGACGGCGTCTATATCGGCCGCCCGAATTCGACTCAGGGGTTCTTCTACGATCTTCAGCGCGTCGAAGTGCTCAAGGGGCCGCAAGGGACGCTCTATGGCCGCAACGCCACCGGCGGCGCGATCAACGTCCTTCCGAACCACCCGGTGATCGGGGAGTCGAGCGCCGCTTTCGAGGCCAGCTACGGCAATTACAGCGCGGTCCAGGGTCGCGGTGCAATCAACCTGCCGATCGGCGACACCGGTGCCTTCCGCCTTTCGGGCACCTACAACAAGCATGACGGCTATCTGTCCGACGGCACCGGCGACCAGAACGAGTACGGGTTCCGCGCTCAGGCACTGGCGGAACTGACGCCCAACCTGACGACCCGGATCGGGGCTGATTACTCACATCAGGGCGGTGTCGGGACGGGATCGTACGTCTACGGCACATATGCCTATAATTTTCCGACAAAAGCGTTTGTGTTCACCCCGACACCGCAATTCGGCCCGACGGTAGGCGTTCACGATCCGCGCACCGAGGCATTCGTCCAGACCCGCTTCATCTCGCAGGCCGGCCGCCTGTCGGAACCCGTCAACAGCTATCCGCGGCAGGACAATACGGCCTGGGGCGTGACCAATGAGACCAATTGGAAAACCGATTTGGGGACGCTGACCGTCCAGACCGGATACCGTGAGTCGGCGATCAACTCGAATTCGACGACGTCGAACTTCCGCGCCTTCTTGATCAACGAGCACAGCCGACAGACCACCGTCGAGGCGCGCTTCGCCGGCAAGATCGGGACGGCGGTCGATTATCTCGTCGGCGCGTTCCTGTTCGACGAGAACATCAAGGACAAATCGGTGATCAATCAGCTGACGCTGACACCGTTCCAGAACTACATCACCGGTACCAATTCGAAGGCGGCATTCGGGCGGCTGGCATTCCACGCGACCGATACGGTGACCTTGACCGCCGCCGGACGTTACACGGACGACCGAAAGCGGTTCAACGGGATAAGCGATACGTATGTGGTTTTCTGCGGCAACCCGGCGCCGCCGCAGGATTTCTGCCCAAATCTGCCGCTGACCCCGCTCGTTTCGAACGCCTCCGATCTGGTGGCGTTCTACACAGCGCGCGGCATTCCGGTCACGCGGGTGCCGTTGTTCGCCCTGCCGCCGGCGGCGGGCGGGTCGCAGACGGCGCCGTTCGTCCTCAATGCGCCGATCTCGATCAATTCGGCGCTCGAAACCAAGAAGTTCACCTACCGCCTTGCTGCCGATTGGCAGGTCACACCGGCCAATCTGCTCTACGCCAGCTACGAAACCGGCTTCCACGCCGGCGGGTTCAGCTTCGGTGTCGGGCGCGAAACTTATAAGCCGGAAACGATCCAGGCGTGGACGATCGGGTCGAAGAACCGCTTCTTCGATAACCGTGTGCAGGTGAACATTGAAGGGTTTTACTGGAAGTACAAGGACCAGCAGGTCAGCCAGTTCGGGACCGACTTCGCGTCGCCGCCGAATTCGGTTTTCTATACCTCGAACGTCGGCAACAGCACGATCAAGGGCGTCGATGTCGACTTCGACGTGCAGGCCACGCCGACTACGCGACTGGGCGGCAGCGTCCAGTATCTCGATGCCAAGTATGATTATTATCCATTCACGGCGTCGCTTGCCGCCCCGACGCCCCCGAACTTCGCGTGCCCCTATACCGTCACAACGCAGTACAACGTCGATTGCTCCGGCAAGACGGCGCTGTTCTCGCCGAAATGGTCGTTCAACGTCAACGTCGAGCAGACGGTCAAGCTCGATGGCTACAAGCTCGTCGGTCAGGTCGGCACGCGGTGGCGCGGTGACTTCTTCGCCACAACGAGTTTCCAGCCATGGACGATTTCCAAGGCGGCGTTCCAGTCCGATGCGTCGCTTACGCTCTCGCCCGATGCCGACAGGTGGTTTCTGACAGCGTTCATCAACAATATCGAGGACAAGCGGCGGATCACGCAGTCCAACGTCAATGCGACGCTCAACGTCCAGTCGGCGGTCGCGAGCGCGCCACGGACATTCGGTGTACGCGTCGGCGCGCGGTTTCAATAGCATCGCGATCGTCTAGACTTGTATTTCCTGTGTATGGGAATTAAAGTCCGGACGATCACATCATAGGAAGATGCCATGCCAATCGCCCGGGTTAGCGACCTGCAGTATATCGCCCATGCCGTTCCCGACCTCGTCGCCGAACGTAAGTTCTACGGCGAGACCTGGGGCCTGACCGAGGTCGCCGAGGCGCACGGCAAGGTCTATTTCGCCGCCGAGGGATCGGCGTATCCCTTCGTCGTCCGGTTGCGGCAGGATGACGAGAAAAAGACCGATCTAATCGGCTTTTCGGCCGCGTCTCGCGCCGACGTCGACGCGATCTTCGCGCAGGCGGTCGCGGCCGGGGCGACGCCGATCGCCGAACCCGGACCCGCCGCGGGGCCGGCGGGGGGCTATGCCGCGCGCTTCTTCGATCCCGACGGGCGTGCGATAGAGGTCATTTGCGATACCGAAAACCGGGTCGCGCGGACACTGAAGCCGGGGGAGGCGATCCCGGTCGGCCTCAGCCACATCGTGCTGCACTCGCCCGACATGAAGGGCCTGCTCAAATTCTACGAGGATGCGCTCGGCTTCCGCGTGTCGGACTGGATCGGGCAGTTCATGGTGTTCATGCGCTGCAACCCGGCGCATCACCGCCTCGCGATCATGGGAGGACCGCCGGCGCTCAACCATGTTGCCTTCGATGTCAGCTCGGTCGACGAGATGATGCGCGGCCTCGCGCGGATGACGCGCGACGGCGTCAAGCTGAGTTGGGGCCCCGGTCGCCATACTGCCGGCAACAACACCTTCACTTATTATCTCACCCCCAACGGTAACGCCGTCGAATACACTTCCGATCTCGAGGACGTCGACGAGGCGACGTGGGTGCCGACGACGTTCGAGATGCGGCCCGATATCACCGACCAGTGGGGGACCGGGCGGATCATCATGGGGAACGTTCCGCATGTGACGGCGAACGCCGATAAGGGTCTCTGGTGCGTACCAGCGTGACCTTGGTATTCTCGCGAAAGGCAGCAGCATGATCGATAGCGTTCTGGTCGTCGGCGGGGGCATCGGCGGCATGACCGCCGCGCTCGCGCTGGCCCGGCGGGGCGTCGCCGTGACGCTGATCGATTCCGATCCGAACTGGCGGGTCTACGGCGCGGGCATCACAATCACCGGCATGTCGCTGCGCGCGTTCGACGATCTCGGGGTGCTCGACGACATACGGACCCGGGGCTTCGTCCACAACGGCATGCGCCCTAAGAGGTTCGACGGCGCGGCGCTTGGCGAACCGAGATTTGCACCCCCGGGGTCGCCGCCGATCATGTACGGCGGCGGCGTCATGCGCCCAGTGCTGCACGATATCTTGTCGACGCGCGTCCGCAGCGCCGGGGTCGAGGTCAGACTCGGCGTGACGGTCGCCACGCTCGATCAGGACGACGACGGCGTCGATGTCGCGCTGACCGACGGCACGACGGCGCGCTACGATCTGGTCGTCGGTGCCGACGGCATTTTTTCCAAAATGCGCAACATGATCTTTCCCGACGCGGCGAAACCGAAGTTCACCGATCAGGGGTGCTGGCGGATCGTCGCCGACCGTCCGCCCGAAATTGACCGTGCTGAAATCTATTTCGGCGGTCCGCTCAAGATTGGCATGTCGCCAATCTCGCAGGATGAGATGTACGTCTTCCTGCTCGAACATGTCCCCGGCAACCCGTGGTTCGCGCCCAAGATGCACATCGAGCATCTGAGCGCCCTGATGGCGCCGTTCGGCGGCATCGTGCCGACGATCCGCGCCGGCCTCGGCGAGCATTCGCAGATCAACTATCGCCCGCTCGAATGGCTTTTGCTCACCGATCCGTGGTACCTCGGTCGCGTCGTCCTGATCGGCGATGCTGCACACGCGACGACGCCGCACATGGCTTCCGGCGCGGGGCTCGCGGTCGAGGACGGGCTCGTCCTCGCCGACGAGCTCGCCCGGACCGACGACGTCGCGGCGGCGCTGCGCGCCTTCATGGACCGGCGCTACGAACGGGCGAAGCTTGTGGTCGAGACCTCGGTGCGCCAGGGCGAGATGGAAATCGCCGGTGCCGACCGCGCACTCCAGACCAGCGTGACGATCGCTGCGACGCAGGCCCTCGCGCAACCCTATTGACCCGCCCGGGCGCACCAAGCCGGGGCAACGCAAACAGGATTGACACATGACGCTCTTGGATCCGCGGATCGCGCCGCCGCGCACGCTCGACGAACTGCGGCAGGAGACCGTCAAGCGGATCACGTCGGGCGGCTACCCCGGGCGCGGCGTCCGCCCGGTGGATGCGCAGACCGCGATGGCGGCGCTGACCTCGCTCGACCCCGAGGACTGGGCGAAAGTGTGGATGGCCGTCGGCGATCGCGTCGTCGACGAGGCCGACCGCGCTGTACCGGACGCGCAGGGCACGCTGTTCCAGAGCGCCTACGCCGCGTACACGATGGGGCGTTTCCCGACGATCGCGACGCCGGGCAAGCAGGCATCGTACGAAAAGGCGATCTCCGCTTACATGCGCTACGCCGCACTGCTGCCGCAGCGGCTCGAGGTCGTGCGCATTCCGTTCGAGGGCAGCGAGATCATCGGCTATCTCCGCAAGCCCGACGGGCCGGGGCAATTCCCGCTGATGGTCCAGTGCGGGGGGCTCGACTTCTGGAAGGAAAACGTCGCCGACGAGGCGCTGTCGTACATGCCGCACGGCATCGGCGTGTTCGCCATGGACATGCCGGGGACCGGCCAGTCGCCGATCAAGGGCGACGTCGGGTCGGAGCGGGTGTTCAGCCGTGTCTTCGACTGGGCGGAGACGCGGCCCGACGTCGATTCGACCCGGATGTTCATGCGCGGGGTCAGCTGGGGCGGTCACTGGGCGACACGCGTCGCGATTGCCGAAAAGGGCCGTCTGCTCGGCGCGATCAACCACGGCGGCGCGGTCCATTATTTCTTTCAGCCCGAATGGCAGCTCAAGGCGCTCGGGACGCGCGAATATCTGCTCGACCTGTTTGGCGCGCGGGCAAACGTATTCGGCGTCACGACTCTCGACGAGTTTCTTGCATACGGCCCGCGGATGTCGCTGCTCAACGACGACCGGATCGACCTCCCCTGCGCGCCTATGCTGGTGATGAACGGCGCGAAGGATAGTCAGGTGCCGATCGCCGACCAGCTCCTGCTGTTGCAGCGCGGGGACGCCAAAGAGGCGTGGATTAACCCGAGGGGGGCACACATGGGCTTTGGGGCGGGGTGGGGTCCCGATCGCACGATCCGCGACATCATCGCCCCGTGGCTGCTAAAGAAGCTGGCGCAGCACGCGGCGGAGCACGGTCATGGCTGATCTCAACGCGACGCACGATCCGGCCCGGCGCAGCTGGCTCGACAGCGCCAATATCGCCGGGACCGACTTCCCGGTACAGAACCTGCCGTTCGGGGTCTTCAAGACCGACGGCACGGCGCCGCGTGGTGGCGTCGCGCTCGGCGACCGGATCATCGACCTCACGCGGCTCGCCGACCGGTTGGGCGATACCGCCCGCGCCGCGACCGGTCCGACGCTCGCTCCGCTGATCGAACAGCCGCCGGCGGCAATGTCGGCGCTGCGGGCAGCGCTCAGCGACCTGTACCGCGCCGACGGGCCCGATCGTGCCGCCGCCGAGGCCGCGCTGGTGCCGATGGCGGGCGCCGAACTGCTGCTTCCCGTCAAGCCCGTCGCGTTCGCCGACTTCTGCTGTTCGATCGAACATGTCCGCCGGATGGCCGCGACCTCGGGCCGCCCGATCGCGCCATGCGCCGACTTGCTGCCGGTTAGCTATAATGGCCGCGCCAGTTCGGTTGCGGTCAGCGGCACGCCGGTGGTGCGCCCGACCGGGCAGTCCGAGTTCCCCCCGGGCAGTGGCAAGGTCGCCTTCCAGCCCGAGCGCCGCCTCGACTACGAGCTCGAATTCGGCGTCTGGCTTCGCGGCGGCAATGCGCTCGGCGTGCCGATCACGGTCGCCGCAGCCGAGGCGATGATGTTCGGCTGCAGCCTCGTTAACGACTGGTCGGCGCGCGGCATCCAGTTCTTCGAATCGATGCTCGGGCCGCATCTTGGCAAGAGCTTCATGACGACGGTGTCGCCGTGGATCGTGACGATGGAGGCGCTCGCCCCCTTCCGCGTCACCGCACGCGGTCGCGTCGGCGACGAGCCGTCGGTGACGGCGCACCTACTCGACCCGGCCGACCGTGCGGCCGGCGGCATCCGAATCGCGATGACCGCCGACCTGTCGACCGCGACCGCCGTATCTGTACGCATCTGCACCACCGGCTTCGAGACGATGTTCTGGACGCTCGCGCAGATGGTCGCGCATCAGGCGTCGAGCGGTGCCCCGCTCGAGGCCGGCGACCTACTCGCGAGCGGCACCGTCTCCGGTCCGGCCGAGGAAGCCAAGGCATGCCTCGCCGAGTTCAACCAGCGCGGCACGAATCCGGCAGTGTTGACCGACGGCACCAAGCGTCTCTGGCTCGAAGATGGCGACACACTGGCGATCACCGCGACGGCGCACGCCGAGGGCCATGTGCCGATAGGCTTTGGCCCATGCACCGGCACGATTCATCCCGCGGTCGCGTGGGCGTAAGGAGCTGACATGAGCACCGCCGCCACCGCGCCCGCCGGCGAAGCCGTCCCGCGCGGGGGCGTGTTCGCCGCCTATGCGTTGACACTGCTGCTGCTCGCCAACGTCTTCAACTACGCCGACCGCGCGCTGCTCGGCATCGTCATCGAGCCGATCCGCAAGGAACTGCTGCTCAGCGACACCGAGATCGGCATCATTTCGGGGCTCGCCTTCTCGATCTTCTTCCTCGCCGCCGGCCTCGCCATCGCGCGCTGGGTCGATCGCGGCAATCGCCGGCTGATCCTCGTCCTCGGCCTCGCCTTATGGTCATGCGCGACCGCGGCGACGACCTTCGCGCAAGGGTTCACCTCGCTCGCCTTCACCCGGATGCTCGTCGGCATCGGCGAGGCGACGCTGTTTCCGGTGGCGATGTCGCTGCTCGCCGACCTGTATCCGGGGGCGAAGCGGACGCTGATGGTTTCGATCTTCCAGGCGAGTTCGGGAATCGGCATCGTCGTCGGCTCGGTCCTCGCAGGGGTGCTCGCCGCCGCGCTCGGCTGGCGAACGATGTTTGAGATCTTCGGCGCGGCGGGCATGGTCCTCGTCACGCTGATGGCGCTGACAATGCGACCGACGCCGCGCACCGCGGTCGTCGCGTCTCAACGGACGAGCGGACTATGGATCGCGATCCGCTCGGTGCTCGCGGTCCCAGGGATGCCGTGGCTCGCGCTCGGCTACGGCGCGTCGAACATGGTGCTGGCCTCGCTGCCGGTCTGGTCGCCGGCGTTCCTTTTGCGCTCGCACGGCGTCAAGCTGGCCGAGGTCGGCGCTTTGGTCGGGGGGCCAGCGGTGATCGGCGGCATCACCGGCGGAATCTGCGCTGGGCTGCTGGCGACGCGGCTGATCAAGCGCAGCGGCAATCGCTGGGCCGGACTGATCGTGCCGATGGTCGCGTTGCCGCTGGCGATCCCGGCCTATGCGGTGTTCCTGTTCGCACCGACGCTGCCGGTAGTGCTGGTGGGCATCGCGGTGATGAACTTCCTGCTGTCGACCGGACTCGGACCGTGCGCGGCGCTGGCGGTATCGCTCGTCCCGGCGAGCGAGCGCGGTGTCACGTCGACGGTGATGCTGATCGTGCAGAACATCCTCGCCTTCGCGATCGGGCCGCTCGTCATCGGGGTCGCGAGCGATCTCCTAACGCCGCATTTTGGCGCCGAGTCGCTGCGCTATGCACTCGCGACGATGCTCGTCGCCCCGGTCGTCGCGTCGGCGTTCCTCTGGGTCGCGCGCCGTAGGATCAGGGCTGCCGCCCGCGATTAGGCACAGAGGACGTTGAGCACGACCTGGCGGCGCTCGGTACGCACGATGTAGAGCGCGCGCCGGATTGCGTCGCTCAGCGCGAGCGGGTCTTCGACGCGCTCGGCATGGCCGCCCGACGCGTCGACGTAGCGCTCGAAATCGGGAACCGGCGACAGGTCGCTAAGCGGCGACGGTCGCGGCCCGCGCGCGGCATGGCCCGCCGGGTATAGGCCGATCGTCGATGTCTCGACCGCTCCCCAGCGGGCGTTGTTGCAGATGATCGTCAGGAACGGCGCTTCGTGCATCGCCGCCGCCTGGTGGCACGCCGCCGGGTTGCAGAACAGGTATGCGCCGTCGCCGGTGGTGCACACGACCGGCTGCCCGGGGGCCGCCATCGCCGCGCCGATCGCCGCCGGCAGCCCCCAGCCGAGCCCGGCCGCCGGGCTGTGCATGAAGAACGATCCCGCGCGCTGTGCCGGGTAGAGTTCGCGGTCGACCCAATATTCGTTCACGACGATGACGTCGTCGGGCAGCGTCGTCGCGAGGCAGTGGGTCATCCAGTCCTTGGTCATCCGCGGGGCCGCGAGCAGCGGCGCGAGCCGTTCCGCGCGGCGGCGCGTGCGCCGCTCGGCCAGCGCCAGCAGCGTCGCGCGGCGGCGCGCGCAGTCGTCGTCGGTCGTGGCGTGGGCAAGCGCGGCGGCCAGCGCCGGCAACAGGTTGGCGGTCGACGTCGTGATCGACAGGTCGCTGCGGAAACTGCGTACCGGATAATCGCGGAACAGCGGATCGGGTCCGGCATGGACCACGGCCGTTGCGTCCCGCGGCTCGGCGGTCCCCGGCAGCCACGGCACCTCGCTTTCGACGCAGAGCAGCAGGTCGGCGGCGTCGAGCCAACGGTGGACATCCTGCCCGAGATGGAGCGGGTGATCGGCCGGTGCGCAGACATAGCGCGACTTCGCCTCGACGATGCCGATGCCGAAGCGGGCGCACAGCGCCGCCAGCGGGGCGACCGTCGCCGGATCGCGCCCGCTGGCCGAGGTGACGAGGATCGGGCAGGCGGCCGCGGCGATCATCGCCGCGAGGCGCGCGATGCTTGCCGGGTCGGGGGCAGCGGCGGCGGGGATCGTCGGCATCCGGGTCGCGCCCGAGGGCGCTTCGAGCGGCGCGGCGAGGACTTCGCGCGGCAGCGTCAGATAGACCGGCCCCGCGGGGAGCGCCGCGGCGATCGTCAGCGCGCGGTCGAGAACCTCGTCGACATTGATGCCGCCGCGCAGCTCGTAATCCCATTTGACCAGCTCGCGCAGCATCCCGCCTTGGTCGTACATCTCCTGCGCCCAATGGATCGCGCCGCTGCGCGCACCGAGCGGCCCGTGCTCGTACAGCGGGGTCCGCCCGGCGATGAACAGCATCGGGATTTCGTCGCGGCGCGCGTTCATCACCGCGCACGCCGCGTTCGCCGCGCCGACGCTGACATGGACCATCGCCGCCTGCATCCGTCCGGTGACCATCGTATAGCCATGCGCCATGCCGACGACGAGATTCTCGTGGGTGCCGATCACCGGCGCGGGGAAGGCGAGACCCGACATTGGTTGACGCGCATAGGCTTCGGCGAGCGGCGCCGAATCGGTGCCGCTGTTGATGAACAGAAAGTCGACCCCCTTCGCCTTGAGAAGCGCGAGGAACGCCTCGGCGATGGATTGCGCACCGGCGGGGGCCCCGTCGTTCAAGGCGGTGTCGATAGTCATTGCCCTCGCTCCCTCGCTGGCCGGCGGCCGCCGTTGCCCGGAAAGTTACAAAAGTTGACGGAACGACCGGCTTTTCGCGTGTTGTGCGCGGCCGCGCTTGGGTATGGCGTCCCGCCCTCGGCACCAGCGCGGACGCGCGGAAGGTTACACACGTTCACGAAAAGACCGGCTTTCATCGCGAATGCGCGAGCCGTTGCGCGATCACCCGCGCGAGGACGGGGCATGGATCGACCATGAGAAAGGGACTTCCCGCCGCCCGCTGGCGACTCGACGCGCCGAGACTACCGCACACGGTCGCGTGTAGGACAGGACCGATTTCGGGCGCCGCCATCGTCGCCATCGGCATCAGCGCATCACCGCGCCGCCGTCGACGACGATCGTCTGCCCGGTGACGAACGCGCTGCCGTCGCCGCACAGGAACGCCACCGCGCCGACGATGTCGCCGGGGGCTTGGTCGCGCTGCAGCGCGCGGGCGGAACGTGCGCGTCCTGCTGCCGTCGCCAGCATGTCGTGGCGATGCTCGAGCACCCCGTCGCTGATCGTGAAGCCCGGTGCGACGGCGTTGACGGTGATATTGTCGGGCCCCATCTCGCGCGCCATCGACCGCGTCATCGCGGTGAGCGCGCCCTTGCTCGTAACGTAGTGGAGCATCATCGCCGGGGCCGACCAGACCGACCCTGAGGTGATGTTGACGATCCGGCCGCCGCCCGCCGCGCGCATCGACGGCCACACCGCACGACTGAACAGGTACGTCCCCGTGACGTTGACGTCGATGACGCGCCGCCACTCGGCGACGTCGAGCTGGTCGAACGGTGCGCGGGTGATCGTCGTGAACAACCCGGCGTTGTTGACGAGGATATCGATCCGACCGAACGCCGCGACGACCGCTGCATGCGCCGCCGCGACGGCCTCCTCGTCGGCGATATCGGCCCGCACCCCGACGACGTCGGCCCCTTCGCCGCGGAGGGTCGCGACCGCCGCCGTCGGGTCCGCGACATCGCAGATCGCGACGCGCGCGCCTTGCCGCGCGAGGTCGCGGGCGATCGCGAAGCCGATCCCCGACGCCGCGCCGGTGACGATCGCGACCCGGCCGTCGAGGTTCGCCAAGTCAGTAGCTGAGGCGGACGCCGAGCCGGAAGAAGCGCCCGACGCGGTCGTAAAGCCCCGAGATCTGGGTGGCGGGGAAGGGGACCTCGCTGTCGAACAGGTTGTTGACGATCCCGTACAGCACGACCTTGTGGGTATCGTCGCCGAACAGCTTCGCCGACGCCGACAGGTTGACGTAGAAGCGGGCGTTGACGTCATTGTTGAGCACCGAGATCGGCGACGCCGGGTTGTATTGCGGGTCGCTCGGGTCGACGAGCGCCTTGTTGACCTTGCCGCCGCCGACATAGCGCCCTTCGACCGTCGCCGAGAACAGCCGGTGATCATATGTCAGCATCCCGTTCATGATGAGGTGCGGCGTATTGGTGTAGCTGACGTTCGAGCCCGAGGTGAACCCGCCGACCTGGCCGGCATAGTCGATCACGCTGCCGCGCGTCTGGATGATGCCGGCGGCATTGAACCGGACCGGGATGCCGAGCCCGTCGTCGACGATCAGGTTCTTGGTATAGGTGCCGAACAGCCGGGCGGTCGCACGTCCGCCGGGGACGTCGAAGCGGTAGCTCGCCTCGAAGTCGATCCCGCGGGTCTTGACCGACGCGAGGTTGACGAGCTGCTGCGTCACTGAATTGATTACCGTCGCGGTGCCGGTGCCGGTCTTGTCGACGAAGCCGCAGAAGAAGCCGGTCCCGCCAGCAGCGGCGCAATTGTCGAGGATTAGCTGCGCGTTATACGCCGAGATCGCGCCGTTGATCTTGATGTCGTAATAGTCGATCGACGCCTGAAAGCCGGGCAGGAAGGTCGGTGTGAAGACGACGCCGGCGGTCGTCGTGTCGGCCTTTTCGGGCTTGAGCGTCGGCGATGCCGCGCTGATGATCGTATACTGGTCGTTCGATCCGTTGAACGAATTGACCAGCGTGCCGCGCGTGCTGGTTACCGAGAACAGCTCCGAATTGTTCGGCGCGCGGATGTCGCGCGAATGGGTCGCGCGGAGGCGCAGGCCGGTGACCGGCTCCCACGTCGCGCCGACCTTGTAGGTCGTGACCGATCCGCTGGTGCTGTAATTGGTGAACCGTACCGCGCCGTTGAAGTCGAGCGACTTCGCGAACGGCAGGTCCTTCGCCAGCGGGACGATCGTCTCGAGATAGCCTTCCTTGACGTCGAAGCTGCCCTGGAAGGGCTTCGGGTTGCCGTAGTTGAAGCCGTTGGTCTGCGAGATCTTGTCGGTGACGCCGCTCGACGCTTCTCGGCGGTATTCGCCGCCGGCGGCGAGCGAGACCGGCCCCGCCCAGGTCGAGAAGGGCTCGCCCGACAGGTTGGCCGCAGCGACGTCCTCGTTGTTGACCACGCGGTAGAACAGCGTGCCGGTAGCATAGGCGATCGCCGCCGCGCTCGGCGACCCCGCGCCGAACGGATTGAGCGCGACGCAGCCAGCGGCGCGCGCAACCGGATCGCGGCAGACCGCGACGCCGCCGACGAGGATCGAATCCGCCGCCGACTGGAAATTAGGTTCGATCCGCAGGTTGGCGACCTGCTGGTCGAACTGGCTGCGCCCGGTCTGGTAGTACGCGTCCCATTTGTAGCTGCCGCCGAACGTCCCCTTGAGGCCGGCGACGAAGCGTGCCGATTCGATATAGTTGTTCGCGCGCACCGGGCCGAAATCGTCGTATTGCCGCCCGAGGCCGAACGACTTGATGTTGTTCGCGTCCATGATCGTCGCGATTGCGGCGGGCAGGAAGGCGTTGTCGCGCTTGATCACAAGCCCGGTTGCCGACGAGTCGCGCACCGGCGGCGAATGGAAGGTCGCGCCGGTCCGGCCATAGCCGAACTCGGCGAACGCCTGAACGCCGTCGGTCAGCGAATAGTCGACGTGCCCGAGCGCGGTGTAGCGCTTGAGCGGCGACACGAGTTGCAATCCGTCGCGGATCGACAGTGGGGTCGTGCCGTACGGGCTGCTCGCGGTGCTGTTGATCGAGTTGACCCCAACGATCGTCCCATAGTTGTATGGCAGGACGGTGCCGCCCGGGCCGAACTGGATGCCGCGCAGTACGTCGACGCCGTTCGCCGGATTGGTGTCGGCATTGGCGCCAAGGATGATGCCGCCCTTGGTGAAGGTGATCGAGCCGACCCCGCTCGAATAGAAGCGCGACGGTGCGTCGGCGGCGCGTGGCCCGGTGTACGAGACGACCTCATCGGAGCGACGGCCCCACGCGCGGTCGAGATAGCTGTCGATGCCGTCCGACTGGACATATTCACCGCCGACGACGATGTGCCCGCGGTCTTCGGCGAACGACGTGCCGAACGCCAGCGCGCCGCGGCGTTCGAAATCGTCGCCCTTGTCCGACAGGCCGAGCGACAGGTCGGCCTTGAACCCCTGCAGTTTCTTGTCGAGGATGACGTTGACGACGCCGGCGACCGCGTCCGAGCCCCATTGCGCCGATGCGCCGCCGGTCACCACCTCGATCCGCTCGACGAGGATCGTCGGAATGAGGTTGAGATCGACCTGCCCGGTCGACGCCGAGGGGACATGACGGCGGCCGTCGACGAGGGTCAGCGTGCGGATGTTGCCGAGGCCGCGAAGGTCGGCATAGGTCTGTCCCGCGCCACTGTTCTGTTGCGGGTTGGTCTGTACGCTCTGGCTCGGCCGGAACGCCGGGATTTCGTTGAGGAAGTCGCCGACGTTGGTCGATCCGCGCTGCTCGATCGTCGCGGCGTTGAGCACCGTCGTCGGGGTCGGCGCGTCATAGCCCGACCGGCCGGCGCGCGACGCGGTGACGACGATGTCGCCCGTCGCGTCGGCCGGGACCGGCGCCGTTTTGACGGGCGGATCGGCCGGCGTGGGCGTAGGCGCAGTCTGTTGCGCAGCGAGCGGCGCCGCCGACAGCGCGATGGCCGACGTCGCGGCGGACAGGCACAATAATCCCTTGAAGCTCATGACGTTCACTCCCTCTGGCTTGCGCTCTGCGTCGCATCGGCGGCATCGACCGGAAATCGATAAGACGTCTGACAAACTCAATCACCACGCGGGTGTCAATAGAAATCAGACGTCTGCTCATATGTACGCGCCGAGGCCGCGACAACTCGGCCACACATCGGTGCGGTACCGCGCATTGCCGTCAGCGCGGGGAGCGGGCCTGCGCGCGAAGGTGGCGGGCGAGAACGAGACCGCACAGCGCAGCGACGACCGCGCACGACGCCTCGACGACGGCGAGGCCCGAGGCGATCGACGACGGTCCGGTGAACAGGTGCTCGCTCGTCGTCGCCACCGCCAGCGGCCCGAGCGTCTGCCCGGCGAGCGTCTGCACGAGGAGATAGACCGCGCTGACCCGCCCGATCATGTTCGCCGGCGTCTCATGGCTGAGCGTCGTCGCGCCGGCAGGGTTCGAGATGCCGAGGAAGAAGATCCCGAGGCCGACGATCATGAACGCCGGGGTAAGCGCCGGGGCGAGGCATGCGCCGGCGACGCCCGTGGCCGTGGCGATGACGGCGACGGTGCCGTAAAGCATCGCGGCTCCCGGCCGGCGGCTGAGCCAGTTCATCACCGTCCCGCCAACTAGGAGGCCGCAAACCCCCACGCCGAACGAGATCGCGCCGAGCGTCGGTGCAATCTGCTGCGGGGGCAGGGCGAAGCGCCGGGCCATCGCGGTCGGGAACCACGCGGTATAAGCGAACGACATCATCGCTCCGGTGCCGCAGAAGATCAAAAGCGGGACGTACAGCCGGCGATGCGAGGCGATGTAGCGGCACGCCTCGGCGAGCCCCTGCGCCATGCCGACCCGGCGCGGCCCGACGTCGTGCTCGCGCGCCGGCTCGCGGAATGCGAAGACGAGCAGGCTAAACGGTAGACCGGCCAGCCCGACGACTATCAGCATCGTCCGCCACGGCGCGAGCGACCCGATCAGCGGGACATCGGCGAGCGCGCCGCCGACGACCATTCGCAGCAGCAGTCCGCCGCCGGCGAGCGAAAGCGCGCTGCCCAACACGGGCGCCAAGGCATAGGTGCTGAAAGCCAGGCCGCGCGACCGCTGCGGCACCGCATCGCGGATCAGCGAGAAGGCGGCGGGGGTGATTGCGGCCTCCATCAGGCCGACGCCGGCGCGGCCGATGAACAGTTGCGTCACGCTCGTCGCCGTCCCGCAGACGATCGTCATCAGCGCCCAACCGACCGATGCGATCGCTACCAGCCGCCGTCGGTTGACCCGGTCGACATAATGCCCCGCCGGAATGCTGAAGATGCCGTAGCAGAGCGCGAAGGCCAGCCCGAGCAAGAGGCTCATTTGCAGGTCGGTGGCGTGGAGATCGCGCTTTATCGGATCGACCAGTAGCGCGAGCACGACGCGATCGACAAAAGCATAGGTGTAGATCAGCATCAGCGCGATGACGAGCCGCCAGTGGCCCGGCGCACCATCGTGTCCGGTCGTCAAACCTTCCATTATCGTTCCCATCTACTACGGCGTTCGCGCGCGCCGATCCCTGATGCCAACATCGATCAGCCGTCTGACGATTGCAATAGTATGGTGAAGTTGGAAACTACCGATCGGACGTCGGAGACGAGCTAGAGTTACCGCTCTCGCAGCTCGTATTGAGCGATGCGCTCGGTCTGACACCGGTTCACGTCAATCGGGTCCTGCGGCGCCTGCGAGTGCTAGGGATAATGCGACTCCGCGGCGGAGTTCTGGTTATCGAAGATATCGCAAGGCTCGCGCTGCTCGCCGGGTTTGATGAACAATATCTGCAACGAAAATTGAAACGGGCGGCGTAAGCGACGGATAACCGCCATCGTATCCGCAGCTATTCGAACGGCCGCTATGCAGCGTTCCACGCCGGGAAGCGGACAGTCAACAACCGGCCCCTAAAATGCGCTCGCGAATAGGGTCGGGCACAGTCCCCGATTGAAAGTCGGATGGTGTCCGACAGAGCTGTTTTTTGCTTGGTATCTGAAATACGTTTTACCACCGCAGTCACAAAAAAGGGCCGGGGATCTAACCACCGGCCCTAGAAATCCTTGGGGAGGATCGCCTTTCGGCTTCCTAGTTGTGCATCGCAGCATAAAGAATTTCAAGCGATTTTTCGAGCCGGCTTGTGAATTATCTGTGAAGCGGTTTTGACGAGCCGAGCGTCGATCCGATCGCTCCGCCGCGGCAACCGAGCGATTCCTGCAAGTTGTCATCGAAAATTCTTGCCGGATTGCGCCTGAAGGGTATGAGCAAGACGCCGGCCAACAGGCAGCGAGCTGTCCGACCGGGCAACAACAACATCCTTGGGAATCAGTAACCATGATTGATTTGCGTTCGGCGGTATCCGCCGCGGCAGTCGCCACCGGCATCCTTGCAGCCCCCGTCTCCGCTCAGTCGGCTGCAGCTCCTACGCCGCAGCCCGTTCAGGGCGCTGTACCCGCGACCGTCGGTGGCGTCCGGGCCCCCTCCGACACTGCGGGTACGGTTGACGAGATCGTCGTGACCGCACAAAAGCGAAGCAACAGCCTGCAGAATGTGCCGATCGTCGTCACCGCGATCAATCGCCAGCTGCTCCAGGATACCGGCGTCAAGGACATCAAGGATCTCGCGATCCTGACGCCAGGCCTGCTCGTCACCTCGACGTCCAACGAAGGCTCGACGACCGCGCGCATCCGCGGCGTCGGCACCGTCGGCGATAACCCCGGCCTCGAATCGTCGGTCGGCATCGTCATCGACGGCGTCTATCGCTCGCGCAACGGCGTCGGCTTCGGCGACCTCGGCGATGTCGACCGGATCGAGGTCCTCAAGGGCCCGCAGGGAACATTGTTCGGCAAGTCGGCGACCGCCGGCGTCATCAACATCCTGACCGCTCCGCCCGAGTTTACCTTCGGTGCCAGCGCGGATCTGACCGGCGGCAACTATGGGGCTATCGGCGGCGCGGCGCAGGTCACTGGACCGATCGTGACTGACAAGCTCGCGGCCAGCCTGTATTTTGCCGACCGCCAGCGCGACGGCTATTTTAACGTCAACACCGGCCCCGGTCCGCGCACCGCGACCGAGGACACCAACCGCAACTTCTACACCATCCGCGGCCAGTTGCTGTTCACGCCGAGCGACGATTTCAAGCTGCGCATCATCGCCGACCATTCGCACCGCAACGAGACCTGCTGCATCGCCGTCATCACCCGCGCCAGCCAGAACGCCGGTCCGGGCTTGGGCGGGGCGAACCTTGCCAATAACCTCGTCGCTGCACTCGGTGGCAACGACGGCAATCCGGCAACGCCGTATGCCCGCAATGCCTACGCAAACCGTCCCGATGGGCAGCGGATCAACGACAGCGGCATCTCGGCCCAGTTCGACTGGAACGTAGGGCCGGGGACGCTGACGTCGATCAGCGCCTATCGCGACTGGAAAAACACCGCCGGTTTCGACGCCGATTTCTCGACCGCTGACATCGACTATCTGCCAGCCGACGACAGCAATTCGTCACAGTTCCGCACCTTCAGCCAGGAGGTCCGCTACGCCGGGACCGCGGGCAAGCTCGACTATCTCGTCGGAGCCTTCTTCGCCGATGAGAAGCTGCGCCAGAACACGAGCGTTCTCGTCGGCAGCCAGTTCACGCCGTACCTCAGCCTGTTGTTCTCGTCGCTGGTCGAGGGCAAGCCCGATGCGACCTTCCTCCAGACCGGCCTGACGTTTCCGTTCGTTCGCGGCGTCAACTTCGCCGCCGGCTCGGGCTCGGTCGACCGTTACCGTCAGCGCGACGACACTTATGCGCTGTTCAGCGACGACACGCTGCACATCACCGATCAGCTCAGCCTGAACGTCGGCGTGCGCTACACGCTCGACGACAAGAAGCTCAACGCGGTCAGCAACAACATCGGGAACGGTGCAGGCTGCGGCGCGGCGAACGCGGCGTTCGGCATTCTCAACGGGGTCAACCCGGCGGCGGCGGCGCAGCTCGCGGCGGTCAACGGCACGCTCTGCCTGCCGTTCCTCAGCCCCGGCTACAACAACTTCATCAATAACCAGACGCGCGAGGAGAACGTCCCGTCGGGGACGGCCAAGCTCGCCTATCGGCTTAATCGCGAGCTGCTGCTGTATGCGTCCTACGCGCGCGGCTATAAGGCGGGCGGCTTCAACCTCGATCGCGTCGAGTGCACCGTCGGTACCGCCGGTTGCGCCCCGGGCAGCGCAGCGGTGGTCACGCCGATCCTCAACACTGGCTTCGCCAAGGAAACCAACGACTCGTACGAGATCGGCGAAAAGGCGACGCTGTTCGACCGCAAGGTGCTGTTGAACGCCACCGCCTTTTACCAGAAGTATCAGGGCTTCCAGCTCAACACTTTCACTGGGTTGGTGTTTGTCGTGACCTCGGTGCCGCAGGTGATCAGCAAGGGCGTCGACGCGGACTTCGTCTGGCTGGCGTCGAAA
Source organism: Polymorphobacter megasporae (assembly GCF_018982885.2). NCBI lineage: Bacteria > Pseudomonadati > Pseudomonadota > Alphaproteobacteria > Sphingomonadales > Sphingosinicellaceae > Glacieibacterium > Glacieibacterium megasporae. Next base: position 25,851 of record NZ_CP081849.1, on the reverse strand, counting down.
GCGTTCAGCGTGCAGGGCGGCGTGACCTACGCCGACACGCGGTACGACCTGAACGACGGGCAGCTTGCTACGCTTCAGGCGCAGACCGGCTACCTAGGCGGCGAGCACTCACGCGTTTCGCTCGCGCCATTGTGGTCGGCGTCGCTGTCGGGAACTTACTCGGTCGAAGTCGGCAACAACTATGTCGCCCGCCTCAACGTCGGCGCGAAATATTCGTCGGGCTACAACACCGGGTCAGACCTCGACCCCGGCAAGTATCAGTCGGGCTATGTCGTCGCCAACGGCCGCGTTGCGTTTGGGCCCAAGGACGGCCGGTTCAGTGCCGAAATCTGGGCCGAGAACCTGCTTAATACGAACTACCAGCAGGTTGCATTCAATTCGGGTTTCCAAAACGTCCCGACGAACGCCACCGGCGTCCTTGACGCGTTCCTCGGCGCACCGCGGACCTTCGGCGGCACGTTGCGGGTCAAGTACTAAGGCTCGAGTCCGGGTCGGTCAGTCGACCGATCCGGACAGGCCCACCAAAAGCCGTCAGACGGCGAAAACACGTTCTTGATCTGCTGCCTTCACGTGTTATTTGGGTAGCTACGGGGCTAATGCTTCTCTTGCCGATCATTTGGCCCAGGCCAGGTTGGCGTAAGCCGACGCCCAGCGGCCTGGCCAAAAATAGCCACAAGTCCGCTCTCTTCAATTCACCCAAGCCACCAGCACGGGTCACGTCCAGATCAGATTACATTACTCAAGGTCTACTTTTGGGAAGTACAAATTGGGCTGTTTGTGACCACAAATGGTTCTTCCCGGCGGACGGAGGTCGTTTAAGGAAGGTCTGCTTTGCTGCTTACAAAGCCTGGAATCGGACCGTCTGCTAGTGATGCGGTGGACGGCTCTCCTACCCGACCTGCGGTATAAGTCGCGGGTTGAGCCGGAAGGAGAGCGATGATGACGAAAGCAGTTGTGGCGACGATCGGTCTGGATATCGCGAAGTCGGTGTTCCAGGTGCATGGGGTCGATGGGGCAGGGCAGGTGGTTGTTCGCCAGCGCCTGACGCGAGGTCGGATGCTGGCATTCTTCGAGAAGCTGGCACCGTGCGTGATCGGGATCGAGGCGTGCAGCAGCTCGCATTACTGGGCGCGCGAGCTGATTGCGCGGGGGCACGATGTGAAGCTGATGCCGGCGCAGTACGTCAAGCCGTACGTCAAGCGCGGCAAGAACGATGCGGCCGATGCTGAAGCGATCTGCGAGGCGGTGACAAGGCCGACGATGCGCTTTGTTGCGGTCCCGGTCCTGCCATCCGAGTCTGGTCTTGAAAGACCGATCTCCAGCGTACTCTTGGACTACTTGCAGTTAAACAACGCGTATGAGAACCGCTCGATTTTTATCGACAGCTACTTCGTCTATATCTTAATGCTCATAATTAATGGTGATCGTTCGAGACTACAGGTGGCGCGGCTTCTGCGGCGAACAGGTCATCAAGCCGGTGATGCAGCGCCGCCTCGTACTCGGTTTTCTCTAGCGATAGGGGGCGGGACAACGCAAGGTCATGGAAGATGGCATCCTTGATCCGCGTGACCGCCGCCTTGTCGAGAACACCCATTTTGATCAATTCAATCGAAAGTTGGAGGAGGCCGACGGCTGTCGCTTGGGCCCGCAAACCGACGAAGCCTAGGGTCTCGTGGAGCCTCTGGCCCGGTCTCGTGTCCATCGCAATTTATCCACCAATTGACGTCAACACCGTTCGAACATCTAAGCTGACCGGCTTCGGGTTCGAGACCAGATAAATATTTGCCGAAGACAATCACGCATCAGTCGAGAGAGATCGAGCGGGTCTGGCCGACAAATTGCGAGGAAAAACCGCGTCGCTTTGTGCGACGCGGTTCTCACTCCCCAACCGAAATCGTTTCTCTGATTCCTGAAACAATTGGCGCAATGCGATCTGTTGAGCCTTTGCCGACCGATATCCCCAGTCGTGTTCGCACATTGCGATGGTCGGCGCCCTTTGAGGTCCCACCTTCAGCGTCTTTAATTCCGACATTGAAGTCTAACTGCTGACTGGCAACAATCATTTTCTCGTTTCCAGCGAGGGCATCGTAGCGGCGAGCAAGTTCTTCGTGCACGACCCGACTGGCGCGAGACGCGGCGTTCAGCGCCATCATCCGTGAAGCGGTCGCTCGCGCGCGGCTCTCGGCCTGATCCATTCGAGGTACTCCAGCCTTGACGCGCATGCCGGAAAATGAGGACGCGATGTTGTTCCGCCCAGATCGCCATTCGAATGGCGATCAGTTGCCTCAAGGCTTCGGGGCTACGGACGCCCCGTTCATGGGCGGCCACGCGGCGCGCCCGGTTCGGGTAAAGGCATCTGCTAGTGTCTGGGCGCGACGACCTTGCTTACGCGAAAACTCAGTCAGATATTCCCAATACGAAAGACTAGCCTGCGCCAAACTCGTATGCGACGCCATGGCCTGCACGGTCGAGAAAAAGTCGTTAGTGTTCTCTTTGGCATGCTCCAACGTGAGTCGTGCAATGTCGCTTTGAGAGGTGATTGTCCTCTCAGCGATTGCCTGCGCGCTCTCCAGAACATTCGCTATTGTGCCAAGTGTTTTACTCTGGTTGGCAGCCGATGCCTGCTCCGCCATGTCTAGCTCCGAGGTTGATCGTTGTGCTCGACGACAAGTATACGCTGCGCAGACTTCCCCCAATATAATCTAGGTTAAGAACCGTGGCCCATCCGGGCGAATGTGCGTTTTATCGGTTAGTTTGTCTTTAGCAGCGAGCCACACCGCTCCCCGAGGCCTTATCTAGCCCCACGACCATAAAATAACGCCGGTTGGGATTGTCGTAGGGTCCCTGCTTAACGCCTGGCACCCAACATGGGGACCCGAGCTTGTATCAATTACGACCCCGAGACTGCCGGGAGACGATTGCGGATCATCGACTCGCCGGATCGCACCGACATTACCGCATGCTCCGAGACGATCCGATCGCCCACGTGGAAAACTACTTTGTAGGGAGCTGGTTGATCCGGCGTCGTGGCGACATATCCGGCTAGCACCGATTTGTTCGAGACGACTGCGATGTCAGGGGTGATGTTGTGCATAGCTGATGCTCCGTCAGGCCAATCGCGGAAAATGTGGCTCCGCTACCGACCGCGGGATCGCGCGATCAGTCTCGAAGCTCGCGGTCATCCGCATGAGTAGGTCGAGCGACTGCTGCATGCGTCCGGAGGATTCCCCGGCTGCCGTGGCCAAAGCGCGTTTGACCTCCGTTGCATTGGTCACAACGTTGATTGCTTCTGAATTGGTGAGCACCGAGGTGTCGACCAAGGCATGCAGGATACTCTCCGCGAGGAGCAACGCGGCTTGTCCGTGGGCGTCGGGCTCTGCACCCACGGCAACAGGGCGAATGCCGTCTTCAGCCATGCCGGTCACCTAATTTGCGCAGGCGGGAGCGCTCAGCATCACCCTGCCGTCGACGCCTGGGTCCGCGTGTCAACGATGACAAACACTCTAGGGCATTACACCGGGGCAATGCTGATTTGGATCAACCTTCAAGCGACAAAACCGGCTATGCCGATTGTACAGTGCCGCACGCACTGAGGAAAACCGCATGCCGAATGCGTTCATCGACAAGCTTTGCGCGCATGCCGCGCTATCGCGCGATGACATTGACTTGCTCGAAGCCGAATGCGCCAACGCCCGCGACGTGCCTGCGCGTCATGACCTAATCCGCGAAGGCGATCCATCCGGTCCATTATTCGTCATTTTGGAAGGATGGGCCTGCCGATATCAGCTCCTGCCCGAAGGGTCGCGCCAGATCACCGCGTTCCTGATGCCCGGCGACTGCTGCGATATGCATCTCGCGGCCAGCCACGTGATGGACCACAGTATCGCAACGCTGACTGAAGCCAAGGTGGCAAGCATACCGCGCGCACGCTTTGGCCACTTGATTGCTACCCGACCGGCGCTGACCCAGGCGCTGTGGTGGGCGCAGCTGGTCGATGAGGGCGTCCTTCGGGCCTGGATCGTCAGCATGGGCCGACGAACCAGCGTCGAGCGCGTAGCCCACCTAATGTGCGAGCTCTACATCCGCGCGCGAAATATCGGACTGACCGTCGGAGACGAGCTAGAGTTACCGCTCTCGCAGCTCGTATTGAGCGATGCGCTCGGTCTGACACCGGTTCACGTCAATCGGGTCCTGCGGCGCCTGCGAGTGCTTGGGATAATGCGACTCCGCGGCGGAGTTCTGGTTATCGACGATATCGCAAGGCTCGCGCTGCTCGCCGGGTTTGATGAACAATATCTGCAACGAAAATTGAAACGGGCGGCGTAAGCGACGTATAACCGCCATCGTATCCGCAGTTATTCGAACGGCCGCTATGCAGCGTTCCAAGCCGGGAAGCGGACAGTCAACAACCGGCCCATCGGGGCGGAGTTCCCCTTGCCGAGAGGACCTTGTTCGGTCAGTCTCTGCAAGAAGCCAAGGCCGGGGGCTCAATGAAACGATACATAATCCTTGTTCCGATTGCCCTGGCACTCGTGACTCTGCCCGCGCGCAAGAGGAACATCACCAGCATCCGGTGCCGGAGCATCTTGGCACGACGCACCTTGAAACGAACTGCGCACGGGCGGTGACGCCGGCGTTCGATCGCGACGTCGCGCTGCTGCATTCGTTCACGTACGAGGAGGCCGACACGGGGTTCGCCGATGTTGCCGCCCGCGACCCGGGTTGCGCGATGGCGCATTGAGGACGGGCGATGACCCATTATCACCAGTTGTGGGACGTGCCGGCCGGTCCCGGCATCGCCGCCGGCGTCGCCGAGATCGGGCAGGCGGCGGCGATGACGACAGGCACGCCCCGCGAACGCGCGCTCATCGCCGCGCTCGGCGTCTATTATGCCGACGCGGGCGCGGTTCCGGCGGCTGACCGCGCGATGCGATACTCAGATGCGATGGCGACGCTGGCGCGCGACTATCTCGCCGACGACGAGATCGCGACGTTCTACGCGCTGTCGCTGATCGCTACGGCAGCACCGACCGATCACGCGCACGTCCGCCAGAAGCACGCCGCCGATATCCTCGAGCCGATCTGGAAGCGCCAGCCGGAACACCCCGGTGTGCCGCACTATATGATCCACGCGTATGACAGTGCCGAACTGGCGCAACGCGGCCTGCCAGCAGCGCGGCTTTACGCCAGGATCGCACCATCGGCGCCGCACAAGCTGCACATGCCGTCGCACATGTTCACACGGCTCGGGCTGTGGGACGATTCGATCGCGTCGAACATCGCGGCGCGCGATGCCGGCCTCGCGCAGGGTGACGTCGGCGAGGCGCTGCACGCGATGGACTATCTGACCTATGCCTATCTCCAGCGCGGCCGAACCGCCGATGCCGCGCGCGAGGTTGCCGCGCTAAAGGCTATGACGCTGCCGCTGGGCACCGGCTTCAAGATTGGCTATGCCGGAAATGCGATGCCGGTCCGGCTCGCGGTCGAGATCCATGACTGGGCGACCGCGTCGCAGCTGACACCGATCGCCGGATCCGGCCCGCAGGTGGCCGCGCTCGTGTGGTGGGCGCGCGCGCTGGGCAGGCTGCGCGCTGCCACGCCGGGTTCGGCCGACGCCGACATCGCCGGGCTCGCGGCGTGCCGCGAAGCCCTGCGGTTGGCGAACGACGGTTGTTGGATGGCGCAGACCGAGGCGCTGCTCAAGTCGGCGCAGTTGTGGCGCTTCGCAGCGAGAGGCGACGCCGTCGCCGCGGTGGCGACGATGGCCGCTGCCGCCGACGAAGAGGATGGTCTCGAGAAACTTCCGCTCACTCCGGGACCGATCGTCCCGGCGCGCGAGCAACTCGGCGACCTGTACCTCGTCATCGGCAAGCCGCGCGAGGCGTTGGCCGCTTATGATGCCGCCTTGGCGCTGGCACCGGGTCGGCTCGGTGCGCTGCGCGGCAAGGCCGCGGCGGAGCGGCAGCCTCCAGACTGGCGGCAGCTATCAAGTTCTAAATACAAAAAAGCCGCCAGGTGGCTATAAGCCCCGTGTTCGACACGGAGGAGGGTTTGATGATTTTCCTTATGCCGTTTAGCCGCACATTAACGTCGGCAACTGGCGTATTTACCAGTCCCCGACGCAGGCGGACACGTCAGGCGGCGATGCTATTCGTGCCTGCACGCCGCCGCATCACACCGCCGACGACGCCAAAGCCGGCTAGCATCATCGCCCAACTGGCAGGCTCGGGAACCCCGCCGACAGTTGGCACGCTAGCGAATACCCGCAGTTCCGCTAGGCCGTACTCGTTGGCACTACAGCACGGCGTGTTCACCGAAGCGACGCTCGTCGGAAGGAACTGGAGGTAGCGAAATGTGCTGCTGCTCAACGACGTAAACGATTGAGCGGCAATCGGGTCAGTGACGGGCGCTGCCGTCAGCGTTCCGGACACGACCGTTGTGATTGCTCCGGTCAACGTAAAGCCATTGGTGCCGTCACTCGCTACGGAGTTCCCCGCGACGATCGAGAAATTACCTGTACCGCGATCGCCATAGAAAGCGTTATGCGTGTTAAACAGGTCGAAACTGGCGATCGAATACTTCGCCCCCAAGTCGACCGTGATGTAAGCGTTCTGCGGCCCATTTTCAGAATTAATCCAGTAATGGTACACGCCGGGTGTGGTGTCGGAGACTGGTCCCGTCTGCTGATCGAAGATATTAGCGGCAATCTGTAAATTACCGTAGCTGCCGGTATTGCCAATAACCGAACCTGGAGAAAGGATAAGCTGCGCTGCCGCCGCCGGCACTGCAAACACGGTTAGCGCCGCAGCGCCGCACAACAACCAATTCAGTTTCATCGATGATCCCTTTGTCCGCGAAAGTTGCTGTGGCTCGTTAATATGCCCTTCATTTTCTGATCGAAATCACGCAGGAGTGATACCTCTCCATTTTGAGGGGTGGCATGCTGCAGCAACACACGGGACGGATATCCGCAGAGCTTGCGGCAGCCATCTCATTAGCCGACCTCGCCGCGCGATTTCAGGTTGCCGTGGAGGTCTGCGGTATGACTGCCTCTGCGAGCGGAATGGTTTCCGGTCCCCGCATCCTCGGACCAAACCAGTTCCACTTCACCAACTGGCCAGGCAAGTGGCTCAGTGTGTACCAATCCCGCGGCTTCGCTACGCTCGATGCCCTGCCGCGGTGGGCGATCGTTTCTGGGGAGGCAGTCGCTTGGAGCGAGGTATTAGCTCTTTTGGAACCAACCGATCCGGGTTTCCAGGTCTACAAGGCGGCCGGGCAACATGGTTTTTTTGAGGGATACGCCACGCCGGTGCGCGGGCGTGCCGGGGCGCTTGGCCTAGTCAGCGTCGCTGGAGGCCGGCGCGCTAACTTCAGTACCGATGAACGCGCCTATCTTCAGTCGGTCTCGATCGCGGCTCTTCATCGGGGTGAGGAGTTGCTCGGCATTCCCAAGCCGTTGATGGGTACTTTCACAGCACGCGAGCACGAATGCGTGGCGCTGCTCCGCCAAGGCTTTACCGACCCCGAAATTGGTCGGGTGATTGGTATCTCGCCGACAACAGTCAAATTTCACTTGGACAATGCGCGCCGTAAAACTGGCTCGAGAAACCGAGTTGAACTCGCTGTCGGGGCATATGCCTTCCCTGCGCAGGGCTTGGCGGATTCAGCGCTTGAATAACGCCACGCCTAGCCCCGTTTCCCTCAAGCAGATTAGCTGCCGCGAAGGGACCTCGACGCACATACGTGAGGTTGTTTCTCATCACGCTTTGTGCCGAGTGTAGGACGCATCTCGGCTCGGCAGACGGCGACTATGTTACATCGCATCCTCCGAAACCTGCCGAGCCGCGTCCGGCCCCATGCCAGTCAGCACTCGGCACCGTCAACGCTAGGGCTGGTTAGGGATGATGGGGTAGACGCCCCCCGACTGTAGATAGGCGTCGAAGCCGGACCCTACCCAATTTGAGGCAAGTGATTGTAGTCGTAGACTTTTCCTTATGGAGAGAGGGGCCGAACCGGCGCCGATCGGGCCCCCCCGCCGATGGCGATAACTGGTGCGGCATTAAAGGGTAATGCCTTGAAACCGGAAGGTCCTTCTTCGACGCTTATTCACACGCCCGGGACCGGAAGCCGCGCCAGCGGCGACTGAAGGGTGGGTAGCGGACCGGCGGCTTTTAGGAACGAGACGGGCGATAGCTGCTGTTTCAAAGCAGCTGTTGTGGCCAGGCATCGTTGCAAGCGATGTGCATCGGAAATATGCATGGTAGAAGCGCCCGGATTTGTGCCGTTTCCGGCGTGATGCAGAACCTGTGAATTTTGCATCACAAACGAGAAGCAGAACATTGATGGAGGCCCGAGAATACCGCAGTGAAGTTAATTGACGAGCCGTTTGCCCAATACGCCTTCCTCGGAAAGAGAGAAAATTAGGCTTGGAGGGCCATGCGGATGATTTATAGCGGAGGCTACAACTTCCACGCCCATGCCTTTTACAGCACACCCAAAGTTAATATGTCCGAAAGGGCCAAGTTCGCGCATCCACGTGTTGACATTAGCAATTTCGGATTCCGCATAATCTCGTCCGTCACGCTTTAGCTCGCGTACCTCTACGTCGCCGTTTGGCTCAATCATCAAATCTACAATGTAGGTAGTGCTAGCTGGGCAATAGATGCTGTTCGATTGCAAAACTCTCGTTCCAGAAGAATTGCCAGAAGCATGTTCGGACGGAGACGGGGGCGGCGAAGACGGTGGACTGCTCACGCCCGGCGTAGCTTGCGTCATAAGAGCGGCGACAGCGAAAGCTATTTGCATCAAGTTCTCCTACAGTCCCATTACTCCATACATATGACTCTATCTTCGAATGTCCGCAATTAGGCTACCGTCGATCAGTCGGGATGGTCACATATGGCGCTTCCTTTCGGTCGTTAGCCGTGTTCATTCTTGATGCAAAACTTTTGATTTTTGCATCGAGAATGGCAGGTCTGAGATTGATGAGATCGGTTTGGAACAGCCGCCTTGGGGTCGTGAGCTGCCGCCGGGTCCTCGGTCTGGGGAATGGCAGCTATCCCGCTTTCACCGCCCGAAAGCGGACTGTCTGGATTCGGCCCCAAGGCCGCCTAGGATCGAAGCCGCGGCAGCGGCGATTAGGGGGTGGTGAGCGCTCTAGCCGCTTTTGTGCTAGCCTCTTGGCAATCAGGCGATCAAGCCGATACGATAACCTCTATGGCGTTGGGCTCAAACATTCGCTCTCGGATCGTGCTATGGCTTTATATCGTGTGCTTTGGAGTTGGCGCTTACAATCATGCACTCGACTTCCTGACATACGGCTTGCGGCCTTATAATTGGGGGCCGCCCCTACCTGTACAATTCGATCGAGCGACCTTTTGATCGGTCTTACATTGAGCTGATGCGCCCAGTCCAGGCAATGATGCGGCGCGCGATCGAAATCCAGAAGGCGTGCCCGCAATGGCAGGCTGAGCCGGGAACGCGCGGTTCGCTCGTCACCAACCTCTCCGGAAAGGAGCTGCTGGCGATTTCGGACACAGCTCAAACGCTATTTTCGCGATGCCAGATGTTGCTTTACGACAAGACCATCGTCGGTTCAACGTCGCGCGCACCCACATTCGTCGTACAACTTGCGCGCATGCTGATCGATCAGTCGCCCGCGACTGTGGATAGGCGTCGAAAGTGGACCCCCACCTAAATGGTGCCAAGCCATTGTAGGGGGACACAGAAGCAAGAATCTCGGGAGTTCCGATCGGCGCCGATCGGGACCTCGTTAAACTTCATAATATCGAGCATTTAGAGCGGCTTTCTCGCCAAAAGACGGCGTCCCGTTTCGGCGCCTATCCACAGCCCATGGCGGCTCCTGCCCGACAGCTTTCCGCCCTGGGGCACGGTCTACGCATGGTTTGCCGAGCTACGGGATGGCGGCGTCTTCGAGAGTTTGAACCATCAGGTCGTCCAGCTCGATCGTGCGCGCGTCGGTCGCGCGCCCTGCCCGTCGGCGGCGGTGATCGACAGTCAGAGCTTGAAGACCACCGAAGCCGGCGGACCGCGAGGCTATGACGCCGGCAAGAAGGTGATGGGCCGCAAACGCCACGCCATGGTGGACACTGACGGTCGGGCGCTCAAGCTCCTCGTCCATTAGGCCGATGTTCAGGATCGCGACGGCGCGGTACCGCTGCTCAAGCAATCACGATCGCGACACCCATTTGTCGAACGCACTTGCCGACAGCGCCTACAACAGTGCGCGCGTCGCTGATGCCACCTCAATCACCATTGAGATCGTTCGCAAGTTCGCCGATCAGACCGGGTTCGTCGTGCATCCCCGCCGATGGATGGTCGAGCGAACCTTCGCCTGGATCAACCGAAACCGCCGTCTCGCCAAGGATTTCGAGCGAACGATCCATTCCGCGACTGCCTTCCTCTACGCAGCAGCGGCGCTCGTCCTCATCAAACGCCTCGCTCGTTACGCATGAGATTCAAAACGGGCTCTCAGGCATAATCAGCACACTTCCATAAGTGTGAGGCCTGTCAGGCATTTTGGGTGGCTACTTCATAATGTGCTAAATGCTGACCGGCACGCCGTCTGCGCATCCGGCTCTCGCCATTTGAGTAGTTTCCGAGGCTACGTGGACGCACGATCGCGTGCTTTAGTGCAAATGTCTCAGCCGGGCTTACGTGCACCGACCTTCAACGAAGTCAACGACTCAGATTTAGATCGCCCAAAACCTCTGTTTGATGACGATCAACAACATAGGAGAACGATAATGAAATACGTGGTTTTGGCTATCGCCCCAATCAGTGCTGCCGGTCTCGCGCCGATGGCTGTGGCAAAGGCGAGCCGTATTCCGGCTTCTGCTATGACCAAGGAACGAAATAGCGATCAAAACTGCGTCCTTAAGACAACCGAGGTTCTGAAAATTGGGAAACGCCTCGAAACAGTGAACTGTCTAGATTTCAACATGCTCGATGGAAGCTTCAAACCAGAGGAAGTCAATTATGCGGCATACTACGGCCCCAAGGGACATGCCCGCCCGACTGAAACCGTATCGGGGAACGAGCGGTTTACGCCAGTTTGACGTGTGAAGCTAAATAACTTGGCCCGGTGATAAGCCTGTCCGCTAGGTTCATTTTAGCGCTGATGCAAACTAATTTGTAGATATATAGTAGTATTACCGCGGTACTTAAAATCCCGGCTTGCATTCATCCGAAATCAAGGAGCGTCTTATCATGGCTGCTATTAACATTCTTCCACCAGCATTAGGCCGGACTGCGCTTGCCGCAACCCCGTTGCTGCTGCTCGTCGCTGGTTGCGCAACCATGGCCAATAAGAATACCGAGAACGGTCTTGCGGCGGCCGGGTTTATCGACCGCCCGGCTAATACGCCTCAACGAACAGCCATGCTCAATAAGTTGCCAGCACGTCATTTCGTGCGGCGGGTGCATGGCGACAATGTCAAATATGTCTATGCCGATCCCAGCGGCTGCAACTGCCTTTATGTCGGTTCGCAGGCTGCTTACGGCAAATACCAGCGTCAGATCCAGCGCAAGGGCGTGGCGGACGAGCGACAGATGGCTGCAATGGATTATCAGGATTCCGCGTGGAACTGGGGCGCCTGGGGACCGTGGAACTCGGGTTGGGGCTTCGGCCAGGGCTACGGCTGGTAGGCGCAGTCGAGTGAGGTACCCTTGGCATTCACTTGCCAAGAGGCACCTCATCTCGCCCCAGCACCGAACGCACGGCCACGCATTTAACAACGGCATACGCGACTGCTGCGCGAGCATCGATCAAGGCTGATCGCGCCGCTCGCCGCTATTTGTGCCGTCGCTTTGAGCGGGCTGCTTAGGCGGAAGAGCTTTCCGGTGATGCTTCTGCCGGCGACGAGAGAGAATGTAATTGGGACAATTCCGCATCGGATCCATTCGCCAAACCGTGCCCTCGCTGGCATTGTTATTGGCAGCATGTGCTAAACCTGCGGCGCCGTCCTCACCGCCGCCGTCGCGTGTCCGTTATGTCACCGTACAGGAACAAGCGGTCGCGTTGACCAGCCAGCTTCCCGGTCGGACGTCGCCGTACGAGACGTCGCAGATCCGGCCGCAGGTCAACGGGCTCGTCGAGGCGCGACTTTTCACTGAGGGCGACATCGTCCGGAAGGGCCAGGCACTCTACCGCATCGACGCTGCACCCTATCTGGCGCAAGTCGCCAACGCGCGCGCGGCGCTGGCTCGGGCGCGCGCCTCGATCGCCTCGAGCGCGGCGCTGGCTCGCCGCTATGGTGAACTTGTCAAGATCAACGCAATCTCGAAGCAGGATTACGAGAACGCTTCGACAACCTCGGCACAGGCGCAAGCGGATGTGGCGACGCAGGTCGCGGCGCTGAAGACGGCGCAGATCGACCTCGCGCGCACGACCATCCGCGCGCCGATCACCGGCCGGATCGGGCGCTCGATCTACACGACCGGTGCGCTGGTCACCGCGTCGCAAACCGACCCTTTGGCGACGATCCAGCGGCTCGATCCGATCTATGTCGATTTTCAGCAATCGAGTTCGGACCTGCTCAAGCTGCGTCAGCAGATCCTCGCGGGCCAGATCGCCCGCGACGGCAACGCACATGTCAAGCTGCTGCTCGAGGATGAGAGTGCCTACGGTCCCCTAGGGACGCTGCGATTCGCGGACGTGACGGTCGATCCGACGACCGGGTCTCAGGTGATCCGCGCCCTTTTTCCCAATCCCCACGGCTTGTTGCTGCCGGGCATGTACGTCCGCGCGCAGCTCGGCGAAGGCGTCCAGAAAAAGGCGATGCTTGTGTCCCAACGCGCGGTCGGCCGCGATGAACGTGGCAACCCGACGGTGATGGTCGTCGGGGCCGGCAACAAGACCGAACCGCGGACGCTGCAAACCACCCGTATTATCGGTGACAGCTGGCTGGTGACCGCTGGCGTCAAGCCGGGCGACCGGGTGATCATCGAGGGCGGCACGACGTTGCGCCCAGGCATGTCGGTGGTGCCGACGCGTTGGGATCCGAACGCTAAACCCGAGCAGGCGGCACCGGGCGGCCAAGCCCCGGCATCGGCCAAGTAACGCAGCATGGCCCGATTTTTTATCGATCGCCCGATTTTCGCCTGGGTCATTGCGGTCATCCTGATGCTCGCAGGCGTTCTGGCGATTCGCTCGCTGCCGGTTGCGCAGTTCCCGGCGATCGCGCCGTCCGCGGTATCGATCACCGCGACCTATCCGGGCGCGGATGCGCAGACTCTCGAAAATACGACGACGCAGATCATCGAACAGCAGATCAAGGGCATCGACCACCTTCGCTATTTCTCGTCGTCGTCCTCGTCGTTCGGCCAGATGATCATCACCCTGACGTTCGAACAGGGAACCGATCCTGACATTGCGCAGGTCCAGGTTCAGAACAAGCTACAGGCGGCGACCCCGCTACTGCCGCAAGAGGTCCAGCAGCAAGGCATCGTGGTCGCCAAGGCCACGCAGAACTTCCTGTTGTTCGTCGGGATTTACTCGGAAAACGGCAAGCACAACGGCGACGACCTGTCGGACTATATCGTCTCGAAGCTGCAGGACCCGCTGGCTCGGGTTAACGGTGTCGGCGACACGCAGGTGTTCGGCTCGCAATATGCGATGCGCATCTGGGCCGATCCGCTCAAGCTCAACAATTTCGCGCTGACGATGGCCGACATCCGGGCCGCGGTGATCGCGCAGAACGCGCAGGTGTCCGCTGGACAGATCGGTGCCCAGCCTGCTCCCAAGGAGCAGATGCTGAACGCGACGGTGTCGGTTGAATCGCGCCTGACCACGTCGAAACAGTTTGCCGCGATCAGCCTCAAGAGCAATCCGGACGGCTCGATCGTGCGACTGGGCGATGTTGCCCGCGTCGAGATCGGGGCCGAAAACTACGGCTTTTCATCGCAATGGAACGGCAAGCCGGCATCGGGCATCGGAATCAAGCTCGCACCGGGTGCCAACGCGCTCGCCACGGTGACCTTGATCAAGGCGCGCGTTGCCGAGATCGCCAAGCAGTTCCCGCCCGACGTCAAGGTCGTCTATCCCTATGACACGTCGCCGTTCGTGCGCCTGTCGATCAAGCAGGTGATCGAGACGCTGGTCGAGGCGGTCGCTCTGGTCTTCCTTGTGATGTTCCTGTTCCTGCAGAACTTCCGTGCGACGCTGATCCCGACGATTGCTGTGCCGGTGGTGTTGCTCGGCACCCTTGGTGTGCTGGCGTTGGCGGGTTACTCGATCAATACACTGACGCTGTTCGGCATGGTGCTCGCGATCGGCCTGCTAGTCGACGATGCCATCGTCGTCGTCGAGAACGTCGAACGGCTGATCCAGACCGAGCACCTCAGCCCCAAGGACGCGGCGCGCAAATCGATGGACGAGATCACCAGCGCGCTCGTCGGCATCGCGCTGGTGCTGTCGGCGGTGTTCCTGCCGATGGCGTTCTTCGGCGGCTCGACCGGCGTTATCTACCGCCAGTTCTCGATCACCATCGTCTCGGCAATGGCGCTGTCGGTCACGGTCGCCCTGATCTTGACGCCGGCGTTGTGCGCAACGATCCTAAAGCCGCACGATCCGAAACGTGCCGAAGGCACAGGTCTGCTCGCGCGCTTCTTTCGCTGGTTCAATGACAAGTTCGACCGCGGCCGCGGACAATATGAAGGTGCCGCCAAGGGTATTGCGCATCATTGGAAACGCTCGTTGGTTGTCTATGCCCTGATCATCGCCGGCGTCGCCTCACTCTTCGTCCGCCTGCCGACCGGCTTCCTGCCGGACGAGGACCAGGGCATCATCATCGCACTGGTGCAGGGGCCGGCCGGCGCAACCAGCGCACGAACCCAGCAAGCGCTCGACGTGATCCGCAACCACTTCCTGCAGAAGGAGGGCAGCAACGTTGCAGGCGTCTATACCGCCAACGGCTTCAGCTTCGCCGGGAACGGCCAGAACGCCGGCATCGCCTTCATTCCGCTCAAGGGCTGGGCGGACCGCGGGGGCAGCGGTAACACGGCACCGGCGATCGTCACCCGGGCGATGAAGGTCTTCTCGCAGTTCAAGGACGCGATGATCTTCGCGGTTATTCCTCCAGCCGTGCCGGAACTGGGCAACGCGACCGGCTTCGATCTCGAGCTGGTCGACTTGAACGGTATTGGCCACGCCAAGCTTCTGGCCGCACGCAACGCGATGCTGGGCGCGGCGTCGCAGAACAAGAGCCTTGTCGGTGTTCGCCCCAATGCGGTCGAAGATGCACCGCAACTCAAGATCGAGGTCGACCATGACAAGGCGCGCGCGCTTGGGCTCGACCTCGCCAGTATCAACAACACGATCTCCACCGCATGGGGTGGATCTTACATCAACGACTTCCTCGATCGAGGACGGGTGAAGCGCGTCTATCTACAAGCCGACGAGCCATACCGCCTGTCGCCCGAGAGCCTTGCCGAGTTCTACGTCCGGGGGAGCAGCGGCACGATGGCATCGTTCAGCGCCTTCTCGACCACGTCGTGGGCGCAGGCACCGATGCAGCTTACCCGCTATAACGGCCAGCCGGCGATGGAGCTTCTCGGCCAGCCAGCGCCGGGCATCTCGTCGGGCGCGGCGATGGACGCGATGCAGGCGATGCACGACAAGGTCGCGCCCGACACTGGGCTCGAATGGACGGGTCTTAGCTACGAGGAGCGGTTGTCCGGCGGGCAGGCACCCGCGCTGTATGGCCTGTCGTTGCTGATCGTCTTTCTGTGCCTCGCGGCGCTCTACGAAAGCTGGTCTGTACCGATCTCGGTGTTGCTAGTCGTGCCGCTCGGGGTTCTTGGCGCGCTGCTCGCGGCGACGCTGACCGGTCTCAACAACGATATCTACCTCCAGGTCGGCCTGATCACCACGATCGGCGTCTCGGCGAAGAACGCGATCCTGATTGTCGAATTCGCCGAGGAGCGGATGGGCGACGGCATGAACGCCTTCGACGCCGCGATCGAGGCCGCGAAGGTGCGGCTGCGCCCGATCCTGATGACGTCGCTGGCGTTCATCGTCGGCGTGTTTCCGCTCGCGATCACCACCGGTGCGGGCGCGGGCGGCCAGAACGCGATCGGCCGCGCGGTCGTCGGCGGCATGCTTTCCGCCACGGTCCTCGCGATCTTCTTCGTGCCGATGTTCTTCATCGTCGTGCTGCAACTGTTCGGCCGTCACGGCGACGAGGCGAAGCCCGAGGGCGAGGCCGCTGCCCCCGATGCCGATGGCGCGCGTCCGACGCCGCAGGGGGCCTGATGCGCGTGACGATCCGTTTCCCGCTCGCCGCGGTGCTCGTCGCCGGCACCGTGCTTACCGGCTGCAATCTCGCGCCGCATTACCTCCGGCCCGCGAGCGCGGTACCGGCGGCGCTGCCGCAGGGCGGGATCTATCCCGTCGCCGCGACCGACGCACGCGACATCACCAAGGTTGGCTGGCGCGATTTCTTCATCGACGATCGGCTCCGCCAGGTGATCCAGCGCGGGCTCGACAACAACCGCAATCTGCAAATCGCCGCGGCGACCGTGCTCCAGGCGCGCGCGCAATACCACGTCGAGCGCGCCGTGCTGTTCCCGTCGACGACCGCATCGGCAGCGGCGACCTACACCAACAATCCCATCGGCTCGGCGGGCGCGACTACGGGTAGCTCCGCCACCCCCGGAACCGGTGCCGGCGGTACTGCTGTGGGTACGGGCGCGGTCGGTGGCTCGGTTGGCACCGGTTCGACCAACCTCCAATATTACTCAGCTAACGTCGGTTTCTCGGCATTCGAACTTGATTTGTTCGGCCGTGTCCGCAACCTTAGCAAGGCGGCACTCGAACAGTATTTTGCCAGCGACGAGGCGCAACGCAGCACCCGGATAAGCCTGATCGCGGAAATTGCGACCGCCTGGCTGACGATTGCGTCGGACGAGGACCAGCTCGCGCTGTCCCGGCGAACGCTCGGCACCTTTAAGGACACGTTAGACCTGACGTCCGCGCAGTTTCGCATTGGCGTTGCTTCGGAGCTCGAGCCGCGTCAGGCGGAAACCAATTACCAAGCCGCGCGCAACGACATTGCGGTCCTGCGCACCCGGATCGCGCAGGACGTCAACGCGCTCGATCTGCTGGTCGGTGCGCCGGTCGAGCCGGCGCTGCTGCCAGTAGCGCTCGGCGACGCACGGGCGGGCATCGCGGTATTGCCGACCGATCTGTCGTCGACCGTTTTGCTGCACCGGCCGGACGTGCTCCAGGCCGAGCATCAGCTGATCGCGCAGAACGCCAACATCGGCGCGGCACGCGCGGCATTTTTCCCGACGATCTCATTGACCGCCGCACTCGGCACGATCAGTCCTACGCTCGGCGGTTTGTTCGGCAGCGGGTCGGGCACCCACACGGTGAGCCCCGCGATCTCGCTGCCGCTGTTCGACGGCGGCCGGAACAGAGGCAATCTCGATTACGCGCGCGCCGCGCGGCAGGGAGCGGTCGCGACCTATCAGAAGACGGTGCAGACCGCCTTCCGCGAGGTTGCCGATGCGCTTGCCCAGCGCGGTACGATCGACGAGCAGATCGCGGCACAGTCGGCGCGCGTCAATGCCGCCCAGATCGCCGCGAAATTGGCGAAAGCGCGGTACCAGGCTGGCGTCGACTCCTTTCTTACGTCGCTGGATACGCAGCGGACCGCCTATGCCGCGCAGCAGCAGCTGGTGACGACACGATTCAACCGGGGCGGCAACCTAGTGGAGCTCTATCGTTCGCTCGGCGGTGGGCTGAAGTGAACCGATCGCGCGACCACTTGCGAACGACAGGAATGAGCATAGCCTGTTTCCAACGAAGGAGAGACCGATGACCCCGAGTGCCAGTGATCCGGGCGAGGAAAGCCTGATCATCCTGCAGAGCCTGCTCTGCCTGATGCGCGAGAAGAACCTGCTGACCCGGGCTGACGTCGAGGAACTCTGCCGCAAGGTCGGGCGGCGCGCGACGGGTCAGAGCCAGATCCCGCTATCCTGTTCCCCGAAATCAGCGAAGAGTGCCTTGGGTATGACGCAACAGCTGTCTAGCTATATCTGCCAACGGTACGGCGGCAAGCACGCCCGCGTCTGAGGGTCGCGAGTCAGGTGAGGGCAGTTTGCATTCTTAGTTGAACCGGACCGCGTACGACCGCTCAGCGGCTGCCGGCTATCTTGCCGGCTCGTGTAGCTGTGCAGGGCTGTGACTGGAGAACCCCCGCGTCGCTATATGTTTACTCAAGTCATACTACTGGTGTGTCCATAAGCGAGCGTGATCCGTGTTCTGCTACCCAAATCTGCTTGTCTTATGAAAAGGTCGGCCTTTCTGCGAGGATGGGCCGCCGCCGACGAGCCGCAAACTCGCCGGCGGCGGGAAGGGACGGATCGTGAAAATGCTGGCCGTTGTGGGCCGAGCTAGAGTTTGATCGCCCTTCTCTTTTCCTGCGGCCTGAACGGATACGTGGGCTGGAGGGCCCGCATGACAAGCAGAGGGCCTGGAAAAGATGGAAATCACTATAGCTCAGAATGTCGGCGTCGACATCTGCAAAGCGACGCTTGATGTTCACCTGCACCCGGCGGGCATCGCCCGCCAGTTCACCAATGATGCCAAGGGCCTCAAGGCGTTGCTGGGCTGGCTTGAGGATCGTGACGTCACCCGCGTCGTCTTCGAGCCGACCGGGCGATACCATCACGACTTCGAGCGCTGGCTCGGGAGTGCCGGCCTGTCGCTCGCCAAGGTCAACCCGCGGAAGGCGCGGCGCTTTGCCGAAGCGATCGGCTGCAACGCCAAAACCGATGCCGTCGATGCCGCGATGCTGGTGCACATGGGCGCGTTGCTCGAGCTGCCAGCGCTGCCGATCTCCAGCGAAACCCTCGACGCCATGAAGGAGTTGCAGGTCGCCCGGCGCGGGCTAGTCAAAGATCGCACAGCTGCAAAGAACCGCGAACATGTCTGCCGCTCGCCACTGCTGAAGCGGCACGCCGCGCAGCGGCTTGCCCAGATCGACCGTCAGAAGGTTTCCGTACCGGAATCTCTGAAAGTAGCGGTAGGGAGTTTCCCATGATATCAGTAAATTAAAAGTTTTGCTATAGAGGCATATCATTGTATTTCAACATGTTAAGGAAGTCTCTTGCTTTCGGGACTCGCCGTGCGGAATTTAGTTAAGCTACCGTCTGGTTAAGCGGGTGCGGCGATGGAAAGCTGGCGACAAGTCTATCTGGGTTGCGAGACGGTGCCGGCGTCGCTGACCGAGGCCGAGATTGCCTGGTTCTTCGGCCTGGACGACCGGACCAAGCCTGTTGTTGATGCGCGCCGGCGATCGCTGACCCGGCTTGGCCTGATCCTGCATATCGGCTTTTTACGGCTGTCTGGTCGGCCTTTGTCCGCGGTCGAGCGTTTGCCGGCGACGGTGCTGGCTTTCGCGGCCACGGAGGCGGGGATGCCGGTACCCCGGATCGCCACGCTGTGCTCGATCTACCGCCGCCGGATGACGCTGTTCGAACATCAGCGCATCGCAGCCGAGGCGCTTGGCTTAAAACCGCTGCTCAACCATGCCACGCGCCGACTGACGGCGTTCTTGCGCCGCGAGGCAACCGCGCAGATCAACCGCGACGGGCTGGTTCGGGAGGCACGGCTTTGACTTTACGATCACGGCTATGCTCTGCCGGGTGCGCGCCCTCTGGAAGCGATGGCGGCGGCAGCCCAGGTCCACGTCCTGGAGGAACTCCGCCGCGCGATAACCGCCTCGGTAAGTGCGGCCATGGCCACGACTTGGGTGGTCGAGTTGTCGGGTGCTGGTCCCGAGGCAGGACAATCGCTGTTCAATTGGCTGCGCGCGCCGGTCACCGGTTTTGGCCGAGGAGATATCGGCGGCGTCAAGGAACGGATTGACGAACTGCGGCGTCTGGGTGCCGAACGGGTTGCGTTGCCCGATGTCCCGATCGAACGGATGCGGCTTCACGCCCGGCGGATCACCCGGCGAAAGGCAGCGACGCTTTCGCGCCTCAAGGATCCGCGCCGAACGGTCGAGATCGGCTGCTGGCTGCGCTTGCAACTCCTGGAAATGACCGACACCGTTCTCGATCAGGCCAGTCGCCGGATTGGCCAGTTGTGGAGCCAGGCGCGTCGCACCATCGAGCTGCGCGCCGTTGAAGAGCTTGGTCGATACCGGGCTAGCATCACGGCGGTCATCGCTGCGGTGGACGACGCGGGAATGACCGCTAGCGCGTTTCACGCCGCTGTCGAACATGCGATCCTGCCCTTGCGCGCCTTGCCGACCATGACAAGCAAGGCCCAGGCGATCCGCCTCGAGATGGCGCAGGCGCCTGGTCGTATGCGGAGTTTGCTGAAGCAGGTCGGTGCGTTGAACCTCGATATCGCCGATGATCTTTCCTTGCGCCTATGCCTGATGACGCTGAGCAGCGCCTACGACGCCAAGGCGCCGGGACTGGCCGAGGGATATCGCAATCTGTTTCCGCCGGCGTTTGCCGGACTGATTGCGACGGCGCAGACGCCGGCGGCGCGGCTTGCCGCTTTCGAGGTCGCGACCGCCATGCTGCCGAGCTGGGCGGCGGTCACTCGCATCATGCCGTCATGCACCGATGGCCAACTAAAGGCGCCGGCTTCCAGCTTCTTGGCCATCAGGCACAGGCCGGTGCCGTCCCACCAGACCAGCTTTACCCGGTCGGCCTTCTTGGCGCGAAACACATAGACAACACCCGAGAACGGATCGCCGCCGAGCTGGGCCGCCACCAGCGCCGCCAACCCTCCCATCCCCTTGCGAAAGTCTACCGGTCGGGTCGCGACCAGCACGCGGGTCGCACCGCTTGGCCCCAGCGTCGTCAACGGCTACCCTTCAGCGCATCGGATACAGCAGCGATCAGCGTCGCGTCAGCGCCCCGGCCGATCCGCACCGAAATGCCGTCCATGCTCACCTCGATCGCGGCTGGGCTACTGCCGCGGCGAGCTAATCTGCGACGCTGCTGCCGCTGTGCCGGTAGCGGCGCCGGAGCGGCTTCACGCTCGACGATCGCCGGCACGAACAATAGCGGTTCGGCGGTCTCCACCGGACGGCGCAACTGCCGCCGCCAAGTGAACAGCTGGCTGGGGCAGATGCCGTTGCGGCGCGCCACGTCACAGACGGTGATGCCGTCGCCAGCTTAGCTCTCTGCAACGATCCACGCCTTCTCAACATCGGACCAGGGTCGCCGCCGCCTCGTACCGGTGAAAACCTCAATCCGCGCCGCACGTCCGCCCATCGAGCTAGCATCGTCACATGACATCATCATAGCATCAGCACCGGCAGCCCCAGGGACCAGCAGGACTCGCGGGTTATGTCGTCGTCAACAAGGCGGGGTCAACACAGCGCTTACGCTGAAACTCACCCTTGGCGCGATCGGCATCGGTTTTGGGGATAGCGGCACCTCGCCGCTATACGCATTCCGTGAGACATTTGCGGGTCATCATACCCTGATCGTCGACCGGCTACACGTCTTCGGCGTGCTCTCGCTCATCTTCTGGTCGATGATGATCGTCGTTACCCCTAAATATGTGACGATCCTGATGCGAGCCGCGGAGGGGGCCGACCGCCCCCCTTTAACGGCGATTTCTATCAAGATTTCAAAGAGTTTCGCAATTGAACAGAGAGCCCGTCTCGATGGCTATTCACGTGCAGACAGCCGAACCACCCCCTTGGTTTACTCCTACATGCTACTCAATGATGCCGGTGGTTGCCAGTCAATACCCGGAGATGGTAGCTTTTAACCCACTCCCGAAACAACCCCGGCGCGCCGCGCTTGAACCACAGGTGATAGGAATATCCTGAACTCAGGCCGCCGGCTATCAATCCGGCGCCTTCCGGGATCAAGCCCGATCCGTACAGTTCCGGGTCGGCGGCGCCAGCTTTCATCAGGTAGACATAAACCTCGCCATCATAGACGGGGTATTTCATGCCGAGCTTCAGGTTCTCCCAGGCATAGCCCCGAACCCGGAGCTTCGTCAGTGTCTCCGCTACCGCCTCGACCGTATACCGGTAGAACGATGAATTGATGTACGACCCGGCAGTATTTTCGACGCGGTATCGTCGTAGAATGTAAAACTTAGGAGCGAGGAATTGATGAATGCTCTCGTGGACACGAGCGAGCTCCTGGTCCTCTTTCGTCCCTAGCGAGGAGATTTCGCTGTCGCCCCAGAAATTCGATCGTCCTGTATGGGCCTTCAGATATCCCACTCTTGTCGTTTGCGGCCGATAGCGAACACCGGATTTGATCGGCGGCATATCCTCCTGGAACACGCGTCCTCCCCGTGGTCGTCCCCTAAATAGCCAAGCGAGCACGGCCTGAATACCTAGAATGGCGATGGCTTTGGCAAGATGTTGAGCCGCCGCGTCCAGGTCTGCAGGCGTTCGCGCATAATAGGCCCTGCTCCCAAACTGATAGAGCTCATCGATCCCGGAAAACACGGCCATGCCGATCGAGAATATTCCCACTACACTGGTGATTACGTCGACGATTTCGCCTACGCCAAAGGCATGACTAACCACCCAGGCAACAAGCACCGCCGCAACGATGGCCAGAGAGCTAGGCGTGATCAACGCCGCCAGCTGATCTCTTACCTCTGGACCAACCTTGGTCATCGTGCGCCGCAAAACGTCGGCCAGACGCTGTTCGTAGGATTCACCGGCGATTGTAGGCATGACGACCTGATAGCAAACGGGTGATGATCGACCAAGCTGAATGAGGTACTCAGCGACGGCTTGTGCCCCTTCCGCTTCACCCGTCGATCGGCCAGAAGTAACGGCATTATTGACGCGCGACGAAATTTACGCGATCACCACTTCATCACGTTAGAGGGCGAAATATGCCAGTTTATCTCAAGCTCGGGTCGCTTCAGGGTGCCGTAACCGCCGGTCCGTACAAGGGCTGGATCGAACTCGATTCCTACAGCTGGGGTTTTTCGGTCGCGGTGCAAACGACCGCCGGTGCCGCCGGTAACCGAATGTCATCGGGCAAGGTTACGCCGGGCGACGTTCATCTGGTCAAGCGTCAGGACGATACGACCACCCAGTTCATGCTCCAGTCGCTCGAGGGCAAGAATACCCCCGAAGCACAACTTGCCGTCACGATCCAGGCATCGGATGGTGCTGAGGCAAAGTATATCGAATACGTCATGAAGAACGTGATCTGCACGTCGTTTACGACGTCGGGCCAAAGCTCGGGCGGCGAACCGATGGAAAACATCGCCCTTAATTTTAGTCAGGTTCAGTTTAACCAGTATCTTCGCGACGATACCAACGCTGAGCGCGCGGTCCGCGGCGGCTACGACTTTACGACCGCGAAGAAGGTCTAGCTCCTACTAGGTGGCGTGGACAAATTGGTTGACGCCAGACTCGGTGGTTGATTCAAAGCTTCCTTTTGGAGGCGAGCTTGAGCCGGGGCGATCTGAGCGATGTCGAATGGCTTGTATTGAGGGGCTTGCTGCCGATAGACGCTGCGCAACACAGGCTGTCCCGCTCCGTTGTTATACGCCCACGTCGACACTGCCGAATCAGGCAAGCTCCAGGCGTTTTCGACATCACTAACGCACCTGCAAAGGATTTCAGGCCACTATATCTATCGGAGTACCCGAATGGTGCCGCAGGCTTCATTTATCTCGACCAAGCCGCGGCCTCTTCTGGCGACTTCTCAGCGATCGTGGATGGCAACGACAGCGGCGCCAGCTCTCAGGGTCGTTTGCGGTATGCCGTCCCGCTTCCCCGCCTGCATCCCGGCGCAAATCAGGTCGCGGTCGCCTACGACACGCATGGAGGCCCGCTCCGGTTGTTCATCGTCGGTCCCAAAGCAAGTTCGGCCAACACCCTTGCGTCGGGGCAAAAGACAACCCGGACCTTCCCGATCGTAGGATTGCCCAATGACGCTCATGTCCGCGCGTAGGACGATGACAAGAAGCGTACGAGCGTGTTGCATGCCGATTGGCATGGCCACAGCGCGGGGTTGGCCCATGCCGCGCAGAGCAAGCCTTCTGAACAGCAATTGTCGGATATCGAAGGAAGGTTGAATTCCTTGAGCTAAGGCTGGAACGTGACTTGCATTATCAATGGGCACGATGTCGGCCTCAAAGAAGACTAATCGGAGAGCATGGAGTAATACGGTAAGAATTCGACCGACGTTCAGAATCTTCCGCCGGAGCAGTGCGTCGGAACGCTCGCTAACCCAGACCACGATCTGGCATCCCACGCGGAGTCGGTGCGACGGGATGTCAAAAGTTTAGAGTCCTCCTACAATTCCGTCTTATTCGCCTACAACCTGCATCAGCGCTAAAACCCAGTCTAGCTGGAAGTCCGAACCAAGTGTCACGCCCCTTACTGATCGGCATCAACGGCGGGGGGAGGGGTTCTTCCTCCACCTATGTCCAACTCGGGCGCGTTCGCGCTGACGCGATGCTCGCGGGCACGGAGGTCCTGAACTTCTCGCGACCCGCGACACCGGCAATGACCGATCGACGTTTGCAAGCGACA
Source organism: Polymorphobacter megasporae (assembly GCF_018982885.2). NCBI lineage: Bacteria > Pseudomonadati > Pseudomonadota > Alphaproteobacteria > Sphingomonadales > Sphingosinicellaceae > Glacieibacterium > Glacieibacterium megasporae. Next base: position 1,333 of record NZ_CP081849.1, on the reverse strand, counting down.
ATCGAGAGGCAGGGCCGGAGGGCGGGGCTGCTTAGTGCGCGGTTCACTCCGAACGCGGCATCGACCAGTCTTTCGGTTACGGTGCCGGTCGGCATTACCAAGCGAGAGGGTTGTCTGTCGGTTGGGCTTTCGGCGGCGGACGCCCAAGCCGTTCTCGACGGCATTCAGAGCGTGGCGGCCACCCCCACAGTCGTCGAGCTTGGAGCGGGTACGCTAGAGATCAGCTGGGCCTTAACCCATGCGATCGATTCGTCTGAAGACGGCTTCCGCGACTTAGCGACCAAGCTCGTCGCAATACTTACCTTGCCGGAGGTCGCGTTGGCCGAAGCGGTATGGACAGCGTGGCGCAGAATCGCCGACGCCGTGCGGCTTATTCCCCTGTTGGACCATCTTGATATGCTATGCGAACGCAGACCTGAGGTCTGCGACTTCCGCCCTGGCGCGACGCCCAGCGAGCTTGCGGACCTGGAGAGGGCGCTGGAGCTTCAGCTGCCTGAAACGCTACGATCGGTGCTTATGCGGGTGAATGGAGGAAAGTTTATCGATAATGATGAACACCCGGAGTACGAAGCAGAGGAGGTCACCGATAATCGAGTGTCATGCGCGCTACTGGGCACGGCAGAGATCAGGCAGGCTTACCTAGACCTGATCGCAACGAACGAAACGCACGTTGAGCTTTCTGGTTGGGCGAACAAACGACCCGTCCGGCCACGGTTGGCGCTGCCGGGAGGTTCCCGAGCGGTTTGGCCATATGTCCCGATTGCCTGGACCGTCGAGGGTCGCGAGATGCTCGTTCTCGAGGTGCTGGTTGGCGGAGCCGCGAACGGCGTACTTGATGCCTTCCACGAAATATCTCCGGCCAAATGGGGCGAGCTGTATGAAGGACATGTCGAGTTTATGGAGGACTACATCGCCATGGCTGGTAGCGTGAAGGCGATCTCAGGAATTAGCTGACGCTCGAAACGCTTACGTCGTACAGATCGGAAGGCAGGGTGTCCAGCGACAACAGGTGTGCGGCGTCAGCACCGATGGGACAGATTGAGGCTTTTCGTTAGCGGAGGATTCTGATCTCGTCGCCATGACTGTGAATAGGCGTCGAACCTGGGCCCCACCAATTCTCCGTAAGCAATTGTAGTTGGGCACTTTCTCCTCGTAGAGGGGGTCCCGATCGGCGCCGATCTTGACCCTTCAGTTATAGCGTTTTCCGACATGACCTCAAAGGGTTACGCATTGGAATAAGGGGGGTCATGCTTCGACGCCTATTTACACTAGCCGCGTGAGCTTCTGCTTCCTAGTTCGTCGATAAGCCGCTTTGACACGTCCCAGAGCCTGT